>PLXC01000104.1 GCA_003151275.1 Candidatus Melainabacteria bacterium
TCCGCAAGAACCGTTTCCCTAGAGCTCGACTCGTGGCGTGCCGATGTGCAGCTCGAGCCCAACTCCCTCACCACGTTGGTGTGGAACTGAATGGAGTTTTGTCATCACCCAAAAGAAAGAGGGTCTTCCTTGGACACGTCTTTACAAGATCGGTAAACCATTCTGGGTGTCCGAAATGCGCTTACCCGCAATCGGACACTTGGGAGCCGTCTTGGTGCTGCTCTGCGTTGATACCGCACTGGCGATTTACATCAGCAACATCGCCGGTGACTTCTCAACTGCAATGCAGCAAAAGGCGTCCGGAGACTTCTACAAGTACCTGGCGATCTACGCCGGCCTGCTTGTTCTACAAGATCCTGTGCAAGCATTTTACGGATACTTGCGCACGCGATTGGCGTTACTCTGGCGAAAGTGGCTATCGACGGACCTGTTCGGCAGGTACTACTCGAATCAGGCACATCGCAAGCTGACCACCAACACAAACATCGACAATCCGGACCAACGGATGACGCAGGACGTTGACTCGTTCTGCAACTCCGCAATCGGGCTGTCTATCTCGATCATGGACTCCCTCTTCAAGGTTCTGAGCTTCATCGGCGTGCTCTGGGTGATTTCCAGAATGCTCACCGGCGGCGTTCTCGCCTACGCGGCGGCCGGCTCGTTGATCGCCGTCTTGATCGGCAAATCGCTTGTTTGGCTGGCTTTCCAGCAGACCAAGAACGAAGCCGACTTGCGTTTCAAAGTTGCAAGCGCAAGAAATGAAGCCGAGTCGATCGCCTTTTGCAAGGGCGAGCCGATTGCCCTCTCGCAAGCAGTGGATGGGCTAAAACGAGTAATCGACACGCTCTTGTCGATTGCGATCGTGAACAGAAATATCCAGACGTTCTCGAATCTCTACAACTACTGGATGCCACTGATACCGCCCCTGGTGATGTTCCCCTTTTACTTCAGAGGGGAGATCGAATTCGGCATGATCGCGCAAGCGACCATTGCGTTTACGGCCATCTTCAACGGGTCGACACTGTTGATCGGACAGTTCTCCGGAATCAGCGGCTTCGCGGCTAACATCAATCGTCTTGGCAGTTTCATCGAAGCTCTCGATGACATCGCAGCTGAGAAGGTTCCAGAAGGTCCTCACATCGACGTCAGCGAAGGCAAAGACATCGTCTTCGATAACGTCAGTGTCTTCGGACCAAACCCGGATCATCCGATTGTTGCTAACCTCAACCTGCGTATTCCTGCGGGCTCGAGCTTGTTGGTGACCGGTCCTCATCCAGCTCAGACATCTGCATTCGTGCGTGTCATGGCTGGGTTTTGGAATGCGGGAAGTGGGCATTTGCAGCGGCCGTCGTTCAACGATTCGATGTTCCTGCCGCAAGAGCCGTATCTGCCGGAATCCACACTGCGTCAAATTCTCAGTGTTCCGACAGGTGTCGAAGATACTCGCGTTCAACAAGTGCTCCAATCGGTCAAGCTCGGTCACCTGTTTGATACCGCAGGCGGTTTCGACAAAGAGCAGAACTGGAAGGTGCTCCTGACGAAAAGCGAGATACACAGGCTTGTTTTAGCACGCATCGTGCTTGGCAAACGTGATTGCGTCGTCTCCGATGAGGTCACGTACGCGGTCGAACCGGGTGAAAACGAACTGCTCTACGCCATTCTCGGCACGCTGGGCAGCACGATCATCACGGTTGGACAACCAACACAACTGGCTCAGTATCACGATCAGGTCCTGGAACTTCTGGACGATGGCACATGGCGAGTCTACCCGGCGAAGCGGCACCTGGAGTTCCCTAAGCTCCCGATGCTGAATCCACGTCCACTCTGTCTCATCGCACCAGGAGAGATGCATGAATGCAAGCCACAATGAACGATGTCGGTTCCCCAAGGGTTTCATCTGGGGAACCGGAACTTCCGCTTACCAGATCGAAGGCTCGCCCTATGCCGATGGCAAGGGCGAGTCGATTTGGGATCGCTTCAGCCACACGCCGGGGCGAGTCAAAAACGACGAAAATGGCGATGTTGCCTGCGATCACTACAATCGCTTCGAGGCTGACATCGCGCTGGCGAAACAGCTCAACCTCGGCGCTTATCGCTTCTCGATTTCGTGGCCGCGTGTCCAAGCATTGGGGCGCGGCGACTTCATCGAGAAAGGCTTGGAGTTCTACGGCAAGCTGATCGACTGCGTGATCGCCAACGGCATGGAGCCGTTCATCACGCTCTACCACTGGGATCTACCGCAAGCGTTGCAAGACGAAGGCGGTTGGGCGAACCGGGAAGTCGGGCATCTGTTCGCCGCCTATGCAGCAAAGATGGTGGAGCGGTTTGGTGACCGCGTTACTTTCTGGGCTACCTTCAACGAACCCTGGTGTTCAGCGTATCTCGGGCATGCCTGGGGTGTTCACGCACCGGGACTGCACGACGAAAAGTTGGCACCACAGGTGGCGCACAATTTGCTCGTCGCTCATGGTCTTGCCACGATTGCCATGCGCAAGGTGACGAAACGTCCCCTGCAAATCGGCATCGTCCTGAACCAATCCACACCCGAGCCACTCACTCCTGAAGATGCACAGAGGTGCGAGGAGTCGTGGCGTTGGGACTTTGGACAGTGGCTCGACCCGCTTTTCAAAGGCGTGTACCCGGCTAGCAATGCCGCTCAGATAGGCGACCTTATGGCTTCTGATCTTGCGATCATCAGCCAGAAGTTGGACTATTTGGGCGTCAACTACTACTTCCGCTACGTCGTCTCCAAGGATGAAGTGAAACATCCGCTGCCGGGATCCGAATACACCGACATGCCCTGGGAAGTGACTCCCACTGCCCTGCGCACGTTGCTGACGCGGATCTCGAAAGACTACGATTATCCGACCTTATACGTCACCGAAAATGGTGCCGCGTATAACGACGTGATCGCAGCGGACGGTCATGTGCACGACACCAAACGGCTCAATTACCTGCGCGAGCACATCAAGCAGGTGCGTTTGTCGATCGAAGATGGTGCCAAGGTGCAAGGCTATTTTGCCTGGTCGCTGATGGACAACTTCGAGTGGGCTGAAGGCTTCGGCAAGCGCTTCGGGCTGCTCTATGTCGACTATGCGACGCAAAAGCGCACCATCAAGGACAGTGGTCTTTGGTTCGCGAAAACGGCGAGCAGCAACTCTGTCGAGGCCAATTGCACTGCGGAGGTTCCGTCGCGGCAGGTTTCACGCAGGGAAAACACCGCCCTCGAGAACTCATTAGCCGGTCCTGTGTGCGCCGTGCTGATGCTTGTTCTCGTCTATGCATACCTCTTCTTTTCTCACCATTAGGAAGCGGTCTGAACGGCGTGCCGGACAACAACAACGGTGCCATCGTATGCGATGGCACCACCCTTTCGTTCCATCTTAAAACATCACTCAGGAGGTCAACATGTTGCCCAAATTTCTTGGCAGTATCGTCTGCACCGTTTTCATGTCAATCGTCTACTTTATCATCGGCATTACGTTTTTAACGCCCAGTTCGGGCAGCTATATCGATGCCGCCGCTGAGCTTTCTGTACTGTTCGCCATCGCGGGCGCCGGTGCAGGAATTCTGACCGGACTGATGATCTCTTGCCTAACCGGGGGAAGGAAACCTGTCCTGGTTGGCGCAATTACTTCGCTCGCGGCATGGGTCTTCATCATCACCTGCTTCTGGATTGGCACGGGCGGCGGCAGCTTCGACCCACAGCGAGTTCTCACGGTTCTGGCCATGTGGACTGCGACTGGTGCGTTCGGCGGTCTCGGCTACAAGCTGATTCCACAGAACAAATAAATCTTCCCAGTGCACAGTCACCGTGCATCCACGCCGAGGCAGTCGTCTTCTGATGACGACTGCCTGCCAGACAAGAACGGTAGTGCCACCGTACGCGATGGCACTACCGTTTTCAAATTTCTGCCAAATTTCCCCAAAAAACATTTTCCACTAGCTCATATAATACTATCAGGTTGGCGACCCAAATTAGCTCCGGCACTTCGTCGCAGGAAAAATGCCCTTCAATTTTGCAACACGAACACCATAAACAAAAATGACATGAATAATTCCGGAACAATTTCAACCGGACAACCTAAAGTCAGAGAGTCAAAGGTTCATCGAGCACACCAGTCACCCAAATCTAAAAATGACTCGAAGCTCGACTTGTTATGGAGGACTTCCCGTAAATATCCGCACCGAACCAGGTCTTGAGGTCAACCTAAGAAAATAAGCAAGATTTTTTAAATGATTTTTTCTGTGACACGATAATTCCACGAACGTCCGCTAATGTACGCATAGTTTCAGCCTCTTGCCCAAGATTTCTGGAACTACAAACGAAGAAAGTGCATTCCAAATGCGCTGCTAGTCCACTGCTCCGCCCATGGTTCCAGCCTCTTGCCCAAGGTTTCTGGAACTACAAACGAGAACGCATCAAATTATGCTGAAGGACAACACTCGATCGTTTCGATCGGGTGTTTGTCTTTGCGGGAGCAAAAGACCGGCCCGCTGCACCGCTTCCGGCTATTGCAGCACTTTACCGACAGCCTGCTCCAGGTCTGTATACGCCAGCTCATAAGCCATGACGTTATTTAAGTACTGGTTACGAATTTGAATATTGGATTGTTGTGCAGTTAGAGCCGCGGTGATGTCCGACTGCCCATTCTGATAACTAAGTTGAGCCAGATGCGTGACATTCTCGGATGCAGCCAAAATACGATTTTGATAATTGCGCATCGTCTCGCGCGCATTGATCAGTTTCCTATAGGCAATATCAACTTGCCCGCTAATCACGTTCTTTTGAGCTTCTTGCTCAAAGCGAAACTGTCTAATAACCGCCGAAATTCGTTTGATTTCACCTTGATTGAAATTGCCCACTGGCAATGGAAATTGTCCTGTCATGTAAACGCCGACAACTTTCGGAATTCCTGGACCAACCACAATAGAACGACCAGCGCTCACTTGGGAATTGGGGAAAATGTTGGCGTAAGCCAGTCTCGACTCCGTTTTGTTAACGTTGATTGCCTGGGCAATCACCTTCAACTCCAGACGGTTTGCCAACGCCGTGTCTACGTATTCTTTCAATGGTGCGAACGGCTGAGACAAGTCCGGCAAAAGTTCATTTTTTACGACTGAAATCCTAAACGCGCCAAGGGGCGGAGCGGCCGTCGGACTGTCAACTGGGCGCCCCATCACGATATTCAGTTGTTCTCGGGCCTGCAAAATTCTTCTATCACCAGCTTCGGAATCAACCTCTGCCTGAGACAGCGCCAACTGAGCTTTGAACAAATCGAGTTTCGGCACATCTCCAGTCTCGACACGTTTATCAACTACCGTAGCCAGAGTTCGAGTCAGTTCAGTAATCTCTTTGAGAGTCTCTCCGGCTTCCTCAGCAATGACAAACTCAGTGTACGCCCGGCGAACCTCGCCTCGAAGAAGCCACAATTGTTGCTGCATCACCAAATCAGCCTGAGTGAGTTGCTTCTTTGCGGAGATTATTCGAAGGATCATTTTCCACGGCGGCTCGATTGGAAGAAAGGCACCAAATCGATAAGTATCTTCTGCGTGAAAGCCATTATCCATTTCCAGGCCACCATTAGGATAGATGGTTGCCTGAGCCATTAAAGCACGCGTGATACCAAGCTGAGATCGCGAGGATGCAGCGCGAGGATTATTTAGCAACGATTCATCCATCGCCTGCATGATTGAGATGAATTGCGAGTTGGTCTGAGGATCTTTAATCGGGCGAGCATCGATTGCCGCTTCAGCCTTCGATGTCCACACTAGACAAAAGCACAGCGCTAAAATTGCAATTACGCGTAAATCAGAGATTGGCAGATGAGCAGAAGTTCTAGTGAACGTGCTTAATGGCTGCCACAATCTCGAATTTACAAGTTTAGAAGAACTGAGATTAGACATGCGGCAACAAGCATACAACCCGGCAATGACGTATTATTCAAGTAATTACGCCATAATCACAGACGGTAATGTTGTTCATCAAGGTAAAAAAGAAGTCAGTATTGTCTCAAGCCTCACGCAGCCAAATTCCGCAAAACTAAATTAACCGACAATGCCATCTTCCAAACTGCTAAATTCATCTCTTCTGCTCTTCTTGGCAATGGCTACAATCGCCGGTTGTCAGAAGAAGGATGCCGCAGACGAAGGGGCTTCTGCCAACTCGACAGAAGTTGTCGCCACAGTACATCTGCCGGTTACCCACGTCATCAAGGAAAATCTTGCCAACTTAATCAACGTTTCTGGAGTGGTGGCAGCGTTACCGGATCATTCAATCAAAGTGAGTGCGGCGGTTGCCGGGAAACTCATCAGCGTGCCTGTCGTTCCCGGTCAAAAAGTGACGAAAGGTCAGATTATTGCACGGCTGGATAACAGGTCACTGACCGATGCTTATAAGCAGACATTGGCGGCGCTGAACACCACCAAAGCTGGCGTAGACCAAGCGAACACGAATTTGCAACTGGCAAAGAGCACGGCTGAGCGAACCAAAAGACTCGTTGAATTGAACATCGCGGCGCAAAAAGATTTAGTGCTCGCGGAAAGTCAGGTGCAAACAGCAACGGCTCAAGTTGCGGCCGCCAAATCGCAAGTCGATCAAGCGAAATCAACTCGTGGAGCAGCGTTCACTCAACTCGGTTTTACGGATGTCAAAACTCCGATCACCGGGATTGTTGCCCAGCGATTTCTAAATGTTGGTGATACCGCAGACAGTGCGACACCAATAGTTCAGATTGTAGATTTGGATACAGTCATTGTTACTGCATACATCCCCGTGGTGCTGCCGACTCGTATTCTGCCAGGATACACTGCTGCGGTGAAAAGCGCATCGATGCCGAATCAGAAGTTTCACGGTACAGTCACCTCAATAAGTCCAGTCGTAGATCAACAAACTTCCAACATCCTTGTGCAAATTCGTTGTTCGAATCCTGGTAACGAACTCAAAGAGGGAATGCCAGTGACTGTGGCAATCACCACAGGCGTTCACAATGATGCCCTAGTCGTGCCGTCAACTGCGCTCGTGGCGGACCCTGAGGCGCCTGATAGTCGCATGGTATACGTTGTTCAGAACCACGAAATGAAAAGAGCGAAGGTCAAGACCGGTATCGAGCGTGATGGCATGACTGAAATAGTCAGTGGACTTTCCGCCAACGCTGTTGTTGTGGCGAAAGGTGCTTATGGACTTCCTGACGGTACAAAAATAGAGGCAGAGAGTGATCAGGTACACAAAACTTCTGCAGTCACAATCTCGGGCAATTGAGCTTGTTTTTGTTCTTGTTGCCCTGGCTGGCTTTTTGGCGTTCCAATTTTTGCCGAGCAACGTCTATCCTGAACTCTCTTTTCCACGCATAGCTGTCATCGCTGAAGTTGGCGACATCTCCCCTGAGCGAGTGATCGTCTCAGTCACACGCCTGCTCGAAGAGGCGGTTGGACAAGTGTACAAGGTACGCTGGGTTCGATCAAAAACGATTCGAGGCTCCACGGAAATATCAGTGGACTTCCAACCGTCAACCGATATGCAATTCGCACTGCAACAATTGCAAGCGAAAATTGCAGAGATTCGCGCTACATTACCGCCCTCAACCAACCTAACCATCGAGCGCGTTACTCCGGCGATCTTTCCAATTATCGGTTACAACATCAGTTCTGACACATTGACGCTTGCGGATCTTTATACGATTGCCCGCTATCAAATCCAACCTAGGCTAACGCGCGTACCAGGTGTCGCTCGCGTCCAACTACAAGGTGGAGATATACAGCAGATCTCCGTTCAAGTTGACCCAACCAAGCTGAAGGGAGAAGGGCTCAGTCTCGCCGACGTAGCGACTGCTCTGCAACGAACCAATCAAATGCAAGTGGTTGGAAAATTGGATCAAAATTACGAACAAAATCTAGTCGTTGCCACCGGTGAATCGGTCAAACCATCAGATTTGGGTGGCATCGTTGTGGTTACATCGAAAGCCGGCACGCCTGTTTTCTTGCGTGATCTAGGCACCATCTCTTGGGGATGGGCGGACCGAACCAAATTGATTAGCGTGGATGGCAAGCCAGGTTTGACTCTCAACGTTTTTCGTCAACCCAACAGCAACGTCGTAGATGTTTCAAATGAAGTGCGCAAAGAGCTTGTCCAAGTTGAAAAAAGTTTGCCACCGGGAATCAAAGTCCGTGCCGCTTACGATGAATCCGGACTTGTAGTCGACGCCATCAAAAATGTGAAAGAAGCAATCGGCATCGGTATTTTGCTGATCATCATCGTGCTTTTTGTCTCGCTGAGAGATTGGCGCAGCACGCTGATTGCAGCACTGAGCATCCCTCTTTCAGCGTTGGCTGCATTCGGAGTACTTTACCTAACAGGACAAAGTTTGAATCTCATGTCACTCGGCGGAGTGGCTGTGGCAATTGGTCTTGTTATAGACGATGCCGTCGTTGTGATCGAAAATATAGATCATCAATTAAGCAAAGGACTGGATCCCCAAGCCGCAGTAACAACCGCGTTGGAAGAACTTCTGGCACCCGTTGTTTCGTCAAGCATCACCACCGTGGTGGTCTTTTTGCCACTAGGACTTTTGTCCGGAGTGGCAGGCCAATTTTTCACTAGCTTCACGCTAACCCTGTCTGCAGCAGTGCTTTTCTCACTCGTCTTGTCTCTTACTTTGACACCGACTCTCGCGGCGCGCTGGTTAAAACCGAAAAAGAATGTGATCGATAAACCGGTTGTGCCGCAAGGCGGATTTTATGCCGGGCTAATTAGAAGGCTTTTCAAACAACCAATCTGGCTCTGCCTTTTCACCCTGACGTTGATTATCGCCGGCGCTGCAATGTTCAAGCAAGTCGGTTCGGATTTTCTACCATCCATGGATGAAGGCAGCTATATCATCGATTATTTCGCGCCACCAGGAACATCACTGATTGAGACTGATGCGCTCGCTCAACGACTGGAACAAGTATTGGCCAAAACCCCTGAGGTAAAGGCATGGACAAGGCGCACCGGTGCGGAGAATGGACTGTTTGCCACCCAGATTAATTCGGGCGACATTCTTGTTGTTCTCAAACCAGTCAGTCAACGTCAACGAAAAGTTTGGCAAATATTCGACGATCAGCGCAAGCAATTTGCTGAGAAGTTGCCCCAACTCGACGTGGACTTTCACCAAATTTTGCAGGACGAACTTAATGACCTATCCGGTGTCTCGAGCCCAGTCGATTTGCGGATTTACGGACAGGAACCGGATAACCTGCGCACCCAGGCCAACATTGTAAAAGACAAAATCAAGGATGTGCGCGGACTGGTGGATGTCGTGACCACCGGGCGGGTTGGCGCTCCGCAGATCGACGCGCGAGTCGATCCCATCCAAGCAGGTCGACTGGGACTGACTACCAACGATATTATCACCCAGGTGCAAGACGCTATGCTCGGTGGCATCGCCACCCAGGTGCGCCAAACAGATCGATTGGTGGATGTGAGGATCAGGCTTCAGGATGCGGTACGTAATGATCCAGCGCAACTAGCGGAAATTCCAATCACGGGACCAACAGGAAAAATGCTGCCACTATCTGCGGTGGCGAAGATATCGCACGTGGCCGGCGAAGGTGAAATTCGACGTGAAAACCAGCAACGCTACATATCCATTCAAGCAGGCGTAGAGCAGCGCGATCTCGGCTCTGTAATTGCTGACATCAAAAAGCAGCTGACCAGATTTAAGCTTCCAGTCGGTTACTCCATGAACATTGGCGGACTATACTCGACCCAGCAAGAATCCTTCACTCAGCTTTTGGAAATATTGGCCCTCGGCATAGTTCTCGTCTACCTCATCCTCGTGATTCAGTTCAGATCTTGGACACAGCCTTTCGCTATCTTTATTGCCGTGCCGCTAGCCATGTTCGGAGTAGTGGCCGGTCTATTGTTGACGAACACTTCTTTGAATGTTAGTTCGTTTATGGGCATCATCCTGCTCGTTGGGCTGGTGGTCAAAAACGGCATCATCCTGTTGGATTACACAAATCATTTGCGTAAGGATGGGTTAAGTCTAGATGATGCGCTAATTGCAGCAGGCACAGTGAGGATCCGCCCGATTCTGATCACCACGCTTTGCACCATATTGGGTCTGCTTCCACTGGGATTAGGTTTTGGCGCGGGAGCTGAATTGCAAAAGCCGTTAGCGATAGCGGTGATTGGCGGACTCTCCCTGTCTACGATTTTTACGCTTGTATTCATGCCGGTGATTTTCCGAATTTTAGAGGGCATCGGCAAGAAGCCAATCGAAGTATTCAAAGAGACGGAATTACCGGTCGTCAACGCGGAAACGCATCCATAAACAACTCCTCTTCTTGTCGCACCGCCGGTGGAGCGCTATTGGGGAACTAAATCTGCTTTTCCGTGGGACTTGAGAAAATCCACAAACGATTGTTTGAGGTTTTTACCGTCTTGCTCATCAATGACCTCGAACGGCTTGCTCAGCTGCGGCATCATATACGAAGTCTGCTGCCCAGTTGCTTTGCCTTGCATGTCGAAGTATCTGGCTGAGCCATCTAGTCTGATTGCATCTTTCCCAGCCTGAGTGTAACGGCTAAACTGTTCTGACTGGCTGGTGAACGTGACTCGTTGGTTTTTCACCTGAGTATCGGTGCCTGTCAGCTTGAGTGCCAAAGCCGAGTAGTCTGACGACACTGTTACTAGCAGCCTAGTGACGCGTTCGTAGCCGAGCCGTCCGTGATCGAGCTTTGCAACATAGCTGTAGGGCGCATTTAGGTAATGCCATATCTGCCCCGATTTATCCTTCTGCTGACCGAAAATCTTTTGTCCTTCATTGCGAATGGTGTAAGGAGGCTTTTTATAGTCTGCGCCTGTGTAATCCTCCATCGCTGTAACGTTCTCACTTTTGAACTGCCATGTGCCGGCTAACCAGGCCGGAACGGGAATCCAGTTGTTGATCGGAGTCAGTTTTGGCATCGTTTCCTCGTCAAATTTAGCCCCTGCCATAAGTGCGCTTGGAACTGGATCGAGATACTCTTTGTGCCGAACACCACCTTGCAAGAGACGAGAGGTTTCAGCGTCTGCGGCTGAGGCGTTAGCTGTCGGCTCACCCTGAGCGAGTATGGGCGAGCACCCGAGGATTGAATTAAGCCCCAAAAGCATTGATAAAAGTTGTTTTTTCGATACAGCTGAAATTGACGGTGGCGATTTTACTTTCATACATTCCTTACCGCTAGTTGAGAGTTATTTGTTCGCTAGTCACGGATTATCTTGAGGATTAGGAGGGAGAATGCCGCGTTCTCGATTTCAAAGAGGATCAAACAGCAAGGTGCTGATCACAAGAAGCGCCCAGGTTATCGAGTCCAGGATTGCCTCTGGCTGCGCTCCACACCTCGAGCATGCTCGAGGGTTTGTCGTTTGATTGGAACAGGTTGAAGTAACGCGTAAGCCGGGTTCTGTTCTAGACTGTCATCTCTCTGGGAGTATGGTTTCCCATACCCTCTAGCGGCTTCGGCAACTCAGGTTGGCGGGCCACCAATGACTGAGCTATACCTTCACCTTGCACCTTCAGCGGGGTTTACCTAGCCAAGGCCTCTCGACCTTGCTGGTGACGCTTTTACCGCACCGTTGCACCCTTACCTGACGAATCAGGCGGTTTTCATTTCTGTGGCACTATCCTCACGCTCACGCGCACTGGGCGTTACCCAGCAACCAGCCCTGTGGTGCCCGGACTTTCCTCATCCGTGGAAACGGACGCGACAGTCTGCGTTACTTCAGCAACCATTATATCGCCAGAGAGATGCGCGCTAGGGCAGAGAGCCTGATAATCCGAAGCATGCGGGACGCATGTCGCTCCAGTCCCAGGCCAGAGCCCAATCATGCGCCCGAGGATTAGCGCAAGTTTGCGAAGAGAATGAAACGTCGGCTGCTCAATTCAGTGAAAATGGCTAATTTCAGGCTGAAAGCTTGCGACATACCTGATGCGAGTTAGCGTTCAAAGCAGCCGCTACGCTAGCGCTAACCTTTAACCCCTTCGACAAAGTGCCACATAACGCGGGGTCGACGTGGTTTGCCCGATCGGGTGTGGTCCATGGACCGCCGTCCACACGAGCGGAATGCCCGCATATGCTTGTTGCATTCACCTCTTCAAGTTCACTAGGGTCGAGGCAACCACCTTTACATCTAGTTCCAAATAACTCGACCCACCCAATCAAAAGCCTGACAGCATTCCAACCATTTTCAAAATTGCGTCAGCAGTTTGTTCGAGGTTGTGCATGTCGTCGACTAACGAGAGGGTGATAGGTGGTCCGTTTCAAACAACAAACAAAAAACGAAAGAAGACTTCTATGAAACAGATCACATCTCCAAACAGCGGCAACGCCGCACCCACTTCACTCATGGCCACGTTGCTCGCGAACATGGACCTGAAAAACCCCAATCGCGGTGACATCGTCGAAGGCGAAGTCGTTGCCAGCAGTCGCGGGGGATTCATCGTCAGCATCGGTACCAAGTCGGACGCATACATCAGCGCTGACGAGTGCAATGATGACCTCAAGGTCGGCGACAAATCCAAATTCATCGTCATCGAGCGCACCGACACAGACGAAGAGTTCACCCTCTCCCAAAACCGCGTCGCAGCTGTCGAACAGCGCAACGCCGCTTGGACCAAGTTGGGTGCCCTGGTCGAAAACAATGGCGTCACCGGCGCCCTCGTTTCCACCCTGACCCACAACAAGTCGACGGAGCACTTCTCCGGCGTGGAAGCCATCATCGATGGTGTCACATGCTTCATTCCTCGTCGCGAACTCGTCGTCTTCGGCGATCCGAACAAACTGCTGAACACGGTTCTGCCCGTCAAGGTGACCAAAATCGATCGCACCAGCGGTCGCCATGGCGAGGTCATCCTCAGTCACGCCAAGGCAGTTCAGGAACAGCAACACGCCTTCCTCTCGACGCTCAAGCGCGGCGCAATCATCACCGGCAAGGTGACTCGCTTCCTGAACGACGAAAAGGGCGTTCTCGTTGACCTCGGTGAAACCACTGGACTCGTCAATCGCAATGAGCTGAGCGACAATCGCTCTGCCCGCACTGCGGACCTCGTCACTATGGGACAAGAGCTCACCCTCGAGGTGATCAAGATCGACCTGGTCAAACTGAGTGTGCATCTCAGCGTCAAGTCGGCGGCGTTCAAAAGCCTCAAGTGCGGCGAAGTCATTGACGGCGTCGTCGTTAACATCGCGCCGTTTGGTATCTTCGTGACGCTCCGCGGCTGCGTTGACGGGCTCCTGCACGAGTCCGAACTGGAAGGTCAAGACAAGGCGTCCTTCGCCGTGCGTGAGACCATCCAGGTGCGAATCAAGGGCATCGATGCGAAGCAGCAGCGCGTCTCCCTCACCCGCGTGGGCGTGCTCAGCACCCCTCAGAGTTAAGGCTCTGTCGTTCTATCACAGGGAGCACTTCGGTGCTCCCTGTGCGGGCGGAAAAGCAAGAGTTCGGACGCAGGTCTGGACTCTTCTTTTCGACCATCGCTCTAGTCGTGCATATAGTTGATAAAGCGTGACAGCACGGATCCGAAAGCGTACCCCAGAGGTCGTTGAATTCGATCCTAACGCTCCAAGCTATTCGTCAGAACCCGTTAGCGCTAGTTAGCTAGCCCCCGGAAACTCCACATTTTTACATCAGCTTACATCCCAATCGTCACGGATCAGGCGGCACGGGAGCGAGGTGGAAGCTGGATCTTGATGATGTAAAGATGTATCACACACAAAAATTTGCTGCATTCGCCGCATCGTCTTTGTTAGGAAAAGGAACACGTCAATCCACTCCTTACAGCACTTCCGAACATTTTTTCTTAAGCCAATTCTTCTTTTAATCGCCCTTCGGAAGCAGCAATGACTGCTCGAAAGCTGCATTGGGTATTGGTTGACGTGTAGGACGTGACTCAGTTCAAAAGGAAATCTGAATGCAAGCATATATCGCCAATCATCAAGACCTCGTCGCCAGTCACCGGAATCGCTACCTCATCGATGCAAAAGCAGCTCTCGATAGACTGGAAGAAGTAAGGGTCAGAGACGATTGCGGGATCTTTCCACGTCCCATCGATTACAAGTTCATCGAAGCCATGGAGAACCAACTTCCTCCGAATCTCCAGGGCGAAGACTGCAGGCGCATTCTATGCGAACGCATTGCAAACAACGAACCGGTTCCTGAACTCGACGCCGTGCTCAGCGCATACGTGACGAGACTGACAGGCAGGCCGGCTTGAGCTTGAATTCGACTGATCAAATCCCCAGCTGATTGATTCCGCGAATCAGCGAGCACGTCGAACGCGCGCTCTCTTTCGCCAGCGGAAATCCAGAGCCTCGGCTCAAACTAACGGAGAAGTTTCATGTTGCATTCTATAGTGCAAATCTTTGCCACCGTCGGTGGTCTATTGGTTTCCCTCTGCATCTTCGCTGGTGGCATTGCCGCGACGAGCTTCAGCACAGGAGTTTTCGCCGAACAGTTCGGGAACGTGCTGGGGGCAAACAACTACAAAAGCGTTTCAAACGGACTCAAAAGTGGTGCCATCATCGGTGTTTTCTGGTCGGTGGCTGCCATCTACGAGCTCGGCAACTGGGGAGCCTTACTGAGCATCCTCGGACTGTGCGCTTGCTTACTGCTCGTCGCCGGGCTGACACGGTTGATCGCGGATTCGCGTCGGCCGTATAACCCGGAATTCGACTGACCGAAGTGGTCCAAACGGGTTCGGCAGTGCCGATCTCGACTGCTAAGGAGGAGGGCGCAACGCCCTCCTCACTTGTCCCCAAATTTTTTTCAAAGCGTTATTGCTACATGGAATAGTATAGCTCGGGTTTTAAAATAATCCGACTTCTCGCTTAAAGATGAAAAAGTCACTGAAAGACTGATGCTGTGGGCTGTCCATACCATATTCAACTCTGAACTTGTTGCTATGGTGCCAGACCGAATCGCAATGCGAGACAGCCTGACACCACGCAAACAAGAAATTAGATCAGTCGATCAGCAGTTAGCTCTTCGACGACGGGAACAGCGTGGAGACCAGAGCCAGAATCGCGCCAGCGCCGACCGTCGGCCAGAAGCCGAGGAGGACAACGCTGGACATGATCGAGGCGGCAATGGTCAGGGCAATCGCCGAGATGCCGGTGGCGATTGCGAAGTAGACGGCAAATGCGCCGCGTGCGCCNNATGGCGACGAGAATCACGGCCAGGATGGCGCCGCCAACACCGCCGTGGAATGCGATCAATCCCAGAGCCGGGAGGACGAGGAGAACGAGGAGGGTCTTGATGAGCAGACGAATGAACATGTTGTATTTCCTTTTCTTATTCAGCTTTATATGGAGCTGGGATCCAGCCATCCATGAAGGAGCCAAGATATGAGTCGCTGTGGCCCTGAAGGCTGCAGCGACTTAGGTAAAGTGAATAGACGATGGAGTTTAGCTCCAATAGTCTTCTGTTTCGACACGCGGCAGAATTGGCGTGTACGGGATGGGCAAAGCGCCACTGTGAGCGCCTTGGAAGTCGGCCACAATAGCGTTTTGACGAGCCCGAAAACGACCTACGTCACCGCGAATGTGAAAGATGACGAAGAGATAGGAGCCTTCACGGGTGGTGCTAAGCTCGCCGCTAAGCGCGCTCACACCGAGATCAGTTTCAGGAAGAGTGCCGGTCTTAGCCGTGACTGAACCTGCTTCTCCTGGTCCGTTCAGCCTCTTCTTCATGGTGCCTTCGTCGATACCGGCGACGGCGAGGATATCCGAAAGTGCGAGCTTATTCTTCTTGAGCTCGGCTTGGATAGCCTGCAGAATCGTCATCATCGCCCTGGGTGACAGCCTATTCACGCCGAGACCACTGGTAGACGCGAGCTGCACTTCTTTGGCAGAGACCCCCACGTCGTTGATCAGGAACTTTCGCAGCGCCGTCACGCCACCGAGCATCTCGCCGAAACGCGCCGCCATCGTGTTGTCCGAATAGCAGAGCATAACTTTGAGGATGTCTTTCAGCGGTGGCGAATTATGAGTAGCGAGCAAAGTAGCCGTCGCCGGTGGTGCGCCGATTTTGAGCGTGCCGGTGATTGCCACTTCAGGAGTGCCGTCGAACGCCAGTTCGCTTTCATTGCGAAGGGCAGGCGTCTTGTGGTGCGGGTCGAGAATCGCCATCAGTTTGTTGCCGGCAGCCATTCCAGTAGATCGCAAATCCATCGCGAAATCAGGAGAGATGTAGAGGCTGCCTTTGATGGATTTGATGCCCTTAGCGTTGAGCATCTTCGCCAATTCGCGGGCTTGCTTCTCGCCAAAGAGCATGTAATGCCCGCTGACGAAGAGATCGCCTGCCAACTCACCGTTTGCGTTGATGGTGCCGTTGGTACGAATTTCGGTCTGAAAACGATAGTCAGGACCGAAGGTGCGAAGCGCCAAAAGTGACGTTGACACCTTGACGTTGGAAGCGGGATTGAACAGCCTGGTGCTGTTTGTTGAGGTTACCACTTTGCCGGTTTTTTCCTCGATGATCACGACGCCTTCGAGCGACCGCGACGCTTTGCTGACACGATGCGCTTTTGGGGCGCCGGCGTGGTGCAATGTCTGATGAGCAAAAGCTTCGGCAGGGGTGGTTAAAATCATAGCTGTGCACAGGGCAAGGGCGCATTGCACGCCTACCCATGTTCGAGTTGTATTTTTCATATTGTTGATTCCGTTTTTCTGCAGCGGAAGTACGCACCACTCGCGGTGCGCAAACTCAGAAGCGGAGCAGGATTTCTCCTGCTCCACTTCGAGTAAGAAAATGATCAGACCAACACCTCTCGATGCTGTTCTGTACGAAAGTTATTCCGTGACAGCGCCAGTCTCGGCACGTTTGAACGGCCGATACTGCTTAGCCACTTCGTCGTAGTCAGCGGTGAGTGCGGCACCACCGTTACCCAGAGACAAGTCCCTGGCATCCTTACCGTTCAGCTCGGCGATTTCCCGACCGACCCGACGCAGATATGCATCCGCGGCAAGACAGTTGTTCATCGCGATGCGGATGGTGAGTTCGCGGTCGACAGTGATGTGCCGCTCCGTCTTAAGCTCCTCAAGGAAAGCAGCGGTCTCTGCGCCAGCGAGCACGAGAGACTCGACGAGTTCCTCGTAGCGAGCTTGCAAGGCAGCAACAGCCATGAGCAGCTCTGTGCGAGCAAACTCATAGTCACGGCGCCGCTGATTCTGAGCCTTGACTTGATCTGCGATGTTGCCGCCGCAGCCTTGTGGGGCACCGTGGAGGAGATCCAGCATGCGACCGGCGTGCTGCTTCTCGTTGATTGAGCCGTTCTGGTCTGATTTGAGCTTCTTAACCGCAGCGCGAGCGACATTGACCGCCTCTTCGACAGCAACCAAAGTCTCAAACAATTTCGCGCTGTGAGGGTGCGTCGAGTTGACGCAATCCACGAACGAGACCTTGAACACCTGCCGCAAATCCACATCGGGATTGAGGAACGACTTGTGGGCGCGTCCATTGACGGCAAGATCGGTTGTGTAACGAGCAGGACCGTAACCCTGTCCGAAACGGATCTTCAGAAGATTTGTGGCAAGCGTGCCGAAGGCCTCAACGAGGATGCCATAAGCACGTGCGCCAATGCCATCGAAGGAGCCATCGTTGATCTCAGAGTGTGGTCGGCGGTGGACTTCTGAGCCACGGAGCACAAGGCACCGCATTGCCGTCTGGATAGGGCCGGGACGCGCATCTTTGCTTTCGTCAAGCAGAACAATGACATCACGAATGCTGTCGCAAAGCGGGCTGAAGCAATCGAAGACTCGACGTCTGGCGATGTTGTGTGTCAAATATGCTGACACGAAGGTGAGCGTATTCTCGTCGAATTGCACGCGAAGCGAGTCGAGCACGTCAGGTTGGCCAAGAGCGGCTTCGATGTGGCGTGTCCATTTGGTCGGTTCGACTTCGGCTGTAGCTCTGGAAGCCCACGGGGCTGTGTGCTGCGTTACTTTCTGAGCTGCTTCGGTTGCCGCGATGGCTGTCTCGAGTGCAGTCATGGCAGCGGGAACGTTTGTTGTTTGCATGTTGGCTCCTAGTGCCTGCTTAGTGGAGGCGAGAATGCATGCAGGCCGCATTCACACCAATTGAGCCTCCTAGAAAGGCAGCGTTAACCGGCTTTCATTGTCAGAGGCGTGGTTTAGTCGCTCGGTGCCAGAATCTACGTCAGTCAACTCGACATCAGCAATTCTGAACCTCGCAAACCCTTGCCTATCAACCTTCCCACCATTCACTTTGTTTGATAGCGGACTCCCCTTAAGCTGCAATCGCAGTTCAGAAGGTTGTTTAGATGGAGTGCACTGAAGTGTTTGGCGGGATAGGTATTTAAAGTTATAAACAAAGGGTGACTTACTTTAAGTTCTTTAGAAATCAGATATCAAGATAGGCTATCAAGAGTAGTAATAGTTTTATTTATAAAAGGCGCAAGACAGCCGGTAAGGCAGAGCTATCTGAAGCAACGCTCATGCCAAGAAGTGCTAGCGAAGTTCGCGAAAGGTCTTAAGCCGATACCAAATACGGTGGAAGGTTATAGGATGTTCAGCATGTTAGTGACGAGCTTATGTGCCTGTTTCGCTCTCAATTCGTTCAGCTGCACCAATCAATTTCGAAAGCCTGGTACGGAGTCCGTGAGCCAAGTTGCGTAAAGCACTGAGACTTGGATTGCGTTTTGCTTGTTCAATATTACTTATGTAGGCGCGGTCAACACCTGCCTCTTCGGCCAAATCCTTTTGAGACAAATTCAATTTTAGACGACGCTGTTGTATCGCTTTGCCGAGCGCCTTTAGTAGCGGCGTATTCTCTCTATTGCTGATCATGTGAAGCCTCCAAGCTAGATCAAAAATGACGGTCGCGTTTCGACTATGTTGCGAATTACAACAAAACTGTTCTTGATGTCAGCATGCTGATCAGAGTTTACAAAGCTAAATCCGCTCAACAAGCAGCTTTACAAACGAACAATTAGTGTACTTATGTGACGAATGAAACCAAGCACCAGTTGTTGATCTCGGGATAACAGAGTGATCACTCAAGTGAGTGATGAGCGTCGCAAAAGCTTACGGGCAGTCAGTTACAGGACTTTGGAACTTCGCCCAAGTAGATGCCGTCGCTAAGCGCGTTGACGCAAAAAAATTGAACTTGATCGAGTTGCATCTTGCAATCCGGCTTTCTTAGCGCGCCCATCTAATCAGGTAATTGGCAATGACTACATCTACTGCAGATACAGCACCAAATGAAATGGTCCAAGACTTGGAACTGCCAAGAAAGACAAGACACATTTGGCTCAAAGTAATATTTTGGCTGGGAATTGTGGTTGCCTTTGTCGCAATTGCGGGCGCCATTGGTCTTGTTCAGCTCAAGGATCAACTAAAGATTGGTACTGCCGACTTACCAACACTGAAAGACACAAGCACAGGTGTTCAATTCTACGACCGTAACAACAAGTACTTGTGCACAATACACGCCGATAGAGATCGCCAACCAGTGCCGTTCTCCAAGATTTCAAAAAATATGCGCGATGCGCTAGTTTCCGCGGAAGATCATCACTTTTACGAACATCATGGTATCGATTTTCTCGGCGTAGCTCGCGCCTTTAAAAAGAATCGAGAAGCCGGCCGGATCGTCGAAGGCGGTTCAACGATTACCCAACAACTTGTGCGCAATCTATATCTTGATAAAAATGATCGCTCTTATACGAGAAAGATCAAAGAAGTCTACCTATCATGGGACGCTGAGAATCGATTCTCCAAAGCCAAGATCATGGAGACATACCTAAATGAGATCTACTTCGGTGGTGGTGTATATGGTGTCGAGCGAGCGGCTAACACTTATTTCAACAAGCACGCATCACAGCTCTCAGTATACGAATCCGCGTTCCTGGCCGGTTTGATCAAATCACCTTCAGTCTTCGGCGACCCTGCCCATCGTGACTTGGCCATCAAACGCCAACACGAAGTACTCAACAAGATGGCTGAATATGGCTATATTACGGCTGCTCAATCGGCTTCCCTGCAGTCCGAAAAATTGGCCTTCAAACAAGGTGCCAATCCAGTCAAATATCCATATTACATAACCTATGCGCTAGAACAAGTAAAACGCGAGATGGGCTCAGATATGTGGTCGCAGAACCTGAAGGTTTACACCAACTTGGATCCGGCTGCTCAAAAAGCTGCAACGGAAAAACTCAATCAAGGCATCAAGAACGCACCCCGGGGTGTCAATCAAGGAGCTCTTGTCTCCATGAACGTGAGCGACGGAGCAGTTCTGGCCATGGTCGGCGGTGTCGGCGGCTACAAAGACAATCAATGGAACCGAGCCCTATTCCCGCACACGGCTGGCTCTTCATTTAAACCATTTGTCTATCTGACTGGGCTGATCAAAGGGATCATCGAACCAGACACGTTAATCAATGACGCGCCATTTTCTCTGAAAGACGGTCATGGACCAGCGTGGACGCCAAAGAATTTCGACAATCAGTTCAAAGGCTGGGTAACAGTTCGCGATGCTCTGGTAAATTCTCGAAATATATGCGCCATTCGAGTGGCCATGGAAACTGGCATACAGCCAATCATCGATACAGCTAGAGCGGCTGGATTACACGCAAAAATGGATCCTTATCCATCACTAGCGCTAGGCACTTGCGCAGTTTCCCCATTAGAAATGGCCACTGCGTATGCCACTTTAGCCCGCAATGGTGTGTATATGCCACCACAAATGATTCGGAAAATAGTAACTGAGGATGGAAAGCAAAATCGAAAATTCCACGCCACCCCGAGCGGTAATTTGCCGGCCGCAAGCGTAGCTAGTTTAGTTGACGTCATGCAAGACGTGGTCAATCGCGGCACTGGCACACAAGCTCGTTTGCCAGGCATTCCAGTGGCCGGAAAAACTGGAACCGCGGATGGTGCAAGAGACATCTGGTTCTGCGGATTCACACCAGACACCGTAACAACGGTCTGGGGTGGGAGCGATAAGAACCAGGCGATCAAGGGCAACAATGTTACAGGTGGAACAGTAATGGCTCACATCTGGCGCGAATATATGTCCGCATATTACACCATCCACAAACCTACAAAGACTCTTGCCTTCGCGAAACCTGAAGTTAGGATAGCCACTGCCCTGCCGGCCCTTAACGACGAAACTTTATTGACTACGGACGTAACGACGACTGATGTCTCAAATCTTCAGAAAGTACCTCAAGTTGATCCATCAACGGTTACTCCAAACCAGATCGCAAACAATGTCCCAACGTTGCTTTCAAATGCCGTTACTGCCAAAGAAAAGGGGATCGGCAAAGCCTTTGTGGTGCTGGCTGGCGAAGCCGCTGAGCGCTGGGCAACCGGCACTGCACCGGGTTCGCAGGTGTCTTCTAATTCCGGTACAACACAGTATTTCAGATCTCAGCAAGCTCAAACTACGGCTCAGCAGGCTCCTGTAGCTGTTGCCCAGGGTGCTCCTGCACCGTCCCAGGGGGCTCAAAGTCAAAACTCCCAACAGTATGCGGAGCCCACACGAGTAGCTCCACCGCTGATTCGTTCAGTCTTTGAACAACCAGCCAGTGCTGCCCCACATCGTGCACCAAGACCAGAGATAATTGTCCAGAATGATGAGGTGCGAACGGCCCCTGCATCTTCGGAGAGTACGCAGACTGAGGCGTCTTCTAGCACCGTTCAATATCTGGGCAGCCGGAGAGTTGAAACTGTCTATTAGTCAGACCCGTTAAACATCTTTCCTCCATATAGCTATTTCCTCACCGTGAAAAATACTTGAACGACTTACGCACAGTAAAAATTCCTGACAACACTGATGGTAAAACTGCGCTGGATTATCATCAGATAGAGATCGATATTACCGGCACTCTTAATAGGCAACCATTGGTGGACTTGACCGCTTACGGCATCGCTACTAAGTCCATCTATGCGCGTCCAGAAGCCCCTTATTACCGCTCATTCCAAACTTCATTGAAGACGGTTTGCGTCCGTGAATCGGTCGCCGAAAAGTTGGTCGAAGTGAACAAGCTCCTCTTCGACTACGATGTTGAACTAGTAGCTTTGGACGGTTATCGACCGATTCAATTGCAACAAGAGCTCTGGGATCATTTTATTCAGACTGCTCTCGGCACAAATCCGAAAGCCAGCGATGAAGAGTTAACCAAGTTTGCCGGTCAATTCTGCTCTGATCCCAGAGGCTATCGAGACGACGATTTCCGCACCTGGCCTGTACACAATACAGGCGGAGCCATAGACCTAACATTGCGGTCTTGGGAAGACAAACAAGAAGTCTTCATGGGTAGCATTTTCGACGATGCCGATTCCATTTCCTCAACCACATATTTCGAAAACGACTCTCTCACCTCACAGTCAGCGCTGGAAGCGCGCAGAAACAGGCGCCTCTTATATCACGCCATGATTTCCGCTAGCTTCGCCAACTATCACCACGAGTGGTGGCATTACGATTTCGGCACTCAAATGTGGGTAATGAACGGCGGGCACAAATGCGCCGCTCATTATGGACGAGCAATCGACTGAAAAAGCTGATTAGTGGCTCAGCGGAGTGTTCAGCCCCCCCCCTTTTTTTGTGCTACATCAGATAGTATGAAAAATCAAAAGAAAGACACAGCAAAAGCTGCGCCTCTCTTTCGCACTAGGAGTTAGCGCCGTAACGCTCCTCATAGTACTTCCGCATGTACTCGGCATCGAGCATGAGCAGCTGATCCGGGTCGCCGTAGAGCATGGCAATGTCGTCGTTGATGTTGCCAATTCCGACAGGATTGCGTGAGATGCAAACGATGCGCCCTGGGATGTGCTGCCGGTTCTCCGGACGCGCAAGCCAACGAACAACGTCAACACCCTTGCGCTCAGCACCTTCCGGTCCGCTGAAGTCAGCCAGGTCATGATCGAGCAGAACGACGTCCCAGTGGCGCTCGGCAAGAGCATCAAGAGCGGAGGCGAAGTTGCGCACCACTCCGTCAAACTCGTAGCCGAAGTTGTCTCTGATGTCGTCAGCGGTTTTCAAATCATCGATGAGCAGTGTGAACATAAATCCTCCTTTACTGTCGAAAGTAAGCAAATGAGTCCGCAGACTGCTTGAGCCGGCGGACTCATTTGCTCACACGTAACACAACGCCTAACGGCCCATCAATGTGGTCGAAACCGAAGTGCCGATCAAAGAGATGTTTCCGCCATCACAATCCACGACAGTGGACCCACAGAATTGGTCGACGAGAGCACCCTCTTGGGCGACAACGTAGCAACCAAAGCGAGCCTTGATCTGTGAACCGTACATGGCGTCGACTCGAGAGCCATCGTAGGCGGTGACAAACGAGCCGTATTCGGCAAAAACGTATGAACCCTCCTCGGCAGTAACTGACGCACCAAGGCGCGCCAGAATTCGCGATCCACGGTATCCGCAAAGGCGGGAACCGTTTTCTGCGATTACTTCGATGTCTCCATCGACATCAACGTAAGAGCCTTGGTCGGCAATGATTTGGAGGTCGCCCGTATAGGCCTCAGCCTGTGCGAACGCTGGACGGAAAACGATTGCACCTGTAACGGAGTCCTTGGAAATGTTGGTCAAACCAAGGGCGGCGGTGACGTAAAGGATCATGATGATCTCCTTTCCTTCGTCACCCCGTATGCGTCGAATCACCCCTCTCAGGATGCGGACGTAGGAACGGATCGGATAAAAAAATCTACGCTCTAAACCAAAATTCGGCACTGCCCAAACGTCTCGAAACGGTCATGAAATGGCTGTTGGCGGCGTGTGAGTTTACTCGCAGATATTGTCTGTGGGTGGCTCCGAATGGAATTGATGTAGGGTGTAGATAACTCATCTTTACAACATCCGAAGCCCCAAAGGCAAGCCTGTTGCATCTTCCAGAACATTGCAACGAACGAGGTTTGGCGCGCTTGCGAAGCGGTCTTACAAAATAAATGTTTTCGCTACCGTGGCGCGGCTTGCATAGCGGCAGCAATTAGTTCGGTTTCCCCACACATGGGACCGAGGCAGCTACCACATAGACAAGTAGAGCGGTGCAAAAAAATAACCTGACCCGGGCAAGAAAGTCGCCAAAATGCGACCTTCCCACCCGAGCCAGAGTTATTCAAGAAAAGTCAGCAGCGCCGACTCAGCTCCTTCTTTTTCTTCTCAATCTACTGCCGGCAGTACGGGCAAGCAGCATCCGCCGAAAGGGGCGCATACTCCTTGTCGCAAGTCGTGCAGCAAACCTTCGGTCCGGCGATGCCGTAATGCGCGGTCTCACTCATATTGCAGTGAGGGCAGGGCCAGTTGGCCGAGACCCGCTTGGAGACCTTGCTGCAGTGGCGGCACTTGACGCGCACAACGGGGATCAGCGAAGACATTTCTCCACCGAGCCCGCAGTGCGGACAAGCAGAACCTTGCGCATGGGGAACAAAGTCCCGATGGCAGTGCGTGCAATTTACGTTCATAGATGGGCTCCTCTTTTGAGTCGAAACACCTCTCGAACTGCGAGAGGCACGTGAAGCAAATTCGACTAAAAGCACCAGTGTTACTGGTCGCCAACATCTGCACGGTAGATTCCGTACAAACGTTTACGCGCAAGCCCGAAAGGGAGGAAACGCGCGTTTCCTCCCCTCCGTAGCAGATCCAACGAACGCGTCGATTACGTCGTCGAAATCTACTTCAGCTGCGCGTGTTCCTTCTCGAACAGAGCAAGGTATTCGGCGAAAGCATCGAACGCCGCCTGTATTGGCGCGGGTGTGGAGAGATCCACACCTGCGTTGCGCAGGAGATTGATGCTGAAGTCCGAAGACCCACCCTTCAGGAAGGTCAGATAACGCTCCACCGCCGGTGCCCCTTCCGTCAGGATCTGGCGAGCCAGAGCCGTCGCGGTCGAAATACCGGTGGCGTATTGGTAGACGTAGAACGAGTTGTAGAAGTGCGGAATCCGCGCCCACTCGATGTCGATCAGGTCGTCAACCTTGACCGAAGCACCGTAGTACTTCTCGTTCAGAGTCTTGTGGATCGAGCAGAGGAGGTCCGGAGTCAGCGGTTCACCGGCTTCGGCGCGAGCGTGAGCCTCGCGTTCGAACTCAGCGAACAGCGTCTGCCGAACCAGGGTAGTGCGAATGCCCTCCAACTGCGAGTTGATGATGTACAACCGCATCTTCGGGTCGGTGGTCTTGCTGAGCAGGTAATGCGCCAGCAAAGCCTCGTTCGTCGTCGATGCGACCTCGGCCACGAACATCGTGTAGTTGCTGTAGGTAAACGGCTGGTGGCTCCTCGAGAAGAACGAGTGCATCGAGTGCCCAGCCTCGTGTGCAAGGGTGAACATGGCGTCGATGTTGCCCTGCCAGTTGAGCAGGATGAACGGATTGGTGCCGTAGCATCCTCCGCTATAGGCGCCAGACGCCTTGCCCTTGTTCGGCATGACGTCCACCCAACGCGCCTTGAATCCGGCATGCAGTGCGTTCACATACTCGTCGCCGAGTGGTGCCAGGGCGGCCAGCACAGTTTCCTGCGCGTCTGCATAGGCGATCTTGTCGTCGACGTCACCGAGCAACGGCACGTACAGGTCGTACATGTGCAGCTCGTCGACGCCGAGGATGCGCTTACGCAGCTCCAGGTAACGATGAAGCAACGGCAGGTTGGCATGCACCGTTTCGACCAATGAGTCGTAGACACTGCTAGGCACGTTGATGCTGTGCAGCGCCTGGGCCAGACAGCCCTCATGCTTCGCGGCACGCGCCCCGAAGATGTCGACATTGACCTGAGCGGAGTACATCGCCGAGATGCTGTTGCGCAGCCCCCGGTACGTTCCGAAAATGGCTTCAAACGCAGCCTTCCGAACGTCGCGGTTCTTGCTGATCAAGAATAGGTCGTAATTGTCCTCGGTCAGCCGCACCTGCTCACCGTTTTCGTCGGTGACCATGGGCAGCTGGAGGTCGGCGTTGGTCAACGAACCGTAGATGTTCTGCGGGCCCTGGTTGACCATCGCGGCGGTGGCCAGCAGCTGCTGAATTTCCGCCGAGCGCACGTGCGGGCGAGAACGGTTGATCTCGTCGAAGTCGTGCTGGTACATCTTGAGACCAGGCGTGCCGGCGATGAATTTCGCCAACCGTTCCGGCTTGATGCTGAGCACTTCCGGCGTGTAGAACGAGGCCGCGGCGGCGGTGTCGCTCCACAGCTTCAGACAACGCTCCTGCAGCGCTTTGTTGGCACTGACGGCGGTGTCTTCGTCGCTGCGCATGCTGGCGTAGTAATAGAGCTTGCTGAGAAGCTGGTAAGCCTCCTCAGACAGGCGCAGGTACTCGAGCAAGATGCGACCGGAGCGACGGACGCGACCTTTGTACGTAGCCAGCCGCTCCGGGTATGTGGTGGCGCGAGCAAACGCCGACTCCCAGTCAGCCAGACTCGCGAAAATAGTGGAGAGGTCCCAGGTTAGCTCGATCGGAATATCCGCACGAGCTGGGGGTGTATTGGATGTGTGTTCACTCATTGCGTTGTCCTTGTTTACCGCTGCGGTTCTTCAACCTGAGGCAACAAAACCGAAAGAGAGGAAGACGTGCTTCCTCCCTCCAGGTAAACGCTGCCTAAAGTTGCGCGAACTCCTTTTCGAACAGGGTGAGGTATTCGGCGAACGTGTCGAACGCCGCCTGAATGGGCGCCGGCGTGGAGAGATCCACACCCGCGGCACGCAGGAGGTTGATGCTGTAGTCAGACGAGCCGCTCTTCAGGAACGTCAGGTAACGTTCCACGGCCGGAGCGCCCTCGGTGAGGATGCCGCGCGCCAGAGCAGTGGCAGACGAGATGCCAGTGGCGTACTGGTAGACGTAGAAGCTGCGGTAGAAGTGCGGGATGCGCGACCACTCGTTGGCGAGCAAGTCGTCGATCCGCACCACGGCGCCGTAGTACTTCTCGTTCAGACCCTTGTGGATCTCGCCGAGCACATCCGGCGTGAGGGGCGTGCCGGCTTCGGCCAGAGCGTGAGCGTCGCGCTCGAACTCGGCGAACATCGTCTGGCGCACGAGCGTGCCACGGATGCCCTCGAGCTGCTGGTTGATGATGTAGAGCCGCATCAGCGGGTCGGAAGTGCGCTCGAGCAGATAGTGCGCCAGCAACGCCTCATTGGTCGTCGAAGCCACCTCAGCCACGAACAACGTGTAACCGCTGTAAGTGTAAGGCTGCGTGCTCTTCGAGTAGAACGAGTGCATGCTGTGACCCGCCTCGTGGGCGAGCGTGAACATCGAATCGATCTTGCCCTGCCAGTTGAGCAGGATGAACGGATTCGTGCCCCAGGTGCCGGAGCTGTAGGCGCCTGAGCGCTTGCCCTTGTTTTCGACGACGTCGACCCAGCGCGAGGAGAAGCCCTCCCGCAACTTGGCGACATAGGCCTCGCCGAGAGGCGCGAGAGCGGCGAGCACCGTCTCCTGCGCGTCCTCGAAGGTGATGTTGTCGTCGACGCCGTCCACGAGCGGCACGTAGAGGTCGTACCACTCGAGCGTGTCGACACCGAGGATGCGCTTGCGCAGCTCCAGGTAGCGGTTGAGGAGCGGCAGGTTGTCGTGCACGGTGCTGATCAGCGTGTCGTAGACACTCGTCGGCACGTTGATGCCGGAGAGGGCTTTCTCCAGGCAGCTCGGGTAATTGCGCGAGCGGGTGCGGAAGATGTCCATGTTCACCTGCGCCGAGTAGGTGGCTGCGAGCGTGTTGCGCAGGTCCTTGAAGGTGTTCATCATGCCTTCGTAGGCAGCCTTGCGAACCTCACGGTTCTTGCTGTCGAGGAAGGTGCCGAAATTGCCCTTGGTGAGCTGAACCAGCTCGCCGTCTTCACCGATGATCTTGGGCAACTTGAGGTCAGCGTTGTTGAGGGCGCCGAAGACGGAAGAAGCGCCGCCGCTGATTTCGCCGGTGAGCGAGAGCAGTTGCTCGACTTCCGCCGAACGAACATGAGCACGCTCGCGGTCGAGCTCCTCGAAGTCGTGCTTGTAGAGCTCGAGTCCGGGAGTGGTAGCGATGAAGCGAGCGAGGCGCTCGGGCTTGATCGAGAGGAGCTCAGGGGTGGACCAGGAGGTGGCGTCGCCGATCTTGCTGCCGAGCTTGGAGCAACGGGTGCTCATCGCCTGGTATTTGCTGTCGGTGGTGTCCTCGTCGGCACGAAGGTGCGCGTAGAGGTAGAGCTTGCCGACGAGCTGGGAGCATTCCTCGGAGAGGCGGAAGAACTCGAGCAGAGTCTTTCCGGAACGGCGAATGCGCCCTTTGTAGGCAGCGAGCTTGTCGGGGTAGGTGGCGGCACGAGCAAGATCGGCTTCCCAATCGGCTTCGGTCGAATAAACAGTGGAGAGATCCCAGGTCAGAGGCGAGGGAACTTCATTGCGAGCAGGCAGGGACTTTGTGTTGGTCATAGGGTTTGTCTTTCATTCGGGAACACATGTTCCGGTTGATGCAAGCACTACTGGTAGTGGTACTGGAGGGTTGAGAAACTGGCACAGGTAAAGACCTGCACCTGAAAGAGCGAACACCTTCTGCAACCGAATCATCCAAATCAACACAAGCAGACTTAACCGGCACCATTGCTGGAGTCGAAAAAATCTGCTGAAGGAGTGCTGACGAGGAGGGTGTTACTTGATTGGGTTTACTGAAGTTGCATAAAAGGTGATGCTACACCCTACGCAATTGTCTTCTTGATAAGTAAGTCGCGCGAACACATCTCTTTTCATAGAGATCTGATCTGAGCTTTCTCTTACTATTCCTAAGCAGTGGGCCAGTACAGGCGACTAGCGCTCACTGTGCCTACCGGCCGGTATTACACGTATGTACATGAGCGGAAGTTATTGCGTAAGGCTGCTCGCGCAGCTAGCAAAGGTTGCAAAGTGTGCAGTTATTTGCTCACGAGCCGTGCGCTCTAATGTCACCGACACATTGCAAAAGAAGCAGCTCCTCGAAAGCCAGAATGGACGAATTGGCCAACATAGCATTAGCCCCAAATTACCTTCAATGTGGTCAAATCCTGTCGAACGCATTGCACTTTTCCTTGAGGACAATGCCAAACAAAATCAACACTGTGGGTTTCCAAATCCCATACTTCCACAGCGCGGTTTCCAACCACAGCGAGCTGGTTTGCATCGACCAGAAAAACCAACTCTCGGATGTAGGGAAACGAAGAAACAAGAATCGAAGGGGCCGCCCCTGGAGAGCTATAAAGACGCATGTACGGACCGAATCCACCGACGATCACGCTGGTTAAAAACGGATGCGTCGCCAGCGCATAACAGTCCCAATCCAGATGATCCGCACCATTCCAGATCACCTGCGGTTCACATTCAGGATTACGCAGGCAAAATAGGCGGCCTCGTTTATCGACACCGATCACCGTGTTCTTTCGAGCGCTGATCTGGCGAATGGCGCTGTCCGTCACTCGTATAGTGGCAATTTTGCCGGCAACCGGTCGTTGCGCCAAGTCGAACATGTGCACTCGTCCGTCCAAACAAGCCACGGTCAACATGGTGCCTGCCTGATCATAAGACATGCTGCTGACAGCGCCCACATCAAATTGCCCCAGACAAATCGTCGGCAACGTTATGTCAAAGCGCTGAACTGTTCCGTCTTCGCAAGCTACGGAGAACTCCGAGTTAGAGTTGAGAGCAATGGCACAAGCACGAACGCCGACTTGAACTATCCATGAACGGCCCGTGCTGAGGTGGCAAACAATGACGGCGCGATTTTCGTCAATCAGAACCACGTATTGGTTGCAAGCACTGAGTTTCGAGGTGATCACAGATCGCGTTCCTCCATCCAACAAGATACCGAAGTATTCAACTGAAGATTGCAAAACTTTATTCATTGATTTATCTCCATGCAAAAGCAGCGCCATTTCTGGCGCTTTTGTACTGCTTGCTGCTTAATTCACTGAGATCGCTGACACCGCGTATAACACCGCTAACAGGCAGCGCCGGCATCCTGACGGCATGTACCTACCGGCTGCCAAAATTGGCAGCAAGAAGTGATTCGATTAAGGATTGATTGCCTTTAGGTGTTTAAACTGACCACAGAAAAATTTTGAGCAATTATGCCTGCACCGTACTCAAAACAGTCTGCTCGCGCAAATACTGTCGCTATCGGAATTTGCAAAGCAACACCAGACTCCGTAAGGGTTTGGACATTTTCGCCGATTTGGTCAAAATGAGAAATCATCGTAAGATTACTCAACTAACATTTTTTTCGCCACTTGCGCAGTTAGTGAGAGTGGCGTAATTACCTCATTCTGTCGTTTGCATCCCTTAGTGGCGAAGCTATCAAAGCACTGTGTAATAGCACATTGCTTAACCAGTTAACGCCGATTATTTTGTAATTGTAGATGGAGCAAGAGCATGCAAATAGACAGACTGACGGACCAAACCATAGAAATCTATCTGCAGATTGCTCGCGCTGCAACATCATCGAGCGACCCTGATTTATCAATCAAAATGTTGAACGCGGCTTATGATCAAATTAAGAACGTCTACCAAAAGCCTGAGCCGAAGACTCTCGCCAACCTAGCGGAGCTGCTGCTGCTCAACAAAAGCAAGACGCGCGCGGAAGAAATCTACAGCCTGGCGCTTAGAGCTTGCAAGCAATCCCGCATCAAAGATAATTGGC
>PLXC01000054.1 GCA_003151275.1 Candidatus Melainabacteria bacterium
ATTCCTGCTGCAACTTTGCAATTTCCGGCAATCCTGTCGACAGCCATTCTTCGGTACTTTTTTGCCCTGTATACCATCTGAAATAGCCATATACAGTGTCAACGGATTCAAAGCGAGCGCCGTTCCTGAGAAATCTGAGCCACAACTCGTAATCCATCGCGAACTGGTATTCCTCGTTGACCTTTGCTCCTGACTTTTCATAGATGGCTTTGGTCCAGAAGCAGCATTCTTGTGGAATGTAACAGGCCTGCTCCAATTGGTTTTTGTTAAATTCGCGATACGGATAAGACAAGTAATAATATCCATTTACATCGATGTAATAGCGCTTGCCATAAAGTACATCCAGATTGGGATTTTTCACAAAATGGGCGACAGCCTTTGATACCGTATCCGGTGCTGCGTAACAATCATCCGAATTCAGATAGGCGAGAATTTCGCCATTGCCTGCGGCAAATCCTTTGTTAATAGCATCTGCCTGTCCCTTATCTTTCGCTTCAATAACAAGATCGATTTGTGAGCGATAGCGGTCCAATATTTTGTGCGTATTATCTTTCGAAAGAGAATCCAAAACTATGTATTGAAGGTTGGGATAGTCCTGTTTCAGCACGCTTAGAATCGTTCGTTCGATAAAGCTGCCCTGATTGTACGAGGGCGTCACGATCGTCACTTTTGGGGTAGGTGAACTAAACTGACACGCCGGCACTTCAGAGACTGTGGCGCTGCTGGTCATAGCGAGGAATGTTGTTTAACTGCGGATAAACGCTGATTCTCGAGCCGCAAGATTTCCATTTGCCGTGAAAGTTCTTCCTTCTCACTTTCCAGCTGCTTGGTTCGTTGAATAGCACTGAGGTTCATGCCACCGAATTTAGATCGTAGCTGGAAGACAGTAGTAAGCGGAAGCTCGTGTTTGTGACACACTTCAAGGGCACCGAGACTGCTATCAATATCCTTGATCACATCGGCTACCTGGCTGTCTGAAAGGCGTAATGTGACCGAAGGTCCGGCTGCACCGTTATCTCCACCCTCTACAACATAGCTCAGGCGCAAAAGTTCATCGAGAATTTTTTTCGAAGTAGCTTCGTGATGCTCGATATTGGCTCGAACCACTTCCTGTAGTTGCATACTCAATTCCCGGTGCAGTCTTCGATACATCGGCCCGGTAAGCAGGAAATACAATTTGTAAAAAAGAGTGCGCATCTCTATTTGCTGGTTGACACCAGTTGTGGTGACTGTGCTTGATACCAAGATATAGTTTCTTGCAGTCCTTCAGACAGTGACATTTTTGCCTTGAAGCCGAACAGCTTTTCTGCTCTGCTGGTGTCGAGACGCCGACGAGGTTGCCCATTTGGCTTAGTAGCGTCCCAAACAATCTGTCCATCAAACCCGACGATTTTAGCGATTTGCTCAGCCAGTTCTTTGATCGTTACTTCCCAACCAGAGCCTAGATTTACCGGATCGCTGCCATCATAGTTCTCAGCCGCGGTGACAATTGCTCTAGCAGCGTCCGTGACGTAAAGGAACTCACGAGTTGGCGAGCCGTCGCCCCAAAGCTCTACGGTGCGAGCGTTTGCAGCTTTGGCTTCCAAACATTTTCGGATCAAAGCGGGAATCACATGCGAACTTGCATGATCGAAATTGTCGCCTGGTCCATAAAGATTGACCGGCATCAGATAGATACCGTTAAACGAGTACTGGTCACGATAAGCTTGTGACTGCACAAGCAACATTTTTTTCGCCAATCCATATGGCGCATTAGTTTCTTCCGGATATCCAGACCACAAATCCTCTTCTTTAAAAGGAACCGGCGTGAACTTTGGATATGAGCAAATCGTGCCCACCGAGACAATCTTGTCGACTCCGGCCCGCCGTGATTCTTCAATCAACATGACGCCCATCATCAAATTATCGTAAAAGTATTTGCCCGGATTTTCTCGGTTTGCACCAATCCCGCCCACGACAGCAGCTAGATGAATAACCAATTGTGGACGAGCGTCGCTAATCAACTTACGAACTTGTTGCTGTTCGGTTAGGTCATATTCACGACTGCGCGGCACAACGATATTGTTGTAACCGCGCTGTTTGAGTTCGTTGACGACGTTCTGGCCAAGAAAGCCGGCACCACCAGTTACTACGACTCGTTCGTATTTGCTCATCTTCTCTAGACGACTGGCACCGATTGTAAGAACGCACCGAAGAGCAATTGTTCGAACTCGTTTCGGGTTTCGGTCAAGTCCTTAACAGTGTCAATCGTTCTCCAGAACGCTCTGGTCTTGAACACTCTCAACTCGCCTTTCTTGGCCAATTGGGGGAATGTCATCTCTTCGTGATCGCCAAGCGTGGGCAGTTCGGTGACGATCTTCGGATCGAGTAAATAGATGCCAGCGTTGATCCAAAACGGCAGCTCCGGTTTCTCGGTGAACCCGGTTACTTGTGAATCACCAGACACTTCTAGGATTCCATAAGGACTACGTAGTGGCACTGACACAATCGTGGCAGCAGGATGATGTTGTTTGTGGAAGGCAATCAGATCAGAGAGATTCAAGTTCGTCAACAAATCGCCGTTCATTGCCAGGATAGGTTCATTCGAAGGAGGCATGTTTTCCAGGGCACGACGCAGTGCACCGCCTCTGCCCAGAGGAGTTTCTTCGACTAAGTAATCAATCTTGACGCCGTATTTGGTGCCATCGCCAAAGTGCTCTTGTAAGACTTCGTTGAGATACCCACAGCAAATGGTAATTCTGTTGAAACCGTAGGAACTAAGAAGACGTAATTGAAAGCTGAGTAAAGGGTTGCCAAGCACCGGTATCATGCACTTCGGACGATCTTCGGTATAGGGGCGCAAGCGCTCACCCTTTCCGCCTGCCAGAATTACTGCACGGTTCAATTGAATTCCCTCCATACTTCCACTTTCAAAAGATCACTTGGGGATCTAAGAAATTCGGAGTATGACAGAGTCGACAGCGCTTGAAATTTCAATGCTTTAAACTATGAAAACAGGCTTGACAAGCCTGTTTTTATGAACCAGGCTTACTTTCAAAGCATTCTTGTCAATCTAATCCGTAAACAATTTAATCGTTAAATGCTCACATGATCAGGTTCTTTGCTCTTCAGTCGATCGCGCCAGTAATCAAGCAGATCGCCCATCATTTGCTCGAAAGAATACTCTTCCGTCCAACCAGTTGTCTGTTTGAACTTAGTAGGGTCGCCGCGCAATATTTCGACATCACTTGGTCTTAGGCGAGCTGGATCGACTTTTACTTCAATTTTTGTTTTGGTTTGTGAGAGCAGGTAGTCAAGCATCTCTCTAATGGTGCGCGACTTGCCACTAGCAATCACATAAATCTCACCGGGTTTGCACTGGTTGATTGCCATCCAATAGGCACGAACCACGTCTCGAACATCCATCCAATCACGTTGGGCGTTGAGATTGCCGACATGAATTACAGGCAGCTTGAGACCAAGTTCAATTTCGGCAATTTGCTTGGCGAAGTTACTCGTCACGAAGACCTCGCCGCGTCTTGGACCTTCATGGTTGAACGCCCTTGTGCGCACGATTTTCATGCCATAGCTTTCATGATACTGATACGCCAGCATGTCCTGAGCGACCTTGCTGACTGCGTAAGGGCTTAATGGACGAAGATGATTGTCTTCATTGATAGGCAGCTCGTCGGGATAGACTCTTCCGTATTCTTCGGAACTGAGCGCGACTTGGATTTTGGGATCTATTTTAGCGTGACGAATTGCTTCGAACAAATTCAACTGCATTTGCAGGTTGCCAATTAACGTGGTGTTAGGATTCTTCCAGGAATCAGGCACATAACTTTGAGCGGCCAAATGGAAGACGTAGTCAGGCTTTACCGTTTCGATCAGTCCTAGACAACCGGATGCGTCAGTCAAATCGCAGTCAATCAAATTGATTTGATCTTTGATCTGTATGATGTTAGCGAGCGAACTGCGCCAACGTTTGACACCAAATATTTCAACACCTTTTTGATCCTTCAACAGGAATTCGGCAAGATGTGAACCGACCATGCCAGTAATGCCAGTGATTAAAACTCGCGTCATGTCAGCTCCAGACTGGGGAGTAAGCGTCTGCGATAATACCACAGGGGATCGCGCTCACAGTCCCTTATTTAGATTTCACCGAGGCGCTTGATGTTAGTTTCAATTTGCATGCCCACTTACAACGGTGAACGATATATTGCCGAGGCGATCCAAAGCGCTCTAGATCAGACTTACGAAGATTTTGAACTACTGGTTTCAGATGATTGCTCGACTGATCTGACCGCCGAAATTGTTCATGAGTTCGCGCGGCGTGACAAAAGAATTGTTTACTGGCGCAACGAAAGCAGATTGGGACTATTTCCCAACTACAACGAATGCATGACTCAGTGCAAAGGCGATTTGATCAAGCCATTCGCTCAGGATGACCTGCTCAGTCCAAAAGCCGTGGAGATGATGGTTTCGGCGTACAAGAACAACAACGTGGCCCTCGTATGCTGCGGAAAGACGATACTGAATGATTCGCCTGTTTCCTTTTCAGAACTCGTCGAAACAGTTCTGCCTCCTGGTTTAACAAGCGGAAGAGCGGTAATTGAGCAGTCGTTGAAAAGTTACCGCAATCTTATCGGTGAACCGGTAACGGTGCTTTTTGATGCCAAAAAAGTCGGCAAGGGATTCAGCGAGAGCTACTATTCGCTGGGCGATCTTGAGTTTTGGTTTCGAATTCTGCAAAAAAGCGACGCTTATTATTTACCGGAAAAACTAGTGACTTTTCGCCAGCATCCCGAAAGCACCACGTTTAAGAAACTGGAAGACATGACATGGGTGCTTGATTTCTTTCGACTGGGAAAAGAATATTCCACATATCTGGAAAGAATCGGCATCAGTGAAGAAGAATTTTTTGTTGGTTTCCTGGAACGTGCAGGAGAACTTATTGACCGATTAGTAGCCAGTTCCGAACTGAACGTGAAAAATCTTGGCGGCTTTAAAGAAGTGGCATTTTATTCGATGCGCAGGGCGGCCCAGTTGGCTGCCAAAGCACGTGCTTATGATGCCCTGGTAAATAGCACGTCCTGGCGAATTACGGGTCCGCTACGCTACATAAAGACCCGCATCGAAAACAACGCAGAATTCCATCGCAAGATTTAGCCCAAAAGTTTTAGCGCAAAAGATTTAGTCAAACGAAAATTAGTTGCTAAAAATAAATCCAGCAAATGGTTTGGTAGCCTGGCGTCCGAAACCGCCGAAGCCATATTTACGCAATTCAAAAATACGCACTGGGGCGTCGACACCCTGAACGTGGACGCGGATAAGCAGCGGCGTCTTGTCTGAGTTGGCGATGGCAGGAAAATCAAACTGCAATGGCTTGTCATCTTTGACATGGACGATATGCGCTATTGCCGAAGTGATAAATTTGTCCGGAGCTTCGAAAATACGAATACAAATTTCGCCTGACGTTAGTGGTACGTCGACCACAGGCGCCAGCAAAATCGACTTGAGATTGGGCTTCTTTAAATCCAACCGGTAAGTCAAAAATGCGACCCGCAACAAGCTGAGACTGGGCTGCAACCTGTAACCTTTCAATGCTCCGTTGAAGATTGCCGCGTCATCTTTCAACTGCTGAAAACCAGGATTCATCAAGTTCCAGGCATCGAACGTATTACGAAAACGATCGGACCAATAAACAATTCTTCGCTGTCTGAAAAGGTCTACTTCCTGCGAAAGCAACTTGCCTTTCATGCGCACTAGTTCCAGCTCTTGTTCAAGCTCTGAAACTCTATCCCGCAAAGACTCAAGAGAGTCTGAAGCCGCACCTTGCGGTGTGTGCGCTAAGTCTTGCTCGTGTTCGTTAGTCGGTGGTTGTGCCACCATAAATTCCGATGTTAACAATAAAGGGCTTGGATTCATGGTTACTCTAGCACGGTCACTTCTGGTACAACATTTGGATATAGCCTGAATTCGGCAGCCAGAATGGTTCATCTGAGCTGGATTGTTCTTCAGGCACGCTAGTGAATTTGAGCAAAAACTCTTCTTTCTTCGAGTTACTGATGGGCATGAACGAGAAAACAATTTTGTCTTCCAGCTCCTCTTTCATCTGCGTCGTTGTTGAAGCTTCACGCAGCAAATTGCCGGTCGCTGTTCTCACTTCCAAATACACCTTACCGACGGGCTCCTTATCTCCAGGTGACGATGCCGGGAAGCGCACGCCCTTTAGTCCATCAAAATCCGCACGAACAAGTATTTCGGAAGTTCGCAAAGGCGAGGTGGCCGTTAGCGAATAAACGGTACTACTCGAAAGCAATTCTTCAATTTCTGCCAGCCATTCATCTTCAACGACTTCTTGACTGTATTCTTGCTTGACGCGATCGTAAGCGTTCTTCTGGATCGAACGTCGCAGTTCTGGATCATCGATCAACCTAGAAATCCCCGCGAACCATGATTCAGAGTCGTTGTTGACCAAAATTCCCGTGCGATTGTTTTCGACGCAACTGGAATAAACGGGGGTGTCGGAATAAACACCGGCGATGTTACATGCACCGTAATCTCGGAATTTAGTATTGGTTTTTGATCTGTGGAAAGGCGTATCTTCCAAAGGTGCCAAACCGATGTCGAATCCAAAAGATGAGAAGGAACGCAAGAATCGCTCATAATCAGGAATCAGCGGCATGAATCGCACGCCTCGGTAACCGACTAGCTCGCTTGATTGGCAGCCCCAGATCGTCAATTCAACTTTGTCAGAATAAGTGTCCAGCACCTTTTTAAGTGATTCGGAAAAAAGTAAATATTGATTGTCCACGATTCTGCTCGTGGCATAAACAATTTGGAGCTTGTCGGAAGACCCTTTGAATGAGGGTTTGCGCAGCATTCCAAAATCGAAACCAGCCTTCAGCAGTCGCACTTTGGGATTCAATTTGGCGACGATCTCTTTCATAACCGGGCTATACACTCTGATCAAACTCGAGTGAGTGATGTATTTTTCCAGTTGTTGAATACGCAGGGGAAGTCGGTGATAGCGAGCCAGTTCCGGATCTGACTCAAATGGAACGTCCCAAAAATTATCGTCAAGATCAAAAATGATCGGTTTATGCGTTGCCACCGCCTGATTCAAAAGATGTGAATAAGCTGGCTCCGTGTTGCGACAGAAGACGACGAGATCCGCTGAATTAATGGCATTCAGAGATGCCTTGGCTTCCAAGCAATAATCAAATTGGATCTTACCTTTTGCCGCTAGCGACATTAATGGTTTCAATACGCCAATTTGGCAAGAGGCAATCATTGAGGGAACAATGGCGACAATTTTCGGGAATGTTTTAGGCGGCATTGGCAGTTATTTCAGGATCAATTGAGGTTCTACCGGTGGTGTCACAGCAGCTGCGGGTCTGAGAAGATGTGCTACGTCATTCACATAGTAATTGACCATTACATCCGGTGGTCCATCACCGACGATTTCACCCTTGTGCAGCACGATCACCCGGTTGCACAAATCCACGATTTGATTCAGGTTGTGTGAGACCAACAAGGTAATGCCCGAGCTATTAAACAGATGGCGCATTCGATCAGTTGCTTTCTCGACAAAATGTGCGTCACCAGTGGCAAATATTTCGTCCACTAAAAGGATTTCGGGTTCGACAATTGTGCCGATCGAAAAAGCCAGTCGACCATGCATGCCCGAAGAGTAATACTTGATTGGCAAGTCGATGAATTCTGCCAACTCTGAGAATTCAATGATCTTGCTCTCCAATTGGCGCATTTGTTGATAGGAACGACCAAGCAGCGCGCCGTTCAGATAAATATTTTCCCTGCCGCTAAGTTCAAAATCAAACCCCGTACCAAGCTCGATTAGAGGCGTAATCTTGCCCTGCACAACGACTCGGCCTTGATGGGGTGGATATATGCCGACGATCATTTTGAGCATCGTTGATTTGCCGGCACCGTTCAGCCCGATTACGCCCAAACGATCGCCTGCTCGAATCGTCAAATTGATCTTTTTAAGAGCATCAAATTCGGTGACCGCGTCTTTATCGCGCTTGCCTGTGAGCATGCCGATTACAGCTTCTTTCAGTGCTGGCGCCCGGTTTCGATAGATTCGAAACTTGAGAGAGGCATTCTGAATGTGGATGTTTTGGGGCATTTTATAAACGGTAGATCAGGTCTTTGTCAGTTTTCATCAGAGTATAAAAAGCAACAGTCAAAGTGACCGCTGTAATCAAACATGGGATCGCCCAGCGAACTAAATCGGGCACGGTGCCCACGTATATCAAGGCTCTGAATAAATCAATGAAGTAAAAAATCGGATTGAGCAAGAACAGAACGCGATACTTCTCGGGCACCATTTCCAGGCTGTAGATGATCGGCACAAGATAGAAGACCGTGCTCAAGACGACCTTGATGATGTGCGTCAAATCACGAAAGTAAACAGTAGCAATAGCAAGAATCAGAGTGACTGAAAAATTGAACAAGAACAACAATGCCACCGCGGCAGGCACCAGCACTACAGTCCACTGCATCTTGACGCCAACGATGCAGGCCAGCACCATCAAACTTGCAAGACTAAAGACAAAGTTCGCAGTCTCTGTGGAAACAGCAACGAGGGGGAAAAACGATTTCGGAATATAGACCTTCTTCAAGAATGCTTCTGACTGCACCAGCGATTGACTTCCGCTCATGATCGAATCAGTTATATAGGTCCATGGCAGCAGCCCTGTGAAGACGTAGACCCCAAAGGTTTTCGGATTGGAATGCCACAACAACGAAAATACGGCCGTCATTACCGCCATCGTCAGAAGCGGATTGAGTAGACTCCAGGCAAATCCCAACACCGAACGTCGGTATCTGCGACGCAGGTTGTTGATCACAAAACTGGCCAAAGCAAACTTGATGTTTCGCAGTTCTGCTAAAGACCGACATGTATAGCCGAACGCCGACTCTCTAGGATTATCGAATGACGTTAATTCAAGATCTGCAGGCGTCTCGCCGAGAGGATCGCCCGTGGTATCCGGTGCGATCTGTTCTGGTCTTTCGAGAAGGTCGGTAGATTGTGCGGTGCGCATGAGCTCCCGGGGCATCTGGGTAGATCCCAAGAATCATACTGACCTTAGTAGGTGACGCGCAACCTCCCGGCCCTGAGCTATTGCTCATCTTGTCAAAACAGCAGTCCTGGTTCGTCGATTTCGCTCGCACCTGGTTTACATCTAGTGTTGGATCGAGACGACATTAATCAAAATTAGCAAAATTCAAATGTAGGCACAATTGTCCCGATTCCCGCTCCAATCTGCTTCTTCAAGGATAGCGAGAGTGGTCACATGATCCAAATATCATCATCGACAGCTGTGCTTGAGAACTTTTAATGGTCTTCAAAACTAAACCTATCCAATGTGGTTCTTTTGCAAGATAGGTGTGGGGTAGACTTGTCTGGTCCAATTGGGCAGAGCCCATCTTGTTAGCCGTTCAATCGGAAACGACACACGTGATAAATAACTTGCAGATTAAAAACACTCCCACCAAAAGTTCGAAATACGCCGCTCCGGTTATTCCAAATCTGACCGGATTGAAATTGCGAAAAACCATCATTGAACAGTCGAAACGTGCTGGTGTCGGGCATATCGGCTCAGCCCTCTCTGTAGCGGACATAGTCGCCTGCCTGTACGGAAAGGTGATAAACGCAAAATCACCAAGAGATCCTGAGCGCGATCGCTTTGTTCTTTCCAAAGGTCATGCCGCTTTGGCGCTGTACGCAGCGTTTGCAGAGCGCGGATGGATCACAAATGAACAGCTCAATACTTTCTGCGGCGATGGCAGTCACCTCGGCGTGCATCCTGAGCACGCCCTGCCGGGAGTTGATTTCGCCACTGGATCGTTAGGACAAGGTTTGTCATTCGGTGTAGGGGCGGCGCTGGCTGCAAAAAGGCAGAAAGCCGACCGACGCGTGTTTGTGCTTCTCAGCGATGCTGAATGTAATGAGGGCTCCGTCTGGGAAGCGATCATGTTCGCGGCTCAGCACAAGCTCAATAATTTGTTTGCCATTGTCGATTTGAATGGTCAGCAAGCATTTGGATATACGAAAGATGTACTCAACCTCTCACCGATGGATGAGCGCTGGAAAACCTTTGGCTGGGACGTTCACAACGTCGACGGGCATGATGAAGATGCCATGGCCGAAGTAATCAAAAACCATTCCTGTATTGGTGATAAGCCTCATGTTCTAATTGCTCACACAACTTTTGGAAAAGGTGTTTCTTACATGGAGCACCAAATCAAGTGGCACTATAGCCCACTGAACGACGCTGAATTCGAACTGGCAATGTCTGAATTAGAGAGGCAATCATGAGAGGCGCATTTGCCAAAACACTAACCGAACTTGCCGCAAAAGATTCCCGGATTTATTTGCTTACTGGTGATCTTGGCTATATGGCGCTTGAGCCATTTGCGGAAAAATTCCCAGAACGTTTTATCAATGTTGGTGTGGCCGAACAAAACATGGTCGGCATTGCAACAGGGCTAGCCGAAGCAGGTTTCATTCCTGTCGTTTATTCCATTGTCACTTTCGCTTCACTGCGACCATACGAATTCATTCGTAACGGTCCGATCCTTCATCAGCTGCCCGTGCGGATTGCCGGTGTTGGTGGTGGTGTCGAGTACGGTCACAATGGGGCGACACACTATGGTCTCGAAGATGTTGGCGTGATGCGAGTCCAACCCGGCATTACAGTAGTTGCGCCTGCGGATGCACAACAAACTAAAACTGCTCTTGAGAAAACTTACGATCTGCCAGGACCAGTCTATTACAGGCTCGGTAAGGACGATCGGATCGTGGTGCCTGGCTTGGATGGACGATTCGATTTAGGCAAAGTGCAAGTCATTCGCGAAGGCAAAGACCTTCTGCTCATCTCCATGGGTGGCATTAGTTTTGAAGTGGCGAAAGCTGCCGAAATTTTGAGCAAGGAAGGTATCGAGGCGCGGGTCCTGGTCGTCGCCAGCATCAATCCGGCTCCCGTTGAAGACTTGCAGCGCGAACTCGGACAGTTCAGACAAGCGATTACAGTCGAAGCTCACTATGCCTGTGGTGGTTTAGCATCACTCGTATCTGAAGTGGTGGCTCAATCTGGTATCAATTGCCGCATCTCGCGATGCGCAATCGAAGATTCTCCAGACGGAGAAACAGGCAGTCAGAGTTACCTATACAACAAATTCGGATTGTCAGCTGAATCAGTTGCTGCCAAGGCAAAGAGTATGCTTTGCAGGGTGGGAGTGTGACGGAGAAATCTGTTTCCGTAGTGCTTCCAGTCCACAATCAGGAAGACCACATCCAAGAAATCGTCTCATCATATTTAGAAGTTCTCTCTAAGATTCCGGGCGAGCACGAGCTAATCCTCGTCACAAACGCTTGCCGAGATAAGTCGCCTGAAATCTGCCAAGCACTATCTGAGCAGCATCCGAACGTCAAAACCCTGGACATCAAAAATGGTGGCTGGGGACTCTCGGTCAAGCTTGGTCTGAAAGAGGCAACTGGAGACGTTCTTTGCTATACCAATTCAGCCAGAACAAGTGCTGAAATTCTTACCTTGTCATTGCTCTATGCGGTTGCCTATCCGGAAGTGGTGATCAAAGCAAACAGAAAGATCCGCGAAAGCTTGAGACGTCGACTAGGTTCCCTGCTCTACAACTTAGAGTGCAGGGCATTTTTTGATCTGGCAACGTGGGACATCAACGGCACACCAAAAATTTTCCCACGCAAATTCAGCAAGCTGCTCGAACTGACTCGGGATGACGATTTGATCGATGCTGAATTCAATGCGATCTGTCGCCGCGAAAATTACCCAATGCTCGAAGTGCCGGTTCTATCAACGAAACGACACAGCGGCAAATCGACCACCAACTACAATTCAGCATTCAAAATGTACTGGGGAGCGTACGAGCTTTGGCGAAGCATGCGACAACAAGCGAGCCTATAGAATGTCCGTCTGCTGACGACATGGAAGACCTATGGTCGCGCCACAGCGCGGCTTGGCGCGATAGTGCGCAGATCACTAGCCAATGGCAAGACGCAACAAACATCGACCCAATTTTACTCAAGCACCAGGTTACTGGAGATTTTTGGAAGATCCTGAATTCTCTAGAAATCACGCTCTTGGTCGGTCGAGAGTATGAGCATTTACTTTTGGGCATGAGCCACTACGACAATCCGCATCTTTCTTACATGCCGCTGCCCCATCCATCGGGAATTGCAGTCAATCGTGAAAAAGGAATCGTGCATGTCGCAAGCACACGCAATCCTAATCAAATTTATGACTTGATGCCAATGTCCGGTTGCACCGACCGTTTGGATGTTGAATCAGATTTGCCGGCCGACAAACCACTTGTGCCAGTGCGTTCAAGATTTATGCCCGGTTGCTTGTACATGCATGATCTAGCCTTTATTGATGGGCATCTTCACGCAAACGCAGTTGGCCACAATGCCGTAGTTCGTTTAAATGACGACTCTTCATACACTCGCGTGTGGTGGCCGAAGTGCATTGAAAAGCCTGATGGTCCCACGTTCGGACAGAACCACATCCAATTGAATTCGATTGCCGCCGGCGAAAATCTAGAATCATCTTTCTTTTCCGCATCCTCCGAAGAGATGTCGAATCTCAGGCCCGGTGACAAAGATTACCCAGTCGATAAACGAGGAGTAATTTTTTCTGGCGCCACAAGAGAACCAATCGCTCGCGGTTTAACTCGACCACACTCGGCCAGAATCGAGAAAACGACCGGCAGTCCTCGACTTTGGGTTGACAATAGCGGCTATGGTGAATTCGGATTAATAGACGGCGGAAAGTTTCAGACTGTTACGCGATTGCCAGGATGGACTAGAGGACTGGCTTTTTGCGGGGAAGTGGCGTTTGTAGGTACTTCCAGAGTGATTCCAAAATTCGCGCAATACGCTCCGGGCCTGGATGTTAATGCCAGTATATGTGCCGTGCACGCCGTTGATATAAGATCTGGTGAGGTTTTGGGAAGTATTGTCTGGCCATACGGCAATCAAATCTTCGCCATAGATTGGCTTCCACGAACGCAGACCGGCGGTTTTCCGTTTGGTGTGGCCGAGCAAAGTCGAGACTGCAAGACACTTTTTTATACGTTTTCAACTAATGTTCAACGGGATTGAGATAAGGAGATAGTTCATGAGTGGTAAGTTTAAGTTACTGATGATTGGCGCCATGTATGAGAATGGCGGCAACACAACGCATCGTTTTCTCGATGGTCATCCTCAGATGTTTGTGTATCCTTTCGAGTCACAACCAGGCACCAGACTGATTAATGACAATCTTTCATCGATGTTCCCAGTCAAATATCGCTGGCCTGAATTTGCACTAGATGCGACACCAGAGCAAGACTATAAAGCGATCATCGACGAAGAAGGCAAAGTGCGAGCACGCACTCCAAACGTGAGCAAATTCCGCGATGAGCCGATGGAATTCAATGACGATGAGCGTCGTGATTTCTACGTAAAATATGTTGCCAAAACCGGCAGATCACGGGCCAACAATATGGCTGCATTCTTCCAAGCCACATTCGATGCCTGGAAAGACTACAACCGCACAGGCAGAGAACAATTCCATGTCGGCTACAGCCCGATTATCGGTGTTGATGCAGACAAGATTCTTACCGATCTTCCAGACTCTCATGTACTTCACGTCGTGCGTAATCCGTGGTCGGCCTATGCTGATACCAAAAAGCGCCCAGTGCCACTGCCACTGAAGCAGTACATGCTTGGTTGGACGATCAATCAATATCATGCTCTCCTCTTCAAAGAGCAGTTCCCAGATCGCATGCACATCGTTCGCGCTGAAGATGTAATGGCTGATTCGTTCAAGACTCTAGGCGATCTTTGCGAAAAGCTCGGCTTGGAAAGAGCAGAATCACTCAAGAAACCAAGCTGGAATGGCAAGGAACTGACTGAAGTTTATCCTTGGGGCACAATTCGCAAAGCCAATCCCGAAGCCAACCTCGCTACAGCCAATGAGCTGTCGCAGGACGAGAAAGACCAAATCCGTCAGTACACCTGGCAGTATTTGGATAACTTTGACTACAAGAATTTCTTGAATCAAAAGGTTCTTTCCGCACGCTAACTGAAACGGAATCAAAACATTGAAGACGAGCCTACAATGGGCTCGTCTTTCAATTTTGATAGCAATTACACTTTGGCTGTCAATGAATGCAAATCGGATTTTTGAAGCTCCTTAACCACGTGTCGAACGGCTTGAATAGTGCGGCGAACATCTTCGTCATTTGTACGCCAATTAACAACACTTACTCGCATCGCATTCTTACCGTTCCATGTTGTCCCTGAGAAGAATGCTTCGCCCGTCGCATTAATCGCCGCGATGACTGCATCTGTTCGAGTGTCGTGGTCTTCTTCCGCAGAACCTTCGCGAAGGTCTAAGAAACGCACCAGTCCTTGATTGAGCTGAGGCTCAAACAACATTTTTGCGCCATGAATCTTGTCGATTTCAGTGACAATTGCATGGCAATGCCTCGACGTGCGATCAACCAAGTCAGCAACGCCGTCCTTACCCAACTCTCGAAGAGCCGCATAGACTGTGAATCCACGCGCTCTGCGCGACCACTCCGGATTCCAATCGATTTGGTCGCGAGCCTGCGTTTCCGGGGCAATGTATGAGGCGCTAATTGTCATTGCCTCACGGTGAGCCTGCCGGTCTTTTACAATGGCAATGCCGCAATCGAACGGCACGTTGAGCCACTTATGACCGTCGGTCGCCCAACTATCTGCAAGTTCCAAACCCGCAGTTAGATGGAATTTTTGTTTGCTGGCTCTCGCAAATAATCCGAATGCGCCGTCAATATGCACCCAGGCACCGGATTCTTTTGCCAGCGGAATAAGCTCTTCGAATGGATCGAAGGCAGCGATATTTAGATCCGCAGCATTTAGAACCAAGATTGTCGGCGCGTTTGAGCGCTTCAACGCTGCCCTTAAACTGGCAGGATTGATTCTTCCCTCGTCATCAGTCGCGATCGCCTGCAAGGATTTGTTGCCTAACCCCAAGTATCGAACAGCACGGTCTATTGAGCCGTGTCTATGTTCACTTGTCAGCACTCGAAGTGAAGGCGCACCAAATAATCCATCTTCGTTGACATTCCAACCGACCTTCTGTAAGACCGCAGCTCGAGCAGCTGCAAGACAAGTGAAGTGCGCGAGTTGGCAACCAGTAGTGAATGCGAATGAAGACTGCAGGGGCAGATGCAAAAGTTCTTTAATCCACTCTCCTGCGATTTCTTCAACGACGCTTGCTGCTGGACTACAGGCATAGAGAGCCGCATTTTGGTCCCAAGTTGACGTTAGCCAATCTGCTGCTAGGGCGGAAGGCAATGCTCCACCGATCACCCAAGCAAAAAATCGACCACCAGCACTGCCAAGAAGTGCGCCCTTTGTCGCTTCAACTAGTTCGTTAACGACATTTTCGGACGGCATGCCTTCATTATTCAGCTTGGAAACCAGCTTGGCGCGCAAAGTTGCAAGATCATCGCTGGCAGAGATGCTTCTCTCATTGATTTCCTTAAGCCAGGTATTGGCTGCATTTACAGCTAGCTCCAAGGCGGCTGAGTTTGACATTTTTCACCTCAAATTCAATTTCAGTAGTATGCAATTGAATCACGTTAGGAATTGAATACTCGCCATTTTCGGACGTCAAATCGTCAGTTTTGCAAGCCTCTCGAAACAAAGACCACAGTGGCGTTTCAACGAGTGATATCATTCCGTTGGCGAGATTAAGAGGTAACCTTAGCTGTGTCGGACAAAACCGTTTTGATAACTGGTGGAACCGGGCTTATCGGCTCGCATCTGAGCGGCGAATTGGCACTGCGGGGCTTTCACGTCAAAGTGCTTTCGCGCAATTCGCGTTTTTCCGTGCCGGAAGCAATCGATAAGTCCGTCGAATCTCGCATAGAAATTATCGCGGGCGAATTAGACAATAGAGAGTTGTTGGAAGAGATGGTCAACCAGTCCGACATCATTTTCTACAAAGCAGCTAGTGTTGGAGCGGCAGGAGCCGTCGAGAATGCGAAAGATTTCGTCGAAAATAATCTTGGTGCAACCGCTAACTTAGTCGATGTATTGCGCGCAAAGAAGCACCACGTCAAAGACATCATTCTTGGCTCCTCTATAAGTATTTACGGCGAAGGGATGTATAACTGCCCGAAATGCGGTCCGGTTCGACCGCCGCTGCGGTACCAGTTGGACACATCCTTGTCTGATTTGGACTGGAATCCTCCATGTCCACAATGCGGGGGACACATCGAGCCAGTCGATACGCCGGAAGATTCGGAGCGCTTGGGCGAGTCCACATACGCCGTCACGAAGAAGGCGCAAGAAGAGCTGATGATCGGCACATGTCGGCTTCTTGGGATCAATCTATCTGTTTTCAGATACGGCACCGTACTTGGTGCAGGACAATCTTGGCACAATCCATTCACCAGATTTCTTGAACTTGCTCTTGCTGGTGAAGCTCCAGTACTGCACGAGGACGGCAAGCAGAGTCGGGACTTCATGTTCGTGGATGACGTTGTTGCTGCCAACCTGGCGATCATGGATAAGAACGTGCAAGGGATTAACATATTCAATGTCTGCGCGGGAGTGTCTACACCGCTTGTAAATTTCGCCACGAGCGTTGCCACTCAAATGGCTCAGGCTCTGCATACCGAGCCAGCCCTGCCAACAATTGATCACAAATTCACTCCAGGCGACGTCAGACATTGTCACTCTGATTGCGGAAAGATCGCAAATTTGACCGGACTAAAACCGCAGCGTTCTCTGGATAACGGCGTGGCCAATCTAGTCGAATGGTTCGTTCAAAAGAAAGGCCCTGTGCGCAACCTATCCTCCGGGCAAAATTAAAAACGCAGGATACCGCGGCTCTGGCGCTTCCATTTTCATAGAGCATGCACCAGGGTTGCCAACTCCCGCAAACTGATAGCCTCAACATTTGTGCCCACTGGATAAGACTCTCGCCCGCCGTAGACGACGTAAGCACGCCGCGGGTTTAGGTCTTCACAGGCACTGTGAAAACCTTTACTTGGAGCAACTGCGCCCAGCTTGATTTCTATCGCCCAGACTTCCGCTCTACCTGGCAATTCCAGGACAAGATCGACTTCAGCACCAGCAGCGGTGCGGTAGAAACTTGCAGTCGTCCGTTCGGGAGCGACCGCCAAAAGACTTTCAATAACAAATCCTTCCCAACTTGAACCAACAACAGGATGACCGAGTAGCTCGTTGTAGCTGCCAATTTCGAGCAAAGCATGCAAAATACCGCTATCCCGAACATAGACTTTAGGTGACTTCACCATACGTTTGCCAATGTTGCTCATGTGCGGAGGTAGGCGCCGCACCAAAAGTAAGTCTGACAATAAATCGATGTAAGTTGTAACGGTAGGTGCGCTAAGCGACAGCCCTGTGGCCAATTTGGAGCTATTAAGTAGACAACCGTCGTTGTGAGCTAGCATGGTCCACAGTCTGTCGAGCGTTTCAGCCGGAATGCGCGGGCCAAACTGAGCTACATCGCGTTCCAAATATGTTCTGATGAAGCTTTTCCGTAGCATTAGACTGTCGGCGTCGCTCTTGGCTAAAAAACTATCTGGAAACCCGCCTCGAAGCCAAAGCTTCGATTGTTCTTTTACTTTGTCATCAATTTCAAGAACGTTGAGCACACCCATGTCTACGTACTCAATGCGACCGGCGAGACTTTCGCCTGACTGACGCAGCAACTCAATCGACGCCGATCCTAAAATCAAAAAGCGTCCAGTTCGTCGACCTTCTCTCCTACCAGCATCGATCAAGCCGCGCAGCGACTGGAACAACTCGGGCATACGATGAATTTCGTCAAGGATGACCAGACGGTCTTCGTACTCCGGCAAGAAGAGTTCGGGATAAGCCAACTTAGCCCGATCGGCGCGAGATTCAAGATCTAAATAGAGCGCGGCTCTACCCTGCGCAATGTTTAGCGCTAGTGTAGTCTTTCCAATTTGACGAGGGCCGATAATGCCCACTGCTGCCTGGCGGGCTAGCGCCTCCTCAACCTTTTTTTGGACCAGCCTTGATATCATCATCCTAGCATTTTAAAAGCAATACTTTTAATTTGCAAGGTTGTTAACACGGAAGGAACTTTGATTTCGCTGACGACGGATGCGCGAGAACTACCGCAATGCCCGATGAGGGCTGCTCTTAAAGCTCCGTATTTTCTCAGTAAAAGCCGCAAACTGTTGGTAGTCGGGAGCCACGCGATGTGTGCTGTTTATCTGTATGTTAATGTATACGTTACCCAATTTTTGCTATGAGTTCGACGTAGTGGTGAAAATTTCAAAGTGAATTGCTTGAATACTGTATATGAGCCAAAATCGGTAACTTTAACCGGAAAACTTGTCAGCCTTGAGCCACTGTTACTTGATCATGCAGTTCAGTTGTGTGAATCTGCCCAGGCAGAAGAAATCTGGCAACACACACTGGATAAGCCACGTTCTCTAGAGTTGATGACGGCATACATCGAACGCGCTCTGGCTGAACAGGCAAAGGGCATCACAGTTCCATTTGCGGTGCGGCATCTTAAAGACAATCGCTTGATTGGGTCAACCCGTTATTGGGGAATAGCACCGTGGCGTCGCGGACTAGAAATCGGATTTACCTGGTTCGACCCACGGTACTGGGGAACTAACGTTAATACAGAATCGAAGTATTTACTCCTCAAGCATGCATTTGAAGATTTAGGCACTGTGCGTGTAGAACTACAAACAAGCACCCTGAACGCGAGGGCCCACAAAGCTATATTGAGACTTGGCGCCGTTGAAGAAGGCGTCTTGAGGGCAAGAATTGTCAGACCAGATGGCACACGATTCGATAGCATTTTCTTCAGTATTTTGGACAACGAATGGGATTCGGTTAAGCAGAGCCTTGAAGCAAAATTGAACTTTGCTTAAATTCTAGCCTCAGGCACCGTCCTCGGTGCAGGGCAATCCTGGCACAATCCATTCACCGGATTTCTTGAACTTGCTCTTTCTGGTGAAGCTCCAGTACTGCCCGAGGACGGCAAGCAGAGTCGAGACTTATGATGGCAAGTCACAACCGTGTCACGAGGGTATGGCATCCTAAATTCCTACCTCAACATACCGACAGGTTAGAAATATGCCAAATCCGGAGCAACTTATCGCTGCTGCGAAATTAGGCGCTGAGATCATGGCACCAAAGGCTAATGTCGAAGGTTTAAACTTGCTCGCGGTCGGTGGCTCGCAGATTCAAGTAATTGCAAAAGAAGCGCTCAAAGGCGATCTTAATGCGATCGCTCGCCTCGGACCGAACAACGGCATGATTGAAATTCACTCTTCCGTCAATCCTGAAATCCTCAGGGCGAGATCATTTGAGGCTACAAGCCATTCTCCCTATGCAAAAACAAACTTTTCGGATTTTCCCCAATTGCACGGCACACAGAAGACCGACACTCTTGTGATCGGTGGCGGCTTCACCGGTCTGTCCATCGCTGATAAGTTAGCCGGTAGTGGCATAAAAACCATGCTCGTTGACAGCGGTCGCATCGGCGAGACAACCAGTCAGTTTGCCGGTGGCATGATCACTCGCGCCGGCGATCCATCGTTCGTTGAACTGGGCGAAGCATATGGCGAAAAAACTTTGGGTCGTTATGCTAAAGGCATGGTGAATGCTCACAAAACAGTCATGGATCGCGCCGCCAAATTTGGCAGCAAAGTTGACTTTAAACCATCCGAGTCGCATCAGTTGAGCTATAACGTCGACGCCGTTGACCAGTGGATGCGCGCTGAACATCAAGCTGTCGCTCGTTTTGACAATAACATTCGCATCGTCACCGGACCGAAAGCTCACGCAATATTTGAACCAGCAGAGGCCGTAATGACATTTCGCAGTGAAGGTCAACTCAACCCGTTGAAGTACGCTAAACAAATGGGTGCCGAAGCCAAACATCCTATTTTTGAGAACACGCCGATCATCGGACTGCATATTGGCCAGCCAGGCGGCCCAATTACCGCGATCACCGCCGATGGTGGCAGAATCGAAGCCAATCGTATTGTCTTCTCCACCGGCACCGGCAGCAATTTGTTTAGAGATCTGGACCATTGCGTCGAAGGCGCACAGTGCTTTGCCGGAATTGCCGAGACTAAGGCACCCGTCAAGCTACTGGGCAACGCGTTCGACACTGACGGTGCCGTGCGCAATGCCAGCGGACAAATTCGCAACCGAGGCACCGAAGGTGCATACAACTATTTTAGAAAGCCTGCTGACGCTCTAGCTATTCCAGGCGCTGAAGGCAAACATCTAATGTTGTTTGGCGGGGCAGACAAACTGTTGCCTGAAGTGGCAGCCACTCGAACCACCGCTGAATTAGAACAACAATTGCAGACTCTTTTCCCCGACAGCAAAATGTTGCATCAGTGGACAGGACTTTTAGAAGAAAGTAGAGACGGTATGCCTATTATTGCCCAGCATAAAGAAGTGCCACAGATCTTCGGCATTAGAGGAGTCGGCGGCAGCGGGATTGACAGCTCTCAGTTTATTGCCGATGAATTGGCGAAGACTTTCAAGGGCGGAAAGTCAGTGCTTTCATCAATACGCTTTGAAGGTAATTAGCTTAGCTAGAGCGCTAGAAAGCATCGTATCCACACCGCCGCTCTTGACCTGTAACCGTACAACGAAGCCGTCGCGCCTTGTGTTCCTCTTGCTGACAACATGAACAGGCCCTTCATATCGCCAGCAGATTGCCTATTAATCCGAGCTTCAAGCACCATCAAAATCATGTCCGCAGCCCAAAAATATGTCACGATCGTGACGCTACCCGGTAGCTGGGATTAAGACAAAATCAGGAAAAGCAGCTTGGCAACAGCAACACACAGGCAATCGAAACTTTTGCAGATAATTACAGAGTTGCCTTCACTGCAGGATCAGATCGCTCCACACACTGTATCTAACTGCCCAGTCGAAGACCTCATCGTCGAACGAATTTTTGAGCGAGTCTTCGAGATAACCCCAAGAGCATCAGTTTTGATCAGTGTCCAGCATGAGTGGCTGACTGGCACGTTGCGTGGTCTTATGAAGCAAACATTGCCGTTCGATGACTTCGAGGTAATTGTAGTCGATGCGGGTGAGTCGGCTAACTTTGCCAGTGCTGTTAATGAAGTCGTTGCTAATCCTGAATGCGACATGCAGTTGCTAGCACTGCGGGCGGTGCAGGGAGGACGTGCGCGAGCCCATAATGTTGCTCTGCGATTGGCTCGTGGTCAGGTCGTTGTCTTCCTAGCTGACGACTTTGTCCCTCCCGAGACATTTCTGGAAGCGCATTTAAAATTTCACGATACTAACTCGGATGGAGCGCAGGTGGCAGTTGGGGCTGGTGTTTTTCCCAGCTCCCTTCGGAATATCAAATTCAGATGCTGGCTGGAAGATACCGGATTGCTCTATGGCGTGTCCTATACTGAATTCCCCACTCGGCTGCCGCAGGACTTTTTTTATACGGCGAATAGTTCCATGAAAAAGGAATTGATAAAAAAAACGGGATTCTTCGACGAGGATTTTAGCGATGATGCCTTGGATGACTACGAGATGGGACGAAGGCTGGCAAAAATTGGGGCGCACTCCGTGTTCGTTCGTGGAGTTGAATGCAGTCATGTTCATCCCCAAACATTGAGAGAACGATGTGCCATCATGAAACTTGCAGGGATCGCTGCTTGCGTTTTTGACTGCAAATATCCAGGCGTTAAAGGATGGCACATCGACTTGGCTCTTACGCCAGCGCAGCATAGAGCTAAAGCCGTTCTTGGCATGGGTGCGTATCTGCTTTCAGGTGACCGAACATTGCAACATCGTTATTGGAAAAAACTCTTAGCAGCGAACTTCGTGGAGGGCTATCTGAGCAAGCTTCGCACTCTGGTCGAGCTTTAATGCAACCACATGCGATATCAAAAAGATAGGTGACGCTTAGCCCATAAAAGCAATGAACCGGCTACGAAACGGGGGGCAAGATTGAGCGCCCTGATTAAGTGTCCCGCGCTAGTGAAAACGTCACCCTTCCTCAAGCTTTCTCTGCAATGGTCAAATTGTTGCGCAGCCAGATGCCCTGGGGCCTCTGCCTTGAGGTTTCCGACAACGAGTGCAGGCGCACCATTGCCTGTTCGCTTACGGTATGCTTCATATCTTTTCCACAAGCGCTCCAGTTCTTGTGGTCCAGCGGAATTTTTAGAGAGATTTCCTTTGTGCAGGCGATAGATGGTTTCTTTGGTGGGCACAAACACCAATTTGTGATGCAGACAAATCTTCAGCCAGAGATCTGTATCACCACATATGTTTAGATCGGGATCAAAGAGACCACCGGACGCAAGCGCACTTCTTCTTATTGCCACCGATGAGCAAGTCAGAATTCCAGAGGAACGATAGCTCTTATGGATCGGATCGGTGAGCGCATGAATTGTGGTGCGTCCTTCCTTGATCTGGGTTGCCTCGGTCTTGGTGTTCGACGCTTGTTGATAAATCGGATTTCCCTGCCAGTCTATGAAAGCAACATCGGTATGGCAAATACCGATTCTGTTGTCCAGGTTGAGTGCAGCCATCTGTTTTTCTAGTTTCGTTGGTTGCCATAAATCATCGTGATCAAGGAAAGCAATAAATTCTCCGCAAGATTTAAGAATGCCTACATTGCGGGCGATTGACGAGCCTGATTGTTCCTGTCTAATCAGTGTGACACGCGAAAATTTGGAGCACACAGAAGAAATATCCTCCGTTGAACCATCGTCAATCACTACGATCTCCCAGTCTTCGAATGTTTGACCGTGAACGGATTCAATTGCCTGCTCAAGGTAGACGCCTGGATTGTGTGCAGGAATGATGACGCTAACTGCAGGGGCTGTCACTTTCTTGCCTTGGTGATCGACCGATGGGGAAGACATTTATGTTCTCGTAAACACGCTTGGGGTTTCAGCTTATTGAATGCCCACAGGGTGCTGTTGTAAAAAGTTGAATGCGGATCCAGCCTACCTGACTTACTAAGATACTTAATTGCGCCACTCCAGTTTCGAGTGCGAAAGTTCAACCTGGCTTGGTCGTAGGCAAGAGCCGCGAAATTGCGGCGCGCGAGTTTTCGCATTCGATGCGATGCTTGCGCCAGCGCAGGATTCTTCGTCGCATTAGCTATGCGAAGATATTTGTCCCAGACCTGTTCATCATTGCTCGTTGAAAGCAAAACACGCGTATGCTGCCGAGCATGCTGCCTGTAGGAAGCTTCTATCGAGGGCAGATAGACGGATTTAAAATGTATACATAGTCGAAACCACAGATCATAGTCTTCGCAACACGAAAGCAGCGGGTCAAACAAGCCAGTTACACCGACAGCGTTTCTGCGGATCATTGCCACCGTGCAAGTGGGAATGCCCAGTTCTGAGATGGCTAGAAAAGATTCAGAGCCGGCTGCAAAAACAGTCAGATCCTGGTGCAGAAAATCCGCCGCCCTGACAGAAGTGCGAAGCGCCATGCCATTGTGGTCAATTACTTCGTAATTTGTATAGCAAAGGGCAATGTCAGGGTCTTTGTCCATCGCCTCCACTTGTTGCTGCAGTTTGGTGGGATGCCATACGTCGTCGTGATCAAGGAACGCGATCAATTCACCGCAACTCTGAATTACGCCGGCATTCCTGGCAATTGATTGTCCAGAATGCGCCTGTTTGCTATATCGTAGCCCTGGGACGTTCTGGCAGATCGAGGCAATGTCTTCGGTTGAGCCATCATCTATAACGATAATTTCCCAGTCAGTGTAAGTCTGATTCTGCACGGACTCAAGTGCAGGTCGCAGAAATTTTCCTGGGTTGTAAACCGGAATGACAATGCTTACTCTCGGCACTTCTAAGGCTCCATGACTATGTTGTCCACCATTTGGCACTCTTTTTGGCCAGCTTACGCACGAATTGATAAGTGCGAATTAGCCGGAGCTGCGCTCGTAGAAATTGCATGTACGCTTCCTGTAATCTCGCAGTTTCCAGAGCGACATGGCGATTGATGCCGCGCAAAGGGGAGTGTTTAGGAACCGATCTCAGTAGCCGCCTGCGGTTTCGTTTCAGCAATCTGATTTTCTGTTCGTTTTCGTACATCGTCGCGACGGTATCAGATCTCAGTCCACTCAGTCTGTCTCCAATTAAACGACAAGAACGATAAGTGATCTCTCGAAAGTCTTTTAGTTCATCGAGCGCTTGTTCGTAGTTTTCCAGCAAAACGCCGATGTCAGATCCGTCTGTTGGTTTTGCTACCTCTTGCTTGATTGAACGAATCGCTGAAACAGTCAGCTGTCCTTTTTTCTCGAAGTAATGCACATCAACGGCGCCGCTCACGAGCATGTGTTCCATAAACTCGCTTTCGGAAAGACCCTCCACTTGGTTTGAAATATTCCGCCATATCCGCAATTGATCCGGCAGAAACAGTAGATGCCCTTCGTTGTATTGCGATGCGCTTTTCTCATGGTGGCGAAACCGGCACAGGGGTTCGCTAATGTAGAAATAGTCGCCTTTAGCAAGAATACGCAGCCAGTAATCCAGATCGCCTAAGTGATGAAACCGCGCATCAAAAAAACTGCCGGATGCTTCGCGTCTAAATGCCACCGTTGATGGTTCACCAATGAAGTTGACCACAGGCATAATTGACTTAGTTACCACCATTTGGCCAGGGACCGGCGTATCAGTCGCGACAAAGGAGTGTGCCTGAGGAATCGAAAATGTGTGCGAGATATCGATGCCAAGTTCATCGATCCATCTCCTGGCATGGCTGACTAAAACGACCCCCGGATGCTTTTGTAAGACTTCAAGAGAGCGCGCAGTGGAATCGGGCAATAACACATCATCTTGCGCAAACAGCTTAACTACTGGGGCGGACGCCTGCGACAAAAGAAAATTGTAATTGGCGAATAGACCTTTATTTTTTTCATGCCGCCAAAAACGGATCCGATCTTCCTGCCGAGCATAACTTTCGGCTATAGCACAGGAGCTGTCTTGCGAACAGTCGTCGGCTATCAGAAGTTCGAAATTTTCGCAGCTCTGGGCCAATACGCTTTCGATAGCTTCTGCAAGATATCGTTCACCGTTATAGACAGGCAGACAGATTGAAGCTCTAATCTTTGAAGGCAGCAAATTCTCCCTCCATCACATCGTTATCAATGCTCATGAACTTTCCCCTATTGCGATGGACTTGCGCTGGAACATCAAGTAATTATCGAGGATCAGCACGATTATGCAAAAGTCCGCTACGTGATCGCAGCCACAGGTGCGGTGAAAGTTTTTTGGCTGTAGTTAGTTTGAGACATAATCGATTCGTATATTGGTCGAACTTCGTCGACCGTGCCTTCTGCAATCAATCTGCCTTCATTGACTAGAACAGCGCGCTGACAGAATCTATCGACTATGCGCATGTTGTGCGTGACGACGATAATTGTCGTGCCTTGTTCTTGAAGTTCACGAACTTTCTGATTGCACTTGTTGATGAATCGCTCGTCACCAACTGCCAAGGCTTCGTCAACTAGAAGGACTTCGGGGTCGACACTGATTGCTGTTGCGAATGCCAATCGCACGCCCATGCCGCTTGAATAAGTCTTCAACGGTTGATCGAAGAACTCACCAACTTCAGCGAATTCAGCGATGCTATCCATCCGTTCAAGCATCTCTGCTTTCGAAATACCGAGCATCATGCCGTTCATCAAAACATTTTCGCGTCCACTGTAATCCGGCTGAAAGCCAGCACCCAACTCCAGGATCGCGGTGACACGTCCACGCACGGTAACTTGTCCGAAGGTTGGACGAACAACACCGGCGACCAATTGCAGCAGCGTCGATTTTCCGGCACCATTTGGTCCCAAGACTGCTGTGGTGCAGTTTTGAAATTTGACCGACATGTCGCTCAGCGCCCAATACTCGCGGTGATAAGATTTGCGATTGCGCAGGATAACTTCTTTCAAGCGATCGATTGGGCGGTCATAAATGTTATGCCGCTTCGATACGTTTTCTAGTTCTACTTTGAATTGCTCTGTCATCTTAGATAATGTCCGCGAATGACTTCTTCGTTTTCTGGAAGAAGCCGTAACCCAGGAACCAAGCGATTAGAGCAACTGCAGTGTAGCTGGCATATACAGGCCAATCCGGAGGATTGCCTTCCAGCAAGACTCTTCGATAGTCAGTGACAATTCCAGCCATCGGATTGATCCAGATCAAGAATTGCAAGTTTGCGGGCAATGCCGAAGCTGGGTAAACGATAGGCGTGGCGTACATCCAGGCCGAGAGTCCAAGAGCCATGAGATGACGGATATCGCGGATGTACACTCCGAGACTTGCAAGCAAGCAGCTCAGACCACCAGTGAATAAAATTTGCGAGATGACAATCAGCGGCAAGAACAAAATCGTCGGATTGACTTTGTGCAAAGTGATAGTTGCTGCGACAAACAGGATGCCGAAGGCTACGAGCTCACTAAGCAATGATGAAATCACAAGCACCACAGGTAGTATCTGTAGTGGAAACACAACGCGCTTGACCAAATTTGGTGACTCTAAAATAACTGTCGTCGAGCGAGACAATGACTCAGCCAAGCAACCCCAAGGCAAGAGCCCAGCCATGAGGTACAGCGCAAAATTGCCAGTGCTATCACTAGCCCCGAACTTGACCTTCAAGACGATGCAAAACAAGAACGTGTAAAGCACGAGATGACCAATGGGATTGATCAACGGCCAAAAGGCACCGAGGAGAGAACCCTTATAGCGCCCGATGAAATCGCGATGCACCATCAGACCAATCAAAGCGCGGTTGCCCCACAGACTTGTAGGAGCCTCGCTACCTGCGGCTACCGTCGAAATTCGACTACCCGGTATTCTCGGCTTGTCTTCTTGCTTTGGTCGATCTGTAACTGCCGCAGTCATGCTACTTGAGAAACCTGAAACCCTTGGTGCTGTAGATAATCCTGAGCCCGCTTGGATTTCAAGATGGTAGCACTTTAGACGCCATCGCTCATTACAAGCCTGCTAATGTTCGACCGTGTTACGGAGTCGGAGTAGTTGTGGTCGTTGTTTGGCTGGTCGTCTCAGGTGTTGTTTCGGTAGCAGTTTTAGTCTTCTTAATAGATGTACTCTTTTCTACTACTGGTTTAGCTGACTTGGCGGATTTGCCACCCTTAGCAGCTTCACCCTTTGGCGCTGTTCCAGCCCAATTCAGTCCGGTGCGCACGGTATCTGCCGGCGCATCGAATGCGGATACGGTGGAAACTTTGGTTCCGGTCTTGTCTGTGTATTGCAGAATGCCGGTGTACTTATCGCCGTATTCATAAATTTCACCAGGCGTAGTAACCTTTCCGGATTTCATTTGCGAATCGTCAACTTTGGATTGCACCGGAGAGTCGGCAGGAAGAAGCCCTTTCAATGACTCCAAGGCATCTTCTTTAGCGATTGGTGTGGTCACATATAAGGTTTGCAGAACGAAACACTTGCCATCTTTGCATTGGGCCATGTACTGACCGCCCTTCTTATCGTAGGTGCGGCTGAGGTATTGCGTCTTCCCGCCGCTTGATGCTGCAGATTTGGGGTCGACGACGAATGTGATGCTGGCATCTTTAAAAGTCGCTTCAGGCATGCCGACCTTGATACTCTCCAGCTGCACTGTGCCTTGAGGGGTCACGTTAGTGGTGTTGCTGCCTGATTTAGAGCACGAACTCATGCTCACGATGGACAGAATGGTAACGCTTGCTGCTACCGCATTTTTCTTGAAAAGGTTCCGCTCGAACATTCTTATTTCTCCGAAAGATATATCGTCCCTATAGCCCTAATTGACGTGGGAACAGGTAGCTCAGTTTAGCGGGTTGAGTCGTGTAAGTGGGCACTCGTAACGTGCTCATTATGAATTTCCTTTTATAGATTTTCTTAGAGCTGAGTGGCGGACTTTGCTGCAGCGATCGACGAGAGGTTGGTTTGTTTAACTAAGTTTTGTGCAAGCGCGGCAAAAAATTTCTTTGCGCCGTGTCCGTTCAAATGGCTGCAATCCTGGAAGTCCGAAAGACTGAACATACTGTGATCGTCCATGTCGAGATATGCGACGTGATACTTGTCAGTAGTGTTTTTCAAGAAGTCATAGTACCGACGCAGCAAAGTCGGATCAACCAAATCGCGGTTGGGAGCGGTAATCGGCATGTTTACGACGACCATCGGAATGCCGCTTTCGTGCGCAAGGCGAATCATTTCTCCAAAGTTGCGCTCATGCTGCAAATACAATTTCACATTAGGTGGATGGTATCGCATCTTGTAATGATCAAGATCTGCCAACGGATTCTTTTGTTTGGTTGTGTTAGAGCCTTCCTCGTCAAGGTTGAGAATTAAAGGTTTATACGCAGCGGGAAGCATCTTCCCCGTGGATCCTTTGTAAGCAGCAGCGCGAAAAAGATCGGTCGGATGCCCAGTTACGTCGCTCAAATAAGCAGCGCCATGCAGCCTGAGGTAACCAAAGAATTGTTCCACCGCGTCCAAATTGTGCGGTGTCAAAGCGCGCTCTGTATTTTGAGCGACCACCTGATAGAAGGGCTTGCCTTGAGGAAACTGATACTTGAGCAGAGATTGATGAACGTAAGTCTTGTCGACCAACGGCTGATCATTAGACATGAATTCAGCAGGAGCGGTGGCGCAGACTACAAATTTTGGACGTTTGCCAAGTTCAACTGCCCTCTTGAAGATCAAGTCATAGTCTGAGGCCATGCAGCCTCTTAAAGCCAGGTTTAGAACGCTGACATCAGTGCCGAGATCCTTTTTCAATTCATTCTCGAAAAAAGTTGCTTTGTCATAATCGTTGGCAAAACGTGCTTCTCGCAGTCCCCTATTAGTGGACATATCACTGAACTCGGCTGCCGTGCGCATCAAGGATGAGCCGAGGACCACCACAGATGGTTCCGTTTTAGTCGATAAGTAACTAATGGCTTTATGGCAAATTCTATCTGGATTCGGAAATTGGGACTGATACCATTCCGGTAAAAGGTTAGGTACCAGACCTGTGGCAAGAGCATCGACACCGAGCAAGAGAATTGCTATGAGCACGATCGGACTGTTGGCCCATCGCCGCCAGCCTTTCTGCTCAGTCGTCTTCTGCTGTAATTCCATTGCCGCCTAAAATTGAAAGTAAATGAAGGGCTGTGCTGCGTTAGACAAGAACGTAATCATCAGGACGACCAAAGCACTCCAATAGACTGCTTTAACCGGCACGGGAACAACTGAGAAGGCTTTTCTTTCAATCAACTTGCTTAGTGGATAGTTAATCAATAACAAAATCAATGTCATGGCAATTACGATAGGCACCACCAAAGGCATCTCTTGCTTAAGCACTAAGAACTGGTGTCCTTCAATACTTGTGAAGATAGGACGCAAAAGCACCATGCGCTTGACGAAATTAAACGCTCCTTGAATATTGTTCATGCCGAAGAAAACGCAACCGACGACAACCGCATTAAAAGTAAGAAGGACAGACATTCCATGAAATATCTTGGACTGCCAGAAAGCCTCAAACTGTGGCAATTTCCCTTTCACCACGACAAATTCGCGGTGAACGATTAGACAAAGACCATGGTAGATGCCCCAAACTACGAAGTTCCAGGCTGCTCCGTGCCATAATCCGCCCAACGCCATGGTCAAAAATATATTCCAATTGACGTTCCATTTGGTACCACGGGAGCCACCAATTGGGATAAACAAGTAATCACGCAACCAGGTTGAAAGTGAGATATGCCAGCGTCTCCAGAAGTCAGCCATGTTGGAGGCAATGAAGGGCAAATTGAAATTGATCGGAATGTGATAGCCGAACAACATTGCTGAGCCGCGGCCAATATCGGTGTAAGCAGAGAAATCGAAGTAGATCTGAAAAGCGAAGGCGTAAGCAAACAACCAGAGTTCAATGGCGCCATATGCTGACGGCTCTGCAAATCCCATCTGCACGAAGGTGGCAAGGTTATTGGCGAGCAAAAGTTTCTTCGCCATGCCCATGATGATCAGAGGCACACCCTCGTCAAAATCTGACAAGCTTGGTTTTTTCTCTTCCAGCATCTGGGCAACGAAGTCCGGATAACGTTTTACCGGTCCAGCGATTTGTGTCGGAAAAAATGCCGCAAACAATGCAAACAAAACAAACGAATTTACGGGTTTGTTGCCGCGGTAAATTTCGAAGAGATAGTGAATAAACTCAAATGTGAAGAACGAGATACCCAACGGCAAGATGATATTGCAGACCCATTGAGGATCTTTGTGTGTGAAGAGGTGCATAGTCGCAATGGCCGTGCCGATAACAAAGTTGGCGTATTTGAAAACGCCCAGGATGAGGAGGTTGATGCCAATGCCTATGCCAAGCAGCAACTTTCGTTTGTCCAGGTGACGATGCATGAATGCGCCCCAGACCCAGTTGAAGAAGGTCATCGGCACGATCAGCAGGATGAATTGTGGTATCCAGCTCATGTAGAAGATGTAGCTGGCGAGAAGCAGCATCGGCAATCGCAGTTTGTGGGGCAAAACCCAGAACAGCGCGACAACGCAGGGGAGAAAGAGCAAATATTGGAGTGTAGTAAACAGCATTTACGTTCGCCGGTGCCAGGCTTGCATCAAACGGTTGTTGAGAGCGCCTAAGTGGGCTGTATGGTAACACGCGCCCCTGTTGTCAAACCGGAGAAAGATTTTAGGTAGAATGGAGAAAGGTACTGGTTGATGGAGAGGCAAAATGACCCTTCAAGCCGATAAGAAATGTCCCTATTGCGCCGAGAAGATCAAAGGGGCGGCTTCAATCTGCCGATACTGCAATCGAGCTGTTTTGGACCAAAAGCCTTGCACATTTTGCTGTGAACCTATTCGGCGCGAGGCAACTCGCTGCCGTTATTGCAACTTTGACCAGCAGTCATCTGAAAAACACCCAGAGGTAACCGGCATAGTGCCGGCCAGCCTCTCTTTTGGCTTTCAGGCACCCGCTTACACTCCGGTTTACACTCCGATTGCGCCCAAGAAGTGGCCGGAGCAGTGCCAGGCAGAGGAAGAATTTCAGCAGTGGCGTCAACGCAGATTGGATGCCATCGCATATGGTGAACAAGATGAGTGAATCACACAAGAAGTGCCCTCATTGCGCTGAAATCGTCGCTAGTGAAGCCATTTTGTGTCGCTTTTGCGATCGCGGTATTTCAAATGAGCATTATAAGAATTGTCCCTTGTGCGCCGAGATGATCTGGACGGACGCTGTCTTTTGCCGATATTGTAGGAGTACGCTCGATCAGAAAACGGAATGGCCAACACCGAATCGCAAAAAGTTGTTTACGCTGAATGAAGCGGCCACTTTGTTTCAACTAGATGACGCTTCTATCGACAAAATCTTCGAAGACATGAGAAGTAAAAAGAAGTGAAAACTAAATTTATCCTTCTCGGGTTCGGAATGGTTGGTTGGATCGGCGGCTCAATTACTTCAGCGGATGCCGCTGCAGATCTGTACAAACGCGCTGTTCTAAATTATCAAGCTCATCACTATTCTTCCGCGCTTGCTGACCTCGAACGACTGGAGGCTGCATACCCGACCAACGCCATGGTTCGCTATTACCGAGCCCTTTGCTATCAGGGAACCAACCAAATTTCGTTAGCGAAGAAGGACTTTGAGTGGGTTGCAACAAACTGCCCGGATGCGAAGGTTAAGCAATTGGGAGCAATCGGTCTGCGAAACCTAGGCGCTTATCGCAGTCAAGTCACTGGCTACGTTGGTACCGGCAACTCGCCGATCGCGGTCAGGCAGTCATCTTCCGCGTCAAATCTAAGTTCATCCAATTCACCGAATTCTAATTCTAATTCGTCAAATAAGTTGCGCAAAATTCTTGAGTTCACCAGTGTAACCTGTCCAACGTGCATAACTTTCGCGCCAATTTTTGAGCAAACAAAAGGGAAATATCCGGGACTAGAACTGCGATCGTTGGATGTCGCCGACGCAAACAACTCTTCGCTTGTCGAGCAATATAGTGTCAAAAATTATCCGACCATTGTGTTTCTTTCGAATAGTGGATCAGTCTTGTTCAAGCGAGCAGGTGCTCCGAACAGCGTCGCTGATTTCTCCAGGTTGATCGATTCTTACCGATAAAGTCTAGCTTTGACCGCAATGCAAATCGCAATCAATTTCTTCCATCATGGCCCGAGCCCGTTCTACTAGCTGTTCTTTGCGGTCGGGTGCGACTTCATCCAGATATGTTGCAAGTGCAGCGATAGGTGAACTGACTGAAGTTTCGGTCAACTGCGGTAAACGGGCGCGACTGTGATTGGAAACAATTTCAGGGTAAATTTTGCAAGTTAAAGCCTCACGGGAGCATGCTTGGAGCTCATCTTCGTTGATCAGTTCTAATTGCTCTTGATTGATCTTATAGCGAACACGCAAAACGCAACCAGGTTTAATTGCCTTTTCAATTTTCTCGCGCAGCTTGGCAGTTGGATCCTCTGAGTTTGTAAGATCGGCTTCTACTGTCACAAAAGGGCGAGGGTCGATTGAATGAAACTTAAATTCAACATTCTTGCGATCCATGATCACGTGAATGAATCCCTTATCTTCCCTTTCTTCTCCGAAGTCGACACGCTCAATGCTACCGGCATAAGCGATGGTGGGATGCTGCTCTCGAATAACTTGGTGCCGATGAATATGTCCGAGCGCCACATAATCCAAGCGAGGATCTATGAACATTTCGACGGGAAATGTAAGTGTATATCCGATTAACAATTCTTGTTCGATCCCCGCTAAGGCTCTATCCAAACTCATGTGAGCAGTGACAACTGTTGGCAGACTTGGATCCAGCCCCTCATAATATCCACGCAACATATCGGTGATCTTTTCTATCAGCAATCTATCCAAAGTAGCAGCGGGAAGATTGGCGTACTTTTCTAAAGTCATCATCTGGTGCCGCGTAATGTGCGGCAGTCCAATCAATTGAAAGGCACCATTAGCAGTGTCAATAACACGATTAGTGGGCTTATCGATCGTGATCACTCCAGGCACTTCGAGGCTCTGAAAGACAGACATGGAGTGGCTTGATGTGGACCGCAGTATTTGATCGTGATTGCCAACGACGAGGATGGTCTGAACACCGGCGTTTGACAAACGCTTCAGCTCAGAAGCAAACATTTTTTGATAGACAGGCTCCGGCGATGCATTCCTATATGCGTCACCAGAAAATAAAAATATGTCCACCTTTTTTTCGATCGCAAAATCAACTGTTTTGGCCAGAGCTTTGACAAAATCTTCAAAGCGGACGTTCATTCCTGTGAGTGGATTGACGCGTCCGTGAGATTCGCCCGAACCGAAATGTATATCAGATACGTGGATTAGCTGAATTGGCATAGTCTGTCCATATTAGGCTATAGGACCCGATGTAGCCAGTTAGTTATTGCTGATGCCAACCTGGCGATTCGAGACACGCAGGATGCGAGCGCTCAGTTTCGTGCGTTACGAATAATGGGCGCTAAAATTATTTCATGCTACTAATTGATATACACTTGCATCGCGGCACAGCGTTGCAGCGGCCACTACAGCGAGTGAACTGTCTGAGTGGCGTGACTTCTAATCGCTACACTGCCAGCATGCGGCTGATTAGCTAACGAGAACTGGCTACTAAACGAAACGGGTTCCTTATCAATGTCTAAAGCTACTAGAAGTCACTCACTGTCAAAAGGACAGCGACACAAGGTCACTATTGAATCGCTCGCTCCTGGAGGAGAAGGGGTTGCAAAGAGCCTGGGTCCCCCCATTTTCATCAACCGGGTGGTGCCAGGAGACGTTGTCGAAATCGAGCTATTTGATGTACGCAAAGATTTCGCAAAAGCAAAAGTAACCAGCATCATCTCTCCTTCGGAACATCGAACTGAGCCTCCATGCCCGCTGTTCAAAGTTTGTGGTGGCTGTCAGTGGCAACACATGACATACGAATATCAGCTAGTCGCCAAGGAAGACATCGTTAAACAAGCACTAAAGCACATCGGCAAATTAGACACGAACATCGTGAAAACCATCATCGGTGCCGAGGAGAGCTTGCATTATCGGAACAAGGCTCAATTCCCCGTTAAACATCCGCATGGCAGCGACCGTATTCTAGCGGGATATTACAGACAAGATTCTCACGAACTCGTCAACATCAAACACTGTCCAGTTCAACCAGAACCAATGGATCATGTGCTTGAGCTGACCAAAGCAATTTGCGAAGAACACGGTATTACTGCTTACGACGAAAAATCGCATAAAGGATTACTTCGCCACATCAACATCCGCTTCAGCTTCGAACATCGCAAATCATTGGTAACACTGGTTCTTAATGCTTCGGCGACGTCTGCCGATGACTTCACCAATCTCAAATGCTATGACTCGATTCGACAGGCTGCAGAAGCGCTTACGGACGCTATTCCTGACGTAGTCGGGGTGTCGATCAATTTAAACAATGAGAGAGGCAATAAAATTCTGGGTGACTTGACGTTTCCAATTGCCGGAGCTGACAGGATTCAAGAAGTTCTTCGCACTAGTCGCCAAGATTTTCCGGAAGCACTTAGAACTGGGCTCAAGTTCGATTTGTCATCGAGCAGTTTTTTCCAAGTCAACACGCAACAAGCAGTTAAGTTGTTGGAACAAGTCTATCTGGCAGTGGCTGATATGCATAAAGACAATCTCACAATCGTGGATGCATACGCAGGCGTGGGCGCAATTTCGCTCTGGCTCGCTTCATCAGCAAACAAAGTAATAGCAATTGAGGACCACCCGGCAGCAGTTCTGGATGGTTTGCAAAACGCGCAATTGAACAGCATCCACAACGTGGAATTCAAAGAGGGACGAGTCGAAGACATCCTGCTGGAGATGCGCAACGAAGGGATATCAGTCGATGTTGTAGTCGTAGATCCGCCGCGCAAAGGCATGAGTGCCGAAGCGATAGAGGCTTTGCTCTGGGCTGAGCCTGAGCGGATTATCTATGTCAGTTGTAACCCCGCCACTTTGGCAAGAGACTTAAAAGCGCTTGAACTGGGAGTGATGAAATCGGCACAAGATGGGGATAAAGAGGAATTTGTCGGGTATAAAACTAAGCAGGTTCAGCCTGTTGATTTGTTTCCCCAAACGTTCCATGTGGAATCAGTATCGGTACTAGAGAGGCTTCGTTGATAGATGGTCCTGTCGGGTATTTGGAAGAGGTATGAGAGCTCTAAAGAACCCCTACCGCCAAATTTGTTCTTCAGCCACAATAAAGAAGTCCCGCCTGAAGATGTTCAGGAAATTTGCGCATCGGTCGGCTGGAGTCGGCGCGAGCCAGCCCTGATCACAAGAGCTCTACAAAACAGTCTTGCCGTTGTCTCAGCCTGGGATGATAAGGTCATGGTCGGCTTTGCCAGAGCGACCGGCGACAAAGTCTTCAACGCCACGATTTGGGACGTTGTTGTCCGACCCAGCCACCAGCGGCGCGGCATCGGGATGCTTGTGATGCATGAACTGCTCAAAGAGTTGGACACTTACGACATTCCCCTGGTCACGCTCTATGCGGATCCTGGAACGGATGGGTTCTATCGCCGCTTCGGTTTCATGGCTGATCCGTCAGGGGTTCGGGGCATGTTTCGCGAAAAGCTCTAGTCCTCGAACCGGAATTTTTCGTTAAAAGGGTAACAGTTCCCGGTTGAGGCGTTCTTTCGAGGGCGCCAGTCATGCTAAAGTTTGAATCCGCAGATATAGCTTTGGCGTATCCGTGGATAGTCCGTGCACCGTGGGGTCAAGCAGTCAAGCTGCCGACTCTGCAAGATGCCCGACTTGTCTCATTTATAGATCGATTCGTAAGCTGCTGGCTTAGGGGATGTCATGAAGATTATTTTGCAACAGAATGTTCAAAAGCTCGGCAAAGCCGGAGATATAGTTGAATCGTCCGATGGATTCTTCCGCAACTTCCTTCAGCCGCGAAAGCTTGCTGTGGTGGCCACGACCGGAACTCTAAAGAAAAGAGAGGAAGACCTCGAGACGTTGAAAAAGAAGGCAACCGCTTCTCATCAAGTCTCAGTTGACCTGGCTGAAAAAATCAACGCTCTAGAGACTATCGTTTTAACGGTTAAGGCCGGTGAAGGCGGAAAGCTTTACGGCAAAATCACGAACAAAGAAATTGCTCAAGCTTTGGAAAAATTGGTCGGAGTGGAAATCGACAAGCGAATCGTCAGACCGGTTGATGAAATCAGTGCCCTGGGCATCTATCGCGTCATTGTCAAACTAGCACCTGAAGTGCAGGCCGAGATTAGTGTCGAAGTGCTCAAAGAAGGCGCTCCTCTTAAGGTCAAGAAAGAAGAAGAAGAGCCAGTCGCTACAGAAGCGGAGCAAAATCAGGACTCCGAAGAAGCACCGATTGAAGAACCGTCTGCTGTTTAATTGACCTGATACCACATTTGGTGACGCAGTCCGCAAGGGCTGCGTTTTCCTTTAGCAGCGCAAATTTAACGCGATGTCTGATCAACCACTTTAGGGTCTTCGCTTTAGTTCAGCAGTTAACTGTAGAGCAGCGTCGGGATGACCTTCCTTGTTCAATTCATCGACGATGAGATCTTCGGACGATGGATAAGCCTCGGCTCTTGAGAGGGCGTCGACCACGTTTTTTGCAAAATAGGTGAACTCAGTTGGTGAACTCTCAGTTTTTTCATTCAGTTTTTCAAAGTATGGACGGAGCCATCGCTTATCAAGTTTAAGCGTGTCTTCGATACAAACGATCGCTCTTTTTTTGCAGTTAGCCGCAGCCGCTTTGTCTCCACAGATCGAATAATATTCGGCGCCCTCGCCATACAGCTGAAAACTAAGCGGGTCAGTTGGAACGGATTTGAAGATATCGTCGACTACAAAAAACTTCTGGTTTGATTGCGTCGCTAGCACCATTCGGTAGACACAGAGAAGCTTCAGCCTTTGACTTACAACACCACCTTTCGGTTTTGCGTCTCCAATCTGCTTTATTATTTCATCCACGTCTATTTTAGAATTGCGCCTTACTGAAATACTTGTGCGACCGATCATGGCTGCCGCCCAAATCTCGCTATCTGTTCCGCAGCGCTTTTTGATTTCGTCGGCCCAAAATTTGTACATGACGGCTGACTTGTCTGTTTGACCTTCTCCGTATGCCATCTCTAAGGTCTGAACGCCTACGTGCTCTAGCTCTTTTTCGGGTAATCCACGAATCATCGCCTGATAAAGAGTGACGGCGTCTCCATACAATTTTGCATCAATGAAAACCGCAATCGTTCTAGCAATTTGATCCAACTCAGTGGAATTATGCGGCTTTGCGCATTCGCCGACGAGAATCGCAACAAGAGATTTTAGCTTGGTTGTATCGCCTGTCTTTTGACACATTAAGGCGAGAGACTGTAGGTCATGAAAATAACCGTCGGCGTCCGGATGAGTGATCAATTGCCCAAATTCAGACTTAGCATCGTTGAACTTGCCGATGTCTCTATCGTTAGCAGCCAAGTTTCTAAGAACAAGTTGGTTATCGGGCTGAAGCGAATTGGCCATTTTATATATTTTCTGCGAAAGCAATGGCCGCTTTGCGTCCAATAACCTAGAGGCGAATGAGTTCAATGCGCTAGTTAGATCGTCTTTGTTTTGCCACTGCGACAAAGTTCTGTTCTGAACAACAGGATCATAAAAGACTTCAGCCAAATCACTTTTCTGAGAACGGCAGCTTTTTTCAACTCCCTCCAGTAATCGCCAGAGGAGTCGCTGCTGATCGCCCTGTTCCAGTTTCCAATATTTTTCGCAAAGTTCCTTCTTTATACGAATAAGTCTAGAATCTTGGTTGTGCTCCAAATAATATAGAGCAAGGTCCAACAATCGCTCAAAGGCGGCTCGACTGTTCTCGCCGTTTAGTTGTCGAGCCGTTCCAATGTCGAGCAATAATTGCTTTTCTTTGTCATCAGTGGAAGACTGCCGCAATGCATCTAGCGGTCGATCAGACAGGGCTACGGACAAGGCGTAGAATGCAGCTGCTACTGAAATTAGGGCAGCTAAACAGATTACCGAAAACCTAGTTCTGTTCATAACTCACCCTTTTGAAAGAGACAAATTATGACACTACGTGCTGTACATAAGTATCGGATTTCAAATCGGATATTGATTATTGGCTTTTATCAGTAGATTCAAGCAAACGAGCTTCAAATGGTTCTGTCGTCAGACCGCTAGCAGTGCGCTTCAAAATTTCGATTTTTTGCTCGGCCCCTTTAAGGAAAGTCTCGCAGTCGAAACTAAGCTTCATGCCTCGATCAAAGAGTTCCAGTGCGCGTTCAAGTTTTACTTCGCCATCCAACTCAGAGACGACTTTTTCAAGCTCCGTGAGCGTGGCTTCAAAATCTAAAGAGAGAGACTGTGACATTTTTCCTCCATCGATTGGCATTCAAGCCAGTACATTTGTGGATCAATAACTTAGTGGATCAGTATCTTGTGGATCATTAACCAGCGGATCAGTTACCAGTCAATCAGTAATCTAGTGAATCTAAGGTTCTGGTTCGACTTCTTCGACCCGCAGCTTCAGCCTGCCTTGAAACAGAATTCCTTCCAAAATGTCGCCAGGTTTGACGTCTTCATACGTCCTCACAATTTGTCCATCCAGTTTTCGCAGAATTGAAAATCCTCTGGACAAAACATTTTTCGGGCCAAGGACGCTAAGCTTTTCATGATTTTGGCGCCACTTGTGCTCGGCAGAGTTGAGTGAGTGCGCCATTCTGTGCGTCATCCGGTCCCGATAGCTCAATACTTTCAGGTGATTTCGTTTCAGTCTTTCGTGATAACGAAGCAATCCATTAATTGGATCGACCCTGTGGAGAACATGTCGCGCCCGCGCGATTCGATCTTCCATTCTATATACAAGTCTTTTCTCTAGTCCCTGCCAACGATCTAGAAGTTCAGCACTGCCCCGGGCAACCATCTCTGCAGCGGCAGTAGGAGTCGGTGCGCGCAGATCTGCGACCAAATCGCAGATTGTGATATCGGTTTCGTGACCAACGCCTGATATTACCGGAACAGAGCAAGTGCTCACAGCACGTGCCACCAACTCAGTGTTGAACGACCACAAGTCTTCAATTGAGCCGCCGCCTCTGGCGACGAGAATGACGTCGACATCGGGAATGCGTTGCAATTCGCGAATGGCGTGCGCTATGTCTTCTGCACTACCTTCGCCCTGCACCTTAGCTGGTGCAATAACGACATTCACTAATTTGTTGCGCCGCGCAAGCGCACTTAGAATATCTCGTAAAGCAGCCCCAGCAGTGCTTGTGACAACACCGACGCAGCGCGGCAAAATCGGAATGGGACGTTTTCGCTCAGGATCTAACAAGCCTTCTTTCGAGAGCTTTTCTTTCAATTGTTCAAACGCAAGTTGCCACTCGCCGATGCCTACAGGTTCAATTGAGGATGCGACTAACTGGTAAGCACCACGCGGTGGATATACATTCAGCTTGCCGCGCAGAACAACTTGCATGCCGTCTTCGAGCTTGAACCGAAGCCCCGTATTGAATGTCTTGAAGCAAACGCACGGCAAAGTTGCGTCTTTATCTTTCAGCGAGAAGTACCAGTGTCCAGAGTTGTAGAGCTTTGCGTTGCTAACCTCTCCGACAACGAGGACGTTTTCGAAGACTTCTTCTAATACCTCTCTTATCTGCGCCGTCAACTGCGACACAGTAAGAACTGGATGAAGTGGGCTTGTACTCTTAGGACTGTACACAACGGTTCCTTTGAATGTTGACCAACTGGGGTGGCTACTGGGTGGGTGCGAGTGCACGAATCAATTATCGCGCATCATGATCCGAATTCCATTACTCACCAGATTAGGCGTTTTCCAGTTTAGATTGCGAGCAACATATACATATACGTTGGCCTGACGAAAAAGTTCAAATTCCCAAACCTCACTTTTTCATCCTCATTTGCCTATCTATAAATAGTCCATCGCGCACGTTTAATCTAGCGGCTGATAAACCAGATCAGCACTCGATCGCTATCGCAGACGGATCGATCATCTATGTTGATCTGATCCGGATCAGTCGAATTTTGGATCGATCTTGATATGTCCAAGATCCAGCTGTCAAGCCGGTTTTGGCGTTTTTCGAGCGGGAACTATAAGAGTAGGAAGCGGTCTTTATTAACTGAGAACCATCGATTTCATTTGACTGACTAATCCCGTATGGCATATATTAGTATGACATACAAAAGTAAGGTACTTGCCGAAGGGGGTGCGTAATGCACAGGACTCTGTTTACACCTGCCATGATTGAAACTTTCCGCTCATGCAAAAAAGCGTACGAACTAGCGTCGATCAAATTTACCAACGGCGGTGCACCCGTAAGAGCGAGTGTTATCTGCAAGAAGTTTATTTTGCGAGCTCTGGCTGAAATCAATCGGGGCAAGCTCGATACGGTCAATCAAGTGCAAAAATATATGGGGCAAAATTGGCCCGTTGAAAAACTTGAAGATCAAATTGGAGAAAAAGAGAAAGCGACCCGGGCATTTCTTTTCGCCTACAAGTCGCTAATCAAATATGTCGGCAAGCCTTACAAGCCGCGCGATGCACAGGTAGTTGCAGTGGCGCTAAAAGTGAGAGCACGCATTGCCCATGTGCGTGTATATGTAGAAGACACTTTAGACATGGTTCTCTGGCACCCATCCGAAAAGCGCCTAGAGATAGTAGACTTCCAGCTTCAACCGTTGAAGCCATTCGATCCGGCATGGCCATCATCATCACTTCTAGTCAAATATTATCTTGCAGAGAAATTGAAAACACGATGGCCTTTTGAAAAGTTGACGATGACCTCATATCGAGTCGGAACCCAAGATTTTCAACCAATCAGTATCAATTTGGAAGAATCCATGTATAGACTGCATTGGTCGGAACTGGTTAAGACTTTGGATGAAATGAAAGAAGATAAGGCTGACTCCAAAACATGTGTGCTTCACGCAAAAGGCTCTTGCCAATATTGCAATAATCTTGTTTCAGAGCCAATCAACGAGAAACCAGGTGACGCAAACGCTTCCTTTCGGTTAAGTGCTTGAGATCAAATAAATTTGAGTGAAATATACGCGAGATATACGACTAGAGCACTGGATATGGTGCCTACAGACTCCGTCAGTCAAAGCAGCGCCTCGCGAGAATCGATAGAAGAAGGGAAGGATAAATTGATATCGTCAGAATTACTGCGCAAAGGAGCGGAACGTTTTGGATGGTCCGCATCAGTATGGCTGAGTAAACATTTGAATGGCAGGCAACCTGCGCTGATCACCAAGACGATCTCGCCTGCGCCCGGCTTGGTCAGGCGTTCAAATGCGCAGCAGGCGAGCAATCGCAGCAAGTGTCAGCTGTGATCTGGCTGCCTCTGGTTGATCCAGGGAAACTTGGCAGCCGATCCAGATAGTCCGTTTCAACATAAGCAGAACAATAGCGGCCTCGTCTTTTAGACGGGCCGTTTTTTCGCATACTATATATACAGTCGAACTTAGGAGCAGCTATGTCTGAGAATTCAAGACCATTTTCCGCCAACGCTCGCGGTGAAGAGAGTACTCAGGTCGCTCTAAAGACAGCCACTATGGTTATTCACTCGATCGGAGAGCTGGCACTGCCGCCATCGACAAAAAATGGTGCCATCCACGGAAAGGAAATGGCAAAAGTTTCTCGCTTGAAGAACGCAGCAGTGGCAATCGCTGGAGAAAAAGTCATTGCAGTTGGTGCTAGTGAGGTGATCTTAAAAGAACATGCTCAAGCCAAAGATATTCAGTTAGTCGACGCCAGTGGGCGGCTAGTTACTCCGGGTTTAGTCGATCCACATACCCACCTTATATTTGGTGGCAATCGCGCCAATGAATTCATCATGCGTTGCCAGGGTAAAACATATACCGAAATCGCCGATGCGGGCGGCGGCATTGTGGCCAGCATGCGTGCCACCAGAAGTGCAAGCGCAGAAGAGCTGGCGAGCCTCGGCTTGCTGCGTCTCAAGCGCATGCTTCAGGCTGGAACCACAACCTGCGAAATCAAAACGGGATACGGCCTAGATGCACAATCTGAGCTCTCTATGCTAGAAGCAATTTATCAGCTGCAGAAAGCGCAACCAGTGGAACTGATCGCTACGTTCATGCCTGCACATGCGGTGCCTCCAGGTGCTGACCGTGAGTCATATGTGCAACAGATCATTGACGATATGCTGCCGCAGGCTGCTAAGTTATCCAAACAGTACGGCACTGAAACTCCCATCGTTGACGTGTTTTGCGATAAGGGCTATTTCACGCTTGAAGATACGCGAAAGATATTTACTGCCGCTCAGGCACTCGGAATGCAAACGAAAGTTCATGCCGATGAATTCGTCAACCTTGGTGCTACTGAATTGGCCGTCAATCACCAGAGCCTTAGTGCCGATCATTTATTGAATGTAAGCGATGATCAGATCGTTAAACTGGCCGCCGCCCAGACCGTGGCAGTGCTGCTGCCTGGCACCTCTTTCTACTTGAACCTGGATGAACACGCACCAGCTCGAAAAATGATCGATAGCGGCGTTGCTGTCGCTCTAGGATCAGATTTTAATCCAGGCTCATGCCATATTTTTTCTTTGCCTCTAATCTGGGCCCTGGCGTGTCTACATTTAAAAATGACTCCAGAGGAAGCCCTGACCGCTCTCACCGTCAACGCAGCATACGCAATTGGTGCCGGTGATAAAGTTGGACAGATCGCTTCCGGGTATCAAGCGGATATAACCATATATGATGTCCAGTCGATCGAAGAAGTGCCCTACAATTTGGGCTGGAATCCAGTTAGCATGACGATCAAGAAAGGAAGCATCGTGCACCGTATTTGATCTGATAAAGAAAGTATCTACAAGAATCTTTTTGTTTTCGCTTGCACTATTATCGGCTTTAGTTATAATTCTAAGGACGCCACCACCGACGGCGGCGGTTCCTAGATATATATTGTAAGTTTTAACTGCACGACTGTCGGTGCAGATGTAATTTTGCTCCATCTACGCGGAGGATTTTGGTTAATGGCTGAAGCTAAGCGCAAACCCTTAGAGAATTCGGATTCAAATGTAGGTCTCGAGGGTTTTGATCAAATCTTCGATGGAGAAGGCGAGGTCACC
>PLXC01000115.1 GCA_003151275.1 Candidatus Melainabacteria bacterium
CTTCGCACACGGTACAAAACGAGCCTGAAAGAAGCGCAGATTTTCTGGTTCATATTCCATCTTTAAGCCATTGATGGAAGCTCTGTTTTCGAAACAATTGGCTACGCTGTATGCCACCACATCCATATGAGAATTTGTGTAGACCCGGCGCGGAATTGTCAGCCTGACTAGCTCAAGCTTTGGATAGGAATGGTCGCCAGTCGCTTTATCTCGTCCTGCCGAGACCACACCTCTTTCCATTGTGCGCACTCCAGAATCTACATACAAAGCTGCGGCCAATGCTTGAGCCGGAAATTCTCTTTGCGGTATATGCGGTAAGAAACGAGCTGCATCTAGATAAACTGCGTGGCCACCAACTGGCAGGATAATCGGAATACCTTCGTCACTTAACTGTTTGGCCAAATAATGAACCTGTCCGATGCGATTGTCCAGATGCTCATCCTTGACGGCTTCCTCAATGCCCCGGGCCATGGCCTCGAGATCGCGTCCGGCAAGACCTCCGTATGTATGCAGACCTTCATATAGCGTGCAAATTTCTGCCGCTTTTTCGTATAAGCCTTTTTCTCTCAGTCCCAAAAAGCCACCGATATTCACGAGCAGATCCTTCTTGCCCGACATCGTGCAGCCATCGGTTAAATCACACATTTCTTTGAGAATGGCAGCACAACTCTTTCTATTCTCTCCAGGTTCTCGTTGTTTGATAAACCAGGCATTCTCAAGAGCGCGCGTGGCATCCATGATCACTTTGATCCCGTGCCGTCGACACAATCTGGCCACAGCCCTTAAATTTGCCAGGCTAAACGGTTGGCCGCCTGCCATATTCACACAAGCCTGCATGTTGAGATAAGGGATATTGTCGGCACCAACTTTATCGATTAAGCGCTCGAGCTTTTCGAGATCTACGTTTCCTTTGAATGGGTGCTCTGAGAGAGGATCATGGGCCTCGTCAATGATCACATCTACAAAGAAGCCTCCAGCCAACTCCTGATGAGCTCTGGTTGTCGTAAAATACATGTTGCCTGGAATGACGTTACCCGGCTTGATCAGAAGCTTGGCCAGGATGTGTTCTGCTCCTCGACCCTGATGAGCGGGAACGACAAATGGATAGCCATAATACTTCTGCACAGCAAGTTCAAGGTGATAATAGTTCGTGCTGCCGGCATAAGATTCGTCACCGAGCATCATGCCTGCCCACTGATAATCGCTCATTGCCGATGTGCCACTGTCGGTGAGCAAATCAATATAGACATCTTCTGACTTGAGCAGAAACGTGTTGTAATGCGCTTTGCGAATAGCCTCTTCTCGATATGCTCTAGTCGTCAAGCGCAAGGGTTCGACCATTTTGATCTTGTATGGCTCTGCGTGAGGCACAGTTTTATTCATAATCACCCCGCCAATGGACTTCTACTTTCTTTACCAGCGACACAAATTTAGCTTCTAAAAACTGACGCATAGTCTGCTCCATCAGCCTTTTCGAAAACCTCATGCCAAAGGATGGTTTCGCCAAGGTGACCACTTTGGGTGAATCTAGAGATGGATAGTCATGAGGGTCCGACAATGCTATCGTATCTGACAGTTCAGTTAAGCATCATCGGTGGTGCTCGACGCCTTTGAGCCACAGGGAGAAGCATATGGTTGATTTTGCCTTAAACGATGATCAACGTCAGATTCAACAAATGGCACGCGATTTCACGCTTCGCGAAATTATCCCCAAAGCCGCCTATCATGACGAAACTGGAGAGTTTCCCAAAGAAATATGCCGCAAAGCTTTTGAGCTTGGGCTGATGAACGCCCATATTCCTGAGCAGTATGGTGGTACTGGTTTGGGCGTTTTCGATTCCTGTTTGATCGCAGAGGAAATTGCCAGCGGTTGCACCGGAATTGGCACAGCAATGGAAGCCAATAATCTGGCTGAAGCACCTGTAATTGTTGCCGGCAGCGACGAGCAGAAAAAGAAGTTTCTCACTCCTATGACCGAGGAGCTCATCTTTGCCGCTTACTGCGTAACTGAGCCTGCCGCCGGGTCTGACGTAGCCGGCATCAAAACTAGAGCCACTCGGATCGGCGATGAATTCGTTCTAAACGGACAGAAAATCTGGATCACCAATGCAGGCGTTGCTAGCTGGTATTACGTGCTGGCATATACAGATCCTGACAAGGCGCACAATGGCATGTCAGCGTTCCTTGTGCCGCGCGATCTGCCTGGTATCACAGTCGGCAAAAAAGAGCAAAACATGGGGCAGCGAGCCAGCGATACGAGAGCCATTTCATTTGAAGATGTAAAAATACCGAAGGAAAATCTGCTGGGCAAAGAAGGACAAGGCTTCAAAATTTCAATGGCGGCCTTCGATCACACCAGACCGTTGGTTGCCTCAGCCGCTGTCGGTCTGGCTCGATCAGCACTCGAACACGCTGTCCGCTATGCCCATGAGCGAACTGCGTTTGGTAAACAAATTTTTGACTTCCAGGCAATCAGTTTTATGCTTGCTGATATGGCTCAATTGGTAGACGCGGCACGGCTTTTGTGCTGGCGCTCGGCGTGGCTGATCGACAAGGGTGAAAGGAACACAAGAGAGGCTGCCATGGCCAAAGTATTTTCGGCCGACATGGCAATGAAAGTGGCAATCGATGCAGTGCAAACGTTTGGCGGCTATGGCTATTCACGGGAATATCCAGTCGAAAAACTCATGCGTGATGCAAAGATTTTTCAGATATACGAAGGCACCAGTCAGATCCAAAGAGTGATTATCGCTCGCCATCTGCATGCCGAAGCCGAAAAGCTAATGACGCATGTCGGTGCGCCTTAAGTAGACCGTCGCCGAGTCTTCGCCTTTGTCGTTAAGCTGACTGATTAAGTCGGTTGTCCGAACACCTTTGAGCGCATTCGTCCTAACGGACGATTTTAATTAGTGATTCCAAGCACTGATAATCATCTGCGTTGATAGCGCTACCGTTCAACAATGTGTGTTAGAACAACGGTTGAAAAAAGCAGATCTAACAGGTCTGATTGCCATTGGATCAGAAGTGCTTTTGTTCGGCTGGATGTCCTAAAGAAAATAATCAGAGATTTATGAAATTCGCGATACGACAAGTAATTGCCCAGCTAGCAATGGCTCTTAGCATTTACCAATCCACCTTAATACCCTGCCAAGCCCAGACTCTTCTGGCTGACGCACAGATCAGTGCTCCGTCCAGTCAACGTCTTGAGTCATTGACCACAGCCATTGCAAAAAAAGAAACGGAGCTGCTTAGGCTCAATACAAGTTTTCGCATCGAATGTACAAAAGTAAGCAAATGGAAACCCTGGCGGCTCTTCTTGTACAATCTCGCCGCTTCTGGCAGCTCGGAGGCTGGTATTACGAGTATTTCAGCGACTCGTTGGCACTACTGGAGGCAGCCAAAAACCATGCCGCGTTCTACGGCGATAGCAGGCCCGATTTGCTTGCTGATCGGACACTGCATCAGCCTTGGTGGCGTGTTGACGGAATCTACGCTTGATATGATTAACGACCATAAAGTAAAGAAGAAAGGATTCGACATAAAGACTACGCACAAAAAAGTGCTGGTAATCAAAAGCGATCTAGACAAGCTCCTCGCTGAGCGCGATCAGTTACTGGCAAACACCTCGGATCTCAATGCATCGGAGCTGGAGCTAGCAAAAGCAGAAGGAGTAGTGCTTAAGGACGTAAGAGATCTATCACTTAGTGAGTACTCTCAATTTTATGTCAGGGCGAACAAATTTTTCGCCAATCGCACCACCAATGCACTCATGTCCATGACCGCAGCAACTACAGGCGGGTTTGAAGGCTCGCTTCTGGGCATCATAAGCGCTGCCAAAAGAGAGCCACGACTGGTCGGACCAGGTGGCATCGGTTTCCTTATTTCAGGTGCCACCATTGTGGCCACACCACCGGTAGCGCGACTGGTGGCAAACTTGAGAGGGGGCGCGGCGCATAAGAAAATCGCCTCTGAGTTAGATAACCTGACTACCAAAACTGTATCTCAGTTAGACGCTGATCGATCACGGCTAGAGCAGTTGGTCTCAGGTACTGATGTTTCTGAACGCGATAATCTAAAGAATATTTCCAGACGTCTGACTGCATATGCCAGGCAAAATACTCTATTTGTTGATCAAAACAAGATGAATGCCGAAGAAAAGAAACTAGCCGACAGAGAATTTCGTGAGCGCATGTTCTATGCCGCATGCATTGGTGGCACAAAAATGAGCTGGGGCATCAATCTGACACGTGCAGGATATCAATTTCATCCGAAGTCGATCCTGCAAGCGGGCAAAGGCAAAAATGCAATCCCTAAACTTGTCGCAGACGCAGGTCCATCAAAACTATTCACCAAGAGAGTGGCAATTGGCGCGACAACATACATTCCCGGTACATCACTGTGGATATTTGACACTCTACAAAATCGCGTTCGAGGCGAAATGCGCAATCATGCTCTCGCTTCTCAAAAAAATCTGCCTGCTTCAGTGTTGAAAGAACGCATGGATAGAGTGGAAGAAATCGATGATGTATTCAACTATTAAGGGGCAAGATCCACTCTGCTCAAAAACTCAACGCTCGAGCAAACAGCTAAACTCAGGCGCCAGTTGCGAAAAGCAGATCGCATCGCAAACAAGATCTGGCCAGAATCAACCTAAAGACTGATTTGAAGAACAGCAGTGCGGAGTTAGACTTTGCTAACTTAGTGCCATTATAGGTCTTGCACAATATGGGCGAGCAGCAACCACTACAGCAAGATCATCTCGGCATCGGGCAAAATTGCGATCAGGAAAAAATCACCCGGAAAGTCATAGTCATCGGTGCAGGCATCTCCGGGTTGACTGCCGCTCATGCGCTGATCACTTCGGCCCAGCGTGAGGGCAAGCCGCTTCAGGTAACCATTATTGAGTCCACAGACAGAGCTGGTGGTGTGATCAAGACAACAACGTGCGGTCTTTCCAAATTAGAGTGTGGACCAGAAGCGTTCTTGACGTCGAAGCCCGATGTTCTCAATTTGTGCAAAGAGTTAGGCATACTTGATCGAGTCATCTCGACAGCATCGACCGACCGACAAACGTTTGTTGCCTTCGACAAAGAACTACATCCATTGCCCGATGGCTTTATGATGTTTGCTCCGACAAAAATTGGACCGTTGATCAAGTCAAGACTTTTTTCCGCCTCGGGCAAAATGCGTATGGCCCTCG
>PLXC01000119.1 GCA_003151275.1 Candidatus Melainabacteria bacterium
CGGTTGATTTTTGGGGATTTAAAAATGAACCGACAGCGGTTGATTTTTGGGGGATTTAAAAATGAACCGACAGCCAGAATTAAAAAATTGAACCACCAAATGTCCGGTCATTCCTCAGCTGAAAGTCAGGCACTAGATACGGTGGCTTCTTCCGGTTCAGTGGAAGAAAGAAGAGTTTTAGTGTCTTTTAGAGTGTTGAGTTCAACTATAAAGTCTTCGATGGAGCGAAATTGACGATAGACAGAGGCAAAGCGGACATAAGCGACTTCGTCCAGATTCCGTAATCGGGCCAGGGCAAACTCGCCCAATAATGTGGAGGGAACTTCGCGCTTGCCAAGCGAAGCTAATTCATTTTCCAACGCATCAACTAGGTCATCTATTTGTTCGGCTGTGATTGTTGTTTTCGATACGGCCCGAGTCAATCCAGCTCTGAGTTTTTCTCTCATGTAGGGTTCGCGACTGCCCGAGCGCTTTACTACGAGAAACTGGACCACTTCGACGCGTTCGTAAGTCGTGAATCGTTTGTCACACTGTTCGCATTGACGTCGTCTGCGAACGGATTTTTCTCCCGTCAAACGAGACTCGAGAACGCGGCTATCTCTGTGATTGCAAAATGGGCAAAACATCTCAGTCCAATTATAGAACAGGCATTGTCCCTGCATTGCATACTCTATCAATGAATTGCTCGCGGGCGCTTAAATACACGTTCTATGATGTAATAATGGTTATCAGTGGCAACTTTTCCCATACATTAAATGCAAAAGAGGCAGACAAATTACTATCAAATGCTGGGGCTCCAACCCGAGGTAAGCGCGCTTGAAATCAAACGGGCTTATCGGGCATTAGTTAAAAGTCATCACCCAGATGTCGAATATCATGAGCAGACCGTCAGCGAGAGGGATCGCGCCACAGAGTTCATGATGAGGCTCAACGAAGCCTACGAAACATTGATCGACAAGTCAAAGCGTGCAGCTTATGACTCGTTAATTTCGGCTCAAGGCAACGGTCGTCGAACAGCCCGATTCACAGACCTTGATGAATCTGAAAATCGGGACGTTTATTTGCGAACGAATTTTCATCCAGCCAGGCAGTCGATGCTTCGCGTTCTGAAGAAATATAAGCAGCAGTTGAGTGACCTGTCTCTTGATATTTATGACGACGAACTGGTAGGAACGTTTGAGAAGTATGTTGATGAGGTGGAAGATACTCTCAGGAAAGCGTCTCAGTCTTTATCCGAACGAATAGTACCGAGTTCTCTTGATGGAGCGGTGACAATGATGCGCTACTCGATAGCCCAAGCCGTCGATGGTCTAGACGAAATGCGCCGATTTTGTCAGAACTATGATTACGACCACTTGCACATGGCTGGTAATTTATTTCGAGAGTCATCAGATTTATCAAAACAAGGACTGCAATTAAGCAAACGCTGAGACCTTAGAAAATCTTGTCCAACTGCGCCTCGGAGAGCCAGCCGCGATCTAATATTGCCTGCCGCAATGTGATATCGCATATGATGCGATCGCTCAAGGCTTGATGCAGTTGCTCATCGGATAGCAGTCCTGACATAACAAGTTTTTGCCCCCAGCGTTCGGTGTGCTGCGGTGACAAGCGTAAGGATTTTTGTAGCAGCACATAGTGGTGCAGCTCTTCTGCAGTGAGACATCCCGAGTAAACGAAGAATTTTCCTAACGGTAGGTTGTCGAGCCCATTCGTCTCGTGGACGAGGATTAAATCATCTAGATCTCCAACTGTTAGACGTCCGCAACCGAGAAGCAACTGCGCTAATGCCGGTCGACAGTAGTACAGTTGGCAAAGAATTTTTGCCGAGTTGAGATCGCCGGCCGTTAGGAAATTCATCAGGGCTCGATAATCCAGCTTGCTGTTAACAGCCTGGGACTCCGCCGAGGTCGTATATTCTGGTCGTTCCATTTTTATCCCATGCCAACTGAATGAGTATGCCCAGCTCCGATCGGACGGTAACGTGCATATCATTGAAAAAGTTGATCATGATTCTATGATTGTGACTCTAATTTCTTGTTTGTGAACTTCCTGCCGCAAGTTTAATAGATCTTTTTATTCGAGTCCGTATCTGAGAGTTTTTTCAAACCCTAGCGCTTTCCGCTTAGTACCAATGGCGGTGCAGGAGTGGCCACTTCCACTACCGTGCCATATAGGTCATATGGTCCGCATCTGTCTATCGTGACTCGGACAATTTCCCCCATAGTGATCAAATCACCGTCAGGATCAGTTACGTAAACTTGATTGTCGATAGAAGGAGCATCCCATTGTGAACGCCCGCAGTAAAGGTTTTTCCGCTCGTCAAAACTTTCAATTAACACATCAATTTCATGGCCGACTAGCTTTTCGTTGTGCTCTAAGGCAATTGCATGTTGAATTTGCATGATCCGTTTACGACGACTTTTTTTCGTCTTCTCCGTAATCTGATCTTCCATGTGTCCACTTGGCACTTCCATTTGGCGCGAGTAGGCAAATACTCCTAGACGATCAAACTTTTGGGATTCGATAAATTGGGCGAGATGCTCAAAATGTTCATCCGTTTCGCCGGGAAAACCGACGATAAATGTCGAGCGAATACGCACTCCCGGAATCAGTTGGCGGATTTTTTCGACCGTCTTTTCCGGATGCAATGGGCGCGCCATTGCTTTCAGAACTTGCGGATGCGAGTGTTGTAGAGGGATGTCGACGTATTTCACCACTTTCGGAAGTTCTGCAATTGTCTTCAGTAATTCATCTGGTGTTTCAGTTGGGTAGGCATACATGATCCTGAGCCATTCAAGATCTTCGATATCATGTAAGGCGCGCAACAAGTCGGAAAGCGCCATGCGCTTATAGATATCCAGTCCGTAATAGGTAGAATCTTGCGAAACTAAAATGATCTCTTTAACGCCGGAGGCGACCAGCATGCGCGCTTCTTTCACTAGCGATTCTATAGATCTAGATCTGAAATCCCCTCTTAATTGAGGAATGATGCAAAAGGTGCATCGGTGGTCGCAGCCTTCAGCAATCTTTAAGTATGCAGAAGCGCCAATGCCAGTCTGCATTCGCGGCAGCACATCTTCATGATAATCATTCGGGATATCGCTTACCTGCACCACCCGTAGTGACGAGTCATTGGCGATTGCCGTTATTACATCAACGATACTGGCAATATCGCCGGTTCCGACAAGCGCTCTGGCCTCCGGAATCTCTTCCATCAATTCTTCTTTAAAATGCTGGGCCAGACAACCGGCGATGATTAGCTCTTTACCTTGATCAGCAAGCTCAACTAAGGTGCGTACCGACTCTTGTCTGGCGTCACCGATGAAAGAACAGGTGTTGACCAGACACATATCAGCTTCGTCATTATCAAAAGTAACCTCAAAGCCGGCTTGATTCAGCAGACCAAGCATGACCTCTGTGTCAGTCTGATTCTTGGGGCAGCCAAGCGAGACGACGCCAATCTTCGGGTTTCGCATAGGACAGAACTCCATTATTGGTCAGACATAGATCCTGACCAGCGAGCGGATGGCTTATTCGCCGCTATCACGCCCCTCAGTATAACGGTAGGGGACGTCAATAGATCTTGATCCGCCAACGGATTCGCCAGGTATCGATCTTGCCGGAGCTTCTTCGATGGGACGGAATCTGCGTTTTGGTGCAAAGGGCGGTTCGGTAGAAGGTCGCTTAACGCGCTTTACAGGCTTAATAGTGGTAAGTGTCGTTGCTGAGCCGGCCGTTTTGATCGTCCCATCTGCAGCTATTGTGCTGCCCGCAGAGACTGGATTTTTAGCCAGGAATGCTTTCTCGGCTCGCTTTCCAGCCGGTCCAAGTGTTGAAGTTTTACCGTCCACATCTACCGTCACGCTCGCTCCATTGCCAGCCACGATTCTTATACCTTGCGGGTCTTTATAATCGCGGCGATCACCGGCTTCTAGGTTCCCAATGTACAAAGTCTCGCCTGTGCTCACCGCTTTGATATCGACCCAGACGTGTTGGCTGGCTGTCAAAGAGAGCTGGGCATCCGTAGTCGCTGGGGCACTGACAGGCGGCGTTGTCGCGACCGTGGTCGGACCTGCTTGAGTGGCAGTTTCCGGTGTGCTGGTTGGTGGTATTTTGTCAAACTTCGATTGCGGCATCGAGCGCACTAGCTCAGTGTCCGGACCTTTATCGGTGCGCTGCATGTTGTACAAGAAAGTAATCAAGCCAAAAATCAAGACGATCCAGCAAACAGGAAAGAACACACTCTTGAGAATGTTGGGCGGACGGTCTTCAATGCGTGATCGCTGCACATAAGGTGCGCTGACCATGACTGGTTGAGCAACGTTAGAACGGCCTCCCCAGCTTGAATCGCCGTTGCCAACTCTTTCCGGAGTCGCTTGCTTACGGTATTCGTCAGAAAGAATTTGGCCGTTTAAACCAACACACTCAGCGTAGCGCTTTATGAACCCCGCCACATAAACCGGTTCAGGTAAATCGTCGATGACACCAGTATCGATCGCCTGAAGGTGATTTATCGGAATTTTCGTACGCTCGTATATTTGGGCAAGGGTTAAACCCTGACCCTCACGAGCGACTTTCAACTTTTGGCCGATCTGCTCAAGTGCCACGTAACAAACCTGATTTGAGTGCATTAACTTCACGAACGGTCAAATGACGCCATTCTCCCGGCTCCATTTCCCCCAATTGTAACTCACCTATGGCAACTCTGACCAAACGGATGATCGGGTAGCCGAGCTTGGCACACATGCGCCTTATCTGTCTGTTGCGCCCTTCCCGGATAGCAATCTCGAAAATTGATTCATCTTCGCTTCGGTTTATTAAGCTTGTCTCGGCCGGCAGTGTAAAGCCATCATCTAGCCTCATTCCTTTGGCCAAATGCTTTAGAGCGGCGTCTGTGATTTTACCCTGTACCAGCGCTTCATATCGCTTAAACACGTGCTGAGATGGGTGAGCAAGGGCCTGTGCTAATTCGCCGTCATTGGTCAGGACTATTAGTCCTTCCGAATCCATGTCCAGGCGCCCCACTGGCTTCAAGTGCGTCAGCTTGCCAGGCAGGAGCTCTAGGATGGATTGCCGACCCAGATCATCGCTACAGGTCGTGACGATGCCTCGCGGCTTGTTGAGCGCAATATAATCCAGTTTTTTGGCAGTAAGTTTTTCTCCATCAACGACAAGATGATCCTTGGCCGGATCGATAGCCAAGTTGAAGTCCGTGACGATGGTACCGTTGACTCTGACCTTGCCCGCAGCGATCAGCTCGTCGGCGCGCCGCCTCGAGCAGAAGCCCGTCGCAGCAATAGCTCTATTGAGCCTGAAATTCATTGGCGTTCTTTGCTTTGCACCAAATGTGGTGCCGGAATCAGCCGGAGGTCATCGACTCGACGTCGTCGACGAGCACTTGCGTGCTTTGCCCTGCAAGTTCCTGAATTTTATTCGAGATAGTTTCTTTGGTACCGGCCAGACCTTCGGACGCTTTTTTGATCACATCGCCGCTGCGCTGCTGAACATCATTGATCGCAGCTCCACCCTTCTTCTTTATATCACCAATTGAATCGCTGGCTGTTTTGTACAAGTCTTCTGAGCCGTCTGCTAGCTGTCGGCGCAGGTCTGCTCCCGACTTAGGTGCAGACAACATACCAAATAGGAATCCCATGATTCCGCCAACCAAAAGCCCTTCAAAAAATCTACCGCTTGAGTCCGACATTATCTTCACCTCGGTCCATTACTATGTGTCTGCTATCAGACGGAGTCCTTCCCTTCTCGCTATGTTCTCTAGATTCGTGTTTGCCCTCTAAATAGGATTTGACGCCAGCAAAGAGACCATGTGCCCATACGGACGATTGTTTTGTTGCTGATCCAGCTACCTTAGTCAGAGTTCCACTTACGTCTTCCACCTTGTGAGTGACCGTGCCCATAGTTTGCCCAGCAATTTGTTTGAGTTCGCCAACACCGACCACCACTTTTTGAACTTCTTGTAGTGTTGGTCCAAGCTCTTCTTCCAGTGTCACTGCCAGTTTTTCGTATGCTGAAAGTGTGCGATTAATTTGTGGTATCAGAGTCATCCCCGCCCAGACGAGAGCACAGACAGAAAAGCCTAGGAAAAGCAGCGCTCCAAAAACCAAACCATTTATCGAACTGAGCGGATCCAAAATCATTCCCCTTAATCAGCGGTCGGCTTTTTATTAACGGTGTTGAAATGGCAAAACTGACGAACTGCCTAGTTCTAACTCCTCGCGTTTTTTTGCCGCAGCCAGTTTGCCCGCAGCCACAGCGCGTTTTAGTCTCAACGTCTGCTCTTCAATAAGGAGCTGACAGTAATTCAAGCCTGAGGCGTAGAGATCAAGCGAGTCATCCACAAGTTCGCTAACTCGTTCAGGCATGTCAGTCGCTGTCTGCTTGATAACGCCTCTAACTTCAATACCTGGTTTTGGGGCGGTGAGCAAAGCAAGAGCCGCTCCACCGAGGGCGCCTACGACAAGACCCACGAACCAAGAGCCGGTTCCGGAGCCCGTCGCTTCATCATCATTATGCTTACCCATTCGATAGTCTCCGATCTTACTGATTCAATTTGTACGATTCATTGAGTGCGATGCCGATGCACTGAGGTTCATCAGCTTCCTTGAGGATCTTGGTATCCAGTACAATAGTGGAGTATATCACCCAGAATAACTGTACAGTTGGGGCGCAAGCAGCATTTGCACATTTATTTATTGGATGACCTAGTCTTTTTTTGTTCAATCGCACTGTTGTTTGAGACCGTTGCTGGCTTGGCAGCTGTAATTTTGCAACGTGACACGTCTGCTGACCGTAGTCTCGTGCTTTTCGACTTCCTTCTTACGCATCTTAATAAAATGAACCGCTGACGGTTGATTTTTTTAAATCGCGAATTGAACTTTTTAGCCAACTCCACCGTTTATCTAATTGTTAGGTAAAGCGGGAGGAAGGAGTTTGAATAGCGCAGCCAAACATAGTCTAAATAAAGAAGAACTACGCGAGAGAGTTGAAAAAATTGATTTTCTATTTACTCACGATGCTGACTATTTGGAATATCTATACGGGTTCGTTCCCGGAGGTCTCAAATGCAAATTTTGCGAAAGTACTAATTTGAGTAAAGAATACGGAGACAGAACTGCATTGTGTTTGCCGTGTGGGAAAATCACTCATCTTACTGCTTCGACTGTTTTCCATGGTGTGAGATTGGTTCGAGAATGGCTTCATAGACCGAAAACGTTGGACTGTCGGAGCCTTATTCAGAGCTTGCCTGAAAGCTCCGCGCATTACGAATAAGGATTTATTGTCCTTTGTATCACCACCAATGGTGCATTTTCGTTCTAAGTGAGCCCTGTCCGCGCTCGGATAACTATATGTGTTCTTACATAGAACAGATCAATTCAGCAGAATTTGAGCGCCGCCAGCTTTTATCGAGCAGTTAGATTATGCAGGCAATTATCGAGCTGGAGCTTTCTCCATGGCCGCAAATTTACCGGCCAGCAAATCGCATAGATGTTCAGCTATCGCTCTTTTCGGCATGCGAGTTAGATTCTCGCGTGTTCCATCTTCGCTGAGAATGACGACGGCGTTATCGTCGCTGCCAAAACCTATGTCAGGAACGGTTATGTCATTACCAACGATTACATCCAAATTTTTGCGTTTTAGTTTTTGTGAGGCATTGCTCAGTAATTCTTCTGATTCTGCGGCAAATCCTATAATCACTTGGTGCTTTTTCTTAACGCGGCCAAGCAAATCTAAAATGTCAGGATTCTTAGTCAGTTCAAGATTGATGTCTTCAGATTCTGTTTTTTTGATTTTGTTCGTTGATACCGATAGAGGGCGGAAGTCCGCAACGGCTGCAGTCATCACCAATGCATCGCATGAATCAAACTCACCTTCTACGGCTTCTTGCATCTCAAATGCTGTTTCTACAAGAATTACCGGATATGCTCGATCGACTTCGACAGTTGATACCAGAGTTACATCAGCGCCGCGCGCGAAAGCTGCATCCGCCATGGCTATGCCCATTTTTCCAGAAGATCTGTTACCGATGAAGCGGACTGGATCAATGGGCTCTCTGGTGCCACCGGCGGTGACCATAATGTGCTTCCCTGACATCGCTCCGTGTGAAACTAGGCGCGAGGCTATTGCCGCCACAATGGTCTCGACTGAAGCCATCTTGCCTGAACCCCAATCGCCGCATGCAACTTCACCAAACTCAGGCGGGATCACTTCGTACCTGTAGCGATTTTGCAGAATTTCGAGATTGTGGACAACAGAAGGATGCTCCAACATCGTCGGATTCATTGCCGGGGCGATCATTATCTTGGCCTTTGACGCCAGTACCATGGTTGTGAGCAGCTCATCACAAATGCCGGCGGCTAGCTTTGCAAGAATGTCAGCTGTTGCTGGCGCGATAATAATCAAATCGGCACGTTTGGCGAGATCTATGTGTTCTGGACGCCACTCGCCATTTGTCCCATATTGCTCACAATGAGACGGATTGCGGGTAATGGTTTGTAAACTAAGCGGCGTAATGAATTCTTTAGCGTTTTTGGTGAGCACTGCATGCACATCGGCGCCTGAGCGCCTCAGCATAGAAGCAAGATCGCAAGCTTTGTACGCAGCTATGCCGCCACTGATGCCCAAAAGAATGGTTTTATTCTCCAGGGGGTTGAATTTTTCAAAGGTTTCTTCCGGCTTCCTATTCCTTTTCATCGATCTTACTCTCCCCTGCTTCGAGTTAGTTATCCTAGGATAGTCTATGCATTAAGCTGCTCGACTTATATTATGTGTCGAATCGGGCTTCTTCGCTAGCCGCTTGAATTCTCATGGATACTTTTTTTGAGCGGCGATTGTATATACGCCTGCCATAATCGGCCAACTCCCACGCTTATGCACTGGAATCAAAAACGGACATGGACAACAAAACTTCAGACGAGGCTCAAATGCCCAGTACAGAAAAAAAGACGCTCGGTGGAAAGTACTACATAACAACTGCAATAGATTACGTCAATGCGTCTCCGCATATCGGTCATGCCTACGAAAAGATAGCCGCCGACGTTTTGGCTCGATATCACCGAATGCAGGGTGAAGATGTTTTCTTCTTGACTGGCGTTGATGAACATGGCTCAAAAGTGGAAAAATCGGCTCAGCAAGCCGGGAAATCGCCCAAGGAATTTTGCGATGATATGTCAGCAAGGTTTATTGCCGCCTGGAAAAATCTCGACATCTCCTACGATTATTTTATTCGAACAACCGAACCCCGTCATGCGCTTGTGGTTCAAGAGGTTTTCAGACGTTTGCGCGATAAGGGCGATATCTATAAATCAAGCTACTCTGGACTTTACTGCGACGGTTGTGAGGATTTCGTTCGCGAACGAGATTTGGAGAACGGCAATTGCGTTTTTCACAAGGTGCCGCCAAAAATTGTGCAGGAAGAAAATTATTTTTTCAAACTGACAAAATACAAGCCCCTGATCAAGCAGTGGATAGAGACGACACCCGAGTCCGTGCAGCCAGAAAGCCGACGTAAGGAAGTACTCAACCAACTCGATGACCCTGAACTCGGCGATTTCAGCGTTTCACGATCCAAAGCATCGTTAGGATGGGGTATTCCAGTTCCCGATGATCCGGATCAGGTTATCTATGTCTGGATCGATGCGCTGTCGAACTACATTACTGGTGTTGGTTTTCAGACGGATCAATCGCAATTCACTCAATATTGGCCGGCTAATCTACACCTTATTGGCAAGGACATTACGAAATTCCACGCCATCTATTGGCCAGCTATGCTGATGGGGGCTGATGTTCCAGTCCCTAAGCAAGTCTATGCGCACGGTTTCATCACGGTCGAGGGGCAAAAATTAAGTAAGTCAATTGGCAATGTAATCGACCCGAATGCGCTTATAGAGCAGTTCGGCGAGTATGGATCTGATGCTTTGAGATTCTATTTATTGGCAGCCACGCCATTTGATCAAGACGGTGATTATTCCCGAGACCGCTTGATCAGCAGTGTTAATGCCAATTTAGCTAACAACCTGGGCAACTTGTTGAACCGTACTTTGACTTTGGTTGATAAATACTGCGACGGACGAGTGCCGATATCAGATCCGGAACATACTTTACGTGAGCAATCCAACACTATTCACGTAATCATCGCTCAGCATATGGAGCGCCTTGAATTTGCAAAAACAATAGACGCCATTCTGGCTCTTGTCGATCAAACCAACAAATACCTGGCTGACGAAAAGCCTTGGACTCTCTTCAAGGAAGGTAAGGACCTGCTAGGGAGAGACATCTTATATACGGCACTAGAAGTGATTCGCAGGGTGGCCATGGAAATCTATCCGTTCACACCGAAACTGGCTCAAGCTATATGGCATCAACTCGGCTACGAAGATCACGTCGGCACCATCGGTGACTCTAGAAAGCTCGATGGCTTCTTTGACACTATTGAACCTGGACAAATTGTCAAGAATGAGGGTCCAATCTTCAGAAGAATTGGTGATGAGGAAGACGGTCCTGATTCTTTAGGAAAGTCCGCAGGCAAAAAGAAAAAATAAACCGCTGACGGTTGATTTTTCAAATGAGACAAGTTGGGTTTAGGCCCGGCGGTAAGCGACGACACTTTGATAATCGCTGGATGCGAACTTATTCAGGGAGGCAACGACCACTCTCCCCTGTTGACTACTATTGTTGACTACTTTTCCATCGCCTACATAAATGGCCGCATGGCCAGGACGATTGCCGGCCCGATGGGCGATGATGCAATCTCCTGGTTGAGCATACTGAACCGGCACTGCCCGATAGCCGTTGTGACGCAGTGAATTCTCCAGCCCATTTACGTTTGTATCGTTAATACGCACTCCGTGAGCTTGTCTTAGGGCTGCGCTGACAATCGTTGCGCAGCCTAAATCATTAGGCACGTTGCGATTAAACTCTTGGGGTGAGTGACCCAGCATTGCCTGCAAGGTCACACGCATGCGCGACCAATCGTCAGAATGATCACTTTGGTAGCCGTTCAAACCATAACGATTTTGCTGCCCATAACGATTGTTTTGATAGTATCGATCGCTCTGACCGTACTGGTCGTACCGATTGTATTGGTCATCCTGATCGTTTGAGTAACGATACTTTTGGAATCGATTCTGACTGTATTGATCTTGAGCATATCGATCCTGCCATGAGTAGCTTTGATCGTACTGACCATTAGGATAGCGGTACTGATCATACTGATCTTGGTTGTATCGATCCAAACTGAATCGGTTTGGTTGATACATTTCTCGCTGTCCGTAGTCATTTATGTAATAGCCAGAACGACTATCCATGCCTTGTTGTGGCACGTAATAATCATTTTGATAGTTGTGGCTGCCGGAGTAGCGTTGATTGACTAGATACCGGTCATTCTGGCTCGGGTCGCTGTTATACCGATCATACTGAGAGCCTGTCTGATAGGCGCCGGAGCTGTTGCTTGGTCCGAAATATTGGTCACCAGCATACAAATCTTGGTTTTGTCCATTTATTCGAATCACATAGCGGTCGTCGTTGGTGCGATAAGCTTCGCCGTTATAACGGGGCTGGTAGCCGTAATCAGCCCCATAACCATCATTGCTGCCATAGTTGCCTTGGTAATATCTGTCGCTGGAGCCGTAGCCGTGACCGCCGTAGCCACCCCGGTTACCTGTACCAATGTTGACTTGAGCTCCCCCGATATCGAACGATATCCCTGCGGAAACTCCAGGATTGCCGTAGTTGTAGTTAGTGCGTTGATACTGCTCTTCAGAGTTGACTCGGTCCCAGGTTAAGCCCTGGTGCTCGCTAGGGCAATGCCGAGAATCGTCAAATTCACGTGTCATAAATATGTTTGCCGGAAGGGGATCTACAATATATGCCAAGTGCTTACCGCGCACAATACGGTTTTTCCCATGGTCACGGTGTCGTGCACGTCAATGGACCGAGTGTGGAGTTTGCCACCGCAATTGGTAGCAAATTCTGGCTCGCCAGCATGCCGACAACCTGGCGCAGTTGGATATTGGGCGCTTAAGTGGCTGATTTTTGTGGAAAATTGGTGGTGTAGGTTCGGACTGCCCGGTCGCTTAGATGCCCCAGAGAGAGCACATTATTCGCTATCGAACGATGCCCACTTGGATCGTTCCGACTGTTTCGGGCGCCTGTGGCGCGCTCAGCCTCGCCGTGGTCTTCAGTGCCTCTTCCTTTGCGCTCATGCTGCTTCCTGGATTGATGCGCGGTGCTCCCTATGTATTCTTGGAGACCTGCCTGAGGGCAGTCGTAGTTCTCGTTCTTGTTTTTGTAGCTTACTTATTCAAAGAGATTGCCAGACATGATCAAGTGCTTTTATCCGAAGAAGGATTAGCGTTTCCGCTGTTTCTAGGTCCTGACCTTTTGTTTCGAAGAAGACGCAGCTGGGATGACATAGGCAATATCCTCATAGGCGCGATGCTGCTTGAGGATCGCAAAGGCACCTATGAATACGAGCTTGAGCAAGCCAAAGACAAAAAAAAGCTCTTCATCTATTTCAAGTCGGGTGGGCACGTCAGCCTCGATTTAGCGAGAATGCCAAAGGAAAGTGTTGAACGTATTTTTCAGTCAATTGAATCTTGGTGCATCGCCTGCGCGCGGTCACCGCAATTGTCGCTGAAGACAGACAGCACAAAAAATGCTTCCGCTTCTCCCACGAAACTGGACAAACTTTCATATACGAAGATGTGGGAAGACGAGCTGCATGCGCATTTCTCTGCCACCAATTTCGTGCCTCTGGAGAAAGGGCGTACTCTGCAATCTGACAAGTTTACTGTCCTGATGCAGCTGTCCTCGGGCGGACTGTCTGCAGTCTACCTAGCCGAATTGGGTGACAAGGACCTCGTCATCGTTAAGGAAGCGGCTTTGCCGGCCGATCTGAAGGAAGAATCGCGTTTAAAAGCGAAAGTGATGTTCGCCCGCGAAGCTGACATTTTGCGAGGATTGAACCACCCACACATCGCCAAAGTGCTCGATAATTTTGTCGAGCGCGGTCGCGACTACTTGGTTTTGGAATTCGTACCAGGTGAAAGTCTGAGGCAGATCGTGCGTAAATCTGGTGCTCTATCCGAACAAACCGTCTTGAAATATGCCCAAAAAATAGCTCATATCTTAGATTATTTGCACGATCTGAGACCTCCGATTATCCACAGAGACCTTACGCCCGACAATTTGGTGGTACGCGAGGACGGTGAAATTATCTTGATCGATTTCGGTGCCGCCAATTCTTTTTTGGGTGCGGCAACGGGGACTATCGTCGGCAAACAAGCCTACATCGCCCCTGAGCAATTCCGCGGCAAAGCTACGACTCAAAGCGATATGTACGCGCTTGGTTGCACATTGCATTTTTTACTGACGGGACAAGATCCCGAGGCTTTGAGCCAGTCGCACCCCAAAATTATTCGTCAAGACGTCTCCGATCAGATGGATGATTTAGTCGCCTCTTGCACCGCGCTTGATACCAGTGAACGAATCAAAAGTGCAGATGATTTAATCGACCTCGTCGAGAAACTTCTGCCAACCACAGTGCTCACGTTTTCCAGCAAATCCAACGAGGGCAGTTGATGGACGCCCCTCTCAAATCGATGTTGTCGAATCGCTATTTCTTCACTAAGGGCGTGAAAGCATCTGACGAATACGAACAATTTTGGATTCGCTACAAGCCGACGCGGGTGCTACGCAAACACTTCAAAAACTATTCTAAAAATCAAAACCTTCTTTATGCTTTAGTGGCGGGTAGCTGCCTGGCCATTTATCTGGCTTTCGGCCTGTTTCTTTTGATCTTGGCGGTCGCTCTTGTCGGCGCAGCCTTTCTAGTTCTTCGTGGTTCAAATTTACTGGCACCGACTCACATTGCTTTGTCTGAGGACGGCTTGCAAATTCATTGGCTCCGCAATTACTGCAACATTGCTGGTCCACTTATAGGTTGGGATCGTTTGTCACACGTTAGTATCGCCCAAATGAGCAGCGGCTTCGGCAGTGCCGATCACGCTCTCGAATTCAATTTGCTGGCCAACGGAATTCCATTTCGTCAACGCATAAAATATGTGATCCTGGCACCGAATATGGCGTCGGGCTGGTTTAAAGGTGACCGTTGTGCAATTCGAATCAAACTGGATGCCATTGCCTCGAGTGACGACAGGAAGCGTTTGCAAATGGCGCTAAAAAAGTTTCTGCCCTCCTACCGAATTGATGCCACCGTCACCGACGAACTCAATTTAGCTATTCGTGTCGAGAGTTATACGGATCTTTGGTTAGACGCTCTGTCCTCTTCAAAGCGCATCCGAGAAGACATGTTGGAACCGGGCACGCACATCCTGGGCGGAAAGTATGAGATCGTTCAACACATTGGTGGCGGAGGCCAGGCGGTTGTATACGAAGCTCTAGAAAAAATTTCAGCAGGCAATGGCGACATCAGCCAGACAAAAGTTGTTTTGAAAGAATTCGTGCTGCCCGCTCAAGCCGGGGTCAACGTACGCAAACGCGTCTTGGGAAACATTCAGCGCGAAGCACAGATGCTTAAAAAGCTTGACTATGAAAACATCGTTCGTTTCATCGACTTTTTCGTGGATGACCAGCGAGCCTATGTAGTGCTTGAGTACATCGATGGCGTCACCTTGAAAAAATATGTTGAGGAGAAAGGCGCTCTCACCGAACAAGAAACGGTGAAGCTCGCCCTGCAAATGGGCGAGATTTTAAAGAATCTACATTCCAGCACTCCTCCCATCATTCACCGGGATTTCACGCCAGACAACTTGATCATTAACTCGAATAAGATTTTGAAGTTGATTGACTTTAACGTTGCCCAGCATCTGGAAGCGACAAATACCAACACTGTGGTGGGCAAGCACGCCTATATTCCACCTGAGCAATTTCGCGGCAAAGCTACCGCTCAAAGCGATATCTACGCCATGGGCGGGACGATCTACTACTTACTTACGGGCGAAGAGCCGGAACCAATTACAGCCGCTTGCCCCCAGTCATTGAATTCATTAATTAGCGACGAGTTAAATGCCGTCGTCCTAAAAGCCACCGCCCAGAACGTTTCTGAACGATTCGAAACGTGGTCGTCGATCAAAATGGCGTTGGAAAAAATCGCCAATGTCCGATATACATCCTGAATCCTGGTATTTGCCCTAGTTACCTTAATCCATCTTATGGTGATAATGGATTGTGGTGATTGAGGCGCTCAGGTGCGATTAGTCAGAAAGATTCGCTACCAGACGATTCCCCGCTATTACATGCCAGCTCTGGCGTTGGTTTATGCGGTTTCGTTTGCGATTGTCGTAATTTCAGTGATTTGGATCGAAGCTTGGCTAACCTTCGCCTTCTATCTTCATCTATTTGCGCTTTTAATGGTCGTCGCCTTAACGATAGCCGGTCTAAAAAAGACGTACATAGAAATTGACTCGGCTGAGCTGCATTTCCCCATTAATCTGGCACCGGATTTGCTCTTCAGATTAGATAGGAGCTGGGGAGACATCGCCGCTGTGGGCGTTGAGGATGAGTCCAACGATTACGGTTTTCAAAGTTACGCTGATGAGCTGAGAAAGAAACTGATTTTCATTTATTTTAAGTCGGGTGGACATGTGAACCTGCACCTTCGCAGCATCAACTTGCCCCACTTGAAAATATTTGTCGATCACATTGTCACCAATACTGCCAGAGGGGCTTGCACCCCTGAGTTTTTGGAGATGCAAAAGCAGTTACCTCATTTGCGAGACGATCAAGTTTTGGTCGACAAAGAGTCTGATACGGTGGCTGATTTCACGCAATTTTGGGAAGAAGAGTTGGAGGCTTACATTGGCACCACAAATTTTGTCCCGTTAGAAGCCGGTCATGAACTGCAAAATGGCAAGTTTTTGATCGAAAGAGGAATTTCCTATGGTGGCATGTCAGCTGTCTACTTGGGCACGAACAATCTTCATGAAAAGGTTGTTGTGAAAGAATCCAGTATCCCGATTCGTTGCGATGAAGTGCTGCGGGAGAAGGCTCGAGAATTATTTGAGCGGGAGGCGCTCTTCCTCTACAAGCTGGAACATCCTCGCATCGCAAGAGTGATCGACTACTTCGTGGAAGAAAGTAAAGATTACCTCGTGCTTGAATACGTGCAAGGTCGTTCGCTCCGTCAAGTCGTCCGCAGCAATGGACCATTTAATGAGAAGAGAACAGCCGATATCGCTTTGCAGATTTGCGACATATTGCAGTATTTGCATGGACAGAAACCACAAGTTTTACACCGCGATCTGACGCCAGACAACCTGGTTTTGCGTGATGATGGAGAAATCGTTCTGATCGACTTTGGCGCCGCCAATGAATTCATTGGTACCGCCACTGGTACCGTGATTGGCAAGCAATGTTACATCGCGCCTGAGCAATTTAAAGGCAAGGCAGTTCCCCAAAGTGACTTGTATTCACTTGGTTGCACGATGCACTATTTGCTGACCGGGCAGGATCCTGAGCCGCTTTCTCAGTCGCGACCAATGCTTCTGAACAGTCTCATTTCCAGCACGATGGACGATCTTGTCGCTGCCACCACAGCCATCGAGTTGAAAGAGCGCACAGCTTCTGCGGGGCAATTTGCGCACCTGGTTGAAGAAATTTACAACCCTAAAATCGAACTTCGTGAGCGCAGGAAACAGATGGCATGAGAACGGTTTTTCAATTGCTCAAGCATAGGCCCGACGGCGATCAAGACGTAGCTGAATCGCGTGATGAACGAGAAAAAGCGATGCGCTGGCATCGGAAGGAAGCTAGTATCAAATCTGTTTTGGTCTTTGTCGCAATGGCCGGAGCCTTGTGTTTTGGCGTGCAGAATGCACTTTTGATTTGCGCTTTCATGTGTTCAGTAATGATTTGTGCTCGTATTCACGAATGGATTCCATCCGAGAAAACGGCGCGCTTAAATCGCTCTAGACCGACCAGGGTGCTTACTAAAGACGGAGCCAGAGATCTTGTTCTTTGGCTGAGCTACGACCCGCCAAACTTTTTGCAAAAACCCTTAAGATTTATTGGTAGCGCAGCTGGTGCCACACAGGGTTTGTTTTGCATTCTGCTTCTCATATTTGGCATTCAATATGGATTCATTGTAGTCTGCTTTCTCCTTTTGGTTGGGCTGGTAATCGGATTCTATGCAAATTTAGCCATTGATAGAAATGAGCGTATTAGTCGTGCTCATATTTTGTTGACCAAAGACGGCATTGGCTTTGATTATTCAAGGATGGTAAGTCTTCTGAAATACCCGCCAATGAACTGGGAGAAGATCGAATCGGTTACATTTACCAAGATGTCTGGTTTTCTGTCAGAAAATACTGTTCTCCAATTTCGGATTTCAATGTTAGATTGGCCGTTAGAATGCGAAAACATTATCTCGAAGTCGCCCGGAAATTTCTTTGTTGAGGATCAAGGCGCCGAGCAGAAGCTCGTTTTGAACCTTCGTTCGGATGGCTTCGCGTCCGGAATCCATCGCCGCGACCTAATCGCTTTCATCACGGACAGTTTGCCAGCCGAGAAAATCCTTGGACGACATACTGAAAATCAATCCGGCAACAATATTCAAGTCTCATATACGGATATTTGGCTTGGCGCATTAACCTCTCAGACTGCCAGAATGCGTAGAAACGACTTGCCTGCCAAGACCGTCGTTCATGGAGGCAAATATACAATTCAAGACCAACTAGGCGCTGGTGGTCAAGGTGTGGCTTACGCCGCCCTGGAAAACGAGACTGGTCGGATGGTGGTTTTAAAGGAATTTGTCTTGCCGGCGTCGGCGAGACAAGCAACCCAGACTAAAGCGCTAGAGCATGTCCAGAAAGAAGCCACTCTGCTCAAGCAGCTAGAGCATCCACAAATCGTCAAGTATGTTGATTTCTTTGTTGAAGACCAGCGCGCTTATCTCGTTCTCGAACATATAGATGGCATGAATTTGCGCAAGTTTGTTCAAAAGAACGGTCCGATTACGCAAACTTCGGCGATCGGCTTGTCGATGCAAATGTGCGATATCCTCATTTATTTGCATAGCCTTCCCACCCCAGTCGTTCACCGTGACTTTACGCCCGATAATTTGATGTACGCTAATTTCGAAACAGTAAAATTACTTGATTTCAATGTTGCGCAACAACTCGAATTAGCTAACAGCCGCACTGTCGTGGGCAAGCATGCCTATTTGCCTCCCGAGCAGTTTAGAGGAAGGGCGACAATTCGGAGCGATATCTATGCGCTTGGCGCTACAATGTTTTTCCTGTTAACCGGCGACGACCCGGAACCAATTTCCACTTCACATCCTCAGCTGACGTTGCCTCATTTAAGTCCTGAGTTGGATGCGATAGTTGCCAGGGCGACGGAAACGTCGGAGCAGAAACGGTACCCGGATTCTGCGGCTGTAAAAGCCGACTTGAATCTTTTGTTAGTAGGTCAACCCCTCGCTCGTTAATAACTCGTGAGAGTTCTAATGCCAAAAGATGTGTCTGTTTGTTTTCCCGAGAAGCAATCCTTGGGCAGCCTATACACTGCCGAGCATGCGTTTCCACACCAGAGAAAGTGGGTGGGGGAAGCGCGTGGAAAAGTGATTCTACAGGTTGCTGATGATCGGATGCTCGGCGTCGCGCTTGGCTCTCTTGGCTGGGAAGGTCTGTCCAACACCGAAGTAACCGAGTTGGCAATGCTGGAGTCGCTGGACGTCTCAACGTGCCAATTTTCGGAGCGCTCTTTCACGGCACCAACCGATCTATCTGGTTTGGTGGAAATTCGTTTGGACTACTTGAAAATCGGTGATTCAGAATTGCGTTTGCTGCGTCGATTCGCGGGACTGAAGACGATCTGGTTAACCGGAACTGAAATCACCGATGGTGGCTTACGAGAATTCAAAGACTTTCCGCATATAACAAACTTGGTGATGAAGAGCACGGGTGTAACTGATCAAGGACTAGCAAACATGGGCCAGATAGCCAGTTTGCAAGGCATCAACTTGCCTGCGCAAATAACCGATCACGGTCTTGATTATTTGAGTTACTTTCCGTCCTTGAAGCGTCTCGATTTGTCATTCACCAAGATTACAAATGAAGGACTGAAGAGAATGTCCGATTTGCCGATGTTGGCTGAGTTGTACGTCAACGACACTATGATCAGTGATGATGGGTTGTTGCATTTGCAGCCGCTGAAATCATTGAGAGCAGTGTTCCTTAGTGGCACCAAAGTTTCAGATGCCGGCCTCAATCATTTAGAACACTGTGTAAATCTCGAACATCTCGAGCTGAGAGATACCAGAGCAACTGAAATCGGTGTGGCTCGATTAAGATCGAGACTGCCAAATTGTGCGGTGTTTGGGCCTTAAATCAGCGAATTTGGACTAGTACCGAAAACTCGGACTGTGGTGAAAACTCGGACTTATCGAGAACTCGGACTGTGTCGAAAACTCGGACTTATCGAGGACTCGGACTGTGTCGAAAACTCGGACTTGTATCGAGATCGGGCTCCTATTCAGAACTCGGACTCCGATCCATAACTCGGACTGTGAATTTTACCGAGGGTATCGATAAAATTTTTACAGCGGTTCGAGAACTGTTTATGGGGTATGAGGTATCTCCCTACCAGTTTTTATCGTTTAATATGTTAAGCAAAAAACGCAGGTTTGACCGATGCTGAAAAGTCTGTCTTGTCGGCTATTTTGGGAATCGTCAAAGCCTGGAGACGTTGATGTAATATAGCTTTACGTGAGTGTGGAAGTCGTATTTGGGGGAAGTGGTCCTGCTTTTAATGTGGCTCAATTTTTTGAGCACTCGTATCCAGAAACTGTGGAGTTGTATCCGGACTTAGAGTCGGAGTTGTATCCGGACTTAGAGTCGGAGTTGTATCCGGACTTAGAGTTGGAGTTGTATCCGGACTTAGAGTTGGACTTGTATTCGGATTTAGACCTGGAGTCGTATCCGGACCTTGCATCCGAATTCGATTTCGTATCGAGGATTATTTCCTGTGCTGGGATATAGGGCCAGTATTTAGGACTATGGAGTCTGCTCGGGATCGCTAGATATCGTTCGACGATTGCGTTCCCGGGACTACGGAGAATCGTCTATAACTCCTTTTGTGATTGCAGAACCTTTGTGAACATCAAGCTTTGCTGTTTTACCAACAACCTTATTGATGTCCTTAATCGAGTCTGAATCAACCATATCGCTCGAGTTTTTTAGCACCAGTTGATTTTTTGCGATTTGCTCACCCTTCGTGATTTCTTCGCTTGCTACTACCACTGGTGCCATGGCTTTGCTGTCAGCGGAGTCATTCTTAGTGGATTCATCAACTTCGGACTTAACCGCAACTTCCCGCGCGGCTTCTTCTTTGCGCATTTGTTCTTGTTTTTGGATCGCTTCAGTCTCTTTCAATTTTCTCGGAGCTGTGATCAATACACCAGCAACGAGGATTGTGATGCCAACGACATTACCAACAAAAAACGAAGAAACTCTGTCCATAGACAACCTGCGTGCGACTTTATATAGCCTAGCACGAGGTACTTTCAGTTGCCAAATCGATATGAGGCGCCAGACTCGCGTCTGTTCTGCGCTGCTGTTTATTCGCCGGTCATGTCTTTTTTAGTCATCCAATCGAAAAATCGAGCCCACCATGTCCGATTAGCTTGTTCGACCTCGGAGCGCATTTTAGTCAGTTTCATGCGTTCGATTTCCAATTTCACTTTGGCAAATTCAGCTTTGAACTCGTCTGCCGTGAACGCAATCGCCATCGCTCTCTCTGATTGAGCTTTCAGGTCCGGAAGCAACCTGATTTCGTTCTGTAGTGAGGCTAATCTTGCTCTATCGTCGACACGGTCAGTTAATAACCGGATGATAGTGCCTTGTGCTTCGACAAGCAGCGTGCGCAATTCGGCCACTTCAGCGGTTCTGTCTGCAACAGTGAAAGGCTCCTGTTTCTCGATTTTTGGCGGAGCAAACGAGAGTTCGGTTTCGTTGAATTCGCTCTCGTCGCTGTTTTTGACGAGCTCGACGAAACCTTCCATGATCTGGATAAGTTCAGCTCTAGAAACTCTCGGCTTGGATTGATCCGGCTGCTGCGCAATCGGAGCTGGAAGGTTCGGCGTTTCGGGCGTTAATTCTGGTGCAACCTGGACCTGTTCAGCCTTTTTAGATTGGACGCGTTCGATCTTGATTTCGATTGGCTGCTCGTCGGTGCTTGTGATTGGCTCGATCTCTCGATCTTCTGCAAAGAGATGCGTCAAGGCATCTTTCATCGCAGATTCTGCAATTTCCGCTGTCGTCATTTCCACTCCTATCCGTTCCCCACACTAATTATCCAGACTCATCCTGAGATTGTCTAGTTTTCTTTTGGCGCTATATATGGTGCACCATATGGTGCACTACGCGCTGCATATTGATTAGCGTGTTTCCCCAGGAGTCCAACTTAATTCAATGGCTGAGGTTGGAGATATGGGGGAATTCCCTCTCCTCGCGGCTAATTGCCAAGTGGAGATTAGTCTCCTCTAATTTGCAAATTCTGGTTGGATAAAGGCTTGAGGATTTTGTTTATCTCTCCGGGGAAATTTCTTTCTCGCACCGTATATGGTGTGAACATGGATCTCAGCCGTTATGAACCGTCCATTTGCTCGTTTCCTTCAGTTTCTGGTGAGGGAAGCGATGGTGGCACTAACGGCATAAGCTTTCAACATGTTTGCGAGGCTCAGTTTGAATCGATCGACTCAATAAAAGAATGATCGACGACCAAATAAAAGAATAGATAGTTTGTAAATCCGCATCTTGCTAATCAGGCTCGTTTAAGTTATGGTGGTGAAATCAAATTACATACAAAAAAGTTCGGTGGAAATTAATGGAAAAAGTTTTGAGAAATACGGGTTATCCGCTGCGTCATTGACGAGCGTTCTCGGTATCTACTTGGTTTGATATTCGCGGCAGCCCAGCGGGCTTTCGGGCGATTGTATGACGTGTACTGAGGATGCTCTCTGACAATATAGTCAGAGCCTTTAGGCATTCTTGATAGTCAAGGCAATCGCCCGTTTTGTGCGTCTGGGTTTTTACAACTTAGTTATTTGCGGAGTGTTGGGCACAATGAACAACATAGTAGAAGTGCGCGGCTTGCGAAAAGAATTCGGCAAGACTGTGGCAATCGAAAATTTAAATTTTGAAGTGAAGCGCGGTGAGATCCTGGGTTTCCTGGGAGCGAACGGTGCTGGTAAAACGACGACCATCTTTATGCTCCTTGGTCTGATCACTCCGTCAAAAGGAACGATCAAAGTCTTTGGTCAGGAATTGCAATCAAACAGAGTGCAAATCTTGCAGCGTATGAATTTCGCATCCGCATATCAGCAATTGCCATACAACTTGCTGGTTTGGGAAAACCTTTATGTGTTTGCGGAAATTTATGGAGTGCGCAATAGCAAAAAGAAAATCGATGATTTGTTGGAGACTTTTGAGTTGTCTCACATGAGAAAAAATCTGACCGGGTCGCTATCATCAGGCGAACAGACGCGTTTGACGCTCTGTAAGTCATTGTTGAACGATCCAGAACTGCTTCTTCTCGACGAGCCGACTGCAAGTTTGGACCCGGACCAAGCCGACAAAGTCCGTAAGATCATTGCCGGACGTCAACGCGATTCAGGAATGACTGTAATCAACACGTCGCACAACATGATCGACGTTTCTGAGCTTTGTGATCGAATCCTATTTATGCAAAGTGGCCAGGTCGTCGCCAACGGCTCGGCTGCAGATCTATTGAATAAGTTCAAAAGCAAGAGCCTCGAGGAAGCGTTCATCACAATGGCGCGTACACAACTCGTAGAAAAGGTATAGGAAAATGAATTGGAGAATAATCAGGGCACTAATCGTTAAATACGCATTTACGTGCTCGCGTAACAACTTCCGCGTCATGGACATTTTCTTCTGGCCGGTTATGGATCTGCTCTTGTGGGGATTTGTAACCGTCTATATGTTGAAAGTAAGTAACGCTGTGCCAACGTTCATCACGTTTTTTATCGCCGCAATTATTTTGTGGAACGTGCTTTATCGAGCGCAGCAAGTGGTCAGTGTGTCATTTCTGGACGATGTCTGGTCTCGTAACTTGCTCAACATTTTTGCCTCTCCGATCAGAGCAACAGAATATGTCGGCGCCTCGTACATCATGGGACTGGTGCAATCTTTGGTTGTCCTGATCATCCTCGGGACGCTGGCCTATTTCGTTCATTCCTTAAACATACTGACGATGGGTTTATATCTTGGACTTCTGTTCGGAAATTTGATCTTAATGGGTTGGTCCATAGGTCTGATGACGACAGGATGTATTTTAAGATGGGGACCTCCTGCAGAAGCGCTCGCATGGGCAATTCCAGGGATAATTCAACCGTTGTCGGCTGTGTTTTATCCGATTAGCGTTTTGCCTGGTTGGTTGCAACCAATTGCAATTTGCTTCCCGGCTTCGCATGTGTTCGAAGGAATGCGAGAGATTCTATCTGGACACGCAGTGAGCCCGCATCACGTTCTGTGTGCATTCCTGCTGAACATCTTGTACATGGCTTTGGCCGCGTACGTGTTTAAGTCCTGTCTCGACGGAGCAAAGATGCGCGGTTCGTTGGTCAAGTACGGTACATAAGCCGGGCAGCTTGCTGCATAGGCTATCCTCGGATAAGCCGCGGTCCAGGCAGATGTGAGGAGCATCCACTTGGGTCCGCCCTGGGGCTCAGTGTCTCTTAGCCTTAGGCTTGCCGCCTTTAGGCTTGGTTTCGCCGGCAGGCTTTGCAGCCAATTTGGCTGAGTCAATCGCGAAGAATTTCTCAAGTATGGCTTTTGCAATGGGCGCACAAGTCGAGCCACCGTGACCGCCGTGTTCGACGAATGCGGCTATCGCTATTCTGGGCTTATCCGCTGGGGCATAGCAAGCAAACCAGGCATGCGTCTTGCTTCCAGCCGGCGGTGCTTCTGCTGATCCTGTTTTCCCAGCCACCTCGATGCCACCGAGCTTGGTGGCGCCACCTGTGCCGCTGGCGACCACAGCTTTCAGTCCAGCAAGAACAACGGCAAGATATTCAGGATGTGTTTTTACTTTCTCAGGTCGAGGAGGGGGAATTTGTCTGTCACCGATCTTGATGGCGAAGTGAAGATTCGGTATTTGTCCCCTCATTCCTAAGCCGGCAAATATTCTTGCTGCCTGGGTGGGTGTAACTTGGACGTATGTTTGACCGATAGCCATGTGCAAGGTGTTACCTGGGTACCACTTTTCGTGATAGACACGTTCTTTCCATGCCGAGTCTGGGACGAGACCCATGCCCTCGTGTCTCAGTTCGACTCCAGTTGGCCGGCCGGCGCCAAACTTGACGCCCCATTCCTTGATTTGCTCCGGCTTTAATTTAAGTCCCATTTGATAAAAAGCTGAATCCCTAGACCAGGCTAGGCACTTGACCAGATCGAACAGACCCGTGGTCTTCGTCCAGTCGCCGAAGAAGAAGCCACCAAGGCTGATACCACCAGAGACGTGCAATTTAGTATCAGGTTTTACCACCTTGCTTTCTAAGGCAGCCAGCAAAGTGATCGCCTTCCAAATTGAACCAGGTGGAAACCCTGACAAGGCGCGATTAAAGAGCGGGTGGTCGGGGGCATTGATTTTTTTCCAGACTGCAGGCGTGATTTTTCGCGTGAAGACATTTGGATCAAAACTCGGACGTGACACCATGGCCAGGACTTCGCCGTTTTGAGGATCGATTGCTACCACTGCTCCGGATTTTGCACCGAGCGCCTGAAACGCAGTTTTCTGGAGGTCTAAATCGATTGAGGTGACAATCGAACGCCCCGGAGTTGGCTCTCTCGTTACTACAGGCTTGGATGTTTCAGCGGACAGGGACTGTCCCATGGCATTCACCCGAACACGCTGTTCGCCATCTACTCCGCGCAGCTGGACATCGTACAGACGCTCAATACCATCTTGTCCGACGATATCACCCATGTGACGGTCCGGCCTTAGTTTCAACTGCGATTGAGTAATCTGCCCGCAGTAACCTAGCGAATGCGCAACTAATTCACCTTGCGTGTAATTGCGGCTGATGTCGGGGAGAATATCGATGCCGGGTAAAAACAGCTTTTGTTCATAAAAGCGGCTCACTGTATCGACATCCAAATCCCTTTCGATCACCACCGGAACGGGCGAATGTGAACCTTTTGCTTTGAGGATGACGTTCAGCACTTTCGGCGCTGGTTCATCCAATACTTTGGCCAGTCGGTAAGCTAGATCCTTGGCGTGTTCGATTTGCATCGGAATTGCAATCATTGAAAGTGATTGTTTATTGGTGGCAAGCAGGTTCCCATGCCGATCATAAATTGTGCCGCGCGGAGCGCGCAAAAATGTTACTCGGGTTGAATTGTCTATCGCTTGATTGTGGTAATAGTTGTTTTGTAAAATTTGCAACCAACATAGTCTGGCCAACAATGTTGTCACCGCCGCCACAATCACCACTGAAAGAATGACCATTTTCAGAATCGGATTGTAGTTCTGGCTGCCTAAAACGTTCTGACTCATGGCGATTGCACCGAGTCATGCAGCCTAGAAAATTTGTACCACTCGCGCATTGGGAAGAAAATAAATGGTGCCATCAACGAATTCAAAACTGCTTCAGGAAAAGCGACTACGCTCAAGTGCTGAAGAACATCCGGTCTACCCATCAAGGCTAGCTGCAAGGCCATGATTGATTCGGCAAACACCGTGGCCAAGAAAACTAGTGGGATGCATAAAAATGTCGCCTGGTTGAAGTTTTGCAGAGTGAAATAACCCGCAATCCAGCCAATTAGAGGATAAGCAATCGGATAAGCCGGCAACACCGAAGCGAACAATGCACCAAAGAAGGCTCCGACCAAAGCACCGCTCAGTGAGCCGGATAGCGCCTGTCTGGCAATCACTTGTCCCAGAGTACTGACCCGTAATTCGTTGGGACGTGGCGCCAACAATGGGGAGCCGAAGACTGAGCCCCAGATGATTGTAAACGTGAGAGGCAAACTCGCCAGAACTTCTCTAAAGGTCAGCGTGGTAAACACAGTTAGCTGTATTAACCACGCGAAACAGACAATTAACGCCGTGACGCCAATTTCACCGATCCGTTTTTGCGTGCGAACTGACATCAACGCCATAGCTTCGCTCCTTATTCAAGCGGGGGCAAAACCAGAACCTGGCTTAAATCGTAACAGTTCTCGGAAAGCTTTACTTCGATTTGCAGAGCCGCTCCATTGTTCTCTCTGCGCACAGCGCTGACAGTCCCGACAGGATGATTTTCGGGGAATGTGCCACCTTTGCCCAAACACAAAATTTTGTCGCCTGCATCAACGTTCGTACCTACGGGCACGTAATCAATTTTGGCTGGACTTGAGTAGGCCCCTGACAAAATACCAGTCAAGCCAATCCTTGAAATAACGACACCCAATTTTTGGTCTGGATCTGTGAGCAATCGCACCACGCTGGCGTCGCTCGTAGCACTAACCACTTGCCCCACCACTCCATCACTGGTGATCACGGCTGAGCCTTTTCTGACTCCGTTTAGTGTGCCCTTGTCGATCACCACTTGGTTGAACCAATTGTCTGGATTGCGGGCAATTACCTCGGCGGCAATCGTTTTGCGGTCCGATTTTGATTTCAAACCGAGCAGCGCGCGCAGTTTATTGGTATCACGAGATTGTTGCCTGAGCCGCGTCAACTCAAGCTCTTGCTTGGCCAATTTCGTCTCGTAACCCTTTATTTTTTCGGAAGATTCGAGCACCTGTTGAGCTAAATTTTTGGTTGACTCAACTTGGTAGGAGCCTTTAGCGACAATGGCAGTTATCCATGTCTGGATGCCCAAAACGGCGCCGCTGATTGGCCCTGCAACCATCCAAATTAAGACCAGAATAAAGAGGAATTCCGCAGTGGATTCCGTGTCTACAGGCAGTCGACCTTGATTTGGAGGGGCCAAATTCTAGCCCTCAATTCTGTGAAATACACTGTTCAAGAACGCGACGAAACGCGGGTTCGCTCAGCATTCTGCCTGTGCCTATAGCAACGCAAGAGAGCGGATCGTCAGCGATGAATACAGGCACTTCGGTCTCGTTAGAGATCAATTCGTCCAGTCCTTGTAGAAGCGCACCACCCCCGGTCAACATGATGCCCCGGTTAAATATGTCAGCTGCAAGTTCTGGCGGCGTTCGTTCAAGCGTGCGTCGCACCGCTTCCACGATCTGGTGCAGTGGCTCTGCAAGCGCTTCGCGCACTTCACCGCGGCTGACCGACACGGTTCTGGGAAGACCGTTAATTAAGTTCAATCCACGCACATCATATTTATCATTTTCAACTGAGTTGCAGGCTGAGCCGAGTCTAAATTTGATATCTTCTGCTGTTCTCTCACCGATAGCTAGGCTATGAACTTTTTTTAGATACTGGACAATGGCGTCGTTTAACTCGTCTCCAGCGATGCGGATCGATTCGTTGACAACAATGCCAGATAAACTGATCACTGCTACTTCTGTCGTGCCACCACCGATGTCAATAATCATTGACCCGGTCGGCTCAGCCACCGGTAGTCCGGCCCCAATTGCGGCAGCCATCGGTTCTTCCGGCAGATATATTTGTCCGGCTTTGGCGTTGATGGCCGCATCACGGATTGCGCGTTTTTCAACGCTTGTCACGCCGGAAGGGACGCCAATTGCCATGTAAGGGTTCATGAAGCCGCGATTGCCACTGACTCTCTCGATAAATTTCTTGAGCATCACTTCAGCAAACTTGAAATCGGCGATCACGCCGTCTCTCAGAGGGCGGCAAGCCGTTACGCCAATCGGAGTTCGACCAATCATGGCCCGCGCTTCTTCGCCAACAGCTAAGACTGTGTTTGTTTGATCGTCGACGGCCACGACTGAGGGCTCGCGCAGCACGACACCTTTGTTAGTCAGGTAGATGAGCGTGTTTGCCGTGCCGAGATCGATGCCAATTTCTTGCCGGAAAAAACCTTTGAACAAAATTTCCGAGCCCCACGTGAAGTCGTCAGCAACCAATGCTGATACACGCCAAGTCTAACACAAATGCCCGTATGATGGCATTTCAGCGATTCTTGTAAGCAAAGGATAACTAGACTGTAAGTGCGCGACTTGTGCGTACAGGCGATATATTTGTCGAGACTACCCGATAACTATTTGATTACTCTGTATCCAAGCACCGAGGTGCGGACCAAGGTAATAGGTCCTTCATACTCTTGTACCAAGGAAAAGCAGCTGTCGTCGAACCATCTCAAAGTGCCGACGAACTTGTCCCCGTTGCTAAGAAGAAACTCCAGCTTAACCTTATCTCTGATGAATTTTTGCAGTTCGGCAACGCTAGGACTTCTGCTTTCTTGACCGCTTACAGTCATTGACTGGGCACCTGTGCTGTTAACTTTATGCCTATAAGCGTACTCACGGCATAGTCTTGTGTCAAATTGATCGAGGATTGTACGCTGCGGCAGCTTCGTCCTTCACCTGAGCGGCTCAGGTGTGGCTTAGTCGCGGGTCAGGAAGCTCCGAGGTGTCTGGCCGCTTAGCGGAGTCTGGCCGCTTAGCAGCAGACAAGGCACATGTGTTGTCCAGATGCACTACCCGTGGTGCAACCCAGGAAAGCCACAACAATCAAGAATAAAGCTAACTGAGGTCTAGGGTTTTTGCTGTGTTCCTGCTGACGTTATGCCGTCACAATGGTTTCGGAATGAAAGAGAAACGCGATGCGAACCTGGACTGTCAAAACCAAGCAAGTTTTCCTTTTGAGCGTAGCTCTGATGGTGTTTTTGAGCTACCTCTTCTTTCGAGTGCGGATGGCCACTGGCATGCCCATTGTGCACACCGTCTGGAGTGGGGAATTGGCGTCGTTACTGCGCACAATTGCTCGCTCAGTCCAAATTCTGGGAATGTTGGCCGGAGTTTCCACTCTTGTTGCGGCGGCGCGAAGGTGGCGAGAGAAACAGCCGCTTGTCTATGCTCAGGTCTTTCAAGCGGTCATACTGTGCAGTGCAAGTTTTGTCACGCCGGAATTGTCGGCTCACTGTATTCCAGTGCTATTCGGGGTTATGCTCGACTTTTAGGCCGTGAGGAAGACTTGGTGAACTTGTGTCACTACTCAAGATCACCTCGGCTTCTTTGTTTCGTCCCAGCAATTTCAAAATAGCGACGTAGGATTTCACAGAGCTTACCGTGTCAGGATGCTGAGGTCCTAGTGCGGCTTTACGCACATTCAGGGCCCGCTTGTAGTAATGTTCAGCTTCAGCGAAAGACTTTTTCTGTTCGTAGTACGCACCCAAGTTTGTCAGATCATCTGCTACGGATGGGTGCTCGAATCCGAACAGGCTCTGATGAATCGCTAGTGCTTTTTTGAATGTGGGCTCAACTTGATCGAGGTTGCCGCGCACCATGTTTACTCTAGCGAGGCTAGCGGCAATCGCTACTGTAGTAGGGTGCTCTTTTCCGAGCACTTTTTGATCGACTGAAAGGGCGCGTTTGAAGTATTTTTCGGCATCATCGTATCGCTTTTGATGGAAATACAAATTGCCTAAATTTCCTAATGTCGTGGCAAAATCGGGATTGTTGACCCCCAAGACTTTTTCGCGTGTTTCTAAACAACGCATGTACAAAGTCTCTGACTCAGCGAATCGTCCCTGTCGATCATATAGGGCCGCCAGGTTGTTGTAGGTCGAGGCGATGCTTTCATCGTTTTTATCCAGTTTTTTTTCTTTTATCGCTAACGACTTTTTGTATAGTTTTTCGGCCTCCGAGTAGTTCGCTTGAATTGCATAGAGCACGGCCATGTTGCCTAAAGTTCTAGCCACAGACATGTTCTCGGGCCCGAGAAGTTTCTCTTTTATGGCCAGCGATTTTTTGTAAGATTTTTCCGCATCTGGATATTTTCCGGTCAGTCTCTGCATCTCGGCAATATTGTTGATCGTTGCCGCTAAATTTAAATCCTCTTTTCCAGATTTTTGGGCCTCAATTAAAGCCAGCTGGAACAGCATGTTGGCTCGTTTGTAGTCAGCATCAAGCAAGGCTTTGCGACCTGCGACGTTGTATTTGGACCAGAGCGTTTGCTCAGGCTCGTCGACATCGACCGTAAACTTTTTGCTGCCATAATCGGTGTACTCGCCAGCTTGTACCGTCTCGAAAAAGCCGATGCTAAGCGAGGAGACGACTATCGCCACCAAAAGCTGTGATGCTGACTTAAGCTTAGTCAGATCCATCTGTTGAAAGTGAAGCCGAATCAAGCGCGGCATCTAACTTTTTCTTGCTGTTCGGCTGGATTGTTTTTGAGGTGTTGACGGTGTATTGCCTGCCTTTCCAATTCACCTTACTGCCACTAAGAACGAGATAGGCTGCGTGCAGCTGCAGTACCGATACTGAAAGGCAACCAAAAGGCAACCAAAAGAAGTGCCACCATTTTGTACCAGCTCGGTGATCTGCTGTCCGTCTGAACCAAAGAATCAAAATAAACAATTGAGCAATCACTAATATCGTAATTGGCAGTAGAAACGGTGAGATCTCTGCCTGGGCGATCTCTGCCTGGGCCCACATGTTGCACACTGCGATCAATTCCAGAAATGGTGCAACCAAGACGAAGTTGAGCAAGATGATGATCGCGAATAAATTAAAAACATGACTATCGATCAAGGAATAAAGGTTCTTCGTCCAGCCCTGCCACATACTCTCAAGGTCTGTATACATCCTGACGCTGTACAAGGTTTTGCCATCTGCCACCAAAATCTTGTAGCCATTTTCCTTAAATACACGCGCAATCGCATGGTCTTCGACAATTTCGTCTCTTACACTTTGATGACCACCCAAGGCGTCATACGACGTTCGTCTGCAAATAATGTATTGACCGTACGCATACGCTCTTTTAGCTCGAGGATTGTTGACGCTGTGAAACGGATCACCCAAAACGAATGAACTAAGCAGCGTTGGCATGACCAACTTTTCCCAGAAACTGCCCAACTCTTGCATAGGCACGAAAGAAACCAGATCTGTTTTATTTGAGATAGAATACGCGACTGCGTCTCGAATCGAATTTTTTTCGTGACAGGTATCGGCGTCGGTAAAAATGTACCAGTCGCCCGAAGCGTAGCCAACGGCATGAGCCAGTGCGTTGCATTTGCCTATCCATCCGGTCGGAGCGTCTTTGCCGCGAACATACTTGACTCGACTGTCTCGCTTGGCATAGCTTTCAATAATTTCGCCCGTTCGATCGGTGGAGCGATCGTCTATTACAACTAGCTCGAAGTTAGGGTAATCTTGCAGGAGCAACGAATCTAAGCATCGCTCTATTTTTGCTTCCTCGTTGCGCGCTGGCACGAGAATGCTCACAAAGGGAAGATTCTGATCGTTTATTTTGGAGCGCTCCACCCCGCGCAGGCAGGTGTAAAACGCTACCGTTAGAGAGAACATAAACAGAATTACAATTGCGTTGGCGAGGACAAAACTGAAGAAAATCATCCTGCATTACCGTATTCGTAAAACCCTTTACCCGTTTTGCGGCCGAAATGGCCGGCTGAGACTAGCTGTCTCAATAGTGGACATGGTCGATACTTAGGGTCACCAAAACCTTCGTGAAGTGTTTCCATGATATGCATACAGATGTCGAGTCCGATGAAATCAGCAAGCGCCAGGGGACCCATCGGATGGTTGTATCCAAGAGTCATGCCTAGATCGATCTCCTGGGCCGTGGATAGACCTTCCATCAAGGCGAAAGCTGCCTCATTAACCAAGACCAGGCCAAGCCGGGTTGTGATGAAACCAGGCATATCTTTTGCCGTTATGATCGTTTTGCCGAGTTGATTGCCAAAAGTGCGCACCCGTTCAACGGTTTCGTTGGACGTGTCTATTCCGGGAATCAACTCGAGAAGCTTCATGATGTGCGCCGGAGAGAAAAAATGCATGCCGATGAACTTATCTGAACGTTTTGTCGCCGCGGCCAGGCTGGTTATCGGTAATGACGAAGTGTTAGATGCGAAAATCGTTTCTTTGTTGCAGATCTGATCAAGCTTGTTAAAAAGATCACGTTTAGCTTGTAAATCTTCAGCAATCGCTTCGATGACAAGATCAGCCGAACCTGCTTCTTTGTGCTCAGTCGACGTTTTGATCCGTTTTTTACAGGCGCTCAACGCTTCGGCTGTTATAAAACCCTTATCTACAGAACTTTTGCCGAACTTATCGACTGCCGCTTCAGCTCTTTTCAGCGATTCAGCGGATATGTCGAACAGCGTTACAGTGGCCTTCGTTTTGGTGGCAATCAGGTAAGCGATGGCCGAGCCCATGAAACCGCTTCCCGCCATGAATACGTTCGAAATGGACGCCTCTGCCATAGCCTTCTCTTGCCAACTTGTGCGATGCATTGGGACTGTACGCAATCATCCTATCATCCCACTTGTTAGCTTTTTCTAGGAGGCAACAGTGCAGGAACTGTGTGCCTGTCGCTTCTTTACCTCATATTGGCGGCCATGGGGCACTGAGAAAGTGTTTCATAGGAGATTTCTAATTCCCTTTTTAAGCTGATTATTTGGTAGCTTTGCAGATGCATTGCGGCCGTCTTATTGACATACACATTTGAAAAAACATAAGAGTTAGTCATGTTCAAGAAAATTCTAATTGCCAATCGAGGCGAAATTGCAGTTCGCGTCATCGCGGCCTGCAGGGAACTGGGGATTCAAACGGTGGCTATCTTTTCGGATCCCGATAGAGAATCCAGGCATGTGCAGTTGGCCGACGAGCATTGGCGCTTGGAAGGACAACCGGCAAGAGTATATTTAGACCATGCTCAAATTTTGGACATTGCCAAACGCGCTCACGTAGATGCCGTGCATCCAGGTTATGGTTTCCTCTCTGAGAATTCAGAATTTGCGCAGGCTTGCCTTGACGGCGGCATAAAATTCATTGGACCGACTCCTGAAGTAATCAGGCGTATGGGCTCTAAAGTTGAAGCGCGTCGCGCCATGGAAGCGGCCGGCGTGCCCGTCGTTCCCGGCACAACGGATCCTGTAACCGATCCACAGACAGTAAAAACTCTTGCCACCAAATACGGTTATCCAATTGCGATCAAGGCCAGCGCCGGTGGGGGTGGGCGAGGACTCAAAGTCGTGCGTAACGATCAGGAAGTCGAGAACGCCTTAGCGTCCGCGCAACGTGAAGGACTTAGCTATTTTGGCAGCAATGAAGTCTACGTTGAAAAGTATTTAGATGCACCACGTCACATTGAAGTGCAAGTAATTGGTGACGAGCACGGCAACGTGATCCATCTAGGTGAGCGTGATTGCTCAAGTCAACGACGTCATCAAAAATTATTGGAAGAGACACCAGCGGCAAAACTTGGTCAAGAAGTAAGAGCTAGATTGCTCGAAGCTGCCGTCCGCGGAGCTTCATCTTTGCAGTACAGCTCCGCTGGCACGCTGGAATTTTTGGTCAGCGGTGATGAATTCTATTTTCTTGAAGTGAATACGAGAGTTCAAGTTGAGCATCCAATTACCGAGATGGTAACCGGAGTTGATATTGTCAAAGAACAGATTTTGGTGGCAGATGGCAATAAGCTTTCGTTGTCACAGTCTGATGTCGAGTTTCGCGGTCATGCCATAGAATTCAGAATCAATGCCGAAGACGCTTTGAAAAATTTTATGCCAAGCCCGGGCGTCGTTCACACATATGCTGAACCGAGATTGCCCTGGGTGCGGATTGATAGTGCCTGTTATCAGGGGTACCAAATTCTTCCTTTCTATGACTCATTGTTGGCCAAATTAATCGTCTGGGGCAGGACCAGGGAAGAAGCAATCGTGCGCGGCAAAATCGCCTTGAGTAGTTATGAAATCAAAGGCGTAGCCACAACTATTCCGTTCCAGTTGGCAATTCTTGATGATGCGAAGTTCCGAGCTGGTGAGATGAATACTAAGTACGTGGAGGCGGATTTGATTAAGGCCTTCATTGCTAAGAATCAGACTTCAAACGCTCCGGTTTCGGAAAAGAAAACGACTGAGCCTGCCAGCGGTAACGGACAACTAAGTAGCGAGCAGCCGCCAAAACATTCCCGTAACTTTGAGGTTGAAGTAAACCAGCGCGTTTATAAGGTCGCGGTGACAGACACATCGCCTGCACCAGCTGCAAAAGCTTCTTCTCCTCAAGCCGGGCGCGTGCTTTCTGAGCGCGCTCCTGCCAAGGCATCGGTGACTGGTTCACACACGGGAGAAGTGCGAACGTCGATGAACGGTTTGGTCAAAGAATTGCTTGTTAAGGTGGGCGATCTAGTTTCCGTTGGGCAGAAGATTGCCATTTTTGAAGCGATGAAGATGGAGCAGGAGATTTTCTCTGTCACCGCTGGTAAGGTCACCAAGATTGACGTCAAAGCAGGAGATACGGTGGAAGCAGCCGCTCTTCTGATGGTGATTTCGTAAAATGATTGAGCATTAAATCGTGAGAATTGGCACTGGATATGATGTTCACAAATTAGTCTCCGGGCGGCCATTGATAATTGGCGGCATTGAAATCGATTATCATCTTGGTCTGGAAGGACATTCAGATGGGGATCCGCTAACTCATTCTATTATTGACGCGTTGCTAGGTGCGGCTGCACTCGGCGATATTGGCTTGCATTTTCCACCTGGCGATCCGCGTTTCAAAGACGCCAACAGCTTGGCACTTTTGGAGAATGTGTATGCGCTCTTAGTAGCAAGAGGCTATCGCATCGTCAACATCGATTCGACGATAATTTGCCAATCGCCGAAGCTGTCTCCGTTTTTTGATCGAATGCGCGCGGCGCTTGCCACTTGCTTACAGCTTGAGGTAGATGCGCTCAGTATTAAAGCGACTACCACTGAAAAGCTGGGCTATATTGGACGTGGCGAAGCGATCGCTGCCGAAGCCGTGGCTCTGATAGTCAAGAATTACTAGACTAACGTTTTCTGCAATTTTGTTGCAGTTTTCAATGTTATTGACAAGTTGGAATTCGTTATCTACCAGAAAGCGGTTGTAAGGTGGGCTATGTAAAAACTCAACCGTCAGCGGTTGAGTTTATTTAACGCCTTATCGACTCGGATCTTTTAACAGCGGTCCTGGCACGATAGGAGGCGTGGAGTGATCTGGCGTGACTGGCGTCAGCTCAAGTTCCCCAATTACGTAGGATGGAGTGATCAACGTTCTGGCTGTAGCGTCTTGAGGCTCTACAATCTGCGGTTTCGAGTCCTTCCCGACTGCTTGAATGTCTCGTAAAGCGCGCAGGGAGACGTTTCTGAATTCCAGACCGCGGATCAATTCTCGTCTGCCGTCAGCTAGGTACAACTTGTAAGTAACTTGCGGATTACCCGGCTGAATCGAATATGAAGGAGTGGCAAAAGGTCTCCTGTCTCGATGTTGACCGGATGGATATTCCGGCATTTGATAATCATCATTCATCCTGGAAACGACGAGCACATAGTCCAATCCGGCATCTTTAGCCAGTTCGGCTAGCTGAGTGCTAATCTGCTCAGGACTGGCTGGTTGAGTACTTTCTAGTTCCAAGATACTGTAGACGCCATGGCCGCCCATCGAGTGTCCATTACTGTTTGGTCCATGGCGAGTCGGTATGCGACTCTGACAAAATCCTTTTAGAAGTCCATTATCAACCAGCGTCAATTTTTTTCCAGGAATGCCTTCGTCGTCAAACTTGTAAGAGCCATAAAGCAGGTTGCCTTGGCTGTCCTTCGCTTGAGGATTGTCAATAACGTTCATATGTTTGGGCAAAATCTTTCTGCCCAGCGCATTCTTAAGCGGGTTGCGCCAGTCTTCAGTGCCAATGTATTCCTCTGCAAAACCGAAATTGGGAGCCATGATTTGTGAAAACAGTTGCGCCGCTGCTTGTCCTTCGAAAAGGACTGGACCGCAGTACTCTTCACCCTTTTTGGCCGTCTGCAATCCGCTCACTCGCTGAGCTAGGTCTTCGGTCGCCTTTTTCAGGACATCATAATTAGGAAGCTGGGATTCTTCTGTGCAGGCAAAAACGTCATAATCGGTCACCGGCATGCCATCAAGAGCTTGAGCTGACGCCATGATGCGCACTGAGACTTTATTATTTGAATCGCGAACCCTTGATCCTTCGCTGTTAATGTACCAGCGATTAATGGTTCGGTTTATGAAAGACACTTTGGATTTTTGCAGGGTTGGATAGTCTTTGAATCTAGCTGACAGCTCCTGAATAATTCCGATCCATTTTTTATCCGTGACTAACTGACCGAGCGGATTAAGCGCAACAACCGCGTCTTCGTGGCTCATGTCGGGTAAGCGGTCTGGAACATTGTTGGAGCTGAGATAGGCTTTTTTCCATTCTAATACTCGAATTGCATTTTTATATTCGTGATCGGTATCCAACCAAAGTGTCCGACGCAGCGCAATATAGTCGTCATCGATTGGCAGCGGGTAAGCGGTGTCCCAACGAGTGGAAAGATGATATGTGCTGTCTAAATCATGTTCCCCAACTTTCACTATTGGCGTAATAATGCGGTCATGCGATCTGTTAACAACAGGCTGAGATCCCAGACATGAAGAATAAACTACTTCATCGACGTCTTTTACTTCATATGAAATGAAGTACGGCGATTTGTGTTGATCGACGTGCAAATCTTTCATTGATCTCGTCATTTCGTCAACTAGAGCATCGAGCACGACATCGCTTTCTGCCTGGGCTGGAGAGCCAAGCAGCAAGATCGTGATCAAAAATATAGAGCTTAGCTGTTTCATTGATGTGCGCTTTGAGTTGGCGATGCCGCACTATGAGTGGTGGCATCAGGGGCGGGCAGAATCGGAACTTTGTCAAATGATTTAGCAGTGCGCTTCGTCTCGATCGACTGAATTAGCAGACTTGGCGCCACTGCTGAAACTGGCACCGGACCGGACTCTCGTCCGCACGTACCATTAAAGACAGCACTATCAGTACCGGCCGAAATCACTCTTTCCAGTGCTGCCAACGGCGTGCCGACAATTTCTGCACCTCGGATCAATTGATCGGGCTTTCCATCCGCGAAAACTTTATAAACGCGCAACGGATTAATAAAATAAGTTTGTTCAGAGCCTCTCGACGTGTACGTGTAACCGCCCGAAATTTCCTCAAAGAGAAGACCATACGTCTTGTGCTGTTTCTTGACCTCATTGATGAGCATCGCTCGTAGATTTTGGGCTGACACTTGTTTTTTCTTGTCCGCAGTGACAATCAGATTCGCCTGGCGCGCAACTGGATTCCATCCCGGTGATGAACGTCCATGTCCATTAGATGCGTTGAACCCCTGCACCATTGTCCGTGCCAATAGGAATCCAGTCAGAACGCCGTTTTTCGCAAGAGTAACTGGCTGTGCCGGCACTCCTTCGTCATCAAATTTGTAAAAGCCGTTCAAGAATTCTCCATTCGCTTTTTCCTTGGTTGGATCATCAACGACGGTGATAAATTCAGGCATGACCAAGGTGCCTAATTTTTTAGCGAATGTCTTGCCTTCGTTTTCGCTCTTCTCATGCACAGCCTCGACTCTGTGACCAAAACTTTCATGAAAGAATACCGCGGCAGCTTTACCGGAAAGGATCGCTGGTCCAACATATGGTTCTGCCACTGGTGCCTTTCGCAACTGCTCCAGTCCGGATGCCAACTTTTCTACTCGGGATGCTAAGGCTTTTTCATCCGGAAAGTACTCCGGATCCGGGCGCTCGATTGAATCGGTCAATGACAGGGACATACCGTCGTCTGCAAGTGTATTACCTTGAATTGTGATGCGGTAGCCCAAATGTTGCTCGATAATTTGCGAACCTTCGCTGTTGACAAAATAACGAGTGGTTGGCTCACTGACAAATGAAACAGTCGATGATTGAAGTAATGAAGGGTGTTTCAAAAAGATTTTTGACAGGCTTTTTACTTTTTCTTGCCACAAGGCTCGATCGAAATTGACTTGCTTGATTGGTGAGCTGTAATGACGCTGAGGCTGAAACGAAAAGTCGTCCGACTTATCGTCCTCGGCTGACATCACTTCGTTGCTGGCTATCAGTTCAGAATATCGCTGCTGAGCAGCTTTGTAGGCTTCATCCGTTTTTAGCCAGAGACACTGTTGGAGAGGGATACCCGCGCCATCGCTGGGTAATATCGAACTTAGCGTTGTCGACTTCTCATACAAATGGGGAGATGCAGAATTTTTTCCACGCAAGAAATGTGTATTATCGAATTTCGGAGTGCCGACGCGCAGGTCAACAGATAGCATGCGCCAGCTGTTTCTCGGGAACTCATCTTGAATTGCCCCGTTTGATGCGGATATCTTTTCCCATTCGCCTTCGTAAAGACGATAGGCAAGATAGTACAAAGCCGCTTTGTTGGCGTTCTTTAGTTTGGAAAGGGAGCGCTTCAACTCCTGATCCATTGTTTGAATGATTGGATTTTCCAAGGGCAGGGACGGCGCCGAGCTGGCATTGGTTGGGCCTATACCTGAGAGAAAGAGAAGTAGACTGATCAGGGTGGCTACTAATTTCAAACTCTGTTTCCGCCACAAGATAGAACGCTGAAAAGTAGCATCTTCTATTCGTCTCTACTGTTTGATTTTCGAAAGAGCATCGAAATAGTGGACAAACATTTTGATGCCCCCACCGGCTTGCTGCCAATCGAAATTCTCATTGATCGCATGATAGCCATGCTCTGGCAGCGACAAACCTAAGAAAACGATGGGCACGTTCAAAACATCATGCATGCTCACTACTGCGCCAATCGAACCACCTTCGCGGGTGAAGGCCGCCTCTTTACCGAAGCCTGCTTTCATCGCGTCGCTGGCAGCTTGATTATATGGTCCTGTAAATTCGCCTAAATATGGGCGCAACGTCCCTTCTTGGATGATCTGCGCGTCCGGACATTTGGCGTGGACGAACTTCGTAAATGCTTCGAGAATCTTTTCTGGATCTTGGTCGGGCACCAAGCGCATGCTTATCTTCGCTTCCGCTTCGTGGGGAACTATTGTCTTTACCCCAGGACCTTGGTAACCGCCCGTGATACCATGCACCTCAAATGTCGGAAGCGCCCAGATCCTCTGGGAAGCTTCTTTGGCATCCATGGTGCGCAGAGAAGTCAGTTCGTGAGCTTTCATAAATGCTTGAACGTTGAAGCCAGAAGCAACAAAATTGTTTGCTTCGCTTTCAGAGGGCTTGCGCACGCCGTCGTAAAATCCTGGAATGTTTACGTGTCCGGTTTTGGCGTCATAACATTCGCTAATTAATTGAGCCAATTCACCAATTGGATTGCGGGCTAAACCGCCTGTGGTGCCCGAGTGAACATCCTTTGCGCCTGTTTTCAATCGAACCAAAACACCTTGCAATCCACGCAAGCCGTAAGGTATGGCAGGACGTTCCCGTGATACCCAAATCGTGTCTGAAACGACGATCGAATTTGTTTTTAGTTTGGCCTTATTGTCCTTCAAAAATTGTTCGAAGTTAGGGCTGCCAATTTCTTCTTCCAGTTCCCACATGAACTTTATATTGATCGGCACTTTGTGATCATGGGCGTACCTGGCCGCATACAGAACCGCCAGAGCTGGACCCTTATCATCTGTACTGCCTCTGCCACTGTAGGTACCGTTATCGATTTTCATCTCAAATGGTGCACTCTTCCACTCGGCAGGATCAGCAGGTTGCACATCCAAATGGTTGTATATAGTTACAGTTGGATAACTTGGATCAGCAAGCAGTTCAGCAAAAACAACAGGATTGCCCTTGGTTTCGATGATCTCAGCTTTGGCGCCGGCGTCCTGAAGGAGCTTGACGGCCGCATCAGCTGTTCGCTTGATGTCCGCCTTTCTGTCTGGATCCATGCTGACGCTGGGGATATCCACGAGCTTTTTTAGGTCGCGTTCATAACCTTGCCTTGACGATGTCGCGTACTCAGCAACTTTATCAACATCCACATCAACTGCCATTTTCCCCTCCTTGGCTGCTCCTGTCGCAATATTTGCCGAACCAAGCAAAGCGCTGCCAGCTAGGCCTGGGACACCAGGCAAAAGCAATAACGTTGTGGCGATGATGCTTTTGCGCAAACCGCTCGATAGGAACAATTCATGCGCCTAATGGTGCGCCAAAATTGAACTTATTTCAATATTGACTACCGGTTTTGCTGTGACGATTTTTGGTAATTGTGAACTTAGGCTGCTGCGCTTGACCTTTGGTTAGCGGCTAATTGTGGAGCTGTTGGCAGTGAGGCGTTGACTTTGGCAATGTACTCGCCCACTTTGCTTGCCACGGTTGCAGCGTCGAAGAAGCCGACAATACGGCCAACCTCATCTAGCATTGTGCCATTTGGACTGAGCACTGATATGGACGGATAGTGGTCGACGCCCAAGGCTTTGCCGATGTTTGCGGCAACGAGGTCAGTTGAGGGAGAGCTTTTCAGGAATACAGCCTGGTTAGCTAGTTGTTGAAATTCTGGTTTATCCAATTCTTTGTTCATGGCCTGCGACCAAGTGCCGTTCTCACCGAAAACCATGACGATCGCTTTGTGTTGATGAACGCCAGTGTCATATCCGTCTGCGGTGTTTGTCGTCCACTCAATTTTATTTGTCTTGTCGGTAGGTCCCTGAGCAAGTTCTTTAACAACTTGTTGTTCCCATGGACGCGAGGTGTTGTAATCAACACCACCCTTTGTCAGAGTCAACTCAGGCAAAACGGCATTAGCACTGCCGTTATCTTTAGCCGGGGTTGAAATACTCCAATTTAAATCTTGTACTGCTTTATTGAAGTTATCTGCAAATGGTGATGCGCCAAACGCAGATTGTTCCAAGTGAGAGTAAGCTGATTCGTCGATCAGGCTCATTTATGATTGCCTCCGCCAGAGAGTTCTTAGATGTATACAGGGCGGAGGAAAATTTGACAGATATTTGAAATATTCTTGAGTTCAGACCCAATATCAATTTCAGGTCCAATATTCGTGAGTTAACCCTTCCGTATTCAGATTCCACATTCGTGACTGTGAGTGAGTCGGATCGATATTCGTGGAGTAGTTCAGATAAACATTGTGGACTCTCCGCGGTAGCATTATGAAAAGCTCGCACCGGGACCTGATGTCGTGTCCTTTTTATTCGATTAATATATTAAGCAAAAAACAAGGCTTTTTACGATGCTGAAAAGCTTGAACCACCAGCTGTTTCCGGGAACGTCAAAGTCTGAAAACACTGATGTAATAATGCTTTACTTAATATTGGAACTAAAAAAAGGAAGGGGAACCACCCGGTTTAATCCGAGGATAGCCTATGCAGCAAGCTGCTCGGCATAATCTTCAGTAGCATGCTGCGTCCGAAGTCGCAAATATTCAATATTCGCGAGTCTCAATATTTGTGAGTCATTGTTCAGACCCACTGAATTGAGAAAACGGCATCCATGAAGACCTTCAAGTATCGTTCGAATTGGAAATATCCGTAACGCGACGGCACTTGGAGATAAGCCTCCTCAATCGTGTTTTTGTCCGCGCCCGAATCAAAAAAGAGCCCACAATATTCGTTTAGCGCTTTCTTGGTTGCAGGATCGATGAACGAGCCTTTCACCTGTAATACCAACCGGTCTTTTATAAAGATCGTTTCGCCGCTAGTGAAGCGAAAGTTTGGACCAGCCGCCCCGCGATTTCGATTGGACCATTGGTTGTTTCCGGCATTGCCCAGAACAGGTGTGAGCTCCACCAGCTCACTGCTGCCCTCCGCAATTTTGTGCATCGGCAGATCGAGGAATCGTCTAAATTTCTCGATCTCCTCCGCTCGAAGACCTGGCAGCTTTCTGAAGAAAGTTATTTCAACATCGTCTTGCGCACGCGGATGATATGACCGCATGGTCATGAGAGAAGTGTTGAGCTCGGGATCGGCTGTCCAATCTGCTGGAAGAGTGACGCGTTTAATGCAGCCGAACTCGACAAGTTCCATTAGGTTCCATTATCTACTGGTGGCAGAAGCCATGATATCTTGGATCTGGTTTTGAATGATTTCCGCTTGGAAGGAATCTTGCTTGCTCAGTGCTTCTGCAAGCATCGACCGCAGTGGGTCAATCTGTACTTGTGGATCCAATTTAGGATTGTTCTTGAGCGGATTTTCGTCGCTTTCCTTCCAGCTCTTGTTGAAGAGGTCTTGTCTCCACTTTCTGTAATCTTCGTCGCGCATGACGCCGTCGTTTCTCGACCAACCGCCCTTGCCGCCTTGATCTTGACCGCGATCTGAACCACCTTGACCTTGACCACGATCCGAGCCGCCTTGTCCGTTCTGATCGACGCGACCGGCATTTGACGGCAGCGTTGCGTTGTACAGGTCGCTAACGTTTACCCATTTGTTGTTTTCCGATCCCCACTGATTGGTCATAAAGATCTTGGCAGGAGGACCAGCTTGATAGTCGCTGACGTTGACTACGTGCCAACCGCCGGAACCGCCATTATCGCCAGTGCCGCCAAAGAGCTTGTCGTTGGCGTTAACCATGATAATTGCAGGTGGTTTTCCGGAAGTAAGTGCGTCTGAGAATTCTTGGTAATTGTGAACTTTGGAACTGCCGTCGGTGTTATTGGGACCACCCACTTCGGCATTTGAAATTATGTATTGACCTGTAAACCCTAAGTTCTTTCCTATTTCTGCCATCGCATCGGTACTAAGTCCTGGTTGTCTCATCGGCTTGCCGTCTGGTCCGGGGACCTCCGTGCCGTTGGCAAACCTCAGTCGCTCACCCGTATCGGACTGCCCCGTCGGCGCTTCTTGTGAATAAAAGAGCGGTGGTTTTTGGTGCTGCCAGTAATCGTTAATCGTCGCCTGGTCGAAAATTTGGCTGGCGTAATCGCGTTTACCATCGGTACGAGCATCACCAAAAGCTAGTTTGGATTCTGTGTCTTCCTTGAGACTGTTGGCGTCCAGCTTGATCATTTTGCCGTCTTTGGATGATTTGTACTCGCCAGTCAAACCAACTTCAGAGACAATGCGAGCTGCCTCTGCTGGATTGGTGATGTTCAGCCGACGCTCAAGGGTGGTGACGTTGCAGGTGTTGTGGAAGCCTTGATCCAGCCCTGTTCTCAACGACGCGTTGTGCAAAATGCTGCCGGCCAATTGATTACGTTCATCGGGTTTCAAGTGAGAGGTGTTGTTCGGATTCTCTAACAACTTGCTAGTCGAGTCGTAGATTTTGTTGACTTGCTCGGCTGTCAGAGGCGGTTTGCGATTTTCAATCGCCGTCATATCTTTTTGAACTTCGGCTGCTTGGTCAGGGGTCATACCCTGGGTCAAATGTTCAAGTCTGCCTTTTTGAGCTTGAATGTCAGCTGGATTGATCGGCGCGGCGTTGTCGGTGACCGCTCCGGTCTTATCTGCAATTGGTGCTTTACCATCGGTTGGCTGATTGTTTTCTCTGACTGCGCCGACTGCAAGAGGCGTAGCCAAATCTTTGTTTACGCCTTGTGGTCCGTAAATGTCACCGGTGAATTTGATCTGCCCGTTTTGGACAACGTTTGGATTCTCAGTTTGACGTGCATTCTGAGCTGTCGCCATGTCATGGTTGGTAACCGCCAATGTGGAAGTGCCAGGATGGGCAGCCTCCTTGGGTTTGTCAAATTTTTCAGCGGTTTCTGCCATGGGGTGACTATTACCGAGGATCCGAACCTAGAAGCGCAAAAAGCGAAGCTGGATGGATCAGTAAGAACTGGGCAAGCTTAGTAAGTTTATGGACACCGAAGTGACGTTATTTTGAATCCATATATGCGGGATGTCAAGTTAACGACAACCTTTTTCGTCATTAATTCAAGCCAGCGCACTCGCTGCAGTATCCCATGCATCAAATTGAGCGACTCTGATTCTGCTCTGGATTCAGGCAAGAACGGCTATGCGTGTGCTTGAGCAGCGGTATGCTTGTTTTTCGTCCATATAATCAGAACTACCAACACGGCTAAAAGAACTAACGAAGTGATTTATGTTGCAACGGGAGCGCGTTCAGTCATCGTCAATTTGATGCCGCGGCTCTCTAATTCAGTCAGAAACAATTTGACTGGAACGCTGGTCTCTTGTTTGAGCACGCCACGGTCTTTAATGTCTCCCCGAGCCATCATTTGGGCGATGATTGAGGCTGGAAAAGCTGTCATTCGCATCATCGCAGAGACTTTATCGGCTTGATCGTTGTAGTCAATGCATTCCCAAACTATCTGGATCGGCTGACGATCCTTTGTGCCTGTGACAGTGACTCGCACCAGCACCACATCTGGTTCATCTTGAGGCAAGGATTTAGTCAACAGATAGGAGAGTAAGTCACGTGGAGCTACTTTGCCTGAGGGCAAATCAACCGGTTCGGAGCTCATCAAACCAAGATGCTTGAGTAAAAACATCTGCTCACAGTGCCCTGGGTAGCGGATCGTTTTGTAATCCATATGCTGAATTTTTCCAGCATAAGTTTTGGGCAAGGTCGAGATCCCTCCAGACGTATTGAACGCCTCGAGTTTGCCAAATGGTTTAGGAAATTCGATCTCTTCAATGTCGGTAAGCGACGGAACTTGAAACTCTTTTCCATCTCTGACAACAGTCACGTCTTCGACATATTCGTTCATCAGTCCGTCAATCGCAAACGATTGTGCGTATTTCAGAGGACCTTCTGGATCGACTGGCAGTCCGCCAACGCGAATGCGCATCTCGTATAACTCGTCTAAACTGTCTGCTGCATTTACGGCCAGCATCGATACCATCCCTGGTGCCAGCCCGAGGTCAGGCATAATCGCAATTCCACGTTCTTTGGCTAGATCATCGAGCAAGAATTCTTTGGCCACCATCTCTTCGTTTCCACCCAGATCGCAGAAGTGCGTTCCAGCTTCGAGAGCCGCTTTGGCTAGATCATAATTGTGGTGATAGGTGACGCAACTAATGCAGGCGTCGCAACGAGACATCAGTTCCACGACTTCGTCGAACTTTTTTACGTCCAATTCAACCGGAACAATTTTCGGGTCAGCCAGCAAATCAATTAGGGCTTGAACGCGCTTGATATCATAGTCGGCAACGATGACTTGCTCGACTTTGGGACTGCGAATCAAGTCAAAGACCGCGGCATAACCCATGCGGCCGGCTCCAAGCACTAGAAATTTCACTGCGGCTTCCTCTCGGTGGTTGCACGATGGCAGCTTAGATGGCTGCGCTGAAGCAAGATAATACCATCAGGAGGGCCCTGGGGGAGCTTGGCAATGCCTATTAGTAGGTCGATCGGCGTTTGCCGCCATCGACGCAGATCGTCGAGCCTGTAATGTACGAAGCCTGGTCTGAGCAAAGAAAAACTGCAGCCGCCGCGAATTCTTCCGGAGTGCCCAGTCTTCCTGCTGGGATTGGCTTCAAATAGTCAGCCATATACTCCTCTTCTGTCTGCCCAGTTTTTTCGCGGCGGGTGCGAATTAGGCTTTCAATTCGTCCAGTCCAAATCGCGCCTGGTGCCAGGCAGTTAACGGTGACGTTGTGTTTTGCCACTTCGTCGGCGAGAGTTTTCAGCATTGAAGTGACGGCAGATCGCATGGCATTGGAAATTGCCAGACCGCTTATAGGTTCCATTACAGACAAAGAAGTGACGCACAAAATTCGACCCCAGCCTTTGTCTTTCATCTGCGGCAGGAATGCTTTATTCAGTTCCGCGACGGCAGGGAAGAGTTGCTGAAAGCCTGCTTGCCAGTCCTCATGAGATGTTGTTTCCACAGTGGTTGGTTTGGGCCCGCCGGTATTGTGCACGAGGATATCTACTCCTCCTGATGCCTGAGCAATCGCGATCAACTTTGCGCGATCTTCTGATGTTGACAAATCACTGACAACAACAATTGGTTTTAAGCCAGTTTTTGTTGCGATCTCGCTGGCCACTACGGCAAGTTCGTCGGCACTTCTTGCGCAAATAATGAGTTCGACACCTTCGTCAGCTAAAGCAAGTGCTATAGCCCGTCCGAGACCCTTTGACGCCGCGCATACCAGTCCCTTTTTGCCCTTGATTTTCAATTCCAAAGTCTTTCACCGTCTATTTGTTTTTGTATTTGTAAGTGATGGTTTTAGTCTGGGAAAAGAAATCGAGGCTGTAACGACCTCCTTCCCTGCCCAATCCGGAAGACTTTTGGCCGCCGAACGGAGCCCGAAGCTCGCGAACAAACCAGCAGTTTACCCACACCATTCCTGATCTTAGTTTTGTAGATACTCGATGGCAGCGGTCCACGTCGCTGCTCCATACGCTCGCTGAAAGTCCGTAGGGAGTGCTGTTTGTCATATTAATTACTTCTTCTTCGCTTTTAAATGGAATTACAGGCAGTGCAGGGCCGAAGATTTCTTCCTGGCAAAATCGCGAGTTGAATGGCAAATCGGTGAAAACGGATGGCGTGAGGAAATTTCCATTAGGTAATTCAGCCAGCCTAGTTCCGCCGGTCAGTAATTTACCTTCTCTCTTGCCTATCTCTAGGTAGCCTTCGACTTTGTGCAAATGTTCTTTGCTGATCAACGCTCCCATCTGTGTCTTTGGATCAAGCGGATGACCAACTTTTATTTGCTGCACTTTTTTGACAAGTCGTTCGACGAACTCTGAATAGACTTTGTCTTCCACAAATAGTCTTGAACCGGCCAAACAGATCTCGCCTTGATTGCGGAACGCCGCTCGTACTGATGTCGTCAGTGCATCCTCGAGATCCGCGTCAGCAAAAACTATGTTGGCACCTTTTCCGCCCAATTCAAAAGAAAGCTTTTTCAAAGTTTGTGCGCCCGCCGCCATAATCGCTTTGCCGGTAGAAGTCTCACCGGTGAATGAAATGCTGTCGACGAGTGGATGTCGAGTTAACGCTTCCCCTGCACCATTTGCGCCCAGTCCATGCACAATGTTAAAAACGCCTTTCGGCAATCCGGCTTCTTGAACAATCTCGGCGAAGAGTGTGGCACTGTAAGGTGTCCACTCGGCTGGCTTAAGAATGCAAGTGTTGCCCATGGCCAGGCATGGTGCGATTTTCCAGGTGGCTAGATAAAGGGGAAGATTCCACGGCGTGATCAATCCGCAAACACCAAGTGGTTCGCGCACAGCCATATGTCTCTCATATTCTCCAACTGAGAATAAATCCTCGTGCACACTTTGGGCATAGTCCGCAAAGAAGTGGAAGTTATAGGCGGAGCGAGGGATGTCGCCTTCGAGACTTTCACTGATCGGTTTGCCAGAGTCCATCGATTCTGCTCTAGCGAGCACTTCTTTTTTTGCCAGAATTAAGTCCCCGATCTTTCGCAAGATGTCGCAGCGTTCCCTAATCGACATGTGAGGCCAGGGACCTGTCTCGAACGCCTGACGAGCGGCTTTCGCGGCCCGGTCGATATCATCGGCGGTGCCAAGCGCAACTGTCGCAATCACTTCATTGGTGGCAGGATTAATTGTGTCGAAGGTCTCTCCGGATGATCCTGCTGAAAATTCTCCACCGATAAAGTGATTCAGTTGCAGTGTTTTTGCGCGAACTTCAGTCTTCATGCTCCGTCCTCTTGTTTGGTTGAATGGCAATGGCTTTAATTTCGATGAAGTTATTTCCTGGCAAATCCGCAACTTGGACAGTGGTTCGGGCGGGCGGGTTGTCGAAGCAAAAATATTTGGAATAAACAGCGTTGTATTTGGCAAAATCATTCATGTCTTTTAGGAAGACAGTGACATCAACTACGTCTGTGATTGCGCAATCGGCTGCTTCTAAAACGACAATCATATTTTCGAGCACGGCAGCCGTTTGAACTTGGATTTCGTAGGACGAAACCAAACCTTGATTATCTAAAATAACACCTGCCTCTTTTCCTGTTTTTGGATCCCGCGCTCCTTGTCCAGCCAGAAAAACGAGACCACCTGCCTTGACTGCGTGAGAATAGGATCCCAGTGGTCTGGGCGCTTTACCCTGCTCAATATTAATTGCCGTGTGCTTGTCGGCCTGATTTCTCTGGCTCATAAAACTCCTGGCAGTCGCCAAATGTAGTGGTTAATAGTAATCTTTTTCGCCCATTTATAGACCGGAACGCCGTGTAAGTATTTGAGCAGCAGCTATAACCGCTGGTCCTGTGGTTAGGGTTGTGGCAGCCTCTCGGGAGGTGGCTATTATAGCGGATGGGTTTAGTCCCTCCGCCAACCTGGCCGCCTTCTCGCTCGCTACTGGACGTCTCTGATGTAACCGAACCGAAGTGACTCGGATTGACTCATCAGCTACTAGATGCAGCCGAAATTTAGCTATGTGATTTACTTTGCCGTTAGTTATGGAGTGCTAGGTCCACTACCGGTGCCGTCTGGAAAACCTTTGGGAAATTCACCGGGAGCACCTCTGCGTCCACCGGGAAGACCTGGTTGACTCTCTGTGGTCTGATTAGTTGCGCCTGGCATGCCGTCTCTAAGTCTGTGATGATGTCCCCCTAAAGGTCCACCAGGTCCGCCAAGTGCACCCGGACTGGCCGGTCCATCGGGACCGCCAGCTCGACCACCCGGTCCACTAAGCGCGTTCGCGCCGCCCAACGCACCACCGCCGGCTTGCCCGCCGCCCATCCGCTGAGCCCGTCGCTCCGCCCTGAAAGCTTGAAATTTAGCCTTTTCGTTTTCATCGAGCTGTCCATCGCCATTGGTATCAAATCGCTTCAACATTCGTTGTCGGCGTTCTTCGCGTTTGGCCGGATCCATCCCCGATTTGCCATTACCTTTACCGGTTGCATCAACACCTGCACCCGTCGGTCCAGCTCCTGCTCCAATTGCTGATCCCGCGCCAGTGCCATTAGCAGCTCCAAGGGGTGCGCCGCCAGCACCACCGCCTTTCCATCGATGTCCGCCACCCGGTCGTCCAGCATTACCACCGGCTGGGGCTGGAGTTGAACCTGGCTGTCCACTATTGACGGTATCGACAAGGTTTTGCAGGCCGCGATAGTTGCTGTTTGTGGCGCTTGGACTGGCGCCCTGTGAGAACGCCGGAGCACAACTCAATACGATGCTCGCGCCCCCGACTAACAATCTCAACTTGTTCATTAAGTCATCCCCCATTCGCAGCTGCCTATTCCAACCTTTGAAAAACGATTACTGTAACCCAGGTCACGGTGAGCAGGGCTCCAGTGGAGAAGATGGCAGTAATCAATTCAGCGTGGCTCATTTGTTTCATACCTGCGTGTATATCTAATTAACGGCGGCAGGAGCAAAAAAGTTCAAGGAATTGATGAAATTAACGAAAATCTTTTCGGTCAGTCTTATAAGGAGTCCGCCAACTTGAAAATCTGGAGCAGGCTACTTTGCCACTAAAAATTGCGCCTGTACTGGTGCTAACCAAAATCATGCGCGGCAAAATGCCTCTGTCCAGCATTAATTGCACCAGACGCGGTGCTTAATGCTTCGGCTCTTTTTTCAGTTTTTCTTTGACGAGATAATAAGTACGTGGAAAGTTAGTCGGCATAGACTGAGTGTTCTTCCCTTGTCCACCAAGAATTGCGGCGATAAGTTCGGCACAGGTTTCTGTTTGGCCGACGTCCGACTTTAAATATGACTTTAGACTGTCACGGTTATCACCAGGCACCTTCTCAGCATCCTGCTCCCATGCCCTCTTCATCTCTGGCATTGTTGAAATTTTCAAAATGTCATCCAGCACTCGCCCACATTGGTTAAAAAATGCTGCTTCAATGTCCTTTGGACTGCACGCCTCGGAAGCGTTTGTCTCTCCATCGGTTGTTTGCTGGCAAACATAAATTTCACGACCGAATGTGCGCCCAAGGTCAGAGCCCATAGTTGTCCCATCGTCTCTTTTGAGAATCTTATACTCGGGGAATTTGTCAATCAGGTTAGGAACCACAAAGACGGAAGCATTATTCTCGTCTAGCAAGTGCTGAATTCGAGGCGGTAACTTGGCAATCGCCTTATTGATAGTTTGAACTGTCTCTTTTTTCACAGCTGGGTGGCCATCTCTAGGTGCAATCACCGCCACCTTGTCCTTAAAGGTTTTGACCGGCGGTAACGTATCCTCTGACTTCGTTGCTTCTCCCGGTGGGGGAGGCAGTGTGTTCTCACCCGGTGGAGGGGGCAGTGTCTTCCCAGTCGGTGGTGGCGCGAGTATCTTTGCTGTTGCTACTGACTTGGGCGGTGGCTGTAGGTTATTTTGAGGGTCCAACTTCTTTATGAAACCAGCAGCCATAGCTGCTTCTGGACTATCTAGGTATGTACCCATGACGACTTTGTATGTTTGAATAGCTTCGAAGGTTTGACCAGTGGCGTAAAAACAGTGACCCCTGTAGAGCCAGTTCTCAACTTTAATACTTCCAAGCTGAATTGATTTCCAAAAATAATCTCCAGCTTCCTTGTACCGCCTTTGCTTGTATAACGCGAGACCGATTGCAGTAGCACGATCTGGATCGTCTGCGGCCAAGACCGGCATCGCCTGTAACGCGATTATCCAGATGATCGCCAGGCTCAAAGCTGACTTCAATTTATACGCCATATAGTTTCCAATCGTTGATCACTCATAACCGATTATACCCATGCCAGCACTGACCAATTTTTACAAACATTCTCAGTTAGGTTATTGTCCATTTGGACGTTTGCCATGCTGCTTGGTGTAACGACGACTAAAGATGAATTGATGCCATCAGTAAGAGTTTGAGTTTTCATCCATTGGAGTTTTACCCTATCCGGCATGGTTTTGCCATTTGGAAAGCTTGAGGATCCGATAAGTGATTATTAGCGGAATCGCAACAGGTCAGTGACCGATCGCCTGGTGCTGAAAGATGGCAGATTCTCGATTGGTTGAAATGTATTCGGTTTCGTAAATGGATTCGAAAGAGGGTCTGTCAGAGCGCTGCTTCTGGGCATCGAAGGCAGTGCCGGCGAAAACATTTGGAGTGCTGTACTCATCTCTGATTGCGGCGAATATGCAGAATCGAGTTTTGGCAAATGAAACTGTTGCACGGTGTTTGGAATAAATGACGGTCTCAACACGGCCGGAGAACTTTCGGATGTCGGCGATGTAGTGCCGATGGTTGAGCCACCAATTCCGGTTTCGTTGCCACGGTGGTGATGCGTCGAAGCAAATTCGCCAGTCGTTGTCTCTGCTCCCGCATTGATTCCGTATGCTTCGCGCGCACCTGCTGGCGGGGCAAAAACTGTGCCGTTGCCAACCGTCTGAGATTGAGCTGAAGTAGCGGAAAAACAGGACAGCAAGAGACCCAGTAAAACTGTCCGAACGGTCATTGAGTTTAAAATTTGCATCTACTCATTCTCCTCCGGCTGAAGTTTTCTGCCCCGCGCTTTCGATGTCTTTAGCATCAGCGGTTTTTGCGATTAGGTGCGTTCCTGTTTTTAGTTCGTTGGTGGCCTTTAGTGCGACAAGATCTCCTTCGCGGATGTTACCTGAGATTTCGGTTTGCCCTTCCATCGTCAGCCCTTTTTGAACGTCTACTCTTTCACTGACATCACCTTTGACTCGGATTATATACGTCGCTTTCAAATCCGCATCGACTGCCGATGCAGGAACAAACAGAGTCTGGTATGGTCGAGATACCAGCCAATGGACTGTGGCGAACATGCCCGGTTCAAGCTGCCCGTCAGCGTTCGGAACGTCCAATTCTACCGGCATGGTTCGGGTTGCACTATCAAGTGCATATCCTGGTCGGGCGATGATGCCATAGAATTTTTTACCGATAAATGCAGGCACGCTGAATTCTATCTTTTGTCCGATCTTCGTTCCAGCAACAGAATCCTCCGGCACCGCCACAACCAATCTGAGATGGTCTTTCTCTTGCAGCCGCACCAATGGTGGTGAGTTTCTGCCCGAGTCCACCGCCACTATACTTCCCTCATGCACATTTCGTTCTGTGATGACGCCGTCGAATGGCGCTTTGATCGTTAAGTATCCCGTCATTGATTTCAGCGAGTTAAGAACTTGACGAGAAGCTCGTACGTTGTGCCCTTCTGCCAGGACCAAATTTTTTGCTCCAGACAATTCTTGCTTGACAGATTCAACTCTCGCGTTGTCTGACTCGACGGATTTCTGTTGCAAGTCAACCTCGTTCTGTGCCACCGCTCCCGGTGTTTTGGAGGCTTCTTGCAATCGTTCGAACGTCAATCGATCTGCATCGCATCTTGCCTTTGCTTCGACTAATTTTGATCTGGTCGCGTCTTCATTTGCCTGAGCCTGGCGATAAGAGGACTCGGCAGAGGCCAGCTTAGCCGCGCCTTCTTTCTCCTTCTCATCCAATTCCGGACAAAAGATTCTGATCAGATCTTGCCCCTTCTTCACGAATGAGCCGCGGTCAACCCCTATCCATTTGATATAGCCTTCTACTTTTGCGTGCATCGGCACATTTTGATACGCCACAAGTTCACCCGGCAAGCTCAACTTATGCTCTAACAATTCTTTCCTCACCGGAACAACTGGTACGGTCGGTAATTGAGATTGGTGGCTAGACTTCGACTGCTGTTCTGACTCGTCGTGAGTTTTATTAGCGCACGATGTTAAACACAAGAGCGACGTTGTCGCGATTAATCCTACTTTTACTGTATTGCTCTTCACCAGAATCACTTATAACGCTCCTGCAGCTTGTTCATCAGATCGCACATGACTGTTGTCTTCTTGCCTTAGCTCGACGTTGTCCTCAGGTAAGAGCGATACACCTTTGCGCGAGGCTTTTTTCTGAACCATCGCATAAACGAGTGGTAGTACGAGAAGGACAGCATTGGTTGAAACAAGAAGTCCGCCGATAACCGCTCTGCCTAGAGGCGCAGTTCTGTCACCACCTTCGCCCATGCCTAATGCCATAGGCATCATGCCGGCGATCATGGCAATGCTTGTCATTAATACAGGACGCAGTCGCGCCGCTGCGCCGGTGATTGCTGCTGATTTGGCAGACATGCCTAGCGCACGCTTCTCCTCGGCAAAGACTATTACGAGGATGCTGTTAGCCACGCCGACTCCCGTAGCCATGATGGCGCCCATGAACGATTGAACATTGAGAGTTGTGTTCGTTACGAACAAGGCGAGCAGCGCTCCGAACAATATAGCTGGAACAACCGAAACAATGATGAATGCAAGCGATACGGACTGGAAGAAGGAAACAAGAAGTAAGAAAATAGCTAGAATTGCAAACAAGATTCCCAGACTGAGGGAAAAGAATGTTTGGTTCATTGTTGGTACTTGCCCTCGGATACTTACTTTGACTCCTTTAGGAGGTTTTCCGAGTCGATCCAATGCCTGTTGCACCGCTACGGCGGCGCCGCCTAAATCGTCGTTGGCCAGATTGGCAGAAATTGAGATGTTGCGTCGCATGTTGTAATGATCGAACTCACCAGGTGTGGTGCCAAATTCTAGCTTGGATACGTCGCGAAGAAAAGGACCGGCATAAGATCCTGTTTTTATAGGAATTGCTCCTACCGCTTGTAGAGTATCAAGGTCTCCTTGAGGAACTTGAACTTGCACCTGATAAGACAATCCGCTTTTGGCATCACGCCAGTACATTGGCGTGACGAATCGGCTTGAATAAGTCGAAGAAACCAAAGCGTTTCCGATGTCTCTGACGCTAACGCCTAGCTGCCCAGCTCTGACTCGGTCGACTTTTACGTTAACGGTAGGATACTTCAATGGTTGAATGATACCAACATCACGCAATACGGAAACCTTCTTTAGTTCGTCTAAAACTTTCTGCGAGAAATTCGTAATCTTTGCGTAATCGGGTCCGTCAACATCCACGCGGATTGGGGTGGCGGCGCCAAAGTTCATCACTTTGTTGACGATGTCTCCGGCTTCAAAAGTAAACCGACAGTCAGGATATTTTTCGGAAAATAGCTTGCGTAGCCGCTCTTCTAGAGGCTTAATTTGTACTTTAGCTTCGTCTATAAAGGAAACGAGCATAACTGCTTCTTGGGGACCGCTCGTCCACATGTAAGCATTACTTATGGCATAACTCGGTGGTTGCGAGCCCACATAGCTAATCGAAACTTCGACGTTATTTTCGCCGACATCGTCTGCGATTGTTTTCAGGACCGCTTTGGTAATATCTTCCGTTTTTTCAAAACGTGTGCCAACAGGAGCTTTGAGTCTAAGTTGAAAGCCCTTGGGGTTCCCGGCCGGAAAAATTTCTCGACCCAAAGTCGGATAGATCAAAATTGAACTAAGACAGGCTAATACAAAAACTATCAAGACTAGAGGGCGAATGCCGAATAGGCGAATCAGGATTCGTTGGTAGCGGTCGCGCACGCGATCCATAAAATCGAACTTCCGTTTTGCATGATGCACGTGACCGATGCGGTCAGCATATTCGAATTGATCCTCGTCCTCGACTGCATGACTTTTAAGCAGCCATCCGCTCATGATTGGAACGAACGTGCCAGACAGAATATATGAGGCGAACATGGCTAATCCGACCGCCAGGCTCAGCGGTACGAATAATGATTTCGTTGGACCGACCATGAAAAATGAGGGAGTGAATACTGAGACGACAGAGAGCATGGCCAACAGTCGAGGCACCACTACTTCAAGTGAGGCATCATAGATTCCCGGAAGAAGCGGCCGCCCGCGACCCAGGTGACTGTGAATGTTTTCAATCGTTACCGTGGCTTCGTCAACCAGAATGCCTACCGCCAATGACAAACCGCTCAGTGTCATCAGGTTAATAGTTTGTCCGGTGAGCCAAAGTCCCACCACTGCGGCCAATAATGCAAATGGAATGTTCAGCACCACAATCAGAGAGCTTCTCACGTCCCGCAAAAAGAGGAGAACGACCCCGCCTGTCAAAAGAGCCCCTACCCCGCCTTCTATCAACAGTCCCAATAGCGCCTCGGTGACGTAGACTGACTGATCGAATTCGAAGGCAACTTTGATATCGTCAGGCAGCAGACTTTGCATGTAGGGAACGTTTTTTTTCACTCCGTCGACGACCGAGAGTGTCGAGGCGCTCGCTTGTTTAGAAATGGCCATGTATACAGTGCGGCGACCATTGACCAGAGCGTAGCCCGTCAAAATGTCGGTCGTATCCTGGATTGTGGCGATATCCCTAATAAAAACATTTTCTGTGCCTGTTTTGTTTTGCAGCGGAATGTTGCCAAGATTTTGTATGTCCTTTACGACGGAATCAATAGACGTTATTCTCTGAATATCGCCGGTTCTAACTATGCCCGACGGCATGATCACGTTGCCGTCGTTCAATGCCTTCACGACGTCATCGATGCTTAGATGGTATTCGGAGAGCCTCTTTGTGTCGACTGTGACGACTATTGAACGTTGATTGCCGCCAAAGGGAGGCGGGGTTGAGACGCCAGGTGTGGTCGAAACAACCGGACGAATGCGGGCGTAAACCAAATCTTGGATTTCCCCAAGATTTCTAGTTGGGCTTGAGAAGACAAGGTAGCCTACTGGCACGCTGCCCACGTCATATCTTAAGATGAACGGCGTCACCGTACCTGGTGGCATGTAAGCCCGGGATCGCTCCACTTGCGCCACCACCTGTGCCATCGCGTCGGCCATGTCAGAGCCTGGTTGAAAATAGACATCCATTACGGCAGCGCTTTGAATGGAGCGCGAGGATACGTGATCTACTCCGCTGATGTAGAAAAAGTGTTGCTCATAGAAAGTGACAAGATAGCCTTCCATTTGAGAAGGATCCATGCCGCCGTAAGGCTGGATTACGGTTACACGAGGCAAATCGATGGTGGGAAAAATATCCACCTTCATTCGCGTCATCGCCAATATAGCGAAGAGCACCGTCGCCGCTACCGCTACCATCATCGTGATAGGGCGCCCCATCGCTAGTCGAATCAGCCACATACTAAAGACCCTTTTGAATGCGATCGGATTCGGACAATAGCGGATGAAGATCACCGTGTGTTGAAGCAACGGATAGTAATGCTCGCCACACTCCCACTTTCGCTATTGCTTCCTGGACCCTCGATTGGGCCAGAACTTCATTTGCTTGCGCCACTTGGGCCACCGAACCCAGCCCCGTCTTGTACCTGGCTTCTGCTTGATGCGTGGCGATCACCGACGCCTGCACTTGTATCGGCATGTTCTCAGCCAGGGCAAGTGCCGCTTTGACACGCGTTCGTGCTTGAACATCCTGAGTGCGAAGATTTTGCATGACCAGATTGGATTCTTGTTGCTGTTGGTAAATTCGCTCCTGCTGCACTCGTTTCTCTTGATGTAATCTAAAAACGTCTAAAAAATTCCAATTGACAATTATCGCCAACTGATAGTTCGGAATCACGGGCAGAACACCCGCTACATTCGTATCTTGTCTTCGACCCGGAATAGTGGGACTCAAGCCGGAGCTACGCAAATTAAACCCGCTCAGCATGTGGATAACTGGATAGTACTCTTTATCCAGGACCTTTTTTTGTGCCATCGCGGATAGTACTACTGAGTTGGCCGCTTTAAAAATCGGTACTTCCTCGAAAACAGGAGTTGCCTTTTGGATTTGAGCAGTTTCCTTTTTTTCTGCGATGCCGTTCGCGTCGATATCGACCATCCTGCCGCCGAGACCCATGGCGTTCGCCAGGTTTGCGAATGCCAGGTCTCTAGACATTTCGGCTCTGATCAAATCGTTCCGCGCATTAGCCAATTGTGCCAGGGCCAGCGATTCATCAGCTCCAGGCTTCAATGATGCTCTGACCTGAGCCTTTACGATTTTGCTAAACTGGTCGAAAGAAATGACATTCTTTTCGGCGGCTTTGACTTGCTCCACCGAGATGACGCTGTCTAAAAATGCGTTCGCTGCTGTCAGACCGACGTCTAGCTCAGTGGCAGAGTAATTCGATTTTGTTTGTGCTGCTAGTTTTTTTGCCAGTTGTATTCTTGCTTTGTGCAATCCAAAATCTAGTGGTGCCCAATCGAGACTGACACCACCAGCACTGAAAAAATAAGAAGACAGGCTGGAAGTGCCCACAGCTGGTCCGGATATTGCAGGGAAAACAGGACTGCCAAAAAACACTTGCGAAAGCTTATTGTGACTGGCAAAAATTTCTTGATACTGAAGTAATGAATCAGGCATGTACTCGGTGATTTTTTGAACCGTCACATTCCTATCTGCGGCTCGCATTTGCGATTGACCCTTGAGGATGTTCGGATAGTTCTGCTGTGCGTACTCAACAGCTCCGCGCAACGTGAAGGGTTTCGAAATGACTGATTGCTCAATTCTTGGTTTCAAAAAGATGGATGAAGGTTTGTCTTTTGAGAAGTCGACAGGTCCGTTAGATAAAGGTTGCGACAGATCCTGACTGGATGTTGAATCGTGAGGCATGATTTGCATGGGATGGCTCATACTTCCTGGCGCAGCAGGTTCACCAAGCCCCCTCAATCCGGAATCTTCGGCCAAACAGGGCAGCATAAAATTGATCAGGCTGATCGCAAGCAAAAGTTTTGAAGTCCAAGAGAATTCTCTAACCTTCAAAAAGAGGCGGAGCGATGTGTTTGTCTTTACTCTGGTCACTTTATTGCTGGTAAAGGACTGCTGTTTTGATTTTAAGCAGAATATTTGAAGGCCCTTTCAACCAAGTTCTTCGTAAGTTTTGTTCGCTGAATTGGTAGATTTGTGCGACATACCCGCTTGTATATACCTTGAGCAGCGAGAACTGCTGTACGAGTACTGCTAGTTTAATTTGTCCGCGATTTCACTGTGTGCAAGTTTTGTGCAGAACTCAAGTAACATTTTTGTTAGTCTCTGGGCTCAAACGCCTCCAGGACCGGCGTTCTAGACTTTGTCCGACCGTGAAGCCGGTAAGGTGATCGAAAACTTACTGCCTTTTTCTAGTTCACTTTGAATTTCGATCTTGCCATGATGATTGTCAACAATCGCTTTGGCTATGGCTAAACCCAGACCGACTCCTCCGGATTCGCGTGAGCGCGACGGGTCGACCCGATAAAATCGATCGAATATAAAAGGAAGGCTTTCAGCCGGGATTCCTATTCCCGTGTCCGCAATGGACACAGTGACCAGGCGTCCATTTGACACCGCGGTAATGGTGACAGTTCCTCCCGCCGGTGTGTAGCGGCATGCATTTTCAAGTAGATTACCGAAGACGTGCGACATCGCTTCTGCATTCCCATCAACCCTGAGATCGTCCGCGAGTGAAACGACCATTGTCAGTTCTTTGCGAGAAAATTGCTCGCGATACTCGTCGGTGATCTCAGTCAGCAGTTTGCTCAGATCAAAGTTGTTGTGGTCGGATTGTTTTAGAGCACCTTCGATTTCAGATAACAACATCAAATCATTGACAATCAAGCTCATACGCGACACGGCGCTGGTGATCACCGTGCTTTCTTTCTCGTCGATTGACTGTTTTTTTAGCTTACGAGCTAATGACTCAATTTGCACTTGGATAATGGTCAAAGGCGTATTCAGTTCGTGACCGGCGTCGGCAACGAAATTACGCAAAGTTCGCAGCGTCTCCTGCGTAGGCCTAGCTACTTTCCCGGAAACAAAGTAACTAATTAGCACAAGGCTGATCAAAACCACTGGTGCAAAAAGTGCTGTTGTCAAACAGTACTGATAAATAGCGCTATCACGACCGTTTGTTGGTAGTTGAATTTGTAAATAGCCGACTAACTTGCCGTCCTTCTTCAAAGGGCCAGTCTTGACTCTCATTATAAAAGCGCCGGATTTCATCTCTTTAGACCTAAGGATCAGTTGAGGCATGCCTGGCGGACCGTAGTGATCGATCATGTTTCCTGCGGCATCAAAAATCTGAATCGAGGCGATTGAACGGGCTGGTTGTGTTTCGACTTTTCTCGCCCAATCCCGAAAGTGTGGTCGGTCATTTTGCAACTCAATCGCATGACCAACTTCGCTAGCAAAAACTGCCAATTCCTCGTCCAGTGCGGCGGTCAGGCTGGTGCTGAAAAAGATCAATCCCAAAAAAGTTGAAGTTATGTAGACGATCGCTGACAGAGCGACGAAGTAAGTGGCAATTTGCCAGCGAAGACTGTGGCTCATTTGCCAGCGAAGACTATTGACCATCATTGTCCTCGAGCTTATAGCCGATACCATGGATGGTGCGGATAAAGGATGCTTGTCCCGGTTGATCGATCTTCTGCCTGAGACTGCGCAAGGTCGATCTGACTGTCTCAGGCACTACATTCGTTTCAGATCCCCAAACTCGATCAAGCAGGTCATCAACGCTTGCCACTTGGTTGGGATGACGCATAAAGTACTCGAGCAGACTAAATTCTTTCGGTAGCAGATGAACCTCAATGCCTGAATTGGTTAATCGACATGAATTGCGATCCAAACAAAGTGGTCCCACCTTGAATTGCGTCACAGGTTGAGTTATCGGTCTGCGCAATAACGCTCGCACTCTTGCAGACAGTTCCCTGAGTTGAAAGGGTTTGGTCATGTAATCGTCAGAGCCAGCGTCCAACCCAGCTTCTTTGGAAACCAGAGATTTCTTCGCTGTTAACATCAATATAGGTGTACTTCCACCACCGGAGCGAAACTTCGAGCACACTTCCATTCCATTCATTCCTGGCAGCGTCAGATCTAGAATGATTAAGTCATAGTTGTGAGACTGCATTCTTTCTAAGGCCACGCTTCCCGAGTCAATAATCTCGACGAGATGATAGTCATCAGCAAGCCATTCTTTGATAGCTCCCGAAATATCCTTCTCGTCTTCCACTAGCAAGATCTTGGCCATGCAAGTATTTTAACCGTTCGAAAATGCAAACATTTGCGAAATTGGTTGACCGTTCCACACTTCATTAGTAATTATTTGTCGCAACCTGTGCAATTAGCTTTACCAGCAAGCCGATTGGCGCGATGATTAGGGCATGAGTGAATTAAAGTCTAGCGAAACCCCGTGGCAGCCGCTATACACAATCGAGCGCAGTGGCATAACCGAAGTGCAGGTCTTTGGCATGATTTCAATTGTCGAGGGGACGGCGAGCGGCCAACCTCGGGACTTGCTAAGTTATGGGGATGTCAACTACATGCTGTGGAGCCGTTCGCTCCTCAAACCATGGCAACTCTTGAGTCACTTTGAAGAAGTTGTGGATGGTTATCCCCAACTGAATGAGTCGCATTTGACTTTGATGATGTCATCACACAGCGCCGAGGCTGCTCATCTCAAATTGCTCAAAGAAATTATGGAAGTTGGCGATCTGTCTGACAGCTTGCTTCGCTGCCCAGCCACATATCCTCTGGCCAACGAAATGAGGATAAAACTTAAGTCGGAAGGGCAACCGCCGCGCTCGCTTTATCATAATTGTAGTGGCAAGCATTTTGGTTACCTATTAGCTTTAAAAGCCGCTGGCCAGGAATTGGAAAGTTACGCCAATGCCGATGGCGAGCACTTCGAACCACTCAAACAATTGCTCTCAGATTTAACGCACCGACCAATTCAGGATTTCAACTTTGTCACCACAGATGGTTGCCAGTTGCCAAACTATGGATTAACTTCCAGAGAGATGGCGAAAGCTTACCTCAACCTCGCTTGCGGCTGTTCTTCAAGTAACAAGCGTTTGTCTCAGTTGACTGAACTGGGCGAATTGATGCGTGCTCACCCCCTAGTGATCGGTGGCGTGGAACGATTTGACTCTCGCTTGATGTTAGGTCTTTTCGCCAATGTCGATGAAGTGCCGCTGGTGGCAAAGGAAGGCGCAGACGGCTTGCTCGGCATTGGCATTGCACCCAACAAAAGATTTCAACACGGTCTTGGCATATTGGTGAAGCTCTCATCGGGCAACGATACGCGCCACATGGAAACGTTGGTGCGTGAAATTTTTAAACAATTGGGATTGCTCAAACACAAACGGGATAAAGCGGTTGTTGGTCCACCCGTGCGGAAAGATCACATAAAGTCGAATTTCTATTTCAATGTTTCATTGTCATCGGCGGTCTAGATAATGAATGTTACGCATGAAGTCTTGTCGAAACCGTTTCGGATCATAGACATCTCTCAGCCGATTAAGAGTGACAGCGCCTGCTTTCCTGGAGACACGCCCTTCAGCCGCGCGGTCACTGTGTCTCACCAAGAAAGCAATGTCATTAACTTAACTGCTTTGACCATGAGTCCACACGTTGGCACTCATGTTGATGCACCGGTTCATGTGCGTGGTTCCCTGGATTCAGGTGACGAAACGGTAGGTTCGATGTCTCTGGATGCCTTTGTCGGTCTAGCGGAAGTGATTGATATTGCCCCATTCACAGGAGCGATAAAGCCTGAACACGTAGCTGATTTGATCAAGACAAAAGCGACGCGCCTGTTAATTCGCACCAGCCATCAAATACGGTATCACGTGTTTGAAGAGGTTTACGCCTTCTTGTCCATCGAGCTTGTTGATTGGCTTTGCGAGAGAGGCGTGCGTCTGGTTGGGTTGGACACTCCGTCTGTGGATGATTCTAAGTCCAAGACCTTGTGCGCCCATCATGGTCTGCTCGCCAAAGATATCTTTTGGCTCGAGAACTTAGACCTGACCGCAGTTGCTTCCGGAGAATATTTTCTAGTGGCTGCCCCTCTAAAATTCATGGAGCTTGAGGCTTCACCCGTACGCGCGTTACTGATAGATTGGTCCAAACAATAATCGACAAGAGGTTTAAAAATGTTCGGAAGAAAGTGCTCAGTTATCGGCGTCGTTCACCTGCCACCATTGCCTGGGTCTGCTTCATATGGTGGCAGTATGGAGGCGGTTCTCGGCACTGCATTGTCCGATGCGATGACTTATAAGGATGGCGGTGTCGATGCGCTGATCATCGAAAATATGCATGACGTGCCATATCTTAGGGGGCGAGTTGAACCTGAGACAACCGCAGCCATGGCTGTTATCGCTCATGCGATCAAGTATGAAACGGTTTTGCCGATTGGTATTCAGATTTTAGCGGGCGCAAACTTGGAAGCGCTTGGAGTAGCGGTGGCGGCTGGACTGGATTTTTTAAGAGTGGAAGGATTTGTTTTCGCTCACATTGGTGATGAGGGATTTCACCAGTCATGCGCCGCTGAGCTCATCCGCAGGCGAGCGATTTTGAAAGCAGAACATATAAAGATATTTGCGGACATAAAAAAGAAGCATGCCGCTCATGCCATCACATGTGATGTCAGCTTAGTTGAGACTGCGCGCAACGCTGAATTCTTTAAAGCTGATGGAGTCGTCGTCACGGGACCAGCGACTGGCTATGCCCCCGATGAGCAGGAGGTGCGTGGTGTTAGAGCTTCCGTCGCTGCCCACGTCTTGGTCGGGTCAGGCGTAACTCCAGGGAATATTCATCAATTGGCTCAACACGCAGATGCTTTGATCGTCGGCAGCTCGGCAAAGTATGACGGCTTGTGGTCCAACGATGTCGATCCAGAGCGAGTAGAGCGCTTGATCGCTGGTCTGGCAGCTGCCGTCTAGGGACTGCTATAACAGCTGCTTCGTGGTGCCGGCAAGGATGCGGGCGCTCCCAGGCGTCTAGACCTACGGCTTGTAACTCTTGTCGGCCGCGAGATCTGCCCAACGATTTATGGACTTAGTCGGTTTCGGAACATCGACAGATGAGCTAATTTTAGAAACACGTTTGTGTTTGCGCGGTTTGACCTCAGGAAAGGCGGTAGCTTGCATTATGCCTTCTGGTGTCGTGCCTGCTGTGCTATAAGCTCTGCGGTGGCCAGGAGTGTTTGTTGAAACCTCTGGTTCAGGCGTCGTTGCAGATTCCTGTTCTTCACCTTTGGCATTGTGATGGACTCTTGAGCCACGATGAGCCGTCGTTGGTTTTTCAGAAGAATTCGGCGCGGGATTTTCGCCACCGTCTTTGACGGTAGATGTAGGTGGCGTCGCAGTCGCACCCGGTTTAGTCGTATTTTGAATGCTCGGGGTGACGCCGGTAAGAGCGGGTGTAGTGGGTGCAGGAATCGATTGTTGAATAGATTGTTGGACGGGCGCGGTCATCGCCTTTTTCCGCAATTCAAGGAGACCCAGCCCACCTAGTACCACCACAGCCAGCACAACGGCCCATACTTTCATGGACACTTCTTTGAGCATAGTTGTGAGCAGTTCGGCCGGAGTGCGTTGATCGCTAGGCGACGAGCGCAAGACCTGACTCTTGCCTGGTCGAGGAATTGCGTTCTCCAAGTCTATGCGCAGCTCGTCCATTGTTTGATGGCGATCATTTGGATCTTTTGCCAACGCTTTGAAGACGACCTGCTCGAGCCGTTCTGGAATGTATAAGTCGGGACGTGCTAGGGCGAAACTTGGTGGCATTTCACTGATGTGTTTCGACATCGTGTCTACCATCGTCTTGCCAAGAATGGGCAATTTACCGGTCAGTGTCTCGTAAACTACGATTCCCATCGAGTAAATGTCAGAACGTTGATCTAGTTCGCCACCGGTGCACTGTTCGGGACTCATGTAAACTGGGCTGCCGCAAACTTCACCCGCTTGAGTTAGCCGCTGACCCTCCGGTCCAGAATTCATCAACTTTGCCACACCGAAGTCGACGACTTTGACGAAGTCTTTTTCCTCGTCATAGTTGATCAAGACAAAATTGGTCGGCTTTACGTCTCTGTGGATGACCCCCATTTTGTGCGCATGGTCGAGCGCATCGCAAGCTTGTGCCAAGATCTTGATACTTCTTTCAACGCCAATCTGGCCTTCGTTTTTAATCAGGTCTGCCAGTGATATTCCTTGCAGATAGTCCATCACGATAAACGGCTGACCATTAGGGCTGATGCCGAAATCGTAGACTGTGATTACATTCGGATGGCTAATGCGACTGGCTGATTTCGATTCCTGTTGAAAGCGTTTGACGCTCATCGAGTCAGAAATCAATTGCGCTTGCAACATCTTGATCGCCACTATACGATCCATGAGCGCATGACGCGCTTTGTAGACAACGCCCATGCCACCATGGCCGATGACTTCTTGAATCTCATAGTTACCGGCCAAAGTGGTGCCGAGCAGCGGATCTTGGATGACGTTGATGAGAAGTGTTCCATCGTGAGGGCAAGCAGCAACAATGCCGGTAAACTGCCGATTGCACTCCAGGCAAACCTTTTCATTCAGTCTTTTGATATCGGACGACACTTCGCTCCATTGTCAATCACTAACCGCGCCACGCGCCCACGCGAACGTCCCTACGGCTTGTTAAGCATTATTAATGTACCCACGTATCATAGCCCACTAACTCTTTGTTCGCCATTTTACTGATCAATACTTGGATAAACTGTCCAGTTCGGCTGCCGCGCTGAGGAAACTGGGACCGTCAACGGTTGATCACGCCTGAGGCTCTGTAACCACTTCTACCGACCCTGCTCTTACTTCCAAAAATCTGGCACCTTCGACCCATTCCGGCTTGAAGCCAGTTACATGAGTAGTCGTAATTAATGTTTGCATGTCATTTTTGACCAATGACATCAGCAGCCCCTGGCGATTCAGATCAAGCTCAGCAAGCACATCATCAAGCAAGAGAATTGGCGGTTCGCTGAGATTCTCCTGCACTCGTTCCAGTTCTGCCAATTTAAAAGCCAGCACGAGGCTCCTTTGCTGCCCCTGACTGGCAAATTCAACGGCGTCAGCGTCGTTTAGAGAAAATTTGATATCGTCCCGGTGTGGTCCGCAGAGGGTTTGCTTGCGAGCGATTTCCTCAGAACGTCTATCTCGCATCAAGCTGATCAAAGTCTGGGCAATTTCAATTTCCGTTTGGTCGGCGAGTTGGTTTGATGAGACTGCCTCCGAGTCCCCCTGATCTCCTTCATCCTCCTTTTCCTCTTTTGGTTCGCTTGCCCGGAATAAATACTGCGCCGTCAATTTTTCACGCTTTCCGGAGATGTGTTCTTGGTGGCGCTCGGCTCTTGGTAGTAACTCGCTCATGAGATGCAATCGGTGTTTGATGATTGTGGCGCCAAAGCGCGCTGCTTGCTCATCCCAAACTTTTAGCTGGTCTTGATCTGAAACCGTTACTTTGCCCTTTTCAAAAAGCAACTTGAGCAGCCGATTTCGCTGAGCAACGCTCTTTTGATATTTTGACAATGTGTCTTGATAGGTCGGACGCAGGGTGATCAAAATATCGTCAATCCACTCGCGCCGAAATTTTGGTCCACCACGTAAAAGGTTTAAATCAGAGCTTTTGAAGCTGACTGTGACCAGGCGTCCTCGCAATCCTTTCGCTGATCCAATCGTCAACCCGTTTATTTTGATCTGTTTTTCAATGCCCTTTGTGCGCGGTTTGTCTGTCGGTGCCAGAGCAAAAGAAGCTGTCACTTCAGTGCCCGCACTTTCAAACACCAGGTCGATGCGCATGTGATCGGCGCCCTTCCTAATCAAGTCACCATCTTGCTGAGCGCGAGTCGACCGACCAATTGAAATGATTTCAATTGCTTCTAAAAAGTTGGTTTTGCCTTGGGCATTTTCACCAATCAAGACGTTGCGCGTGTCACTTAAATCGACAGATGACTGCTCATAGTTCCTAAAATTGGTGAGCGTGACTTTCTTTACTCGCACAATGTCCTGCTGGATGCACGGTTCTAAGCTGGAAGTCGATCCTTGGCATTCATGCCGTCATTGGACTGACTGATAAGGTCTCTGGCAACGCTGCAATCGGCCGCGATTTGAGCGCGTAAGGCATCGACGCTGTCGAACTTTTGTTCAGGGCGCAAATGAGCATTGAAGTCGACTTGGATAATTGAATTGTACAAATTTTCGTCAAAATCCAGAATGTGAACTTCGACGAGCAGCGCTGCACCACCTGCTTCAGTCAAGCCTGGTTGTGGTTTAAAGGTCGGTCGGTAACCGACGTTGATCACCGAAGGTAACTTTCTGCCGTCAGCCAATCGGGCTGTACCGGCGTAGACGCCGCGACCTGGAACGAGTTGATATTCGCAAATTGCCATATTGGCGGTTGGGAAACCGAGTTTTCTGCCTCTGCCTTCGCCACGAATAACTTCACCTATCAGAGCGTAAGGTCGTGACAAAACTTTTGCTGCATCGTTTACGTTGCAATTGACAACCAGATCTCTGACCCGCGAACTTGAAACTTCGTTATCATCAACAAACACCATTGGTGCCACATGAACGTTGAAATCCAGCTCTTTGCCAAGCGTATTTAAGAGGGCTGGATCTCCCTCTCTGTCTTTGCCGAAATGATGGTTATATCCGACGGATATCGATTTGGCGCCCATCGATCCAACCAGGATGTTCTGAACATACTCTCTGGGGCTCAGGCGGCAGAGATCCTCTGTGAAGGATAGAACCAGAGTGGCTTCAACGCCGAGGCTCTCAAAAAGCTCCAGACGCTGCTCGATGACAGTTAAAAGTAAGGGCGAGACGCCTCTTGTCAGAGCCCGCGGATGATCTTTGAATGTAACGACGCCTGCCGTTATGCCAAGACGTTTGGCTTCTTCAACAGCTTTGCCGATGACAACTTGATGACCGGGATGGACCCCGTCAAAGAATCCCAGCGCGATCGCTGATTGCTTCAAGAGTCCCGGTGTAGCGGCGTAAAAGGTTTCCAAGGCAATTTCCTGTTGGCTAATGAACGCTCCACTCGTGGGCTTCGCGCCCCAGTATTTTAGCCCAGAGATGAAAAGACTGCTTAGACTAGAGTAGTTTCATCTGCCAATATTGCGGAAACCAGCCAACGACGAGGTCAGAGTCGGGTTTTATCATGCGAATTGTGCTAAAATTTGTCTTGGAGTTTTACTGTCCTTCGAGGGGCAATTGCCTTTCCCTGTCCGACTTTTAAAACAAGTTCACGCGTCTCTATTCCAAGTTCTGTCGATCCGTCGAACTGTGGAGGCAACTTCTAATTGGGTGTCATAAATGCCGAACAATGAACCATCAGCAGGTACTTCACTAGTGACTGAAGATAATTCAGAGAAGGAACAAAATTCAGAAAAGATGGAAAAACCGGTTTCGGTTCCGCCGCGTCCTATGTCAGAAAACGCTGCTGACTACAACGCCGATACCATCGACGTTCTAGAAGGACTTGAAGCGGTGCGGAAACGCCCTGGAATGTACATTGGTAGTACGGGTCCACGGGGTCTGCACCATCTCGTTTGGGAGATTGTCGACAATTCAGTAGACGAGGCGCTGGCGGGATTCTGCAAATCTATTGAAGTGACCGTCAATGAAGACAATTCCGTCACTGTTCAAGACGATGGTCGCGGTATTCCCACCGGAATTGTAGAAAAATCTGGTAAAAGTGGCGTTGAGACAGTGTTTACGATTTTGCATGCCGGCGGTAAGTTTGGCGGTGGTGGATATAAGGTATCTGGAGGTCTGCACGGCGTAGGCGCTTCCGTCGTTAATGCATTATCCGAAAAATTGGAAGCTGAAATTCATCGCGATGGTAAAGCTTACAGGCAAGTTTATCGCAGAGGCGAGCCGGACGGCGGTTTGGAAGTAACTGGTGACTCTGACAAGCGCGGTACCAAAGTGACATTCTGGCCTGACAACCAGATATTTTATGATGTGAACGAAGACAACGAGCTGGTTAAAATCGTTGTTGAATGGGACGTGATTATCACTCGATTACGCGAGATGGCGTTCCTTAACAAGGGTTTGAAAATAGTTGTCACCGACAAGCGTGTCGAAGGTCTAATGCAGACTTTCCATTATGAAGGTGGAATTGCCAGTTACGTTGAGTATTTAAATGACACCAGAAACGCTCTCCACAAGCCGCCTATTTATTTTGAATTGGAGCGTGAGAATATCGTTGTCGAGTGTGCACTACAGTGGACCGAAACGTATACCGAGTCTATATACACCTTTGTCAATAATATAAAAACCGGAGACGGTGGCACGCACTTAACTGGATTCAGAAATGCCTTAACCCGCATCATGAATGACTATTCGCGCAAGACACCATTGGTTAAAGACAGTGATGCCAACTTCACTGGTGAAGACGTTCGCGAAGGTTTGACAGCAATCATCAGCGTCAAAGTTCCCGAGCCACAGTTTGAAGGACAGACAAAAGAACGCCTGGGCAATAGAGAAGTTCAGGGCGTGACGCAATCTGTGGTATCAGAGCGTTTAGCAGATTGGCTTGAACTAAATCCGAAACCTGCAAAAGAGGTCATTCAAAAAGCATTGCAAGCCCGCTTGGCTCGTGAAGCTGCGCAAAATGCTAAGAAACTTATTCGTCGCCAATCCGTGTTGGAAAATTCATCCTTACCTGGAAAGTTATCTGATTGCTCAGATCGAGATCCAGGTAAGTGCGAAATCTACCTTGTCGAAGGTGACTCCGCCGGTGGTAGCGCTAAAGTTGGACGTGATCGACACTTCCAAGCAATTTTGCCCTTGCGCGGAAAGATTTTGAATGTCGAAAGAGTTCAGCCCGGTCGTATTTACGAGAACACTGAAATTCAAGCGATGATTCAGGCTCTTGGTCTTCACGTCAAAGAAGACGATGAAGAAACTGGTGGCAAGAGCACCGGCTTGCTTCGTCCAAATGCGGAGAATCTTGATTTAAGCAAACTTCGTTATCACAAAGTGATCATCATGACAGACGCCGATGTTGATGGCAGCCACATCCGTACGTTGTTGCTGACATTCTTCTTTAGGTACGCCCGACCACTCGTTAACAACGGCTACGTCTACATTGCTCAACCACCCTTGTTTAAAGTGACGAAAGGCAAACGAATCGAGTATTGCTACAACGAGCATAAGTTAGAAGCTGTGCTGGCTGAAATGGGCGATAAGGCCGAAATCCAACGATACAAAGGTCTGGGCGAGATGCAAGCGGAACAGTTGTGGGATACGACAATGAATCCAGAAACTCGCACGCTCAGACAGGTGACCGTCAACGATGCATCCGAAGCCGATCACATGGTTGACTTGCTGATGGGAGAAGCCGTTGGGCCGCGCAAGGATTTCATTATGAATCATGCTCACGAAGTTCAAAATCTGGACGTCTAGGATTTGATGTGATCAATGTAGCTAACGTACTCACGGTTGGCAGAGTCGTACTGGCGCTGGTAACCTTGAGTTTGCTCTTCGGCGATGGAGAGCAATATCGCTGGGCTGCTTTTGGTCTTACAATCATCGTGATCTGGGCTGATGGTCTGGATGGATATTTTGCCAGGAAGTTGAATCAAACCTCTAAGTTAGGAGGGGTGCTCGACATTGCCGGTGACCGAGCCGTCGAACTTTGTTACTGGGTTGTCTTTGCGGTCCTTGCCTGGATCCCCGTGTGGATTCCGCTGCTATTTATTGTGCGCGGCACCTTCGTGGATGCTATGCGAAATCACGCGGCTGAAGATGGCTTCACCGCATTTGGTGCGCGGACAATGATGCAAAGCAAAGTAGGTAAATTTCTTGTCGCCTCCAACTTTAGTCGCTTTAGTTACGCAATCTCCAAGGCAGTGGCGTTTTGTTTGCTAATCGGAGCTCATACGGAGGCCTGGAGAAACGGTCCGGTGCCCTTCATTGCCATGTTTTGCGTCTACTTCGCTGCTGCCTTCTGTGTTGTAAGAGGGGTGCCGGTATTTTTCGAAGGCGACAATATTTTTATTTTCAAATCGAGTGCAGACAAACTGGCAAACGAAAAGTGCGCAATGGACAAATCAGATAAACAGAAATAGCCACTAGTCGATGCGTGTTAGTCGCTTCGAAAGTCAAATAGAGCTAGCCCAGGCGCGATCCGTAACACATCGAACTTGACTTGAACACTATGGGCATTCTACGCAGGTGCCCCCCGGGCCGGTAACAACTCGGTAAGGTTGCCTTGGCAATCTTGTCGAAGATAGCAGTGACGCTAAATCTCGGTTGATAGTTTATAGGGGAAGTAACATGTCTCAAGGGCCACATAAAGAGCTTGAAGCAGCGGTAGCAAAGCCAGCCGTTGAACAACCCACTCAGCCGAATTGGAATGTGCAACATAAAGAAGTCTTGGATCACATCCGCCAAGAGCGTGCTACTCAAGCAGAAGTTAAAACAGTCGCACAGGTGCAAGCGCAACAAGCACCACAGCATCGGCCCGAGGTTCATCCTCCCGTGGCTCAACCGCAGTCTCAAGTTCGTCACGACGGAGCCCCACAGCAAATCGCTCACCCGCCCGTGCGACCGGATGTGACGCCGCCGCAAATCGCCCAAAACCATCCACAACGTCGAGACGTTACGCCCCAACAAATTGCACAGGGAGCCCAGCGAATTGGCCAGGGTCACGGACTCGGTAATCATAATCAGCCGACAGAAATTAATCGCACAGTCATTAACAACAACACGCGTAATGACTACGGCTCTTCAAACAATCAAAACAAGTATCTATATGGGGGACTGGCTGGCGGCGCTTTGCTCGGTGGAGGGGCAGCGTATTATGCTAATCGGGATTCTGACGGATACGGTTACGGTCGTGACTACGACAGCGGTTTGAACCTCAATCTGGGCTTTACAGATCCATATTCGAACTTGAACAATGGCTATGGCGATCAGTACAGCCAATACGGTCAGTCTGGGCAATACAATCAATATGATCTGTACAATAACGCCACTAGGTACAACGACCAGTATTCGAATGGCAATCAATATTCCGATAACGGACCAATCTATGATCCAAATGGCGGCAATGATGGTGGCACCACATACGGCGGAACTCAATTTGATAACGGCTTCGTCAGCCGTCCAATTTATGAAACGACCAATGGATACGGATATCCACCCGCATATGGGTACGAACGCAGAAATAGTTTCGGTGACAATCCTATCGCCGCTGTGCCTGCGCTCTTTGGTAACCTGATCGGAGGGCTACTGGGCAACCTCACCAATCCGCACCGCGGACGGTATGATAACGACGATTATTGATCGGCAAAATGAAAGACGCATTCAACCCCGTTCGAATGCGTCTAATTGCTCGCAGGACCGGTGCTGCCCGCGGTGGAATGCATCACTGCTCTCCCTCACTTGAGTACCTGCGCCTTATGTAATATTTGACGTCTGCAAGGAACCAATGTTCCAGATGCAGTATGTTGCAGCTATCTTGGCGTTCTTAATATGGAATTAAAACCACCAGTGTCTCATCTTGGGACGAACCAAGATCAGCCCGTAAATCATCAAACATTTGGTAATACTCTTCCAATCCTTGATCGACATAAGTTTCGACGTATTCCAATCCCAGTAACTCAAAATACTCGCTAATTATTGGTGCGAAAGTCGGGTCCTCGCTTGGATCGACACCGCGCAGTTTCTGTTTAAGCGCAGTTTGTGCGTCTGGATCTAAAACCCAGTGCACATATTCACATTCCTGCACTAGTTGACCACCAAGCGCAGAGCCAAAGAGCGGTAGCTTAAATCGCTTAGTGATCCACTCGCTCAGTCCACTAAGAATCCAGCTGTCCGTTGTATCGCCCCAAACCCTTTGCAGGCCTTCCTCGTTACGCAACCGGGCAAATAATGCCTCCACATCTTCTGGTGATTCCCAGTTGAATTTGCGCAATTCTTCAAGAGAACTTTGGCTGGCAAAAAATGCTATGTAATCTGACATGGGGCTTTTCCAAATAGGTGCCCAATTATATAAGCCTGTGCAACACTGCCGCGGCTGAACTGCTTAACTTTTGCGATTGAAAAGAAAAAAGCGCCTGTAGAACAAGCGCTTTCTTAAATGCTCGCAGGACCGGTGCTGCCCGCGGTTGGATGCATCCCTGCTTCCCCTCACTTGAGTACCTGCGTTACGTTGTAAACGACGGGTTGGTAAAAATTTTGTTCCGTCGTCCGCTAATAGGGCGGTTTGCCTGTCCAGTAATCTATACGCTAGCCTCGTCAAGTTTACGAGGTGTTTCTAAAAACCAACCGCTGACGGTTGAGTTTTGAGAAGAAGCCTCGAGCCCTTTGTAATTCAGTTTGAATCAGCAGTAGGTGAGCAAAAATCGCCTTGCATGGACTGGATATTTCCCGGAGTGAAGTTTATTCGGGATTGAAAAACCGCCATACACGCGTCGGCGAGTTTGCTTGGGCTAAACTCAGTCAAACATTCGCGGTTAGCACAAGTTTTATTGTAATTGCATGGACGGCATGGCAATTCTGCATTGTAAAGAGCTAAATGACTTTCACCATAGGGTCTCCAGCGTTCAGGATCTGTCGGTCCGAATAAGGCAATGGTCGGCACTCCAACTGCTGCCGAAAGATGAGCCGGTCCTGAGTCCACACACACAGCCACATTCATGCGTCTGTACAATGCCATGCTTTGACGTAAAGACAGCTTGCCTGCGAGATTAATGCCTTTGATGCCAGCCAACAGCTGCAACTCTTCATACAGCAAATAATCCTGCTGTGCGCCGGTGAAGTAGAAATCGCTGTTTAATTGTGGTGCCAAAATCTTTAAGACCTCAGCCCATCGCTCAAGCGGGTACATCTTGTCGGGGTGAGCAGCTGCCGCATGGATCAAGATCTTGTTTTTTTCGTTGCCAAGCTCGGGAACGATTGCTTTTATATCTGCATCCTCGTCTTCACTTATCCACGCTTCTAAAAAGCGATCCTGGATAGGCAAATTTACTCCTGAAAGAACTTCGAGAGTGGAATCAACCTCATGAATATTCTTATGCCAGGGAATGGATTGCGTTAAGAGAATTTGCCGACCTTCGGTTGCGTAACCAACTCGGTGCTTTGCCCCAATCAGTAGGGCCAGCACTGCTGAGGACCAGGAGCGTTTGAGAACAAACACAAGGTCATATTTTTCCTTACGCAGTCTCTTGACGTAAGACCAAAAACTTTTCTTCTCACCTTTACCTTGATCGTACTTGTGGAAACGCGTGGTATCAAATGTGATGAAGTTGTTGACGTATGGACATCCCTCTAAGACCTCACCACTTTGCGGACCAACCAGCACATCTATTTGAGCTTCAGGAAATGAATGCCGAAGATTGCGCAAAAATGGAACGGTCAAAATGGTGTCACCGATGAAGCGGTAACGAATTACGAGGATCCGTTTGCTGTCGAGCAAGTCTGATCTAGTGCTCATACCCGGACGCTCTCTTTGGATTCACACAGAGAGGCCAACAATTCGGAAATAACTACAGGTGGTGATCCGAGCCAATCAGTTTCGATACGCAAGGCATACAACTTTTCAGACAGCTTCTCTGAGGGCCTCATTTTGACCAAGTCTTTTTCAGTTGTGATCACCATTGACGCTTTCGCTGCGGCTTTTTCTATGGTGGCCATATCCTCATCTGAATACCAGTGATGGTCCGTCCAGCACAGAGTCTTTGCTATTTCAGCCCCCTTTTCTTCCAGTAAACTGTGAAAAGCAGCCGGTCTTGCCAGGGCTGAGGCAGCAATTACCGTATTTCCATTCAACGCGGTAGCGGGCAGAAGGATGCTATTTGGTGATACTAAATGTGATGCGACAAAGCTGCATTTGTCGATCGGTCGATTACAAGCGTAGAGCCCTAAGAATTTTTCCAATCTTTTGATTTTATCTGCGTCGAAATTCTCGGGTATTTTGGTGATGATCAAAGAGGTGGCTCGGGAAAGTGCTGAGAGCGGCTCTCTTAGCCTGCCAGCCGGAAGCAAGGCGTCGTTCTCTGGCTCATCGTTGTAATCAATAAGAACTAAGTCTACGTCTCGTCGCATCGGAAAGTGTTGGAAACCATCATCAAGCAAAAGCACCTCGCAGCCATAGTGCGTAACTGCCAGGCTCGCTGAGGCTCTTCGATTGGAGCCTACAAGAACAACAGCTTTGGACAGCCTTTTCGCAATTAAGAACGGCTCGTCACCGGCATCTTCGCAGCTTGCATAATTGCCGGCACCGTCGCTCACTACGACAGTCTTGTCTTTAGATAAACGCTTGTAACCGCGACTGAGCACGCCCACTTTTATACCAGCGGTGATGAATTTTTGAGCGAGTTCGATCGTGATCGGTGTTTTCCCTGTGCCACCACAGGTGATGTTGCCGATACTGATCACGGGAACGTCGGCTTGCTCGCGTTTGAAAACGCCGGCTCGATATCCTTCCAGGCGACACAAGGACCCGACGAAGTAAGCTAGCGAGGCAGGTGCCAGGACCTGATTACGCAATTTTTCGAATCTAGTAGTTGGATTGCCCCAACTCATCTTCTGTCTCCCGCGGTCTCAATTTTTTGAACGACTGACTGGTTTAGCGGCACCAGTGATTCGATCATTGCCATTGCACGGTCAACTGCTCCCTGACTTTCCTTCAGCCAATCATGACCATGTTGGCCTAACTGTTGACGCAGCTCGGAGTTCTCCAACAAGCGTTCTAGTTGTTGGGCCAATTCCTTCTCATCATTGACGACGATCAGCGCGTCTCTAGACAGCAAGGCTTCAGCGACATCTTTTGTCTTGTGCAAATGTGGCCCAGCAATTACTGGCACTGAATACGTAAAAGGCTCCACTATATTGTGTCCACCAATTGGGGCCAATGTTCCCCCCACGAAAGCAACAGTCGCAACGGAGTAGAATTTTGCCAGATGTCCAATCGCATCGAGCAGATAAACGTTCCCTTCTTGTTCAAACTTTTCATTTTCGGAAAAGCGACGCGGTCGAAAACCGGCCAATCTGATCAGGTCCGCCACTCGGTCGAATCGCTCTGGATGTCGCGGGGCAATGATCAAATTAGTGCGCCTAGTGGTTTTTAGGTGCTTGTAAGCATTCAAAATTGCCGCTTCTTCGCTTTCATGGGTGGATCCGGCCACGATCACTTGGTCATCGTGAGAAAGATTGAGCTTGCTCAAAAGTTCTACTTGCTCTTCTTGGCTGATCGGTTCTAGTCCGTCGAATTTGATGTTGCCCAAAACTTGTACTGGCAAGGATTCACCTGCCACTTTTTTGTAGCGTTCTGCTTCGCTTGAAGATTGGACGCCGACCATATGAAAGTCACGGAGGACAGGACCAAAGAAGGAGCGCATTTTGTAATAGGATCCAAACGAACGAGGTGACATGCGTCCATTGATCATCGTCACAGGGATGTTTCTTTGTTTGCACTGATGCACAAAACCTGGCCAAATCTCCGTCTCGACAATAGTGACAAGTTTCGGATTCAAGACGTCGAGCCACTTTGCAGTAGCCCAGGGAAGATCGTAGGGAAAGTAAATACATTCGGCAAAGCTTGAGGTCCGCTCTTGGGCGAGAGCATGTCCGGCTCCTGTAGTCGAGGAAATGACGATTGACTGTTGCGGATGCTTTTCGTGTAAACGCTTGAGCAAGGGCCAAGCGGCATTGAATTCGCCAACAGAGACGGCATGAAACCAAATTGGTTTGCAGGCATTTGCCGCGCAGTATTTATCCTTAATGGCGCTGGGAATCACTCCCAGCTTCTGCGGCATCCCGTATCTAGCGCGACGTTTGAGCAATAGAAAGGGTCCAAGAAGGACAGCGATTGAAACCATCAACGTGTAATAGGCGATCAAACCAAGAATTCCAAGCTAAGCGGGAAGTGCCCGCTGACTCGATTCGCCAGGGGGATGCTTAGTCTAAAGCCTTGGCTGTCAAGCTTCTAGTCATTTCGGTTCATCTTAATGCGCTTAGCTCTTCACGAATTCCCCATAACCATGAGATAAGTTGAAGGTTGAACACTTACATCGGTGATAAAAATGGAAGAAGGTCCAGAGCCCCAAGAGCTCTTTGAGCAGGTCGAGCACCAGCATCATGAGGCGGAAGAGCACGAGGAAGCTGCTGGGAAAAGACGTTTCGCCACCAGATCCGCAATAACAGCTTCAGTCTTAGCTGTGCTTGCTGCACTTGGTTCTCTTTTGAGTGGACATTCAGCAAACGAGGCAATTTTGAAACAGGCTGAAGCCTCCGACAAGTGGTCTTATTATCAAGCGAAGAGCACAAAATCTCATATCTTTGAAGGTAACAGGCTCGTAGTCTTGGCTATAGCGAACGAAGAGGCTAAAAGTACTTCGCCTAATGTAGTGAAGGCCTTGAAAGATTTCGACGACAAAATTGTTAAGTACAATCAAGAGAAAGATGACATTCAGAAAGAGGCGCAAGCCACTCAAAATCTGAGCGTTAAGGAGTTTGATCAGCATCAAAAATACTCGTTTGGCGTGGCATGTTTTCAAATTGGCATCGTCCTTGCATCAGTTGCGATTTTGGTCACCGGCTCCTGGCTTTACTTTGGCAGTATTGGCGCAGGCGTGATCGGGATAATTTTTCTGATTTATGGCATGTTGGGTTAGTTTCCGATTGGACTCCGACTTCGACTCCGACTCCGACTCCGACTTCAACTTGCACTTCGACTCCGACTGCAAAAGAACTCAGCAGCCGCAAGAAAAATGTCGAAATGAATCTCGCACGATTTACTATATTCACACGTCGATCCGAGAACTCGATTCGAGAGCTGTTTATGGGGTATGGGGTATGGTCCCGTCCTTTTTAATCGTTTAATATGTTAAGCAAAAAACGCAGGTTTGAGTGATCCTGAAAAGTCTTTCTTGTTAGGCATTTACGGAATCGCCAAAGCCTGGAGATGCTGATGTAATATAGCTTTACTTGAATGTGGAAGTCGTGTTTGGGAGACATGGTCCGGCTTTTAATGTGGCTCCATTTTATTGGGCACTCGAGACGAAAACGGCACGAGATCAGCACCAAGGTTTCGGCGAGTGCGCTGCGCGACCACTTCGGATTCGGACTTCTACGCCCGCTAAATTCCACTCGCTTCCGTTTATAGATGCGCCGCTAGACTAGATCTAAAGCATCGACGTCAACTGCCATATTCAATCCCGCTGGTAGATATTTATTGCGCAGAAAAGCAGTTAACAACTGTCGTCCCTCATCACCAGCGAGATTCTTGAGAAGCAGGTGGTAACGAAATTTGCCGCGCAGTCGTTCAATTAGACAGGCGGCTGGACCCAAAACCTTTACGGCATCTGCAGGTAAATTTTCCTCTATAAAAGTACTGATTTCATCCGCGAGATGTTGGCAAGCCGACTCCACCGTTCCGGGCTCATCACCTGCCACAACGACGCGGATTATTTGGCTGAAGGGGGGATATTCGAAGGCTTGACGAGCCTCCAATTCTTCTTGCAGGAAACGTCCGTAGTCATGGTCCTTTGACCACTCAAGGGCGGGCATTTCGCAATCATATGTTTGCAAAATTACTACGCCTGGACGCTCGCCTCGACCTGCCCGTCCAGACACCTGGGTTAAGAGCTGGAAGCCTCTCTCGGTTGAACGGTAGTCCGGTAAGTTAAAAGCGGCGTCGGCAGTCATCACTCCAACCAAAGTCACGTTGGCAATGTCCAAGCCCTTTGAGACCATTTGTGTACCAATGAGAATGTCTGCTTCTCCCTCGGCAAAGCTTTGCAGAATCTCATCGTGTGCACCTTTACGAGAGGTGATATCGCTGTCTAATCTGAGGATTTTGCTGTGCGGATATCTTTCGCGCACTTCCTCCTCCACACGTTGAGTGCCCAAGCCGTATTGCTTGATAAAGGGACTTTTACAACTCGGACATTCTTCCATTGCAGAACAACGAAATCCACAATGGTGGCAGGCTAGAAATCCGGACAGGTAGGAGGTATTGCGGTTTGGTCCGGTTTGTTGATGGAAGACCAGGGCGACGCTGCAATTTCTGCATTTGACCACATAACCACAAGCTCTGCAGAAGACATGGCTGGCATAGCCTCTTCTATTGATCAGCAGGATGGCTTGTTCTTTCCTTTCGAGGCACGCGGTTAATTCGTTTGATAAGGAATGCGAAAAGATGCTTTTGTTGCCGTTGGCAAATTCTTTTCGCATGTCGACAATACGCACGAGCGGCATTGCTTGTTTGAATACGCGTTCCGGCAGCTCTAACACCTTGTTGCTGGCCTGGGCGCGTAAGTAGACTGACACATCGGGCGTAGCGCTGCCTAGCACGACCAGGGCACCGGTTCGTCGCCCCTTTTCGATCGCTACGTCTTTGGCGTTATAGCGTGGACTTGGACTGGTTTGCTTGTAACTGCCATCATGCTCCTCGTCTAAAATGATCAACCCAACTTGAGGCAAATTGGCCAATATCGCCGATCTGGCTCCGAGCAAAACACGCCCTTCACCGCTTCGCAGACGTCTCCAGGTGTCGTACTTTTCACCGGGGGTGATGCCGCTGTGCCACACCGAAACTTGATCTCCAAACCGACCTTTGAGACGTCTAGCCAGTTGCGGCGTCAAACTTATTTCAGGCACCAACATCATCGCGGCTCGTCCGGCCGCAAGAGTTTGTTCAATCAGTCTTAGATAGACTTCTGTTTTTCCTGAGCCTGTTACCCCATGCAAGAGCCAGGCTGGGTAGTCTTCGTCCAGACCATTGTTTGAACTGGATTGACTCAGGGCTCGCTCACTATCATTGAGCGCATTTTTAATTTCCGGTGCACTTCGTTTGAGAGCAATAGTCAACTCTTTGGAGAGGATAGCTAAGGCCTTTGTTTGATGCTCAGTCAATGAAAGATCGGCGTTTGTTGTTTTCGTCACTTGCAAATTGCTCAATGGATCACGAAATGACTCCTCGTGATTAATCGAAACTAGCCCCTGTTCACCAAATTTCTTTATAGTGGCTGAGGTCGTTTTCGCCTGCTCTAGCAACTCTTTCATTGTCATTTGCCCGCCATTTTTGGCGAGAATATTTAGCACCTCTTTCTGTCTTGCCGTGTTTCCTTCCTGGCCTGTCCAAATTACGGTCGTAACCACCCGCGGTGCTTGAGAGCCCGTGGATTCTTGGGCAATTGATAGCAGACCCTCACCTCGCAGAAGCCCAATTGCTCTATAGAAGTGAGAGGCAGTCATTTTTGACTTCGCCGCTCGCCTCCATCGTTGTTTTAGTGCCACCATGGACAGTGCTAAATTTTTGCTTTCGAAAAGTGCTTTAATAATTGCTTGACTGGCAGGTTCGTACGAAGCCAGCGAACCGCCGCGTTTTTCAAAGGCGACTTTGTTCAGCCGAACAATTCTTTTGAACTTTGCGCTTAAGACTGAGGGCACCGCTGCTGATATTACGTCCGACAGGCTGGCGCAATAGTAGTCCGCGATCCAATAGAGAAATTCGACGTATTCCTTGTCGAAAAGTGGCTCTGGTTCAATAACCTCGGCGATCTCTTTAATCGTCATTTCAGTTTTTACTTCGTCGGTGAGCGATACCACATAGCCACCAACAAGATCACGTCCGCCGAACGGGACCAGAACTTGAGCCCCTATAAACGTCTCGGCCGCGAGCTCTTCGGGAACCCTGTATGTAAACAGTTTGTCCTTCAGCTCGCGAGCCTGAATGTCAACCATGACATTGGCGTAGACGGTGCTTGCCAATCCTTTGCTCCGCAGTAATCCAGCGTGGAAGAGCCCCCGGGCTCCACCAAAGTATAGAGATAAAGACACGTGTCTGACCTCATTGCAGGGTTGAAAGCGCGAACGCTTATATTCATGTACGCTGATTCGCCCATAAAAGTTCAATTCGGACTAAAGCGCCATTAGGCGCCGATTACGTATTTCTTCCAGCTAAATTCGCCCGAGACTGCGTGCTTCGAAATCTCAAAGTAAACGTGGCTCGGCGGACGGCGCGGCACCATATGAAGCGCCATGTTCGCTTCTTTGGGGGTACGATCGCCCTTCTTGACGTTGCACTTTAGACAAGCGGCCACTACGTTGTCCCAGCTGTCAGTGCCGCCTCTAGAGCGCGGGATGATGTGATCGATCGTTAAATCGTGCCTGCGGTCACCACAGTACTGGCACGTGTAATTGTCACGATGCAGCAAATTGCGCCTTGACAGGCTGATTTCTTTGTACGGAATCTTCACGTACGACCTGAGCCGAATCACCGTGGGCAGTGGAAAGTCTGCATAGACAAGTTTGCCGTTATGCTCGATTTGCTCAGCTTTGCCCTTCATGAGCAAAACAACCGCACGACGCCAGGTACAGATGTTTAGCGGTTCGTATGAAGCGTTCAGAACTAATACTTTAGACATCCACAACCCGTGCGACTTAGCAATTGTTTACCTAGAAATATTATAACAAGAATAACAAGTATGTCTATAAATAAGCCATTTATGGGGTTTGTGATACAATTACGTGATTGTCCATCTGAACAATCGAGGTTCGTAGCGGACTGCGCTAGACTCTATTG
>PLXC01000169.1 GCA_003151275.1 Candidatus Melainabacteria bacterium
GTCGGTGGGGCATATGGAAGCGCCGATGTTTCAAACCTTCTTGTACGGTACACTAAGCCATCGTAACCAACGTTTGCTGACACTATTTGTCAGGTGAGCTGAATGCCAGTGAAGAACAATGCCGCATAGAATCCTCGCGCTCAAAGAGCGCCCCGAATACGCACTTGCGCTTAAAGAATTAATTGAGCCGCATGGATATGAAGTGCTCATAGTTCATACTATCGAAGAGGCTCTTGAAACTCTTCATCGTGTGCAGGTGAGTATGGTCATTCTGGCTGTCCATCTGCAGGAAGGAAATGTTTTCGACCTTATAAGAGCGATTCGCATCGACCCTGATTCTCGCATAAGAAAAGTTCCCATGGTGTGTCTGAATGTCAACCCCAGACTGCACGCTACATATCTAAATGACAGTCTGGAGACATCCGCAAAGGCATTGGGAGCGGACAGATTTATAACGATGGAACCCTATGATGCGGTTCGACTGTGGAAAGAGATCGAAAAAATGCTGCCAGATGAGATTTCCAGCGAGCAAGGCAATTAAGAACTGCCGGAGTAACTTGAACATGGACGCCATGCTTTTTGAGGGACATGGCAAGCCACTGCATATGGTGCAGCTGGAAGCGCCCGATCCGGGACCGGGGCAACTGCTTTTGAAAGTTAGTGCTTGCGGTGTCTGCCGAACTGACCTGCACATTATTGATGCAGAGCTAGCTAAACCAAAATTACCATTGATCTTGGGACACGAAATAGTCGGCAGTGTATTGAAGCTCGGTGAAGGCACTGATGGTTTCCGCGTAGGGCAAAGAGTCGGCGTACCGTGGGTGGGAATGACTTGTGGCCGTTGCAAATTTTGCACGTCAGGCAGAGAGAATCTGTGCGATAACGCCAAATTTACCGGTTACGATATCGACGGTGGCTATGCCACCANNAACGTATCGGCATCTATGGATTCGGGGCCGCCGCACATATCATCATCCAGGTCGCTATTTATCAAGGACGAGAAGTTTATGCCTTCACGCGAAAAGGCGATAGATCGGGGCAAGAATATGCTCGTAAACTCGGCGCCTATTGGGCGGGGGGCTCAGATGAAATACCGCCAAAACTCCTCGAAGCTGCATTGATATTCGCACCAGCTGGCAACTTGGTACCATTGGCACTTAAAGCTTCCGAAAAGGGTGCCGTGATCGTATGCGGGGGTATCCATATGAGCGATATTCCATCGTTTTCTTACGATTTACTCTGGGGAGAACGCTCAGTAAAATCGGTTGCCAATCTCACCAGGCTTGACGCAGTGGAATTCTTAGATATCGCTTTCAAGATTCCTATCCGCACAGAAGTGACCACATATCCACTTGAAGAAGCAAATAAGGCACTAGACGATCTCAGACACGGCAGATTTCACGGTGCTGCTGTTTTGTCTACCGGTGCAGCCGTTTTGTCGACTGGTGCTGCTGTTTTGTCGAAAGGTTGACGTTGCCTGATGGCGAGATCTACAACTTTTTTAGAGTAAGAAAGTGCTTCGGCCTTGTTATCTCCTTTATCTCGAATAATCGCCATACACAAATAGTATGCAAGCAAATTATTGGAGACTGCGGGAGTGAGGTGCTTTTCAATTAGGTCGATTGCGGGAAGCAAGTACCCAACAGAGTCCTCAAAATTTTTCTCATTGAAGTTGAATAGTCCAACATCCCCTTCTACACCTGCGGGATAAGTGTCGTCAGCGCCCAACATTTCAGTCGCGTGTGCCATAAAATCAGAATACAGTTTTGGTCCTTTAACTTTATCTCCGGCATAAATGTAAGCCTCGGCGAGCCCTCCATACCTTTTAAAATTGTTGACGTCTTTGTCTGCAATTACCTTTGCAAAAGGAGGCAAAGCAGTCTCATAAGCCGCAGGGTCTGGAATCAAAGCTTGAAGTGCAGCCTTAGCGCTATCCATTATCTTAGGCAACATTGGTTCCATATTTCTTACTCTAACTAAGCACTCGTCAGGTGTTTGCGCGAATGACGGGCAAACAGACAAAAGAGCAAAAACCATGAATATAACTGCTAACATTCGCACGATATTTGATTCTCCTTTAAGTGCGCCATAGTTTAGCAAAAAGTCTGCTTATGCGATAATCGGTTTCGGCTGATAAATCCTACAAGGTACTCGGGAAATTGTTCCGCTATGGCTCCAGGCATCTACGTCGAAATATTGATCCGAGGTTCGATGGATGAACTGTGGGAGAAAACACAGAATCCTAGTTTGCACAGGCGATGGGACCTGAGATTTACGGACATCGAGTATTTGCCGCGGTCTAACGAAAGTGAACCACAGCAGTTTTTATACGCAACGAGAATTGGTTTTGGTCTCGCCATTAGAGGAAAGGGCGAAACGTTGGGAACGCGCGATGACGATTCAGGCACGCGAACGTCTTCACTAAAATTTTGGTCCGACAATCCGATCTCACTTATCAGTGAGGGTTCTGGATATTGGAAATACATTCCGTCGCCAGATGGAATCAAATTTTTGACTTGGTATGACTACAAAACACGGTTCGGAATTCTCGGAAAGGTGCTGGACATCCTCATCTTCAGACCACTCATGGGCTGGGCAACAGCTTGGAGTTTCGACCGATTGCGAA
>PLXC01000099.1 GCA_003151275.1 Candidatus Melainabacteria bacterium
GAATGAACGGTGATGTGTCCCTCAAACGCGGCGACATCAAAAGCATCAAAGAGATGATGGCAGATTGCAAAAAGTGGCTGGCAAAAAACGTCTCTATTTTGATCTTTCCAGAAGGCACTCGCTCCGAGGATGGCATTATAAAACAGTTTCGCGATGGACCCTTTCGGCTGTCAGTCGATTGCGATGTTCCAATTGTGCCAGTTGTAATTGCAGGAACAAGACAAGTTCTCGCCAAACGCGCGCGCGTTTTCAATTTCGCAGCAGAAATGACGGTGAGGATTCTACCGCCTGTGATGCCAGCTTCGTTTCAGGGAAGCCCGGCCAATATGCGACGGTCTGTTCAAGCCTTGATGACAGAACATCTTGCCCAGATGACAGCCGCAGCCAAACTTAGTTAGGAGGCATGATTAAGTGAATTATCCAAAAGTGATACAGGGCGGAATGGGCGTGGCGGTCTCGAACTGGCGTCTGGCACGGGCAGTCTCATGCGCAGGCCAGCTGGGGGTTGTATCAGGAACAATGCTGGACACTGTTTTGGCACGCCGTCTGCAAGATGGTGATCCAGACGGCAACATGCGTCGAGCCCTGGCACACTTTCCGGAGCAAGAAATTGCTAACAGAATTCTGGCTCGTTACTTCCGTGAAGGTGGAAAAGATCTGCTTGAACCTTACAAGTTAGTCACCATGAATGGTATCAAACAGTCCGAGGCGGTGCTGGAGCTTACCATGGTGGCTAATTTCACCGAGGTGTTTCTGGCCAAAGAAGGACACGAAGGTTTGGTCGGCATCAACTACTTGCTGAAGATAGATTTACCCACGCTCGCCTCTTTGTACGGAGCAATGTTGGCAGGCGTCGATTTTGTCTTGATGGGAGCGGGAATTCCGAGGGCTATTCCAGCTATCCTTGATCACCTCAGTAATCACGAAGACGTAAAACTGAAGATCGATGTTAAGGATGCCACATCTGAAGATGATTTTGCAATTGAATTCAGTCCAAGAGCCTTTTTGCCCACACATAGCGGGTCTCTTAAACGACCACAATTCATCGCCATTGTCTCTTCTTCTACTTTGGCTCAAACTCTGGCCAAGAAATCTAGCGGAAGAGTTGATGGTTTTGTAGTCGAGCACCACAGTGCAGGTGGGCACAACGCGCCACCACGCGGTGGTATCACCGTGGATGAGAACGGAGAGCCCATATATGGACCGAAAGACGAATGCAATCCGGAGGATTTGAAGCGGATTGGACTGCCCTTCTGGTGGGCTGGTTCTTTTGCTACACCAGAAAAATTACGCAGCATTATGGAAGCTGGAGCACAAGGCATACAGGTCGGCACCGCCTTTGCTTTTTGCCGGGAATCAGGAATCAGAGACGACATCAAACAAGGCGTTCTAGAAAAGATTCAAAAAAGCAGCACGCACGTCTTTACGGATCCGCAGGCCTCGGCATCGGGATACCCTTTCAAGGTAGTGGATCTGGAGGGTTCCATATCTGAGAAAGAAGTGTACGAAAGCCGTCCCCGCATATGCGATTTGGGTTATCTGCGCACTGCCTACAAGAGAGCAGATGGTTCCGTCGGTTTCCGCTGTCCGGGCGAACCGGTAGATGATTACGTCAAGAAAGGCGGAAGCATCGAAGAAACTGTCGGTAGACAATGTCTGTGCAACGGACTGATGTCTACTGTCGGTTACGGTCAGGTGCAAAAAGATGGATACGAAGAACCACCCCTGGTGACAGCGGGCAAAGAGCTAGCCGACATTGCCCGCTTCATTACGCCTGGGCAAACTTCTTATTCAGCCGAAGACGTCCTGCGCGTCTTGCTGGCTGGCTCTTCAGAGAGTGCATAACAGACGCACTAAATGCAATCCGAGCAGTTCGGACGAGCTGGTTGCCAAGGATTGCTGGTCTAATGTTTAGTCAATTCCGATCACATATACTTTCAACGGAATCAATATAGCGATGGCGCGACCCAATCATCAGCATCGGCGATGGGGTCTAGTTGCGCGTACAAAAGAATTTTATCCTGAGGAAGAGAAATGACTACACTAACAGTTTGGAAGTTTGACACTGTAGATGGTGCCGAAAAAGCTTTGAATAAATTGATGGAGCTGCAAAAACAATATCTAGTGGAGGTTATTGATGCCGCTACTGTGACGTGGCCATCAGGCACTAAGAAGCCGACCACCCGTCAACTGCTACCAACAACAGCCATTGGCGCAGTCGATGGTGCCTTCTGGGGAATGCTGTTTGGATTCTTGTTTTTCATGCCCCTGGCAGGCGCAGCAATGGGATCATTGATCGGTGCTTTATCTGGACATTTCGCCGATTATGGAATCAACGATCAGTTCATAAAGGAAGTACGCGCCCAGGTAACAGAGGGCAAATCCGCATTGTTTTTGATGACTGGGAAAGTCACTGAAGACAAAGTTCACGAAGCCTTCAAAGGCATGGAGAAAGGTCAGTTGATTCAATCCAATCTCAGCAACGAGCAAGAGAAAAAGTTGCGCGAAGACTTCTGTGCCACCCCGGCAAAAACTGGGGCAGCAGTCAGCTAGTTTCTGTTCATCGCAAAGAGAATTTGGGAATTGATGGTTTACTTTTGGTGCTCATTCTTTATGCCGATGACTTATACAGCCAGTCGAGTAAAATATAGAAAACGAGATGGCTGCTAACGAGAAGAACATACTGAAACTCCTCCAGCCCTAATCTTTGCAAAAAAAATGGCTGTGTTAAGAATAGCTCTCTAGGAGCATACGAAATAAGCACAGCCATTTTTGCATTGCTTTCCGAACCAGCTACTATCAGATGCTACGTTTGCGCCATTTCCATAAGGCATTGACACATCATCCGAACGAATGATGTGTGCAGACAAACGTCATTCAAATCATTCTAAAGATGGATTATTTTTGGCAACTTACAACTGTGCATTTCGTTGCTTTCGAGACAGCACTTACGGTGCGGGAAGAAATTGTCTTTAACGGAAGCGAAGGTTCCGCTTTAACTTACATTGCTCATGTTGTAGTGGGATGATTACTTTTTGTAGTTCGAGCGCTATAGTAATCGAGTTAGCCACATTGGCAATGTGCTGGGCAGCTTGCCAGCGACAGAGGAGGCAGTTAAGTGAGTGAGCCGATCCTAATTCAAGGCGGAATGGGAGCTGCCGTATCCAACTGGAGGCTGGCGCGTGCTGTATCTACCCAAGGACATCTAGGCGTCGTCTCCGGGACAGCCCTCGACTGCGTGTTGGCGCGCCGACTCCAGGCCGGCGATCACGGCGGTCACATGCGCCGAGCGCTAGAGCATTTTCCTCTCAGACAAATAGCTGCCGACATAGTAGCGCGCTATTACATCCCCGATGGGAAGAAGGATGATCAGCCATTCCTGGCCATCCCCATGTACAAGCTCAAGGCTGATCAAAGTCTTTTGCAACTGACCATAGCCGCTAATTTTGTGGAAGTCTACCTGGCCAAAGAAGGACATGATGGCATCGTTGGCATCAATTACCTGGAGAAAATCCAGTTGCCGACACTACCGTCTCTCTATGGTGCAATGCTGGCCGGTGTCGACTATGTCCTGATGGGCGCCGGCATACCTAGAGCCATCCCTGGTATACTCGACAAATTTTCAAAACATGAGGCTGTTTCGATGAAGCTCAATGTCGAGGGGGCGACTACTGAAGATGATTTCGAGACGGTTTTTGATCCGCAGTTGTTCAACCCCCAACATCAGGGTTCGCTGAAGCGACCGAAGTTTCTGGCCATAGTTTCTTCATCAGTTCTAGCGGCAACAATGGCTAAAAAATCTAGTGGCAGAGTTGATGGCTTTGTGATTGAGAATCCGACTGCCGGTGGACACAATGCGCCACCCCGCGGAGCTCTCACCATCGATGAAAAGGGCGAGCCAGTCTACGGGCCACGCGACGAGGTCGATCTCGAGGCGGTCAAGAAGCTTGGACTGCCCTTCTGGCTGGCTGGTTGCTTTGCCGATCCTAATAAGTTGCAAGAGGCTCGAGACAAGGGAGCTAGTGGAATCCAAGTCGGCACCGTCTTTGCATTTTGCCGTGAATCCGGAATCGAAGCTGAGCTAAAAGAGAGCATCGTCAAAAAGGCGGTTGCGGGCAAGGTAACAGTATTCACAGATCCACTCGCGTCACCCACAGGCTTTCCATTCAAGGTTGTGGAACTGGAAGGTTCCTATTCTGAGCAAGACGTTTGTGAAAATCGCTCACGCGTGTGCGATCTTGGCTATTTGCGCAGTGCATACAAGAGAGAAGATGGATCTCTCGGGCTACGATGCCCGGGCGAGCCGGTGGATGTTTATCTTAAGAAGGGTGGCAAGGTCGAAGATACCGTCGGCCGCAAGTGTCTGTGCAATGGGTTAGTGGCCAACATCGGGCTTCCGCAGATCCGCAAGAACGGCTTTGTTGAGAAAACGCTGCTTACCTCAGGCAACGATTTACAGCGCATTGCCTGTTTTGTGAAGGATGGGGAAACATCCTATGGTGCAGCAGACGTAATAAATTACCTAGTCGGACCTGCGCACCAAGAGTGCACCACCAATGGTGCGGCTGGGCGAACTGTTTGATAGTAGATTATGCAGTACTTTCTAAAAGACATCCCGGCAAACGTGCCTTCATAACCGGCGCTGGCAGCGGACTTGGACTAGCGTTTGCCATAGAGCTAGCCAGAAACAAGTGGCATTTGGCACTGGCAGATGTGCAGGCAGAAAGATTGACTGCAGCAGCTGAAGAGGTTCTGCGCGCCGGCGGCACACCAAGCACTTATTTGTTTGATGTTGCTGATTACGATCAATTTCGCGAGGCGGTGACCGACTTTGCAGTGAAGATGGGCGGAATCGATATTGGTATTAACAACGCAGGCGTCGGCTGCGGCGGTAGATTGGATGAATTGCCGATTGAAACCTTTCGCAAGATTATCAACATAAACCTGATGGGAGTGGTGCACGGATGTCACCTATTCGTGCCGATCATGAAACGACAACGCGCTGGTCACATCTTGAATGTAGCAAGTGCCGCGGCCTTTGTTGCAGCACCGCGAATGTCTGCTTACAATACGTCGAAAGCGGGTGTTGTAGCTTTGAGTGAAACGCTGCGCAGCGAGCTTGCAGACCATGATGTGCTTGTTTCAGTTTTAATGCCAACATACGTGCGCACCAACATTGGCATCGATGCGGAAGGAACTACAGGTGACAAAGAATTCGCGCAACTTCTTGTTGAGCAGTCGCAACTGAGCCCTGAAGAAGTGGTGCGCAAGACACTGACGAAGATGGAGGCAGGCGAGCTGTACGTGGTGCTACCGTCAGAAGCGAGAAACTTATGGCGCTTCAAGCGATACTTCCCTGACAGATTCCGGCGTTTCATGAACAAGGAAATAAAGCGCCTTACAGCAATGCACAATCAAAAGTCCTCATGAGCCATCAAATATTTATCAACCAGCGGCAGCACCCACAATAGTTTCCTGGCACGTTTCAATTGTTTTAAGACAGCCATTGGATCGAGAAGGTGACTGTCAGGCAATGGTTGCTTCATTCTGTTCAACACCGCACCCAGGGGATGCGCAAGTCGACGTTGGAGCAAGATCAAATCGGCAAGCAGCTCAGAGGCTGGTGTCAAAAGCGGACCAAATCCATAGCGCGCTTGTGCCCATCCGTAAATGTATAGCTGCCTGTGACGCGGTGCCACCATTCCCCATTGCGCTTTAACAACAGGACCTTCGATTTCAAGTATTTCCGGAACTAAAAATGGAATGGATACATCGAAGCCCGTGCCACAAACAATAAGATCGAATTCTTCTTTGACACCGTCTACAAATTCCACAACCCTGCCATCAAAGGCTTTCACGTCAGGATGCGGAACGATCTTGCCGTGTTTGAGATAGTGTAAAAGTTCAGTGTTAATTGTTGGATGGTGTTCAAAAATCTTATGGTCAGGTTTCATTAGACCATAGGTGCGATAGTCACCCACTACAATTTTGAGCAGAAATGAAATATAAATTCGTTGCAGCCATACGGGCATACCTGTCGTTAGCAATTCTGCCGTGGGCACTCCATAAAAAGTTTTTGGCAAAAACCAATAGCCACGCCTCAAACTGAGATGGGCTGAGGTACTAACACGCGCTGCTTCGGCAACAATATCGCAAGAAGAGTTTCCGCCGCCTATGACAAGAACACGTTTGCCATTCAGCTGTTCAGGGTGTCCGTAGTCTTTCGAATGAATAAATTCGCCAGTAAATTTGCCGTCGTAATCAGGCCAGCGGCGTTGCCAGTGATGTCCATTGCAAATGATTACTCCTTCGTAGAAGCGAGATTCACCATTGTTAAAACGCAGTTCCCACAGATTATCTTTGGCAGGGCCAACGTGTTCGACGCTGGTGTTAAAAATAATCTGTTGTAGCAATCCATAGTGCTTTGCGTAATCCGACAAATAATCAAGCATTTGGGAAGCACTGGGGAAGTCTGGGTAGTCGACTGGCATTGGATAATCGGGGAACTCAGTCGTTTTTCTCGACGAAATAATGTGTGCGGTAGTGTAAACACCATGTCGCCAATTGCCACCAAGGGCGGCATCGGCTTCGAATTGGTCATATGCGATATCTTTCAGCTTCAGTGCGCGTGCCGCGCTGATGCCCACTGGACCAGCACCGATGATGGCAATTTTGTCCTGGGTTGAAACAGTGGTCATGGCAAACGTACATCCCTTTCCAGTTTCGCTCCCTGCGAAATTAATTGTCGATGATTTGCGAAGCCTGACCGCTGTGAATGCGAAACTGAATAGGCCGACACTGTGTTCAGTGTTCGCGCAAAGATGCCTAGCTTCTTGTTCGGATTTGTCAATGTCCCTCACTCGCGGGGAATGTGTTGACGACTTCAAAATCTTTTCCCTTAACCGCCGAAAGAGTGTGAATCTCTGCGTCGTTCCATCTGGGATCTGGTGCGCCGCTAATAAACCAATCTTTGCCATTGTCGGCTAGCAACATTCCGTATTTCTTTAATGCCTTGAGTATGACTTGTGCAGAAGGAGGAAAGCCTGAGATGTCGAAAGAAGACTTGAGGCGCAGGCGCAGCCCCATTGGTGGGACAGTCTTATCGGTGATAGAGCTAGCGAAATGCCGAGCCGGAGAAATGTAAGCACGTCGTGTTCGGCTGGCTGTGAATCTGAGAGCGTGGCGAATCTCATGCTGTTCACCGACTTCATCAAATCGCACCAGTCCCGGAAGAATCGGCAAGCCGGCAGCATCAGCAGATGTGAATCCCTCTTGGCGCAGCACATTTTTTCCTAAATCAAAGATGGCACCACTGTCAGCTCGCCAAAGAGAATGGAAAGCATCTGGAGGAAACACGTTAAAAAGTTCGTACAGTTTTTGATTATCCCGGTCGACGATCAGAATGTGCCGATCTTGCGTGGAATTCGGACCACCCTCAATGGGAGGATTGACTGGTATCGGATATGGTCCAGCATCGCTTTCGGAATCATAGCGAAATTTGACAGGAAGCCGCTGTTGATTGCCGGGCACCACTACATATGGAATGCCCCAGAGCTGCTTGTTCCATATAGTTCCAAAATCTGGGTGGACATGAGTGTCCATCCCCATGCTCTTGATGTAGATGTCGGAGTTTGGAGATACTGCACACTTTGAAATGTCTTGATTCCAGGCATTGACTGTCGGGAAAAAGCTTACTCCAGACAAACTAGCACCCACGCCATAAAGCGCATTTTGATTCTGAACCAAATCCAAAGCCTTAGTCTGAGCGCTTGCGCTGAGAAGAACTGTCGAGAAGACAAGCGTAGCTATTGCGACAACTGCCGATCGTAGTGCTATAAAAAATCTTTCAATCGGTCGCAAAAGCGTCGTTCCCAGCGGAGTGCCTCTTTATAATAAATGAACTTGCTGACAGCGACTACATCCGTAAGATCATCGTTAAACACGGTGTCATCACTGTGATGCATTTCGCCGCTCGATCGGTTCTCGATGAATCAATCGCTAACCCAATCTCATACTACAAAAATAATGTCGAGTACCAATTTCGGAGACGGACTAAGTGAGGCGGCTACAAAACCTCGTCTAATTCATGCGCTTTGACGCGACTGACCTTTTCTTTCACGTCTTTGTGCTCTTCTTCCTCGATAAGTCTATTAGCAGTCCAACTCCCTGCGGTCACGCCTTTCTCACTCGTTAACTTCCATTTTCCGTTCAGTGTCTTTCCGTCTTCACTCATCAATCCTTCGTATTCGACGGGATTGCCGAAGGTTTCTGTGGTCGTTGCCTTGCTCGTGATCGTTTGGTTGCCCCCAAACATACCGAATTTAGGCACTATGGTTTTCCGTTCCTCCACATATTTAGCCTTACTGGACTTCAGATAGACTTTTGTGAATTGAACGGATGGAAATGAAAAGGAACCTGTCAACGTAGCTTTTCCAGCGCCACCATCATCCACGATAGTTCCGTGTAAAGATCCAGCGGTTTCAGAAAAGAAGGCCGTAAAGTCGCCGCCGAGTTTTGGAAAGCCGTCGTAATAGTAACGGCCATGCCATTCGCCCGCTATGGTGTTGACGGCCATATAGTCCTCCGCATGGATGAAATATCTTCCATTTTCGCTTGCTTGATTGCCCAACGCAAGGATCATCCTTGGAGGATATCATGGCTCTGCGGCGAAGAAGCTAAGGCGAAGAAGAGTTAGAGGACTGAGCGGGCGGAGTGTCAGTTTGACTGGGCGGAGCCGGAGCAGTTTGCTGGGTGGCAGCTTGTCCCTGTTGATTAGCTTGCGCGATTGATTGTGCTTCTGCGGCTGCCTCTTGCGCCTGAGCCGCGGCTTGAGCACGAGCAGCTTGGATGGCTGCATTGTTTTGGGCCACAGCCTGAGCAGAAACTGGGGCTACCGAAAACGAGCCAGTGCCAGTATTCTCGGCTTGCGAGAGGAGCATCGGAGTTTCGTCTTGGAAGCCAGGCAACAAATGACCAGATTGGCCAGAAAAGAATTGCTGGTACGTTTCGCCAGGAGCCATATAACCCAATACGTTTCCGCGGGCATCCTTAACTACGTTCCAACCGGGTCCAATTTGATAAGGCACTGAAGCAGGTGTGGATGCGCCATTTTGCGGATTTCCGTTTTGGTCTTGCGTTGTTCCCAGGCCTCCCAGCCGTGGATTGCCGCCGTTAGCGCCAGATTGACTCCATTCAGCGCCTAGAAACTCATCTCTGCCCCAAGCGGATGGCATGTAACTTCCATGACCTGTGGTCAAGCCTTTATCTCGTATGTCGTAAATGCCACTATTGATTCGGTTTTCATACTCGAAATACATAAAAGGTGGCGGACCTTCATGACCTTCATCGCCATAAATATTTTCAGCATTGCCTGCTGCTTGCCGGACGAAACTATCCATTTGTGTTGGCGGTAGTCCGTTGCGAACTTGTGCCGACGACATCGGTGCGCACATCAAGAAAGAAACTAAGAAAAAGAACGCAGCAGCAAGAATCATTTTCATCTTTGTTTGTTCCAAAAGGTTGGTAATACATCACTTTGAGCGAACTGAAATTCGGCAGCTTAGAAGGGCTGCGCGCTATTGTCTGTGTCCAGCCTATAGTTTTCCGGCGAGACATTGATTTATATGGGCAATATCACACTAAACGAAGTTTGTCGGCCTGTATAGTAGGCAAAATACAAACGCGCATTAATTCGATTCAGAATCGGATGGTGTCTTGCTCGATTGTATTGCTCGGCTTCAGACCATCGTTTCACCTTTACGTCGCACTCTTGCAGCCAGTCCGACTTTCGAGGAGTCGGCTCTCACCTCTAATATTTTTGGGTGTAATTTTGGCTGGGGTCTCCCGAGTACTCAAGTTCTTTCTTCGCCTGTTCAGGCGTCATTGTTTTTTGAAAACGGATCCAAGACGCTTCATAAGTTCTGCCATTGAGAACGAGAACTTGAGCCGCCCTTGCACGTGGATCTAACAACTTATACAAATCGAGGATTTTATTTGGCTTGCTATAGTCAGGTCTGAGAATGATCCGTTCATCTAGCTTGCGCGATGTGAATGGAAGACCATCGGGCCATTTTGGAGCGAGTCTGGTAGCAGTAGCGCTATAAACCTTAGGCTTGAGTTCAATTTCTGCGTCCGACGGAACCCACGGCTGCGCACTTTTTTCGCGAAAAGCTACTATAGCCTTGTGCAACGCCAAAACGCTCTCGGGCAGTTTCTCCGGCGTAGCAGCAGGCGAAGAACCGTCGACTTCTCCGTAGACTTCAAATTCTTTCGGGCGCATAGAAGCGCGGTTTAGCCAGGAAAAGAATCGCCAGCCAGGTTGGTCGGTAGCATTGCTCAGTCTGTAACTCTTTTTAGGAGTTATATATGCTGTCTTTTGTGTCAAGGCGACAAGAGACTTTTTTACAGATTCAGATACGTGCATTTTCATGAATCCTGTGGGACTTTGTTCGCTTCGATAAACGGCCCAATTGTCTTCATAGAGAACGAATTGGAGGCCGCCTTTGTCTACATTCCAACAAGAAACAGTAACCCAGAGCAATGGTCTGGCACCATTTCTGATCCGCGCGTCAGTAATCCTTTCGCTTACTTCCCTTTCTGCATCTGCGTTGTATCCTATCTGCTTAATGGCTCTTTCTTGATCTTTCGAATCAAGCGCGTCGACAGGCGGGGAGGAAACCACAAGACATAACACGATTATTTGGCCGAGGACCATAGCGAATTGGCGCATTTATTAGCTCCATGTTGCACTGCACTATCGTCAGCTTAGGCAGATAATCGACGAAAATCAACTCCCCCTCATGATGGATGATTGCGCAACAAAAAAGCGGAGCCTCACTTTGCAGTTGTTGCTACGGTGAATTCACAGAACGAATCGCTGATTATTTTGACGAATTCTTAATACTGCTGCAATCAGCACCTCAAGCGAGACAGCGCGGATCAATTACAATTCTGGAGTTTGTGCGCTCAACTAGATCGCCCAGATTTTCCGCACCATCCGCAGCAAAATAGACTGCATCAAGGTGAGCAGCTCAGTACTGACGCTGCCGACAAAATATCTCCTCTTCCAAATTTTTACTTACGCCGATCAGAATTTCGCGTCACAGGATGAAACAGTCGTTCGAATGATCCAGATCGCTATCTCATCTTTAAATCGAAACCGAATGAACGATGAGTTGAGCAGTTCGCTACCTTCATAGCTAACGTGGTCGTGAACAAAATGATAGAAAACTCTAGGTGAATATATCTAGTGGAGCTTCGACTTCGTGACTGTGACTCTATCTTGACCTCACTTATCGAACCCGTATGCGCCGGCCATTTTAAGCTGCCGTAAGAAATATACCACTGATAACCGAACCAGAAAAAACAGCCTAATACCATGACCAGAAATAGTAGGCAAAATACAAACGCGCATTAATTCGATTCAGAATCGGATGGTGTCTTGCTCGATTTCGAATTGATAGTTTGATTGAAGATCTGTCCGGATTAATTACTTGAAGCGACATTGATAGATCGCTCGATTTCGGCATTAAAGTCATTAACAGACGAAGTCCATCCAGCAAGATGGTCTTCATAGCAAAAGCCGGCGTCAAGCCCTTCGTGGATGAGCAGCATTTCGCTAGTCTTCCCACAATCCTTCAGCCTTATCGTGACCATCGTTTCACCTTTTGTCGCACTCTTGCAGCCCGTGCTGCTCCAAGTAAACTTCACTTGCTCATTCGGAGTAATGTGCAGATATCGACCAGTGCAAGCGCCAGCAGTCTTCGATGTCCATTCCAGGGAGAATTCACCACCCACGCGAAAATCATGCTTGAACGTTTCGGGTGTAACCCCGGTTGATTTTAAAAGTTGCCCGTCTTTAATTGCATCGAAAAGCACCGCCACAGGTGCATCAAATTTTTTGGTCAGTTCTATCGTCTTCTTATCCGTCATTCTTTCTTCCTCTTTAATTTTGACTTCTTACCTACCATGACACCTTGAACATACTGACCAAGTCCTTCCATTTGCTGGCTCCAGAACTGCATATAAAAGGATATTTCGTCCGAGGCCGCCACTAAAGGTTCAAAGCGCATCTCACAGCGGTGCACACGTCCTTCTTTGGTGGCAGCCACCAGCCCGGCCTTCTCGAGCACCTTAATGTGTTTCGAGACGGCTACGAGGCTCATATCGTATGCCTCCGCCAACCGACTGATAGTCAACTCACCTTTGGCAAGCCGTTTCAGGATATCTCTTCGAGTTCTGTCCGCCAGCGCATGGAATGCAAGATCCAGCACCTCTTCGCGATTGTTAACCATGTGGTTTATTATTACCGAACATCTAATATTAGTCAACCAGGTGGTTTACTAATTTCAACTAATCATGGCGAGATCTACTTAAGGCGCTTACGGAAGCAACGTCGTACCTCCAGGCAACTCGTCGCGGAGATCAGCACCACCTGCGATATCAATGTTGATAGCCTGGGTTGAAATTCTTATTATGCACTGCCTTAAGCGCGACAACAGTCTTTAATGAAACCAGGTATCCAATCGGTTTCTGTCATGCAAAGAGCAAGACTTAAGCTCAACATCTCATCAACAAATTAATTCCCGACGCCGCAAATTCGACTAGCAAATTTTTTTTTCAACTCAGCATGTAAAGTCGCATGGATTGGGCCTCGAGAAGTCCACAGCCAACTTCAAATACGACAGCACTCAGGGAATTTTCGGCGTTCAGCAGAAGCTGGCTAAAGTTTTTAACATTCCAGCGTCGAATATTCACGTCATAACAAAATTTGTTGGTGGCGCATTTGGTTGCAAAGGCACCACATGGTCGCACGTTCCGATAGCCGCTCTGGCTGCCAGAGAGGTAAATCGCCCTGTGCGTTTGGTGCTAAATCGCGATCAAATGTACGGCTCTGTTGGCTGGCGACCAGCCACGAAACAACACTTCAAAATAGGTGCTGATTCGAGTGGCAAGCTATTGGCTCTAAAATTAGATGGTGTGATTGAGACCTGTCAATACGATCAATTTGTCGAGTACGTCGGCGCCCCAGCTCGGTTTTTGTATTCGTGTCCGAACGTGGAAGTGACTCATCGTCTGGTGCGACAAGACATAGGTAAACCGACATTTATGCGGGCTCCTGGTGAGGTTACGGGCACGTACTCATTAGGCTGCGTTATGGATGAACTGGCTTACGCAGCCAACGTTGATCCGCTGCAATTGAGACTGACAAACTATTCTGAAAAGGATGAAGATCGAGATCTCCCTTATTCCAGCAAACATTTGAAAGAATGTTATGAACGTGGCGCAGAATTGTTTGGCTGGTCGAAGCGAAATCCGAAGCCAAAATCAATGATCTCCGGTAACTCGCTAATTGGCATGGGATTCGCAACGGCAACATACCCTGCGCATCAATTTCCAGGCTCAGCGAAAGTGACCCTAAAAAACGACGGCACTTGCATCGTCGAATCAGGCTCGCAAGATATCGGCACGGGCACTTATACAATCATGACGCAGATTGCAGCGGATGCGCTATCCATGCCAATCGACAAGGTCACATTTAGACTTGGCGACACTGACTATCCATTCGCCTCCGTTTCCGGTGGTTCGACTACGGCAGTAAGTGTGGGTAATGCCATTTAAATTGCAGCGAAAGCCGTGATCGATCAATTGATTACCCTGGCAATTGCCGATCCCGAATCTAGTCTCAAAAATTTGCTTAAAGAAAAGATTGCCTTCGCAGATGGGAAATTATTCGACATCGACGACGAAAGCAAATCTGACTCATTTGCGAATGTGCTAAAAAGAGCCAAGATGCCAGAGTTGAAAGGCGATGGAAAGAATAATCCTCAACACAATACGGATAAGTTTTCTCTGCATTCATTCGGCGCACAATTTGCCGAAGTGAAAGTAGATGCCGATTTGAAAACTATCCGAGTTACCAGATATGTGGGCGTCTTTGATGGCGGCAAAATCCTTAACGCAAAGACTGCGAGAAGTCAGTTTCTTGGTGGCATCGTGATGGGCATAGGCATGGCGTTGCAGGAACATACCATTCTCGATGAACGAACCGGGCGCACAATCAACGCAGACTTAGCTGAGTACCACATTCCTGTGCATGCAGACATGCCTGATATCAAAGTGGAATGGCTCGATCATCCTGATACCAATTTCACGCCGCTAGGAGCAAGAGGAATTGGCGAAATCGGAATAACCGGGGTTGCCGCGGCCATCGCCAACGCTGTGTTCCACGCAACTGGAGTGCGAGTACGAGACCTTCCGATCACGATGGATAAATTGTTGGTTTAGAACATTGTTCGTGACCGCAAGCATGCAAGAATACCGAAGGCGATTCACGGTCAAACACACCAAAACCAAAACAGGTCGTAGACTGGCATGACCTTGCATCAACAAAGTATTCTGGCAGCATTACTTGGGATCATGCTGCTTGCACGGACAGTTCTTGCCTCTGCCGAAAGGACTGTTAAAAGCTTGATGCCGACAAAATATCTCCTCTTCCAAATTTTTACTTATGCCGATCAGAATTTCCCGCCACAGGATCAAACAAACGCGACGGTTAACGACATCGTCAAGCGCATCGGTATCAAGGGAGACAAGAGCAACAAACTCGGCTTCGCCGTAGGTCCCTTGACCTTGAGCCACAGCGATGCGCAGATTCATCAACTTATCGCAGACTCGTTTCGACTCGCTAAAGAACAAAACGTGGCCGTAGCGTTTCACATCGACGACAACATGTTCGTTGAAAAACGCAGGGATTTGCTGGACGACAAAAGCAATATAGAATGGCTGGACTTTAAAGGCACGCTATGCACAGGAAGACGCCTGGACTGGGGACCTCAGCCAACGAAGATATCTCCGCAAATTTGTTTCAATAGTGCCGCAGTCAAAGATGCCGTTAGAAAGCGTGCGCATTTTATCGGCTCCGAAATTAAGACCGAGCTCGATAAGTTGAGAGTGAATGGCAAAGATGACTTGTTCGCAGGCGTAATCTCGGGATGGGAGACCCAAATCGGCCGCGACTTCGTTACTAACCGCTGCAATGGATACCACGCTTTGCACAATGCGGGTCTCGACGCTGAGAATACGCCCTCTCAATGTGAGGCTGCGCTGGTGAAGATCGTGAAAGAGTTCATGGAGCTGTCGGCCAAAGAGCTCTGCTTGACTGGAATACCCAAGGACAAGATTTATTCTCACATCGCATTTACATCACAGGGATTTGGCGGTGGCGGGGAGGGATTCTCTTATCTACAACTGGTTGGTTACGCACCGCCCGAGGTGGCTTTCAGTAAGTACTATCTTCCAGGCTTCAGCACGTATCCGTCTGAGAACGCAGTGGATCAGATTCGTCATGAGGTGACTAAACGAGACCGCCAGGCATGGGCGTCTTGTGAAGGTACCAACGTCGTTCCAAACGGTGTGCCAGGCGAAGCAGGTATGGAGACTTACTTAGGCAAAATGTATAACCACGGCGCTGTGATGGTGAACATCTACTCTTGGGGAATTGGTGGCGACGCGAATAAGAAGAACTTATTCCGGCTGGCGACAGAAAGCTCCGAAGCTCTTTCGGCATATCAGAAGTTTTTGACGGGGAAAGTTCTTCACGAATCGGAACGAAGTGGATCTCAGTTTTCGGTAATAAGATTTCAAGAAAAGATCCATACCATTCAAAAGGATTTACCGTCATGGGTGGGGAAAACTGGGCGCCCTGAGACAATTCAGCCGCTCATGCAGCAGCTGGATGGCTTGATCAAAGGACAAAAGTTCGTTGAAGCCGACAAGTTGGCGGACAAAATCTTGAAACTAATTTCCAGCAAGTAACTCTTCTGCGTCTGATCGAATTGGGGCTGTCAAATAGTACCTGAAACAGTCGTTCGAATCATCTAGATCGCTATCTCATCTTTAAATCGAAACCGAATGAACATATGATGCAGAAGCTTACAAAGAATGCTATTCCTGCGAAGAGTGCGTCAGTACTGAGCTGCTCACCTTGATGCAGTCTATTTTGCTGCGGATGGTGCGGATCGTAATAGACCTGAAGCCTTTGATTATGTTGCCACATTGCGGCTGATTGTTGTGCAGCCTGCAAGGATGTTGATGAGTTGAGCAGTTCGCTACCTTCATAGCTAACGTGGTCGTGAACAAAATGATAAAAAACTCTAGGTGAATATATTCTAGTGGAGCTTCGACTTCGTGACTGTGACTCTATCTTGACCTCACTTATCGAACCCGTATGCGCCGGCCATTTTAAGCTGCCGTAAGAAATATACCACTGGTAACCGAACCAGAAAAAACAGCCTAATGCCATGACCAAAATTGGTATGCGACCTAAACTTGGCTGCCTGCTATACATGTTTAAGTAAATCGTCCGTTACTGTCAGTTTATGCAAGACGAGTGGTTCTTCGGATAGGCACTCGGACTGCCTGCTTCGCGCCAAATCAATTCCTAAAGTCTGGCTATGATTCTGCCAGCATTCACGGTCCGGCCATTGAGCATATGCAATCCATGTTCCGTCATCACTTCTGTGCAGTCTGGAGCCAAGCGAATCGTGTTGGCGAAAAATCGCTTCGGTAATACTGCGCCATGTGTCCTGGAAGTCTTTCTCCTTACCGATTTTGACTTTCCATTGATAGATTACGCAAAACATGTTGTATCCCAAGTTGGTGATGTCTGTCACCAACGATACAGAATCGACACGAAAATGATACAGAGTCGATGCGAAAATGCGCCTTAATCTTCTTGCGTTTCCGGCTTCAATTCTGCCTTCAAGGCAGCCAATCGATATTGACTCATATCGGCAAGGCTCCTGACTCGTTTTGAGACTTCTTCCTCTGTCGAGCATATTCGGAATTCAGTCGTTTCAGGAGCTTTTTCAGTCACGGCGGCTAGGGCGTGCTTTTCCTTAAGATAATCTGGCGTCTCTAGAGCTTTTAATCTGGAGTGGGTCATTTTTGTATTGTCCACCCTCGCGCCCAATGGAACGGATTTTGACTTAAAGGAACCGAGCAAAACCCTGAACATAGCGGTGATCTCGTCACTCAAACTTCTGCGCATCTTATACCCCATTTACTAGCTAACGCCAAGTTGCTCCTACTAACATCGCTCATTAATGCAAACTACGCAAGTGCCTACCAACTTTAAATCACCAGTTCCACAAGCAAAGCACCTCCAGGGAAGAATCAGCCATTCAAGTTATCTCCAATTTCTTGCCACCAAATACGGTGAATCGACTGACGTCAGGAAAACCTCGATGCGGCGCTAGCAGCTACTGCGTTTTTTGAGGGACGTCAACTAAATCGGCCCGACAATGAACAACTCCAAGATTTGCAACGCCTCAAGTTGGGGCTTGTCATATTGTTGACTTCAGTCATCATTTTGCCGATACTCTACAATCCGGGGCTCATATTTGAAGCGGATTGGTCTGTTCCGGATGCACTCGAATATGGTCAGCGCAACATGACTTTGAATTGGCAGACTTTAGGGTGATGCAAAGGAGCATGAATGAGCAAGTTCAATTCTAAATACCTCTTGGTTGCAGGTTCGACGACAATATCGATGCTGCTTCTGGTAGGCATGGTATCGGCACAATCCTCGAGCTACATGCCTGTCGACATTAAGGCTAGTTTCGAGTCGATTATGTCTGCTTTTGTTGCTCAAAAGCCCGCGGTGATGAAACGGCAACTTGATCTTCTCAATCAGCGCTACGACCTTTCCAATAAAGCCGCACCTGATGCGACCATGTTTCGCGGCAAAGCCGTTCAAGACGGAGTAAGAGTCAAGCTTCCGGCTGGTGTGACATGGCAGCAGCTTCAGCAAATGACTGCAGAAGAAATTAAGGCGAAAGATTTATTGCCTATAGGTTTCATGCCACTGCCTCACGCTAACCATCCCGAAGGCGGCATGGTTTTTCCCAAGACACACATTGATGAGCTAAATCGCCAAGAAGGTCGAGACCTCACCCGTTTCGATTTGGACATGGATATTCCGGACCACTTTCTTCCAGAATTTCCGCCCGCGATGTTTCTCACTACCAGACCCGACCTGGGTGACGTGTCCAAAGGAAAGCTGATCACGATCAACAACTACTACCCAACTTTCAACGGCGTTCTCAATCCAAAGCAACTTGAGGGAATGAGATTACTAGTGACAGCGTTTCCGCAGCAGCAGTTCAACTTTACGGAAGACCGCAGATCGGTCAAGCCGAGCCGTGGTGTATCGTGTTTTGATTGTCACGCTAACGGTCACACCAATGGTGCATTTCACGAAGTCGGCGATATTCGTCCGCAAGAATTCCGGCATCGAATCGAAACACCATCGCTACGAGGCGTGAATATCCAGCGCTTGTTTGGATCACAACGGGCTCTCAAAACGATTGAAGATTTCACAGAGTTTGAGCAACGCGCTGCGTATTTTGATGGCGATCCTGTTATTGCCACCAAGAAAGGAGTGAACATTCTTGAGCGCGGCAGCCAGGTCCACTTCATGGCTGAGGTGCAAGAAATAATGGACTTTCCGCCAGCGCCGAAGCTAGACGTGCTTGGGCGCCTGGATCCAAAGAAAGCGACTGAAGCCGAGCTGCGAGGAGAGAAAGTATTTTACGGAAAAGGACAGTGCGCCGTCTGCCACACTGGTCCGTACTTTACCGATAACAGCATGCATAATTTGCAGTTGGAACGCTTCTACAAGCCACATATGATCAACGGCATGATGGCGACCGCTGAAGGGCCAATCAAGACGTTCCCTCTGCGCGGCATCAAAGATTCGCCGCCCTATCTCCACGATGGACGCTTGCTCACTCTGGATGACACAGTGGAATTCTTTGATACGGTGCTTCAAACCAAGCTCGTTGATCAAGAAAAGAAAGACCTCGTCTCCTACATGAAGGCACTCTGACCGTTCGTTGGTGTTGCCGCAGACACTCTGAGGTACTTCGGCGCACCGCAGGCACTCTGACGTACATCGGCGTTACCGCAGGCACTAGACCGTTCATTGGCGTCACTGCTGCTGAAAAAAGTTGACTACTCTCTCCAACGCTAGTTTCAACGAACGCCCAGTAATAAGATGCCCAACCCCCTCGACCGGGACTACGACCGTCCTGATGTGGTCGTGTTGAAGCGATTTGGCCAAGTTAATAGATTGAATGAAAGGTACATTTTTGTCCTCAGTGCCATGTACAAAAATAGTTGGAATAGCCGTGTGCACGTGTGTCACCGCAGAAGCCTGAACAATTTTCTGCTTAAAAGCCTCTGTTATATTGCTCTCGCCAATATAGGGCTGTAAATAGCGATTGTCCTTCTCGCTAAGAAGATCTGTTGGACCGGAGCAACTGCAGACCGCCTTGATGCCAGGTCTAGCAGTTTGAGTGTAAGAGGTATTTCATCATGAAATGACGAGAAGAAGTCGCTCACTGTTTCAGAGAAATCCGGTGAATTAAAATAGACCACTACAATCGAGCCGAATAAATAAAGCAGCGCTCCAACTGAAAGAATAATGCGAATCAGCTTCATGTTGTTAGAGGACCGCTCTCGTATTGGCACGACGTGTATCGCACGCCTCCCGTGCATAATGGTCGAGTGGCAAGGCCGTGTCAACCGGGTTTAGGATAGGGTAAACAATCAGTTAATAATGTGTCAGTATTACTATTGATCCAGAGACCTGTTTCATTCCGCGTGGCGCTGTTGTTAAGGTTGATGATACTGTATACGGTGCGACAAACAGGATGACACGCCGACACTATTGTTGAAGGACTTTATCTGAATGCCAGATAACCACTACGGGAACCCTAAGCTTGCGGATCTATATGACCTCGATAGCCCATGGTCGATCGACCGGGATTTCTATTTATCGCTGGCGGGAACTCCAAATCAAAACATTCTGGACCTTGGCTGCGGCACTGGACTTCTGTGCAACGCGTACGCGGCCAAGAATCATGATGTTACTGGCGTAGATCCATCGCCTGCCATGCTGGAAGTTGCACGCAGGAAACCTCACGGAAAGGAAATCGACTGGGTTCAGTCATTTGCGCAAAACTATGAATCGGATAAGCTTTTCGACCTGATCATAATGACGGGACATGCATTTCAAGTATTGCTCGAGGATGTTGAGATTTTAGCAACCTTCTCGACCATGCGAAGGCATTTAAAACCAAGCGGCATTGTTGCCTTTGAGTCTCGAAATCCTGTCATCGATTGGACGAAGGAGTGGAACTACGACATGGTCCTTGAGCTGCCAGGAAGCATCGTTCACGAATCCAGACGGTTCGTGGCGATGGAGAACGACAGAATGACATTTGAATTGAGCTATCAGTTTCCGGAGGAGCCATTGGTTTCCAAAAGCGAGCTTCGTTTTTTGTCCCGGAAAGAGATCGAGGAAAGGTCACTAGCGCAAGGACTATGTGTCAAGGACATGTTTGGCGACTGGGATGCAAACCCGTTTGACGAAAAATCCTCACACGAAATGATCTTCATCCTGCGAGCTGCGTCGTGAAATGCAACACTCTTTTCTGCTGCAGCGGCGAAGAAGCAATCGGCACCATATGTGATACCACAAGTTATTGTTATAGAGCATTCCGGGAGTTTTCGCAATTGTTGGGTCAGGGGGACTGGGATATTGGGATTGCCGAGTGGAGCAACACAAACAACCGAATTCTTAGTCAAGCGCTTCGAGGATTCTCACTAGCCTGGCCTAATCAGGGGGTGATCCGGCAATTTCCGGACAAGAAACATTGACTGACTGCCAAGCAAGATCGTGGCATGGTACGATTTTGGAAACCCAAGTCGCCTTTCGCAAGCTGATCAGAATTTCCAATTTATGCCAACACTCAAAGATGCAACCCACGAGATAAACTGCAAGATTGTTTATTACGGTCCGGGTTTTTGCGGCAAAACGACGAACCTGCAATACATTCACAGCCAACTAGCGCCTGAAAAACGCGGAGAAATGGTTAGTATGGCAACGCAAAGTGACCGAACTTTGTTCTTCGATTTCTTGCCGCTCGATTTGGAAATGGTTCACGGCTGGCATATTCGTCTGTGTTTATACACGGTTCCAGGACAGATTGAGTACAATGCCAGCCGAAAAGTGATTTTGAACGGTGTCGACGCTGTCGTGTTTGTCGCAGATTCTGACCCGTTTCGCTCTACTGACAACATCGAGTCATTCACCAATATGGCTGAGAATCTGGCGCAACACAAAATTAAGATTGAAGAGATACCATTGGTTCTGCAATACAATAAGCGCGATTTGGTCGGTGCCATGCCGATTGATCGAATGGAGTCGGAATTGAACTCCCTGGCGGTCCCGAGCTATGAATCGGTTGCCAGTGAAGGTTTGGGGGTTTTTGCTACCCTGCGCGGAATAAGCAAAATCCTCTTAAACAACTTATCGAATCTCGTCTAGGCTCCAGCCTCGTGCAGTCAGATATTCTCGGCTCCGACACATCTGGTGCTGAAAAGCGGACGGATCAGTTTTGCATCTTGTGGAAAGAACAACCATACTTAATCTCCTAAAACACTTAACTGCTCTGCGAGAGTAAGAAATTCGTCGAGCGTACTGCAGTCTTCAGGAATGTTGGCGATGCCGGCCCGAAATTCGATATTGTCACGATCATAATCTTCAGATACGACGATCGTGGCGCAAATCTCGGCAAGGATTTCAGCCTGACGGTGAGCGGAACTTCTATTGCTCATCGGCAATAACATGGCATAAGAGAACGCACCGTAGTGGCAAAGCAGATCATAAGTTCGCTTTGTTTTAAAAACTTTCTGCCTCAAATCTTGGATCGCTCGAGCTCTGAAAGGAATGAGCTGTGAATTTGGCTCAGTCTTATTGGCAAATCCAAACACGAGCAGAGAGAAAGGAACCTGCATCACTTCAAATTTAAACCATTCTTGGCTAAGAAAAAAGAGCAGGGAAGGATGAGTGTACAAACCAGTATCCGTTCTGCAAATATTCTGTTCGAAGGCTTGCACTGTTTGCCAATCCATCTTAGTTGCCGACGTGCGCTGACGAGTGCTTTTCGTCGTTGGTGTGGTGCTGATCTGCACCAAGCCGCAGCTGACCAGGTTGAACATCACGGGCGCCCACTCACTTTTGGCTAATTCCAGATCACGCTGGATATCGCCCCAAGTTTTCGCACCATCGATCAATTTGTAAATCGCGATCACGTCGGACAGCTTGCAATCAACACCTTTTGTCAAAGCTTCTTCCAAATCAACGTCTTTTACTGGTATGAGGTATGAGTCATGGGTTAATCCACTGTTGGTCAAATATTTAAAGTGATCGACGAATTTAGCTCCTTCCATGAGCAGCCCGATCAAACCGCGTTGAATGCTGCGAGTGACATTTACGTTTTCGTCGTAGAATGTAAATTCGCCGTCCGTCCACGCTTGCAACTGAATCATCGCCTCAGTTCCCTCGGCACCGCGGAGAGCAGCGTGAATGGGATTTCCATCAACAAAAAAGACAGCAGCTTTGTTATGAGGCGCAACTATCTCTAATCTGCCGGTCATCTGGTTCATATTGATCGATTGACAAAGATTGCCGATCTGAATGTTCTTCAGATTTCCCTGTAAGGTCCCTTTGCGGGCTTTGGGCGCGTTATCCTCAACGGATGCGGAAGTTTGTGCTAGCTGCACCGATGTCGGAAGCGGTTGAACCTGCCTGTTCGCCATAAATCCAAGGTTCGAGTTGCTAATCAGAGAGTGAATCTGATCGGCATTATGTGTGACATGACTCCACTCTAAGCCTGAGTTGAAGCCATCGTCCCTGTACATCATCCATAGCCAACTTCCCTGAGTCACGTCGCGCGTCACGGTAAGATTGAAAGACTGCGTATCATCACCGAACGGCAGCTCAACGATTGCGCCCGGATTAACCATCGCTTTCTGGCGCATGTCTTCGAGCATTCTGACGTTCGGTAGTCCAGCTAGCTTGTCTAGCTTGATGTTTCGGGGCTGTGATCGAAAGTTCTGAAGCACGGGTAAATTAACTCGATTAGAAGAGCTTCCAATGTACTGGACTACATCTTTATTCCCTGATAATGACCGAATCGACGAGCAAAATCGAGCGAATTCAGGTTGACAATGAGGCAGACTGTCACATCGCTCCGACGAGATCGGAACAACCGCCTCAGGGCGGTAGGCAATAAATTTTGAAAAGACGAGGCTCGCATACGGCGCTTGAAGGACGGAGGCGACCGGCACTACACTATGTACCACCAATCGGACCGTCCCTAACCTATGCCCCCCGGGAAATGCAAAATTGTTCGAAATGATTGATCAGGACGACTGAACATTTAAGTTAACTTTTTTGCGTATCAGTCAACAGGATCCAATTGCATTTGAAGTTAGTTTACGACTTGTCGAATCGATGGTCATACGAGAGTTTAATTAATGGTCGTATGATGACGTCGCACCCGTGGTCGAACGCGAGTCAAATCGATGACGTTGAATCGATGATATCGCATCCGCGGAAAAGATCGATCCACCACACGCTCACTGTATATGGTGCGCGATCAAATATCCGGCAATTTCGCTAATTTGACGTCCAAGAACGGAATATTGCGATTTTGAGCAACGAGCATTTTTTTCGAAATTTAACTCCGAAGATTGCGATTACGAGAGATAACACCGAATAGAAAAGCTGCGCATGGTCGAAGGAAATTATCTTTTGCTGGATAAAAATTTTCGACGCGGTACATCTGAAACGAGCTACACTAATCACTAATCACTAATCACTAATCAGCTGTGGCAAAACCTTTAAATTGGGGAATTTCTGAATGAACTGGTACCCGATAAAATTTTCGACTCACATTCGCTCATATTCATTCGGCGGCTCCGGTATCAAACATCGTTTGCTTAAAGCCAATCTCCCAGATGGGATAGTGGCAGAAACCTGGGAAATAAGCGACTATAAAGATACCGCTGGAACGGTTGCAAATGGAAGTCTAAGCGGAACAGCAATGCACGATTTGGTGCAAAAGTTTCCAGATGAATTAGTCGGAAAAGGTTGGAGCGGACCGCACTTTCCTCTTCTAGAAAAGTTTCTTGACGCGGCGCATATGCTGCCCGTTCATTTGCACGCAGACGATGAAACGGCACGTTGCAAATATTGCGAACCGAATGGAAAAACAGAATCGTGGCACATCGTCTGGGCTGAAACAGGAGCAACAATTCTGCTTGGTGTTAAGCCCGGTCACAGCCGACAATCTCTTTTCAATGCTTTCAAAGCACAAGCATATGACGATGTCGTTCCGCGATTTCCAATTAAAACTGGCGATACCATATATGTACCAGCCGGCGTTCTGCACAGCTTTGGACCCGGCACCATTGTCTTCGAGGTGCAACAGACTTCTGATCTCGCACAGACTGTAATGCCCACCGACTTGTACGGCGGCCGGCATACAGAAGAGCAGTGGGAGCAAAACATCAATGCAGTTCTGGATGAACTGCGTCCGGAATTTAATCCGAAACCTAATCCGGGTCTGCTCAAAAAAAGTAATGACAATCAATATTTAGTTGGATCAGCAGGTCCATATTTTGTTCTTGAACGTTGGACACTTTCTGGAGTTCACAAAGAACCCTCTCATGAAAATCGGTGCATGACGATTTCCAGCGTGCAGGGAAGCGTCGCTATAAATTATGGAAGTGGTGGCACTGAGAAACTTGAGCAAGGAAACTCATGTCTTGTTCCAGCCGCAATTGGTGACTATCAAATCGTCCCAGAAAGAGAAGCCGTTCTGATGGTTTGTTACGTGCCAGATCTTGATATCGACGTGCGTAAACCACTGCGCGACGCGGGTCATACGACTGCGGACATAAAGCTATTGGGCGAAATCTAAACTTCCTTCCAATAAATTCTCCATCGCACCATATATGGTGAGATATTAAAGTGCAAAAAGTGCAAACAAAAAAACGGGTATGAAAGTGATGAACACTGATTGTTAAAAAGGAGCAACATCTTTCTTTTGAAATCCGGGAATTCTCTGTACACCACCGGCATGAACTATAATCATATAGGCAGAGCCAAGCCCCGAAGTAATTATGATTTATCGATCGAAAACTAAGACGTACGCAATCGCAGGATCGATGTTCTTGAGCTTGGTGCTATTTCCATTGAAATGCTTGTGCCAGGTCGACCACCTGGGTGCCGGCGCTACCAGGTCACGATCCGCAAGTCTTGCCGGCGCTCCCAGGTCACGATCCGCAAGTCTTGCCGACGCTCCCGAGTCAGGATCCGCAAGTCAGGCACCAATCGCCGGAGGCGTCACAGCCTATGCAGATGCCCCGAGCTCTCTACCGCTCATGAAGGGAAACGCTTGTCGATCGCTACCCGAACAATGGAAAGGCGTCTGGAACGGATCTGTGCATTTGAGCGACGCACCACTGATCAAAGAGACTCCTATGCTTGGTCAACAAAATCAATATCTGACAGGCAAGACGGCTAAAATGTCGCTCAAACTGAGCGGCGGTGACGACGGCTCAAAGATTCCCGAAATTAGCGTAACTGACAATGGTCGCAGAGGGGACATCTCGCCTGACATTATTTTTTTCCGCAGCGGCGAGAACGGACACCTTTGGGTGCTTCCGGGAGCACACATTGTTGAACGCGGAGAGAATGGTGTTGGAGATGTTCACATTGGCGGCAATGTCTACATAGGAGATGGCGTCCACATCGGCAAGCCCTGGAGCGGTGCCTCTGCGGATAGTTCGATCAACCGTGGGCAGCCGCTGATCGATTATCATAATAGCGGTATCACATTTGGTGGTCCAACTTCGTTCAATGGCCGCTACTTTAGATCCGATGATTCGCTGCGGATCGATAGAGGAACAACTATTACGACTGACCGTGTGGATATCGGTGCCGCAAAAATGTACACAAACGGACAAACAATTGACGTGAGCGGAAGCTCCACTTCAGGCTATGTGATCAAGCGCACGTCAGACAACACCTCACCAGGAACCGGACACGGCGACGGTGGTGCCAACACTTTACCGCAAGAGTTACTTAGAAATGAACGCATCGCAAATTCTTCAACGGTAATGGTGGCACCCGGAATTTTTGATCAACGTACCTTATCACCGATTCAATCTCCAGACGGAAGAATCGTCGGCTATCGCGAAATGGTGGCTCGCTACAGTGCTCTCGGACCGGACAAAATGCTGGTCCAAATCTCTGTCAGCAATCCAGATAAAAAAGATAGTCAGGGCTTTACAATGAGTGGATATCTGAATAAAGTTAAACCTTGAATGGATCAGGCGGACACAATTTGAATGCGTGCGGCGGAGATTCCAACATAATTACGATGAAGCACTCGTCGACTATAACAAGGCGATATCAATGGGTTCAATTCATTACAACGAACGAGCCCGAGTTTATATGCACAATTTTCTTATCCAAATTGTAAATTCACCATTATAATGATGACTGCAAGGGCTTACTTTTAAAGTTACTAGTCATTTCCCAATTATGAAGTTGACACTATTGCACAAAGGATTACTGCTCGTAAGTATTCCTCTATGCTTCGAGATAACGATATTCGGCGCCTTGCTGAACATGCAAGATCAAATCGAACTTGAGACGGCGCGCATCAACCGCAACAAAAAAATCACCGATGAAATTAACGGAGTTGTTCACGACGTTATCGCCATTAGTGATTCATTCGAAGCCTCTCCTTCAGACGCCTTTCGCGAGCGCGGCATTGTTGAGAGAATAATCGCTATCAGGAGCAAGATGTTGAATGTTGTGGAAAGGTTCAAGCAGATTAGGCTTCTGGCTCAAGACGATCCCATATTACTTGCGAAGCTCGCGACGTGCAGTCGTAACATGCTCGTTGCTAGAGCCGATCTCATGGACTTCGGACGACAAATTCAGGAGAGTCCCTCAGATAAAGACATGTCACACACCTTAAATTACTACCGAAAGAAGATCAGTCGCGATTTCCACGATATCCTGGAAAGCGGAATACTCGAATTAGGTGAGATCAGCAAGCGTGGCACTGATGACGTTACCAGCCGCAAAATCAGGGAGCGGATCAGACTCCTCCTCAAATGTGCGCTCGGATTTAGCGTTTTATTCGCACTTTTTTGTGCAACCATGTTTAGCAAGCAACTGGCGAGCAGGTTGTCGCAGGTTGGTGAGAATGCCGACAAACTGGCTAAGGGTGAACCTCTGGCGGCACCTTTAGGAGGAACTGATGAAGTTGCCGAACTCGATAATCATTTGCACTATGCAGCCGATCTGATTGAAGCCTCAAAGCGAATGAAGCAAGAGGTAACAGCGATGATTACTCACGACTTAAAAACGCCTTTGCAATCAGTTCGCAGCTATCTAGAGATGCTTGAATCCGGATTGTTCGGTGAACTAAATGAGCAAGGCACTCGTTTACTTGCCACCACGGAGAGTGCCTCAAAGCATATGGTTGGGCTAATCGACAGCGTACTTCAGTTAGAAAAGATGCGCACCGGAAACATTCAACTGCAAAGAGCGCTCGTAGAAGTGGCGCCAATTATGGACAAATGTCTTGACTCGGTACACGCTTTTGCCGAATCCAAAAAGATTACTATCGTCACCGACTACACAAGCGATCACTGCGATGTAAGTGGTGATGCGTTCTGGTTGCAGGAGGTGTTCGTCAACATATTGTCGAACGGGCTTAAATATGCTCCTGAAAAATCGACTCTTTCCATAACGACTCGCAAATCTGGTAGAAACGTCGAAATTGCTATCGCAGACCAAGGTCCTGGTATTTCTGAGGAGGAGCAAAAGCTAATTTTTGAGCGATTTCACCGCGTCCAAGCGACAGCGAACATCTCAGGTACAGGGTTGGGGCTTCCGATTGCCAAGGAATTGGTCGAATTACATAATGGCTCAATTAAGGTTGAAAGTGTTATCGGTAAGGGAAGTACTTTTATAATAAGTCTGCCGATATGGCGACCAGCATAATCAAGGTCTATCGGAACATTTTCCAGAATCGACCGACGGACTGAATTCCTTCTTAAATCAATGATGAAGAGTACCTAGTGGCCAAAATACTGATAGTTGAAGACGATGAGCACGCGGCGGATATGGTTGCAACGTGGCTAAAAGCTGAACGCCATAATGTAGAAGTGGCAAATACTGGCACCGAGGGACTCGAGCATCTGCTCATGATGGAGTACGACATCGTATTGCTGGATTGGGACTTGCCTGGCATCTCTGGGTTTGAGATCTTGAAACAATTTCGGGCGAACGGACACACGACCCCTGTAATCATGTTGACCGGGAAATCGAAAATCGAAGATAAGGAAGATGGGCTGGACAGTGGCGCCGACGATTATCTAACGAAGCCCTATTCCCTTAAAGAGCTTTCTGCCAGGATTCGCGCCCAGCTGCGGCGAGAGTCTAGGCAGGCGACGAATCAATTGGAATTAAGAGACATAGTAATGATTCCAGACGAAATGCGAGTCACTCGCGACGGGCAGGAAATTGTTCTGCTTCCAAAGGAATTTAGTTTACTGGAATTTTTCATGCGCAATCCCGATCGAGTCTTCAGTGCAGAGGCAGTCATGATCAGGGTTTGGAGTTCTGAAAGTGAGCCTTCCACCGATGCTTTTCGAAGCACGCTGAAGCGATTACGACAAAAACTAGACGTGTCGGAGAATCAAAGCGCATTGATAGAAACTGTTCACGGCGCTGGCTACCGATTCAATTCTAAGTAGAAATATCGACAAAGTCTGCTTCGCTGGAGCAAGGAACTTGTTGACTTGGAAGGAATATCAGCTGCTTCCGGCTCACCAGCGCCCGGATTTCCAAATTTGGCGACAAGTTTGCGTTGCTGACACACCGATGACACACCGCTGACATTTCTCCGATACACCTCAGCCCTAAGATATGTAGCAAGCGGAACGGGGCATCAACTTTATCCCAGATGCATCGAAGACCTAAGTTACTAAACATCCCGGTAGATACGCAGATCAGACGCTGAACACTTCCAAAGTGCCTCTAAGTCAGATTCTCGCGCGTCACCACTTAGGAGAATGCAATGTCATTAGATCAAACATCAACAAGAAGTGACGTTCAAGACATCCACGGCAACGACAGCGCCAGCAGAATTTTGTCGGAACAACATAACAGTAGTTTCAGTGGTACCGACCATCGAGCTACCAGTGCTGCGGATTCAGCTGCGATGGTGTCATCGTCAACACTTCCTAATTTACAAATTGATGGACATGACTCAGGCGATTCCAGCTCACACGAAAATGGTTTTAGCCACTGGCTCCATAATGCAGAGACTGTCGCTTCGGATTTGGGAGCTGGCGCATGGAACGAAATAACTCATCATCCTGATCAGGTTCTGGAAGCTGCAGCCGTTGGACTTGCCGCCGGAGTCGCCGTTACTGCCGCGGCAGTTTTGATCGGACCTGAGGTGCTCTTCGGAGCTGCAGTTGTTGGAGCTGCTGGAGCCCTTTATGGCGCGTATCAAATAGGTGCCCATGCCGCTGGTTGGACTCACGATGCAGATGTGGTCACAAATGCGCAGGACTACAGTGCGTCCGATGTGGCCGAGGCGCACACCGATTTGCAGAATGTCGGCGCCACGGGCACAGTAATAGGCGCTGGAGTAATTGGCGCTCTGGCTGCTGGACCTGTTGCTTCTGCTGCTAGTGACGTAATCGGTAGTTTGACCAGCGGAAGCGTCTCTGCTGACGAGGCAAGTGCAAGCAGCATTCTCAACGATGCTGTTTCAAGCGGACGGACCGCAACTTCCGCACCTATCGCAGCCGCCGATGCTCCTGTACCTGTCGCAGCAACCGATGTGAGTTCCAGCGCAACGAGTGCAGTCGCTGATAGTACTAGCAGTGTTGTTGCCTCTGATGCCAGCTCTGTTGGTTCAGACGCAGCCAGTGCCGACACGACTTTGGCGTCAACCGCTGCTAAGCCGCTTGGTGAGGGTCTCGGCACGGTAAATGCGGATGGCGTTCGTGTCTTAGATGCACCTCAGACAGAACAACTTTATGCCACCGCGAGCAATACCAACGGAGAACTACAGTTCGCAAAACCGGATCTACCGCCTGGAGCTCCTAAATACTACCAGGCAGAGGCACAGCAAGTCAGTCTCAGCGAATATCCTGAGGGACTCAGAGTCGGCACCACAGAGTCCCCACTAAATGCAGCGAACGATATTACCCTGGCTAACGGTGACACAATTCCTCAAGGAAAGCTGCCCACAGGTGTGCAGATATCCGGAGATACCATTCATACGCCACCAGAAGGAGTTAGACTCGCCAATGGAACCATGCTCACAGACGGAATGAAACTGCCTGATGGAACGAATCTCACAGGTGGACAGAACGTCAGCAATAGCGATTGGGTGATTACTCGTAGCACCACCGTTGATGGCAAGCCGGCTTATGACGTGACTACTCCGCATGATGACGCGTTCCAAGCTAGATGGAAACCTGTGCCGGGACAACCAGGACAGTTTTCACCAAGATCCGTTCCCACAAATATGACCTATCTGCCAGCCGGCAAGTATCAAATCCCAACTTCATGGGGCACCGCATCTGGTGAAGGTCCAGCTTTCCTCGCTCAATATGGACCTGGTGACTACAACATCATCACTTTGAAAGATGCAGTCGAAACTGGTTATATCGCCAATCCGACAAATGACGCCTCCCGGGCGTTTGTTGCCAACCTGCCCGATACTGTCAAATGATGACAAATGGGTTCGTTGCCAGCGTAAACTGTCGTTGATCGAGTGCAGTCGATCGACAAAGCGAAGGGGAGCGATAATAGTTATGGAATCGCCAACCCTCGATCAAATTAGTAAAACCAATATATGTAAGTTGCTTCCGTGGCAACCACATTGCAGTCTTTCTTGTGGTCGCTGAAATCTTTAACTCCCGGTGCAGTCAATTTTAAGCAATTGGCGATTACTAGATTGTTCAGATGCTTGCTGCTGAGAAGTTTATGCAAGCCGGTATCTGTAATTCCAGTGCCAGTTAAATTGAGCGCCTGCAATGCATCCATTTGACTAATTGTCTCTAGTCCGGCATCAGTGATTTGATCGTTTTTCAGGTTCAGTTCCCTCAACTTTGACAGCTTGGCCAAATGAAGCAGAGTAGCGTCACTGATCTTGGTCGATTCAAGATTCAGTCTATCTAGCTTGGTCAATTTCGCTAATACTGCAGTGCCGCCGTCTGTGATGGGATTCTCAGCGACACCCAAGCTGTCCAACAAAGGGAAACGCGCGAGATATCCCATTCCCTTATTGGTTATGGACGTTTTGGATAAGTCCAGCGACGTGAGTTCTGGAGCATGCTTCAGTTTCGCCAATCCTTCGTCCGAAACTTTTGTGTCACGTACCAGCAGTTCAGTCAGGGAGTTCATATTCGACAAAGCGCCCATACCTTTGTCACCAAATTTGGTTCTTGAGGCGAAAAGTTTTTTTAGCGAGATTCGGCGCAGGCTTTCGAATCCCCTATCGGTGACGGCCGTCGAGTTTAGAGAAAGCTCTTTGAGCCTCGGCATGCTACCTACGCTTTCCAAAGTTTTATCTGCAACGTCCTTGCAGTCGTTTAAATAAATGCCCCAGATGTTGGTTAATTTGGTCAAATAGCCAATTGCATTGTCTGAGATTTTTGTATTGCATAAACTAAGTTTTTCCAGCTTATCCAAAGTGGCGATGGCCACCGCGAGAGCTTGATCACGAACATAGGTGTCATCGAGATAAAGTCTCTTCAACGTCCTTTGATTCCGGAGAAATTGACATCCCACATCTCCGACTTGTGCTTTATTTAAATCCAACTCTTCCAAACCCAAATCAACATTGAGGCGCTGTCGAAGCATCGGATCGTCGATCATATTCTTCTTTGATTTGAGCAGAGTCTCGATGTTATTGGACACGATCTGTTGGTCATGTTTTGCTTCTATCGAGCTCAAAACGGCAGTCTTTTTAATCGCATCCACTTGTGCCGCTGTGACAGTGTTCTCATGTTTGGATATACTCTGCCACCATACTCTGAAACCAAAAGCGACAACGAGAAAGGCTATCGCAGCGCCATAGACGAATTTAGGAATTATCGGTGTCTTCCTAGTTTTAGTGCGGGATTTTCCCCGTGAAACATTGCTCGAATTTAGTTGAATGCCCATCAAGGCCATTTCCAAATCTTGCATCGTTTGATATCGATCATCAGGATCCTTTGCAAGGGCTTTAGCGATAACGTTCTCCAACTCCACGGGGAATTGCTTGTCGGGGCTCGCCTCTGCAAGTGAAACGGGAATCTCGCTCATTTGCAGCATCAAGGTATCAACGATGGTGGCACCCCTAAACGGGGTTCGACCGGTCAACGTTTCATACATCACGCAACCCAAAGAATATATATCGGTGCGAGCATCGACTTCAGAGCCGCGACACTGCTCTGGACTCATGTAAAGCGGGCTACCAAAGAGTTCTCCAGTGTGAGTCAGATGTCCATCATCATCAGCGCCTTCCTCTTTATCCAAAAGTTTAGCGATACCAAAATCTACAATGCGAGCATCTTCGAAATTCCCGTCTTGATTGGAAATCATAATATTGCTCGGTTTCAAATCCCGATGTAATACACCAACCTGATGCGCGTGGTCTAAAGCGTCGCACAACTGAATGAATCGGTGCAAACTTGCTTCCAACGACAATCCGTTTGTCTCCTTGATCACGTCGCCTAAAGTTTTACCTTCGATAAAGTCCATCACCATATAAGGTTGTCCGTGCTCGGACACGCCAAAGTCATGCACGGCTATGATGTTTGGATGCCTCAAACTCATGATCGCCTTGGCTTCTTGTTGAAAGCGCCTCAACGATTGGTCAGTCATTAAAAGTGAGTGCAACATTTTTATCGCAACAACGTGGCCATTTTGACGCTGACGAGCCTTGTAGATGACACTCATTCCACCCCAGCCTGTTACCGACACAAACTCATATGTGTCCGCGAGGATTTTTCCAGGCGCTTCAAAGATTGCAGTGCCATCGACGGGACAGACCATCGTGTTATCGGTAACAGTTAAACCGCATTTCGGGCAAGTGCGCGTTTTAGCAGGGGAACGCGCCTGACCAGTGGAGGTCGTGGAGATAATTGTATTGTCGTCGTCCTGGGAGCTAGACATGGTTGCCTACCTGGGAGCGCCGGCATCCTTGCCGGCATCTAGCTGAATGACAAGGCTCGTTATTATCCTTCTTCCCCGTTGGAGCACTGAATCCATTGCCCCTTTGGACCACTTAACACAGCGGTTTCGTTTGAGTAAAAAATCATTTAATTTCGGGAACTAATTAACAGGACGGAAGGTCAGGGGGTAAGCGGAGCAGTTCGCCCAGCATGCACATGTGAAGTCAAGTACATACTGGGCTACTCGCGACTGATTTACTTGGGAGTTACTACAAAAAAACGGGGTTTCAAATGAAAAAGACTATTGCTGCAATGGCGCTGGCAACTCTTACATTCGGTGTACTTCAACAACCAGTGAAAGCTGATCAAGACGATTGGTTCAAACGACATGATCGCAACAACGATCAACGTTGGAACTACAACGAGTTCAAGAATGCGAATCGTTATTATTACAAAAACCATCACGATGATAATCGATGGAACAATAAGGAAGTTCGCGAACATTGGAATGGCATTCACAAAGATGGCTATGTAACCCGTGAGCAAGTTCACGAACTGCATCATTGGGATAATTAATCGCCGACCAACGCCCTTCCGTCCCCCGAACTAGGGTAGATCGGCTGAGGCAAGTTGGCCCCATGAAATTCTACGACCCAAAATTCTCCGAATAAATCCGGAAAATTTTGGGCGTCGGATTATTTGTGCAAGCTGCTTCGCGCATCTTCGATGTCGAACTATTTCACTGCTGCGGATTCCTCTAATTTTGCTTTAGACAAATCTGCAATTAGCTTCTCGCGCGATTCCTGATAATGGGCATTTTCGGATGCTGTTGGCTTATAGTTCCGATAAAAATTTAGCGCGTTTTGCAGAAGCGCTTGCCCCTCTTTTGCCCGGTGTGTGTCAACGTAAATCGAGCCAAGCAGACCGTCTGCTTGCGCATCCATATAAGTGTGCGGTCCAAATTCTTGCAAGACCCAAGATTTAAAAAGATCGGCGTTTTTCTCGGCTTCTTTATAATCTCTGTCTTTAATGTCATCCGTAGCCAACCATAAAGCGCTCTCAACATAGTACTTCCGATCAAGAGAATGGGGTGGCCATTTTAAGACAATGGCTACGGAACGTCGCAACACTTCTCGATCTTTACTAAGCTTACCCTGAAGAAAATATCTATCAGCAAGAAATTTATTGCTCTGACATTCATCAGACGGTGAGAGGTCTCCGATTCTCCTTAAAATGACAAGACGACGTTCGTGCAATGCATTTACCTGTGGTGACGATGGTGGCAAAATGTCCGCTAACGATTTGCAACAGTTTGCAATAAGTGGATAGTCCTTCGCAGGCCCCCTCTCATATTCTTGTAGACTCCTTGTGAAGTCCCTGATCGACTCGCCGTTCCTATGCATAGCAGCTTCCAAATCGGCCAGCAAGTGGAAAGAATCCGCACTGAGTTTTTCTGGCTGTAGGTTTTGCAAATTGCTGAATGCTTGCTGAGCCGAAGCATTGGAAAGCGCTTGTTGATTCAAACCCCGATAGCATACAGCCAGTTGAAAGCAGCATTTAGAGACTGGCATGGACGGGACACCGAAGTTCTTCGTTGCAGAGTCTAATGCTTGTTTTAAGAACGGCAAGGCAAGTTTACTCTGTTCATGAACGTTGTAATATCGTCCAATTGAATAGGCACAAGCTTCAAATATTTCGTCGTGTGGATGTTTTTTTGCAATTGCGAATGCTTTCATCCTATACGCCAGCTCGGGGGACGTTCCTTGATCCAGCAGCTGAATCCGGTAGGAGTCTGCCAATGATAAAAGGCAGCGAGCCTTTATCGGATCGTCGGCAGGAAGATATTTTTCTCCAACGGCTACAGCGGTTTTCAACACCTTTTGAGTTTCAGCAAAACGTCCCGAGTGATTTAAAAAAGTGGCAACGCTATTTGACTGATCGATCAGAGTTGAAGCTACATTTTTACTGCTGGCAGTGGAGAGAGCTTTAATTAATGCTTCTGAGTCGATTGAGGCGTGGGCTAGTTTGTCGATGTCTTTTTCAAAGTCTTTGCCGCCCTTACCCATCAACACCGATAAATCACTCATGCCTTCGACTGAAGCAAGTTCATACTGCGCTCCAATAGCTTTTGCAAGGTTGCAGCTCCTCTCGTATAGAGCTTGGGCTTTGTCATATTCGCCCATGTCCACTGCTTTCTGGGCAAGCAAATCACACTTGGACCAAGTCACCTCAGGCTTCTCATCAATTGCATTCGGTGAATGTTCTGAGCTTGGTGGTGCTTCGGAGTTGGAGGATGACGGTTGGTGCGTTGGTGATTGCGTCCAAATGAGTGCACATGCCATCGCCATAAATATTGAGCACAACAGGATCAAAGAAAATTTGGAAAATCGGGCGTTTCTTGTTGTACTCGATCCGCTCTTTAGACCATTCACACTACCAACCATTGCACCGAAATTCAGCAGTAGGGACCGCAGGCGCGAAGCTATCGAAAGAGTTCGTCCTGCTTGCTGAGATTGCAGTATCTTCAAGTCAGCTATAATTTGCTCAGCATTTTGATATCGTTCGCTCAGTCCCTTATTCAACGCTTTAGCAATGATTGCCTCCAGCAAAAGTGGCACGTCCGATCGATAGCTGCTAATCTTTATCGGCTGATCTTGCAAGTGCATCGAAATCGTCATCAAAACATTTTCAGCCATAAATGGCGGCCGACCAGCCAAACACGCATACATGACGCATCCCAGTGAGTAGATGTCACTTTGAGGTCCAACTTTTTTACCTGCACATTGTTCTGGACTCATGTAAAATGGGCTGCCAAAGATCTCTCCTGTCTCGGTCAGTGCACTGCTGAAATTCTCATCCTCGATAAGCATTTTAGCCACACCAAAATCGATGATGTAGACATTCAAACTATCATCCGTTTTTGATACCATGATGTTGCCAGGTTTCAAATCTCTGTGTACGATGCCTTGTTTGTGAGCATATCCAAGCGCGTCGCACAGTCGCTCCATTATGTGAATAGCCAAGTCGTAATCAAGTTGTCCATGCTTTTCAAGATATTCGGCCAGACTTTCGCCATCGACCAAGTCCATCACCAAGTAGGTGTGATTGCTCTCAGATACACCATAATCGGTCACTGCCACTAGCGAAGGATGATTCAATCTGCTAGCAGCGCGGGCTTCAACATGGAATCGTAGAAACGCCTTGGGGTGAGTGGCCTTCATTGAATCAAAAAACTTAATGGCTACTCTTTTATCCAAGGCGACGTGCAAGGCTTCATATACGATGCCCATGCCACCACGACCGAGCATTCTTATGACTTGGTATTTGCCGTCAATCAGCTCGCCAGCTTGAAGTGTATGTTCGTCATTGGAAATTTTTACTGACTTCTGCGACAACGAGACATGAGGCTCTTCACCGGAAGATAGCATGTACTTTACCTACACGATTGTGATGCGATGGCGGGTGATGAACATTGGACTGCACACTGAACTTTGGACTCAAGCTGAACTTTGGATTTCTCACTTAACTTTGGACTCACGCTGAACCTTGGATTGCACATTGAACTTTTTGCCTTTGTATAAATCGGTGCGTTACATGCTGAATTTTGAATTTGAATTATATTCAACTTTGGATTATATACGAACATTGAATACTCAACTTTGGACTTACATAGGAACGAACTTGGATTTACATACCAGCATTGAATTGCAGAGCGAAAACTATCAATCCTTTATACCCTCTCACCCGTTCATAGTTCCGACCTACTAATGATTTTCATTGGTTTGGTCGATAGAACGCCGGGACACAGCAAGAGCACGCCAAGTAAAGCACGACGAGGACTCGATAGGCACGGTCCAGGTACGGCAAGTCCACAAGAGAGGGCAAGCCAATTTCGCTGCTCTCTAAATAGGTAAGTGAAAGCCCTTCTGAAAACCCAGATTCGCTGCTCACCACTTGGTCACACCGGAAGTCTAATATCCAAAGTAGCAGATCTTCACCCCGAGAAATGCAGCAACCGTACCAACGAAGTTTGCTTACAGGTTCCCCCTTATCCGCCACCGGATAATCCTCCTCATTCGTTATTTTTGGCAGTACCCATCAAAATAGGCGAGCAATAACATGACAAATAGAAATGATTCTTCATCACACCACCGCGATAACAGCGATCACTCTTCATCGTCACATCAGCGAGCAAGCTACAACACCTCTTTGTCACTGTCATTGAGTTACCAACATCAGGACAATTCCACCAATTACTATGACCGTACACAAACACATAATGATCAAACTCATGTTACTGACCTTTCCACACAAGGTGCGCTCGACGCCTGGGCTCCTCGCCGTTCCGTCAGATCCAATGACTACCGCGATCCAGAAAATTTCAGCAACCCATACAACGACTTAGATGCAGCGAGTCAAATCAACCGCACGCAAGGATTCAATGCAGCTCGCGGTACTTATATGCGCAGCATCGAGGACGCTGACGGCATTAACGTCAGAAACGTCAAAGAAGATCATAAATATGACTTGCAAAGTCTGGATCGCATAAATTCAAGAGAAACCGATCTTTCAAGATTTGGCGGATCGTTTGAAGACATGCAAAACCTCGAGCAACAACGACGTCAGATTCTGGACAACGAAAGCCAACTGAAAAACTTGTATTTCGCCCCTGCAAATACACGCATCTCAATGGGTCTGGCTTGCATCAAAACCGGCGATCCGATGGAAATGTTGGAAGGGCAACGACTGATTGAAGATGCAAAACAAAAGCGTCCCGAAATAGCCGAAGACCCTCGCCTTCAGCACATGATCGATAATGCTTATCAGGTCGGCTATAGAGCCAACAACAATTATGGTCGATCGGCGAACGGTTCTGAATATCCACAAGGATCGGTGTATCAGCGTACAGATAGTCCAGAATCGGAACAACAGCCAGCAAATCGCTTACCTCAAGTAATCGTGCCGAGAACAGAAAGTCAGCGACCAGAGCAAGTTCCGCCACCGTTTGTCCCACAAACCACACCTACACGTCCAGCTCCATGGGAATCAGGATATCCTGTCCAACCGAATCCAGAACTTCCATCACGACCTATTGTTCTTCCAACACCTTCAACTCCAGAACTTCCATCACGACCTGTAGTTGTTCCAACACCTGCAGCTCCTGAACTTCCGCCAAGAGTGCATGCCGAAATACCACCACCAGCAGTGATACGAAATGATGTCCCTGCAATCATACATCCAACAATTGCATTGGTTCAAAGCAGCCAAGCCCGCATCCCCGACGCAGAAGCAGTGAATTGGATGAACAGCAGATATCAACACCTTACAACAGAAAGTCTCGTGCAGGTTACCCGCGAAGCACAGGACGCCTATCAACAAGCCTTCAATAATACAGGTCGAAGCTTCAATCCCTATTCTGATTCAAGGGAAGAACGGGGCAAAGTTGCAGGCGAGGCTGCAAGGGCCGATAAGATGATTGAATACGCTAGAGCCAGAAACTCTGAGTTGGCAAATCTTTTCGAGACATCAAATCAGCCACACTCTAAGGATTCAGATTTAGCGAGACAAGCGATAATCACCACCATTAAGAATTCCGCGGAAAACGTGTCTACTGAAGGGCAAGCCAGACAAATCTCAGAACAGTGCTGTGAGCAAGTGAAGAAATTGTGTCAGCCAGATGCTAATGGTCGCACGGAAATGGTGGATGCAGTAAAAATTGGTCTGACCGAATCTTCGCATCTATCGGGTGGTGGCAAGGCCTATCTAATAGACGGACTTGAGGCGTTGGCCTCAGGCCCATCGCCAGCCATCACAAACGAGACTGCTGGTAGACTGGCTCTTCTCGCCCTCAAGCATGACGTTGAAAATACACCACGTCTCGGATCACCAGATCGTCCTGGCGAATCACGTGCTGAGTACACACAACGACAAATTCGTTTGATTGGGATGATTGACAAATTTGGTTTTAGATCAGCCATGGGTGACTTGCAAGATCTGATCAAATCAAATGCCACCGACGAAGTCAGACAAGCAGCCGCACGAGCGCTAGCTGATCTGCGACAAGCAAGCTAAATCAGGGTACGCCAGAGAAACGAGGTATTGCGCGGGGTGCGCGGTACCTCGTTTTCGTTATGTGAACACGAATCACTGCTCTCAATGAAAAAACTTGCGACTTACCGGCGACTTTGCGACTTACCAGCGCCTTTGCGACCTACCAGGGAATCGCCGCTTACCCGCGACTATGCGGCCGCTCCTTCAAGAAACAACCTGGCATTAAGCCCAAGGCGTGTCCGAAAAATGTCATTCGATCAACGCCCATCATCGACGGCTTGTTTGTACTATGACCGGAATCCATTATGACGTACAGGAGAATGGGCGCGGCACTCCTTTGCAAATGCTGCAAAGTTGCCGCAAATTTATAACTGTGCGCAGGATTGACCCGATCATCATGACTGCCTGTGGTTATAAGAACTGGCGGATACGCTTGCTCCTGGACGCGATGCAGCGGTGAATAGGCGCGCAAAATTTCGAAGTCTTTCTTGTTTACTGCCGATCCATATTCAGCGGCAAAATGTTTTTCGGTTCCATAATGGTGATAACGAAGCATGTCGATAAGACCTGAACCAATAGCTACAGCACCGAACAAAGTGGGGCGCTGTGTTAAAACCGCTGCGGCCAAAAGTCCGCCGTTACTGAAACCTTTTATGCCCAAGCGCGAAGGTTGCGTAAACTTCATCTGAACAAGAGCTTTAGCGACAGCAATAAAGTCGTTGAAAGTATTCTGTTTATTTTCACGCGTTCCTTCTTTGCGCCATTGCTCTCCGAGCCCGCTGTCGCCCCGAAGCACTGCCTCCGCGCAAACACCGCCTAACTCCATCCAAAGCAAATCGTAATAGTCGAACGCAGGTTCGATTGATTTATTAAAGCCACCATATCCGGAGAGAATCGTCGGATTGCTTCCATTCAATTTCAATCCCTTTTTGTACCGAACATAGAACGGAATTCTCCGGCCATCATGGCTGCTTGTGTACAGTTTTTCAGTGACAAACTGGTCCATATTGAACATCAACTGCAGCGGCTTTATCAAATCCAAGGATGCTGTGCGCAAATTGAAGTTATAGATTCTGCTAGGGATTGTGTAGCCCTCGACTAGCAATCTCACCGAAGGAAAATCCATGAAACGTAAATCGAGTACGGAGGTGCCGGTTGGGAGCTCAACCCGATTGAGTTTAACGCCATCTTCGACTCGAATGGTTTCAATCACTTGGCCCTTTGGAGTGCTGTAGAGACAAAACAAATAATCTCCCCAGACAAAGGCACGCTTCAGCAGTCCGCGCTTTTCGGCAACCTCAACTCTCGGTCGAAAACGGATCGCTGTCTTATTTCGCGGCTGAAGCTTTCCAGCATTGACAGACACGATGCGTAGCATTGGTGCATTTTTGTTGGTAATAAAAAACAACTGATCTTTCTTTTGACCAATAAAATAAAAGTAGCTTTTCTGCTCGGGCATCAGCTGGTACCGCTCATAACGACGCGATGTCAGCGCTACTAAAAAAACAGAGTAGCGATGGCTTTTGGTTCCCGATGTTGTGACTAGCAGATACTTGCCGTCGCAAACGATACTTATGCCGGCATAGACACCAGGATCGTCCATCTCCCAAATGAAAATATCGCGCAATTGCGCGGTACCCAGCTTATGGAACATGATTCGTTTGTGATTGCTTGATTTTGAAAAGGCAGTGTAATAGAAGCCACTATTATCTGATTTCCAAGTTATCCTGCACGCGCGCAAATTGTGTAGAACGCCTCGAATATCCTTTCCGGTCGACATGTTTCTGACATGAATTGACTGCCAATCAGAACCTTTTTGAGCAACCCAATAGGCTACATATTCGCCATTCTTGCTAATGGAAGTGGATAACAGGAGCGAATCGGGAGATAGATGACTAGTATCAAGCACCAATTTTTCAAAGCGACCGCGTCGGCTCGATCGACGTAATTGCGTCATCGGTCTGTTCTGGGAAAAATAATACTTGCCTACCTTGTAGGAAATCTGCAAAGGCTCAACTTCGAACATCTTATTGATGCGTGACAGCACTTCTGCTCGTCCTGGAATTTGGTGAAGATATTGTTCAGCATGTTGCGTTTGCGCTTGAATCCATTTTTTCGCCTCTTCAGACTGAGTGTCTTCCAACCAACGAAACGGGTCGTTAATAATATGGCCGAAGTATTTGTCAGCCTGCGGTCGCATCTCCGTGGCTGGTGCCGACAATGCGGACAACTTGTCTTCAACGAGCTTGCTTGCGCGGGTAGCTAATTTGAAGATATCTGAACTTGCATTCAACTCTGAATTCGCTAGCGAAATTAGCTTTGTCGCAGCTTGCGACACTGCGATAAGCGGCGTGTGCTCATTTGCTGCCATTTGTAAAGCTCGTGCGAATGTTTCGAGTGCGGGTTCGAATTGTGAACCGCGCCAATAACAATATCCGGCTTGTGTCAAAGCAGGGCACGGCCAATGGCTATGCAGCGACCCAAGAATCAAGGAGAATTCAGCTACCTGAATATAGTACCGCGCCGCCTTCTTAAAATTGTTTTGATCCTCATAGCAGCTGGCAAGCCACCACAAACTGTCTAGAGCAAGAGGTTTTTTCAATCGTGTATATATGCGCGCAGCTCGAAGAAAATAAAATGGTGCCTCCTCGTATTTTTCGAGCATCTTGAGAGAAATCCCAAGTAGCCAGTATGCGTAGCCCAGTCTCTCGTCGTTTGCGCCAAAGCGTTCGATGTGCGGAAACCACTTTCGTAACAAGCGCGCCGCAAGCCGGTAATCGCGAGCCATGTAGGCATCGTAAGCGGAGCGACTATGCTTGTCCCAGTCAAATTTTTCTGCCATCACGCACCAAAGAGACTTGGACGTTCCGGCAGAGTATATCTAGTGTGAATAAAATTGCTTATTGCCACGCGGCTTTGAGCAGCTGATGCGCCGCTGTCGGAAAACGAGTTCGCCAGTTCCGCAAGTTCTTGATCTTTGATCACCTCTTGGAACCACATCGCATAGTGTCCTTGACGCAAGTGATACAACCAAGTTTCATCGTCAACACCGTCCGCGATGCGAACAAATATCCGCAAGTTACTTGCTTGCAAATTCAAGCGAAAGTCTGGTCCCGTAAAAAAGAAACTTCTTTGATAGCCAACATCGCCTTGTGCGTATTTACGAAGATGGCGTCGGTGTTCATGAATCGTAGGTAGCAAGCGCACTTTCACCACAGTATCCGGCGAAGATCTAAGCCACAAGAGAGCCTCGTCTCGCTCTAAAGCGATCGGTTCGAAAGTGGGAATCTTCAACGCTTGAGCGCGAGCAAAGTCGTTAATCACTTCATGCGCGTCCCGTCCGGTCGCGATCAGTGTGTCAATATTAGCGAGGATTGTGGGCGATAGTTCGGACGGATGCACCGTCACTAACAGCAGTCCCGGGAAATCTCGCGGAAGCGCCTCGCTTGTGTGTTTCCAATCCGGATACAACATGTGGTGCGCCTCTTCCACTACGAACCAATGCGGTCGACCGGTCGAAAGACGAAGGTCCTGGATGGCATTTAAAAGACGCGCGAAGTATGGTGGACGCTCCGCAAAATTCAAGCCGACCAGATTGACTGTAACCCTATTGTCGGGATTATTGAGAGCAAGCAAAACGTGATCTACATCTGGTGCATTTGTGGTGCTACCCATTGTCACGGCACCTGGAAATCCATCAAAATCTGCTTCAGGATCAACGACGACGAACTGGTAACGTTCCGCTGCCAATCTTTCCAATAGTCCACAAGTCAATCGCGATTTGCCGCTGCGAGAGGGTCCGGCGATCAGCACCCTGCTGTTATAAGCGTCAATTGAGACGGGACCTTGACTGGAAGTGCCAATAGGCAATCTCGACCTAACCATCTCTAGACGGAGTTTTTGTAGATCGTTATCCAAAAGCTGGTCAACAAGATCGCACACACCGTCAGCTTCACTTTTTTCCAAAACCCAGTCCGCATCGCGCTTTACCAACTTTGTGGCGTTAGCAACTGCAACGGAACACTTGCACATTGACAAGAAAATGTGATCATTCTCCGCATCGCCCACGCCAACAACGTTATGAGGTGAGATGCCTAGCTCGTCAAGGGCAACTTGTAAGCCTGACGCCTTGTTTACACCTGGTGGCAGAATCATGATAGCGCCGCGATTGAAGCTAAGTTGTAAATCGAGACCAAGACTTCTAATGACGGCGAGTACTGCCGAATCGTGGGGAGACCAGGTGGCGATGATCGCTTCTCCGATCGTCAAATTGGATACGCCTTTCTTCTTCAACTTGGCCACGAAGCCGGGCGGTGGAGGCGCGCAAAGCAGTCGGCTGCGGTTTATTCGGGGATCGTAGAGAACAGCGCCGTTTTCTAGAACAATGCTGTCGAACGTATCCAGTTCTTGACAGGATTCGAGTAGCTGTTCAAGCGTTCTACCGGTCACCAAGATGACTTTCCGGCCAGAAGCTCGAAGCTGCCTGAGCTTGCCCAGAACCTCAGGATTTGGCTTGTCATCGGTTGTTAGCGTGCCATCGTAGTCGCAAGCTAAGGCCATGTAACGCATCAGTCTCTAACCTCAATTGGATGTTCACGTTTAGGAGCATGAACCCACAAGACGCTGTGATTCAATAGTCGCAGAAAACCGAGGGTATTCAGCAAATATTCTTCTTGTCATCACCAATCGTTAAGTGAACATCACAAGAATAAGATGCCTATAAGCTTCTGAGCCTGGCTTCGGAGCCATAAAGCTCGATTTAAAGATGTTGGAAAAGGCACCAGTTTCCTTGTTGCTTAATCTTTACCAGTCCAGGACAAACGACACTTATTAATGGCGCCACTTCTACTGGAGTGATAACAAAGTGAGGAGCCGGAGAGTGCGCAAGGTAGTCGTAATAATCCTTGGTTGAGCCCAGCAAAGGAATGGGCTTGTGCGAATAAAACAACGCGGCGGGGGAAGGATGCATGACTGTCGCGATACTACCGCCAGTATCAGCGACAGACACCAATAAGCGTCGCATCGGGGCACTCTTTAACTCATCATAGCCGTGCAATATGGTGGCTATTCCAGCAGTGGTGCCTAAGGCATAACAAGCACTGAGAGTATAAACAAAGCGAGAAAGATTGACCTCCCTTAGCATCAGAAATCCTGATATGGCCATGAAGCCAACGATGGAAATAATAATTGCTATTAAATCCGAATAGTCATTCCAGAGTCCATGCACGAGTGACAGAGGAATCAGGCTACCGAGCAAAAGAGTACAGATGCAAATTGCTATGATACGCAGTTGTTTGGCTCGTCGAAGACGGATCAAGTATTCCATGCCCATCGCCACCAGTATTGCCGAAGGCACCATGGCCGGTTCCACATAGGTTGGCAATTTAGCAACCGAAGCACTAAAAATGCCAAACACCACAACTATCCAGATAATGCACAGCTTGGCGAGATCCGCTCGCAGCGTATAACGTTTTAGGATTTGGCGCTTAGGTGCCAGAAATCCGCTAAGGAAAAACTGCCAGGGAGCAGTTCCCGCTAATAGCACCGGAATGTAGAAATACCAAGGCTCTTGGTGGTTAACGTGTCCGGTAACACGCCCGAGATGCTGTCGAATAAAAAACTCTTGAAAGAAAGCACCATGAGATCGGATGTTCTCCGTCAAATACCAAGGCAAATTAATAGCAAGAATAATTAGGATTCCAACGAGCGGGTTGAGATACCATAGTTGACGCCACCAGTTATGCCACCATGGTGCATCTTTTTGGTTGACGCTAAATTTGCGCAAGGGACCAGAAGCCAATATGCACAAATAGGCAGCTGTAATCAATCCGCCCAGAACAATTGCAATTGGACCTTTCGTGAGGAATGCCATCGCTAATGTCACATATCCCAACCACAAGTAATGCCTTTTTGATCCGCTCGAGTAGGCAAACAAAGAAAGAATGGCAATACTGAAATTCGCAGAGAACAGCATATCGGTCAGACACAATCGTCCAACGATTGCATATAACGGCATTCCGATTAAAACCAAAGCGCTCAACACTCCGACGCGTTTGAGATTTAAATCGCGAAGTATCTTCAAAACCACCAAAGAGCAGATGATTGCTGCGAAGGCAGAAGGTAGTCTGGCAGCGAATTCATGTACACCAAACAATTTGTACGAGGCAATTACCAACCAATAGATTGCTATCGGTTTTTCGTAGAACGGCTTGTAATACAAAGTTGGTGTGGAATAATCCCCCCGCTCTAACATCTCACGAGACGCTTCGGAGTAATATCCATCGCTTGGATCAACGATGCCAAACAAAAACAAAGACGCAATTAAACCGACGTAACAGATGCCCAATATCACGGCAATCTTTCCTACGTCTGTTCGCAAAACAGATTTAAAATCCAGCGCCGTAACCGATAGCACTATCCACTCTATCTCGGGTGAAGGGAATACAGGTCTGCAATACCAAGTCCGCACGCGATAATATCACTTGTACTGCCAAGTTATGTAAAAGGATGGCATTTCGGCAACCGAAGCTATCCCTGACAACGACAATCGAGCTCATGCAAGGAATCGGCATAAACTGGCTAGTTCTCGTGGTGACCTAGCCCGATGATGCGCCACGCTTGCTCCAGTTCGGCGGATGGAAATGGTGTGTTGCTTCTGCCAAGATAAAGCTCTCGATAGAAATCGTTGAATATGACCGCAACCGGCGCGTACCGCTTGATGATGACTGATGCCGCTGGCGGTTCAAAACTTATTTGATCGCCGTTAGCACATCGCCTTACGAATTCGTTGCGTTCTTCAATACTACTTATAGTGGCACCACCAAGGGCGGTGACCAACCAATTGACGAATTGTGCAATAGTGTGACTTGAATCATGCAGGCGATTTAGTTTAACAAAATCCGCTTCATCATCGGAGAGCTCAAATCTTGGCGACACCGCCAAACCGAAGTCGGCGAAATAGAGACGTTGTCCATCTGTCAGAATATTCTTAGAGTGCGCATCCAAGTGCAAAAGCCCGTTTGAATTCATGAAGGATACTTCGGTGCTAAGACTTCGCTCCAACATTGCACATGCAGATGAGATGGCCTCCTCGCCAATGGCAAGTTGCATATTCAGCCATTCCAAGAGATTCTGAGGAATGTGTTCTAGAAAAAGTACAACGTGAGCAGTCGACTGCTCGACTTCTTTAAGCCTCAGCCGAACAGATGAGGCACCTTCCCAATACTCAACCATCTGCGACAATTCTTTTTGTACTTCAGAAGTTGGTGCTACGCGCGACTGCCCTGTCAGCACTCTCGAGTGATACATCAGCGGAAAGCTCTCGCATTGTCGAGCCAAGACCCAATTGGTCGTCATGGTGTGCGATGCCAACTCTCGCCATGCGCCAAACCCGAGCGAAACCAGCCCGTAATGAAATTGAGCAGGAAGTCCAAACGTATTGCCCGTCGACATGACGTTTTCGGGACGCATCTCCAGGTCGGTGAGCGGAACCCGCTTCGCAAAAACCGGAATTCCCTCAATCTCAAGCGATGCAGCGGTGCCACCAATTCCAGAATGAACCAAAGCTGACTGATCCAAAAGTTGTTGAATCTGTCTGTCACTAAGAAGTGACAACGAGGTGGAGACAGCGCCGTATCTGGCGAGCCGCGCATCGTACGACGTGGTCAATTGATCGTGCGTTAAAATAATTGAGCCTCATTCGCGATGCGGGCGATAGATTTGAATGTGAGATGTTCCTGAGTATCGATCGGATTTGCCACTTTTGCCAGCGTAATCATATTTATTTCACAAGACGCGGCATAAAATCAACGGCACCATTGATTATCTCACTTGCGCTCGCGAAAAAACCATCCAATGAGATGAGTCAATTCGGCGAATAACCCTCGTTCGAATTCTCCTGAGCACCATATATGATACTGCGACTGTTACGGAATTCGTAAACTCACTATTTCAACAAGCTGTATCCCATCGGCCTACTTTGTTGATGGATGCTTCCTGTCTCAACTGACGCGATGAAACATGCACTGTAGAATGACAAGAAGTCATCACCTAATGCACTTTATAGTGCTACAATTCCCATACTGAGAACAGGTCCGAACTATGGCATCTATAAAGACTCAAGAGTCTCTCGTAAAGAACGATTCAAGCACGTTGGTACTGCATGATCATCCGTGCTTGATTTATGAAACACTTGATGAGCTAGCTAATTCATTCGTTCCATATTTGCGCGCAGGATTGCTCCTAGGTGAGCGCTGTATCTATTTCGTTGACGAAAATACAGAAGCGTTTGTGATCACAGCCATGGAATCTGGAGGATTCGACCTACAGTCCTATATCGAAAAAGAAGCGTTCTTGATCATTAACACCAAAGACGCACAGGTAAAAGACGACTATTTTGAAGAGCAGAAGATGCTGTCTTATTGGTCACACGCCATTCGAGAGGCGGACGGGAAAGGGTTTAAGGGACTGCGAGCCGCTGTGGAAATGACCTGGGCTCTACGCGGTCATCCAGGGTGCGACGTTTTAGTTTCATCTGAATCGCGGCTGAACAACTTCACTAGCATCAATCCTGTTTCCGTAATCTGCCAATACCAGAGACGCAAATTTAGTCCAGAACAATTGAAGGGCGTGATTCATGCCCATCCCATCGTCATAGCCAATGATGAGCTTCTACACAACACAAACTTTATCAATCCCAACGATTTCGTAGAAGGAGATCCTGGGCTCGAGTTGCAAGCAATGTTGGACAATCTCACTTTGATCAATCGATTAAGAAAAGCCGAGAAAGAACTTTCTAGACAAAATCGCGAATTGGAAATTGCGCGCGATCAGGCAGTTAAAGCCAATGAACTAAAGTCCCAATTTGTAGCTAACATCAGTCACGAGATTCGAACGCCGATGAGTGGCATCCTTGGTTTGAGCGAGTTGCTGACTCGCGAGACAGAAGGTATCGCCAAGGAAACTGCTGAGCATGTTCTACAGTCGTCAATCAATTTGATGCGACTGGTGAATGATTTGCTCGATCTGTCGAAACTTGAGGCGGGGAGAATAGAGATCTTGCACGCGCCATTTGAAATAGATCAAATCGTTCATGATGTGATCAAATCATTTTCAATTGCCGCCGCCAATAAACAACTCACGCTTAAACAAAGCCTGGAACCACGCCCATTTACGCATGGAATCGGCGATGGTGATCGCATCAGACAAATTCTGCAAAATCTGGTGCAGAATGCGATCAAATTCACTGATGCAGGCGGAGTCGACATACACATTGCGTGCAATCAAAAATCTGAAACTGTTTATTTGCTTCGGTTTTCGGTAACTGATACGGGTCCGGGAATTTCCTTAGAAGACCAACAGTCGCTCTTTCAATTATTCGTGCAAATAGACGGATCGACCACTAGAAAACAAGGCGGAACCGGATTGGGACTCACTTTGTGCAAGCGTATGATTGAACTCATGGGTGGCAAAATTGGCGTCAACAGCAACCCCGGAAAGGGTTCCACCTTCTGGTTCGATCTGCCGTTGCAAGTCCAAAGTTCCGCAGTGCCAACATGACAGTGCCTATTTTGGTGGCGGAAGATGATTTGACTTTGAGATTTTTAACCAGGCGTCAGCTGACCAAACTGGGCTTCGAATGTGATTTGGCAATCGATGGCAAAGAAGCATTTGAGAAGGCGAGCACCACCAAATACGGTTTGATTATCATGGACGTGCAAATGCCTAACATGAACGGCTTGGAAGCGACTAAAGCGATTCGGGTTTTGGAAAAGAGCACGAAGGAACCATACACTCCTGTCATTGCCATGACCGCGAATCCCGATAAGCAAAGCTGTATCGACGCGGGGATGAATGACTTTGTGTTCAAACCTGTGCGTTTGGACGACCTGGAAAAAATCCTTTCACGTTGGCTTCCAGCCTGACCGGAGCGAACAGCCAGCATGCTCTCGTGTTCTCGAAGCGGGGAGTGCTGAAAACCGGCTGGGCGGACTGTTCATAAGCCTTTACCCCGGATTATACGGGCGCCTTTAACTTGACAAGAGGCGGTTTTTTGAACTATATTTGGGGTGCCCACCGCAGCGCACATCCCCACAGGCATGCCATCCACAATATGACAACACCACCAATCGAAGACACCAACAAAACAACACCAAAGGTCGGAGACCCGGCGTGGAGTGGGCAGAATCATCCTTATGCCGCAATTCCTCTCGGCGATCATACAGCGATCACGACGGCGGCGGCGCCAACAGCTGGCGATCAGCAAGTCTCGGAAGTCCTGCCTCTACCTCGTGTGAGCGTTGGATCCGGACCACCGCCTGAGATTCCGGCTCCAGTTCAGCAAGCAATTTCAAACGGTTCGACGATTCGCTTCAGCTCGCCAGACGAAAACGCGACTGCGAAACGAGAGCCCGACTATTTTTTCACTCCCGATGGTCAAATGGTGGCAAATCCGAAAGCTACGCCAAGCCCGGATGGAAGCATCAACGTCGAAATCCAGAGCAAGGATCCAGCAGGTAATAAGAGCCTGAGAGACGCGATCACACACGAGTCGCAGATGCAGAAGCAGTCAGCGCAAGACATGATTCGGTTGTTTCAGAAGGCGCATCCAGGAGAGACTGTTCCTTCTTGGATGACAGACCTGGTCAACGCCAAGCCGAATTTGCCTGACTTTGTACCATTCAATCCAGCGCCGAATCAACCGGCTGCAGCACCTCCCGAGAACGGATTCGTTCCGCGCGGAGTCAGTGGCGGCGGCGGCGGCGGTGGTGGCAGTAGCGGCGGCGGTGGCAGCGGTGACGGCGGCGCGGGCGGTTTCGCTGGGAACGGCGGATTCGACAGTAGCGGCATGTTCAAAGGAAACGGCGGCTCAGGTGATGGCACCTTGCAGACCGGCGGCACGAGCAGCTCGGGTGCACCGCTTGGAGCAGGCGAACAGGTTCAAGCGAAACAGCTTTACGACTATTTCGTAGAGAAAGGATTTAGCCCAGCTCAGGCATCGGGCATATTAGGTAACATCCAAACGGAATCGAGCTTTAAGACGAATGCGTACAACTCAGGTGAGGGAGCGATTGGGCTCTGTCAGTGGGAAGGCGGCAGAAGAACGGAATTGGAATCGTTCGCAAAGTCAGAAGGCAAGCCGGTTACGGATTGGCACGTGCAAGCTGACTTCATCATGCATGAACTAAATGGCTCTGAAAAGGGCGCCATGGCTGCCATCAAAGCAGCTGACACGCCGCAGCAAGCCGCGCTAGCTTTCCAATCCAAATACGAGCGAAGTGCATCCTTGGGTGACCGAGCCTCCAACGCCGGCAATATTTATCAGCAGCTAGCTAAAACGAGCTTGGCTTAAATCGATTCGGACGTTTGTTAGATCGGCATGCGATAGCCGTAGAACTCGTGATCTTCGTTATAGCCGCCCTGTCCGCTGCCGATGCGTGTGAAGTCCTCGACAAACTCAATGGCCTTAATCCACTTCACTTGCTTAAATCCCAACTCGTTTTCACAGCGCAGACGAAGTGGTGCACCATGGATTAATGGAAGCGGCTCACCGTTCATTTCGTAAGCAAGAATCGTCAGCTCATGTTTCATGTTGCTTAGAAGATGTGCGTCGTAGTACATGCCACCCTCCCCTCCTTCACCAAACGAGTAGAAGACAACATGTTTTGCCTGCGGCAATGGCTTGACGATTTCGAGGATGCGCGCCATGGATACACCGCCCCACTTTGCGATGCCAGACCATCCCTGAATACAAAAGTGCTCAGTTGTTTGCTCCTGTTTCGGCATCGCCTTCAACTCACTGTAGGAAAAATTCTGTGGATGTTCAACTAATCCATCCACACGCAGCTTGTAATCAGAATAATTGTCTTTCTTTAGCACTTCGAACTCGTCAGAAGTCGGCATCAAGCCATTCGGCCAAAGGAATGGTGAGATGTCCTTTTCAGAGAATTGAGTCTTCGGATCGTTGAGTTCCATCAATCCTTTTATCCATCCAACAAAAAACGTGCCGACCTTTTGCACTAACCGGGCATTGTTGATCGTGAAAGGTGAAGCCCAGAACCAGACAACCGCAAGGATCGCAAGAACACAGACAGCAATAATTGTGCCATTCCAGCCGAATGTATTATTGCCTAATGTTATATGGTTGAGATTTCGTTTCAGACCGCTGACAACTACCATCGTCACGTGAATGACAATGAACTGAACAAACCAGAGCATTATAAGGAAATGAATGGAACGAGCATTTTGTCTGTGAAACATTTTGCCAATCCATCCGCAGCTATTGGCAATCGCAGGACCTTGCATCAATCCGGTAAACACCGCCAGCGGTGCCGCTATGAAAACGGTTCCGAAATAGGCAAGTTGCTGCAATGAGTTGTAACGCACCCAACCATTCTCGTATGGCAGTTGCAGTGAGAGGTATTGAAGCGCGGTCGAGAGCGCATTAGGAAAAACGTCCCACGCAGTTGGAATCAAGCGCTGCCATTGATGCGTGTAAAACAACAAAGCATAAAATATGATTCCATTTGTTAGCCAAAGCAGATCGCACGAGAAATGCCACCACCGTGCCAGACCGATCGAATGTCTTATTCCTGGAATGCCTAACCAGTTTGGCAGCGTAACAGCATCATCTTTTGCGGTCCACAAAACGTTTTTCGGAACTGGATGCTGAAAGCGAAACCATTCAGTGCCAGGCGTGCAATCTTTGTTCCAATACAATCTTGGATGGTCGGCCAAAATCTGTATGCCGGAACGAATGATGAACATCATCAGAAACAAATTAGCGAGATGCTGTAGGCGCACCCAGAGTGGGAAGCCGGAATAGTAAACTGTGGTGGAGGATTGACCAGGGTAGCGGACTATGAAGTCTTTTACAAACGACAACGATCTCAGTTCGTGGGCGACACCTGCAGCCAAAACCAGAGCCACCAGACCAATCGGAATCAACCACAGTACATTGAACCAGTGCTTCCCAAGCCGGATTTGCGGCACCACGCCAGATTTTGGCGGTGTCCAGTGCTGAGGAACTACGACATCTTGCGATTTTGGTATATGGCTTCCAAGAGGGTCGGGCTCAGCTGGAGTGAAATTTCTTGTCATCGGTTTACTTCTATCAGTGGATGCCAATCATAACCTGGTGAAAGGTGTTATCAGTGCCGATGATCGTTCCGCCCTGATCGATACAATCGACCGTGAGATACTATTCCTCCGAAAGCGTCAGAGTGTTGCTCCGGCGGAATCAGATTTCACGTCGTCAAGCACGAGGAGACTGCAGGTTATGAAGCACTGGTTAACGTCGGTACTGATTGCAGTGCAGATCTGCGCGGTTCCGGTACAAGCAATAGAACCCCAGGAGACTAGAGTGCGAGCAATCTCAGCGAACCAAAAAATGAATAGTTTTGTAGACACGCTGATGCGCAAAATGACCTTGGAAGAAAAGATCGGTCAAATGAATCTGCTGTCAATTGGATTTGACGTGACAGGACCTGTGGTGAGCCAGGGGGTTGACGAGAAGATAAAAAATGGATTGGTTGGTGGTGTGTTTAACTCCTATACGCCGATTGCTGTTCGCAAATTGCAGCAGATCGCAGTTGAGCAATCCAAACTAAAAATCCCGCTGCTGTTTGGATATGACGTTATCCACGGTCACCGCACCATTTTTCCTATTAACCTGGGCTTGTCATGCTCATGGGATCCTCCGTTGATCGAACGAACGGCGCGCGCTGCGGCACAGGAAGCTAGCGCAGACGGATTGAACTGGACTTATTCGCCGATGGTGGACATCACGCGCGATCCGCGTTGGGGGCGCGTTAGCGAAGGGTCTGGCGAAGATCCGTACTTGGGAAGTGTGATCGCAAAAGCAATGGTGCGCGGATATCAAGGGTCGAACTACGACACACCGGACACTGTGCTCGCCTGTGTAAAACACTACGCGCTGTACGGAGCGGCTGAAGCTGGGCGCGACTACAACACTGTCGACATGAGCCCGGTAAAAATGTACAACGATTACTTGCCGCCCTACAAGGCTGCAGTGGACGCAGGCGTAGCAACTGTAATGACTTCGTTCAACGATATAAACGGCGTGCCAGCGACCGCCAACAAGTGGCTAGTGACCGACGTTTTGCGAAAACAATGGGACTTCAAGGGACTAGTAGCTACTGACTACACCGCCGTAAACGAAATGGTGGCACATGGTGTCGGCGACGAGGCAAAGGTTACCGAACTGGCGATGAACGCCGGAGTTGACATGGATATGGTCGGTGAACTGTTCATCAAACATGGTGGTGATCTCGTTAAATCCGGCAGAGTTTCCGAAGCTCAGATCGATGCTGCCTGTCGCCGCGTTTTGGAAGCAAAATACAAACTAGGCTTGTTTGATGATCCGTACCGTTTTATCAGCGAGGAACGGAACAAAGAACAACTAATGAGCGCACACAAAATGCAGCTCAGCAAGGAAGCCTCGATCAAAAGTATGGTGCTTTTGAAAAACTCGAATCAAATATTGCCGTTAAACGCGCAAACGAAAATCGCTTTCATCGGTCCGCTTGTGAAAGATCAGCGCAATCTGATCGGCAGCTGGAGCGGAGCTGGTGACTGGCAAAAGTCCACAAGTATCGGGCAAGCTCTCGATACCAAATTCGGTGCTAATAAATTCCTCTACGCCAAAGGATGCAATATTCTTGACGACACAGCGTTGGTAGAAAGATTGAATCGTGATGGTGCTTTGCTCACCCGAGACGAAAAGACTCCGCAAGACATGATCACAGAAGCTGTGCAAATCGCGAAACAAGCAGATGTTGTTGTTGCGGTGCTCGGCGAACCGTGCAGCATGAGCGGGGAAGCATCATGCCGAAGCAACATCGGTCTGCTCGAGAATCAACTCGAATTGCTTAAGGCATTGAAGCAAACGGGGAAGCCAATTGTTTTGGTACTGATGAATGGACGCCCACTGACACTGCCCTGGGAAAACGCTAACATGGAAGCGATTTTGGAAACATGGTTTGGTGGCACCAAAGCTGGTGACGCGATTGTCGATACGTTGTTCGGGGATGCAAACCCTTCCGGCAAACTAACCATGACCTTTCCATATAATGTTGGACAGATTCCTATCTATTACAACGCTAAAAGCACAGGACGCCCTTTCGATGCGAAAGAAAAATATCGTTCCAAATATTTAGATGTTTCAAACGCGCCTTTGTATCCCTTTGGTTATGGTTTGAGTTACACAACATTTGCTTATGGCGATTTGTCGCTTAGCTCGTCAACTCTGAAACCAGCTGAGACGCTGATTGTGACGACGACAGTTAAAAATACGGGCAAGTATCCTGGTGTCGAAACCGTCCAACTATACATTCGCGATCTTGTCGGCAGCATCACCCGACCAGTAAAAGAATTGAAAGGTTTTCAAAAAGTGGAACTAAACCCCGGCGAGGAAAAAACAATTTCCTTTAAACTCACAAGCGACCTTCTTCGTTTCTACAATTCCGATTTGAAATACGCAGCCGAGCCCGGCGAATTTCAAGTATTCTGCGGCACGGACAGCAACAATCTAAAGGACGCAAAATTTACGCTACTGCCTTAACTTGGCTATATTCACAGTTCCGGGACCAGATGCTTCCTACTCCATGCGTCCTATCCGCCGCGTCCTACGTGGGACCGTCGGCACCCTTGCCGAGACCTATTGTTAAACCCGGTTGTCTAGTTCAAACTCTTTCGAAACTGTATTGCTTGCATGCCTAATTCATTTCGGCCCTGCTTGAATAGCTAAGTAACCAGCAATCCAGGTGAGACCATGACTAAAGCGCAAGACAGAGCAGAAGCCCAGACCACAGAGAACGACAAGACCGCACGAATGGCTGGTGCCGGTGCCGGCGTACTCGCCGGAGCTCAACTCGGTACAGTCTTGCTTCCGATCCCGATTGTAGGCACCTTCACAGGCGCGTTGCTTGGCGGGCTGGTTGGCACGAAAATCGGCAAAAAAATTGGTGGCGTATTGCTCGACAAAATGAGCACCGTTGAAAGAACTTGTTCAGAAAGAGACGCCAGCAGTGCCGATGTGATCAAAGAGCTCGAACGTCTTGCTCAACTTCGCGAAGCCGGTGTGCTAAGCGAGGACGAGTTCAAAGCTTTGAAGGCCAAAATGCTTGGACTATGATTGCCGTGAATTCATTTCCATAGCACCATGTCAAGTCTTCTCACTGTAGGCAAACTGCCATATAGCGCAAGTTCACATCGTTCTGCTCTAAAGAATGTCCTTCTTCAAAGGTTCGCCGTTCACATGATTGGTATACTCATCAAGCGTTGGTATCATTTAGGATTTAAATTGAACCTACGCTGAACATAGCGATTGCCATAGAGCATCATCATGTCAACTTGGCGCGGAGGAACACATGAGTCAAACCACTGATCGCAAGGCTGAATTGCAGGGTCGCCTAGCTGAGAATAAAGACATTGAACCAGTGGAGAGACTGGTGCAGTATGCGTTTCGCGGTGGAAAAGCTGCCAAATCATGGACTGGAGAAGAACATCTGGTTAGAGGTCCGCGCATCACAATTGATGCCTTGAAAGAAATGCTCGTTGCGCCTGATCAAGTCATATTGCTGGCTGAACTGGGCGAAGAAGCTGATCGAAAACTCGTCGGCTGCATTCACCTACAAAAAGTGGGAGAAGATGTTCACATCGGAATGCTCGCCGTAGATCCAGATGTTCAGAGCGTCGGCGCTGGCAAGTTCCTGATGAATTGGACTGAGAAATACGCGGTGCAGCATTACCAATCCAAACAAGTTATCGGTGAAGTTGTATCAGGGCGACCAGAGCTAATGGACTGGTATCTTCGTCTCGGCTATGAACAAACGGGCGAAACTGCGCCTTTCAATCCGGAAGGAGTGACACATTTAGTCGACGGCTTGCACTTCGTCAAAATTCGTAAGAACCTATAGACATAAAGCCCCCGGGAGCGCCGGCATCCATGCCTGCACGGTGATTCTTCCCAAGATCCTACCAGCGCTCAGCGATGCAGCCGATCTCCTTTCTCAGATCAGCCTTTTGGCACGCGAAACCAGAAAGTGCTGCCTTGACCTTCCTCACTTTCGACACCGAGGGTGCCACCATGCTGACCGATGATCGCCTTGCAGATCGCTAGGCCAAGTCCAGTGCCGCCTTTCCTTTTCGCTTCCGGATCTTCGACTTGCTCGAAGCTCTCAAAGATAGTGGCTCTATATTTTTCAGGAATGCCAGGTCCTCGATCTTGAATGCGCACTTCGACCGAGTCCTTTATCTCCAGAATGGAAATGGTGATGATGCTTCCATCAGGTGAAAACTTAATTGAGTTGGAAAGAATATTGGCGACCACTTGATGCAGACGGTCGCGATCTGCGAGCACTAATGCATCCGAATCCTTGATATCGATTTCAATCTTTCGTTGCTCTGCTAAGCCGCGCATAGAATCAACTGACGCGTTCACAACTTCTGAAATTCTGATTGCTTCGATATGAAGCTCTTGCTTGCCAGCCTTCATCTTCTCGATATCCAAGAGGTCGTTAATTAGCTTGATCAATGTAGCGATACTGCGGTCGGCGACCTCTAGTTTTGATTGACCGTAATCATTCAACTCTCCATAAACACCCGTGCTCAAGAGCGTCAGCACCCCTTGCACTGATGTGAGCGGGCTGCGCAGATCGTGAGAGACGATAGCGATCAATTCCTGCTTATGAGCTTCAGATTCTGCAAGCGCCGTCGCCATGTTTCTGAATACTTGGTCCAATTCGGCAATTTCGTCACCTCCGGAAACTGGCGGTTTGAGCGGCTCACCACTAGTCAACCTGGAAGTATTTTCCATGAGCACTTTCAGACGATTCGTTGTTGCTTTGGTGAAATATATAGCTAATGCCACGGCCACTAGGATGTTGAGAGCGATAAAGTATGACATCAGGCTCTCGATTCGAGCTCTGTCTTTGGCTTGATTTTCAGCTTGAACCTTTTCTACATTTTCGGACAAGTTCAGAATTCCATCTGCGTCGGTGGACACAAGTTTGACCATGTCGCGCATGTCTCTTAGGTTCCTGATTGCCTCGGGGCCTTCGTTGTGGTTCACCATATGCCGGATGTGTTTTAATTCACCCACACTTTCCATGACTGTTTTATGAATCTTTTGCAGAGCGACGTGAGCCTCCGGTTTGTTAACCGTGATTTCCTCAAGTCGACGAAGCTGTTCAAGCAATTCATCTCGACTGGCATTGTATTGAACAAGATACTCACCGCCCCTGGTGAATGCATAAGCACCCATTTTCCCCCCGATAGTGATCAGGAGCTTGAGCACTTTGTTGACGCGGGTCTGAACTTCGCGAGCTTCGGATTCCTTCTGTCTCTCGACTTCAACTTGCGACAGTAATTGCGAAAGCTGTCCAACGAATAAGAGTTCGAAGACAAGAGGCACCGCCACTAGTATCAGTCCAATGTGCATTAGCTTGAGCGAGAATCTTCGGCGCTTCTTTTCACTTTTTATCAAGCGTTTACTCTCTGCGATTAGTTCACTTATTCCTATGCCATGTTCATGGGTTCCTAAATCGCATCTTGCACAGGTCGGGCGGCACCGCATTTGCTGGTCGCCGGAGTGAGCAGGGGTGGCTGCAGGAACGTGCCGATCATATTGATTGTGAAAATCACCACACCTGTAAGTTCCATTGTTGCAGATACTGGCAAAAATGCCCACGCCCATGAAGCGTAATGCTGATATGCCAGAGTCTCGGATGAAACTCGTATCAAGCAACCTACATTTGTCAGGAGAAGAGCGAAAAACATCAGACGCTCACTAAACAGCTTTTTCTTGCCCAAGAATGCTGGCAGCATCCTCGGTCCGACAGAAAACACCATGGTCATGAGGTAACCAACAGTGAGAGCATGACGGCCTGCTCCGCCTATACCGGCGGCGCTTGGCTCTATCGCGGCCCACACGGCAAACAGACTGGCAATCATCAACCAGACGTATGCGATTCGCATAAACAGAGTAAAGCTCTTGTGTACTCCCTGAATTTTCGCAGGCTTATCTGCGGGCTCGAAAATTCTCAGCGCGCAGATCATACAAACGGCGCCCGCCAATAAGAGAATCGCGCATGGCAGCAGCGACTGTGCCAATGCCGCAATGAGTCCCATGATGTTCACTGCCAGAGCGGCAATAATCAACTTTGATCGCAACGGTTTCAGACCTAAGAAAACAGGCATCCAACGAGCTGTGAAGCCCCATGCGATCGGCACGGGGAAGGCCCAGATCGACAAGATCAGAAATCTGCCGTTAAACTCAGGGGGAAAGGCTGGTGAAGCACCGGCAGCAGCAAGCATGAAACACTCAAATGCGTTGAACAACATTGCGACAATCAACCCGACCGTTCCTGCCACCACCAATAGTGCCCAAGATCCCGGACCATCTTTGAGCTTTTTCTGCAGTCCATGTCCTTGAACAGTTCGCGCCAGAAAGAGTACGACAGCGAGAAGCTCAAGTGTTGCTGACAGCGGCAGCAACACTCTCCACTGCCACAAATAAACGTCGCTCAGCCAGCGCACGGCCACTCCAATCGTCCAGAGACTCCAGATCAGCCAACCATCCCAGAAAGACCAGGCTGAGACCCGGCGTAAATTCGGAATAGAGTAGAAGCCAATGCCTAGTATGAAGCTGCCAATCCAACCAAATAGTTGAGCGTGTCCGTGCGCCTGCATCCAAGCCGCTGGAACGGAGGTCGCGGACTGAGCGCTGCTGATGGCGAAGAGATTCCAAACTCCCAAGAAAGTTCCCGGAAGCAGCATGAATAGAATTCCTGTAAACAGGTACGTCATGAGAAGTTTGATCAGCTGTTGTTCACGCGCGATGCTGATCGGTATAGCTGGCTTGGTAGGTTCTGGTTCCATGTCATTTTGGCTCCGAGCTATCAACTCGCGCAAGACTTGCTGCAGTTTTCGGTCGGGAACTCGCACAACGGAATCGAAGCTGTCGGACGAGCCAATATCTCTGCAATAGTTGTATCAGCAAATGTCTTCTCGATGATTGCGGTTGCATCATCGAGTCGTTTATGGAGTGCGCATAAAATGGTGCCGTGGGCTGTGAGTCCAAGCGGACAAGTTCTGATGCGCTGAATTGGATCAACTGCATTCAGCACGGCAAGAATGCTTATCTCTTCAGGCGGCTTTGTCAGAACAAAACCGCCTCCCAGTCCTCTTTGTGATTGCACCAGATGGGCTCTGACCAGTGATTGCAAAACCTTGGAAAGATAAGCGGCTGGCACTTTCGTCGTTAGAGAAATTTGCTGCGTTGTGAACGCAGTGCCTGAGTTCATAGCAAGATAAACGATGGCTCGCAAGGCATACTCGGCTGTTTGAGAGATCATCATTGCGCTCCTTACATCATTGCGGTTCATGTTTATCGAGCTATCAACCCTATCGGGATGATGGTGCCATCTGGCGAAGCCCTAAAGCACGAGGAAACAAGATGTTGTTTTCTTTGTGGACGTGTTGGTGCATTTCCGATTCGATCTGTGCCAGCGAGTAGAGTAGAACTTTGAATGTACCACATGCATCGTCCGGTGGCGTATAGTCGTTTGTCAGGCGGCGCATTGCGCTAAGTGCCGCTCCGGCATCATCGTGCTCCTGAGTCATCATCTCGATTGGGTGGTCGATTCCGCCACCGCAACCAAAAATCTGTGGAGTGCCAGTTGCCTCCATGGCTGTAATGCCAGGAAACAAGATCATCTCCTCTTTCTGCATGTGCAACTCCAACTGCGCTTTGAATTGGTTGAAAACATTCAGGACTTCAATCATCTCAGGGTGATTGTCACCATGAACTCTAGCGACCTTGGTGGCCAGTTGAGTAACGCGCGCTAGCTCTTGCCGCAACGGCTGATGGTACGTGGTGACGATGTGGTCAACTAAGTCTTTGAGGTCAGCTTTGGTCCAGTCCTTTTCGTTGGATTGATTGCCCTTTAAATCAGCTGCAACAAGTTTTTGCATAACTTCTTCAACGTTCAAGCCTTTCTTTTGGCAGGCGTCTTCTAGAGTGGCTTTCCCGCCACAGCAATAATCGATGCCTAATTGTTCCAAGACGCAGGCTCGCGAAGGTCTTTGCGCAACCAGTTGACCCACAGAAGTGGTCTTGCTCAAAGCAGGTGCGACTTCGACTACCGAGGCACCACTAGCGATACTATCCTTGCGGTGAGCCACGCATGTCTGGTCGTAAATAGGTAAGCTTACACAGGAGCACGGTTGAAACATTTCCTTGCCTGATTCGCACTCTGGACATTTCCATTGATCGGATAAGTCATTGAATTTCAGGGACGGAGGAATCTTCTGGGTCGGCTCGCCCAAAGCTTCGTCATAGATGTAATTGCACACGGTGCATATTGTTTTAGCGTTCGACATACCTGCCTCCTCGGGCCCGATGTGGATATCTGGACCTTTATGTCCATAATAGACCGGATTCTCAAAGAAAGCACTCAGCCGAAGGGATGATTGTGGTTGTTCCTGCGTTATTTCTCAACTCGCGAGATCGAGCGGCAGGGTCCAGCCAAATAAGAATATGGTTTCTTCAAACGACAGTTTCTGCTCAAGCGCATACAGGAGAGCAATGATGGCTTGTTCTTCCTCGAAAAGTCCCGTGTCGATAGATTCCTTACACTTGAGGACGCATCCTAACTGCCAATCTTGCAAGATTCCTGTGTCGTGCAGCGTTTTAACGAGTGAGGATTTTTTCGATAGAGCAAGAGTACAAGCGGCTTCAAGTTGCTGCGAGCTAAGCAAGCCAGCATCTTCTAACAACGCTCGTAGTCCTATCTCAAATTCACCTGAATCATCAAGCAAGGAGAGTAAGAAATCCGGAACAGGATCTCCTTCGACTTTATCCAAGCGGCGCAGAATTACTATTGCCTGATCTTCGAAGAGCGTTTCATCTTCCACCATGCGCAGGAGTTCCTTCGCGGCCTCGACAGATTTTTTGTCCGCCAAGCCATTGATGATTAAGAGCTCTTCTAATGATTTCTCTTCAAGTAACTCCTGTTCTCGTACATTCAGCAATTGATCTGTGGTGATTATTTGTGCCCTGTTCATGAGCTGTCCAATGTCCAAAGTACAAATAGTGGTGCGAGCATACCAATCATAATCTTTCAACGAATCGTGGATTGACTGCCGGCGCAGTTGAGCTGCTCTCAGGGCATGAATCGCTCTGTCTCTCGATACAGCTTCAGTTCGTATTAGTCTTTGCGCAGTCAGCGCATTATTAAGTAAGGATTGATTGATCAGTCCCATGCCTACTAGCACCAGACCAAGTGGAAGTCCTGTCACTTTTCCATTTTCTAGAGCTAGAGAAAGAACACTAGTTTCTATCATTCCAGCCGATATCAGCAAATCGCCCAGCCGATTGCTACTTCCGGTTGGAAAGTTGATAACCGCTTGCAACGCTGCGTTGATTTCCGACTCTTGTTTTGAGCGGTTCTTTGCAATCTGCCCCAACAGCAAAGCGGCCTCATTACTCGAAACTTTGTCTGGGTTATCGGAGTCATACTTTGCTGGATCCCCTTGCGCAGACGTATCTCTATCTTCACAGACCGACTCCGTTTGTTTCTCTTTAGTAGATGTGGCTTGAAAATCCTCGTTAGTCAACGTAGCTTGACCATCCTCGATAT
>PLXC01000017.1 GCA_003151275.1 Candidatus Melainabacteria bacterium
CAAGATTTTGGAATTCCACAGTGTCCTCAATCAATGCATGTGTGCCAACAGCAATATTGATCTGTCCATTTAGGAGTTCAGCCCTTACTTCACGGCGTTCTTTCTGCCCTTGTTTGCCGACGACCAAGGCACATTTCAAACCAAGCGGAGTCAATAAACGTTGAAATTGGCGATAGTGCTGTTCGGCTAAAATTTCTGTTGGCGCCATCATCACGCATTGAAAACCATTCTCGATCGCTATTAAAAAGGCCATCAAAGCAACGATCGTTTTTCCTGATCCGACATCCCCCTGAACAAGCCTATGCAAGGGTTTTGAGGAGGCTAAGTCAACTGCAATTTCTTTAAAAACTCTATCCTGAGCACCAGTCAATTTGAACGGCAATGATTGGCGCAATCTTTCCACCAAACCATCCGGTTTGAACTCGAGGGACAACGCACCCTCGGATTGATCAAACTTATGCCGTCTGTGCGCCAGTTGCAGTTGGATGGCGAAAAACTCGTCAAATACAAGTCTATAGCGTGCACGCTCTTTGCTTTCAGCATCATCGGGGAAATGAATCGAACGCAAAGACCAATCCAGATCGGCAAGATCATATTTAACTTTCACTTCGTCAGGAACAGGATCTGCCACCGCTGGCAGTGACTCCAGCGCGTTATGAATAATGTTACGCATGTAGCGAAGGCTCAATCCTTCAGTCAAAGGATAAACCGGAACGAGCCGGCCAGCATGGATGCTACCCGCTAAATCCGGACTATCGCTGTCTTCACCTTCTCCGTCACCGACTTGGCCCAGGAGTTCGATCTCCGCATTTTTCAAAGTCAACTTGTTGCTGTAGCTATCTCGATCAACCACACCGGATGCCAGTACTTGCGAATCCTTTGGATATTGATTCTTAAATCGATCCAACAAATATTTGTTTTGCCGTCCGCCAATAAATCTTGTAACCGCAATACTACCCGTTCCGTCGTTGATCAATATTGTCACAATCGATACATTTCCGCGTTTTGATTGGTAAGCGCCAACCGAACGGATGACACCATATATAGTGACCTCCTGTCCCGGCACAAGACCCCTGACGAAGACGCGATTTTGAAAATCCAAGTGACGGCGAGGATAGTGACGAAGCAGGTCGTTCACAGTCGTAATATTGAGCTTGCCTAGGACAGCTGCCGCTTTCGGACCCACTCCACGAACAAATTGCACAGGCACTTGCTCAGGATCGGCAACACTAAATTTGGCATTGACTGGTTTCGTTTCTTTCGGCTTCTTGCTTACCAGCTGCACATCAGACGGAGGCGCCTGTGTAACTTTGGCTTTGGCGATACTCTTGTCATCATCAAGTTTAATGCCCGGCAAATCACGCTTGGCTTGCGCAACGGCAATCGAATCAGCCAGCTTCTGAGTAAGCGTATCTGGCGAATCAGACTGAACGTTTTCTTTTGACGACTGAGGATCAACTACCTGCTCTTCGGCAACGGTCCACAATGGTTCTAGAAGCTCCTCTGCTCTGCGGATGATCGATATCCGAGTGGCTACGTCCAAATTCGGATACTGGCGAAATAATCCACGCACAGTCGTCCAAATCGGATCGGTTGGATATCGGCGGCATAACCGATCGGCGGTTTGCCTCATAAACTGTGAAAAAGTGGAGTGCTTCCCTTGAAAATCAGAATAGTAAGCTTTACGCTCGACCAAAATCGCGCGACGAAGTGCTGATAATTCAGCTTCTCTAGTTTTCTTGACACCGCCCACGATTGAAGCCATACGCGCTCAGGATATCCGAGACTAGTCACCCTGGAGGTCCATCTATACCTGTGGGGTCTATCCAGAAGCTGCTCATTCAGCGCCACCGCCAGACTCCTACAAGCAGCCCGGTATAGATGGGCACGCCTGCACTCTTAAGACTAAGAGACAGCGCACCCAAATACACCTAAATTTATGCCAACACGAAATTAGATTACTCGCTAAACAGAAACGAGTTTCTTTTCTTGCCGACGAGGCAGTTCATAATTCATGATGTCCATCAAGAGTTCCATTCTCGTTCCGCTGCATAACAACGGAATCAAGTCTGGCAAGCTGTAATAGTCACCTTTGAATGTGAATGTATCGACTTCGATGTCGGTACCCTTCAAGCTGCGTTCAACCGCGTCTGAGAACTTGCCAACGTTCACGATAATGACGCTTGGCATTAAATTCATTGTATCAGCGTAGCTTTTCATCGCTGCAGCAAACAGCGGGTTCGCATTTTCGCCCTGGTCAGTGACCATTACGATCTGCTCAACCAAGCTTTTGTTTCGACGCAACATTTCTATGGACACACCACAGGAGGTGTTGCCACCAGCTTTGATGCCGTGAAATGCTTTTTCCCAGTGGGATAAATCTGCGCCCTTAGCTTTGATTTCATACGCCATGCTATCGAATGCATAAACATACAAACCAGCTTCACAAATTGGTGCAACCAAGCTTGCTACTTGCTTTCCAACTTCAATGGCTTCTTCCATAGATCCACTTTTGTCGATTAAGAGAGCAGTGGATTTTTTGATTTTGCCTTTGGACTTAACTTGATGGTCGCCAACAGCCTCCACTTTGCGGGCCATGTCATCGTCCAAATTAGCAGCTGCCATCGCTTGTCGCGTTTTCAACGCTGATACGCGTTTGTCGGTCTTACCACTTTCGAGTTTAGACTCGATCAAACTTCGCAAATCAGCATTGTCCATCGCACCGCGCTTTTTCAAGCTAGCGAGATTGTTGATTACTTCTTGCGGTGTCATCACAGACACAATGGCAACGAGTGCCGCTGGGGTCAGATTTTTGATCACAGATGACGCAACACGATATGGAATTTTATTTTCAACAATCAGACGTGCTTGTTCCGTCGGATCAGTGCTTGCAGCAATCTGCTTCAAAGCAAACAGCCTGCTGTGTTCTGGCGGCTTTTCTTCAAACAACACTTTCTGCGCATATTCACCTGGCTTAATACGCAACGATGCGTACAAAGTTTTCAATGATTTTCTCGCATGCAATGCAGCTGAATCGAATGCTCGTTGGTCGCGTTCGCGTCCATCCAAATAATGCTTAATCGCACTACGCAGTGAACGTGGCACTGAACCAGCGATACCAGGAACAAATGTCTTGCCGGAACGGTGTCCTTTCACGACTCGAACAACACGCTCCACTTGATATGGAGGCATTTTTTCAAGCATGCACAAGCCAGTATCTCTAAACTCGTCAGAGAACTTCGATGTGACCATGACAGCAACGAACAACTGCTTCAAGTCGTGCACGGAACCATTGGCGAAATACCACGCAGCAAGATGACCGAAGAACAACGGATCGTTTTCGTGTACGTGCTGAAACAAGGGAACGTGCGGCGCCACGTCACGGTGCGGCGTGCGCAGGAGAGCATTGAGAATGCTCAGTCTGTAGTCTTGTTCAGACCCGATAGGATTTCGAATCAGATGATCGAACATGATTTCACCTTGCTGGCTCTCGTAGCAGCAACGAAAGTCTCTAACCAATTCAGGTGTGGACGAAACAAAACGCCCACGCCCGGGATTCCTGTGTCAGTTTCGGGATTCCTGTATTTAGCTTTTTTGCGACCCGGTGCTTCCATCAGCACTAATCCACGGTGCGAAAAAAACTAACTTCAAAGCCGAAAGTGATTGAGTATTCAGTTAAATAAATGGGTCTGTATAAGTTGCAAGAGCTAGTTTAAACAACCATAGTTTGTAGGCTCTAGCGGTTAGGATACAGACTTATCTGTATGATACACCGAGGTTTGATTTTAGGCATTTGTTTAAATCACCTTCCCTTGTACTCTCGGTGTCGTCAAAAATTTGGCCTGTGCAAGTCGAGAGAGCTGTTTCTGAGACGCTACCCTCAGGTATAGCTGGTGGGAGAATCGTCTCCTACGTCGGTTATGAGCCGCACCGCTTTACGCGATCATGTTTGTAAGCTCTTACTGTTAGAGCACAGGCTAGTTTCTCATTATATACAAAACTCAGCCCGTTGTCAGCAGTTATTTCTCGAATTAATATTTGCACTGCTGATGGTGGCATCTCGAAACTGTCCGCTATCACTAATTTTACGCCAAATCAAATTTCAAAATAACAAGAAAAGGAAGCCAACTTAGGATCGAAATTACTTTCAATTTAAAGTGCGGATTGAACCTTAAAGTCCAACTTTCAACGCGAACGGACTTGCAACCTGATTGCGGAAGAGTCTCGGCCGAGAAGGCATAAAGTTCAATATAACAGAAAGAGTGGCCCGTACAAGTCGCATGAGCTGTGCAATTTTACCGTTTGTAAGCTCTTGCTGTTAGAGTGCGGGCTACTTCCACAATAGCACCTGGAGTGAGACTTGCCTATAACGACCCGGCTAACTTTACTTCAGGCCGCCTCTCCACTCATTACTGAATTTCACAACGGAATCGAGCAACGCTTTTAGGCGCTTCGCTCTTTGCATAATTTCAGAGGCGGTTTCCATATCTTGATTTTGAATCGATTTCACACCAATAGGCGTGAGCAACTCCAATTGCTGATCTATCACCTCCGCAAATTGATTGCACTCATTAAGAACGACTACCAAATTCTGTTGCAACAGGTCTTGCACGGAATTCTGCCTCTGAACTGGGGCGCTGGTGTGCATTGGTGCAGACGTAGGAGAAGCCGGCGCAGGATATGCTCCCTGTCCCTGTTGCGTCGACATTGGCTGAGGAGTGGGACCCGGATACGGTTGAGCTGACTGCTGTTGAGCTGGTTGTGGCAATGGCTGAGGAGGATTTTCATCCAACAGCCATTCAGGCTTGAGCAATTCCATTTGATTACCATTTGCACCAGCAAAGGAACTCGTGCGAGCTGGAAGACCGGGAGGAGGAGGCGCGTACTGATTTAATGAGAATTTATCCGTGTCCCGCGCTTCGCCTCGGGCGACCATTACTAAATGAGCAAACAGTTTCTTGGCAATCGCGGAGGATTGGTCCATTGCTACAGGTTGATTATCCAACTGCCAGTTAATCTTGCTCTTGTTTTGTGTCGCCACCATTTCCATGTAGAGCGGAAATTCATGGTGCCGCGAGTTGAATCCCATCAAGACGCCTACGGGAATTACGTAAGCTTGGATTTTGAAAAACTCGCCACGCACTACCAATGCCCACTGATTCGTAGAGAGATAACCGATTGATGTGATCGATGATTCTTGTCCAGGCGCTTTCGCTTCTTGCAGAGTTGGTCGTGTGCAATTGACCTGCAACTCAGGCTCACTGCACATGCGGCTAAAATCAAATGTGTATCGTTGAAAGTGATCGAACAAATTATCAACCCACGCCGGCATCGAGCGAGGCGGTTCTTGATTTGGATCGGCATCCCCTTTGATTTCGACTGAATCTTCGACTGCATCTGTGCTCAGCGCTGCTAGCCACTTAGAAGTGTGCTCGCCGCTAAAAGGTTTTATCGAATTGAGAATTCGCTTGGATAGTGGGTCAGCGCCAGCGCCACCGCTACGATGCTTTTCGTCAGTCATAACCAACACGTCCTCATGCCAGCAATCCTATAAACAATCTTCCCACAAGACTGCTCGTGCAACCAAAGTCTGCACCGATATGGGCAGGTTAATTGCAAACCACGGACTCGGTGCTCCCGGGATAAATACTCGCAGCAAAGTCCCTCAAGGGCCCGTCAAACCAGCCTTAACGAGGAAGTCAGCAATCAAATCGGATCTGATTCCGCCAGACTTCGCACAACAGAGTCGACCCAGCCAGTCATTTCATTTTTCGTGCTAATAATTTCGCCTGTACGAGTTGCGAGAGCTGAACCAACAGCTTTCGCTGTCGACGAACGGAGTTGAACCGTTAACCAAATTCTTTTCGGAATTTGCTCTACCAATGAGCTACGTGTGTATGCTCTCTCGGTTTGAGTACAAGTTTACAACCATTGTAGCTGAAAAAGGGAGGATGTCAATGTAGCCTTTCAGTTACATTACGTTAGCAAAAATACTGTTTTCAACTCGATTAATTTCATTTTCGGCTATAGTACCAACTCATCGCAACAAAATTTTCGTTGGGGCGTCATAGCTTTAACTCATCAAGCATGACTCATATGTAATCCCCAACCGATCAAAATCCCGTCACTCGTAAGGAGAGAAAAAAATGACAGAAGCTCGTAAATTTTTAGCCGCAACTGTGGGTTTCTGCTTTGCAGTAGGAATGCCGGTTTTAGCTGACACCTCAGTGCACGAAGAAGAACATCATGCATCATCAACATCAACTCAGTCGGATCCACCAGTTGTAATATCGCCTGCACCTTCGAGCAGCACGACTAGCAGCACGACGTCCACGAATGTAAATCCTGCATCAGTTCGCCAAACCACTGTTAAGTCAAAAGTTAGAACTCCAATCGGTAAAGTTAAGTCCAAAACTACAACTACTGAAGCCGTTCCTGGTTCTGTACAATCAACAACAACCAAAGTGCACACCGAAGATTAGATCTGCCAACACAGCTAATTGAAGTCTATTAAATTGAAAAGTCTATCGAGGCACGCTGCTTCGATAGACTTTTCTCTAACCGTATTTCGATAGATCTCTCTGGTTAATGCTCGTCGACGTTGATTGAAAGATCCGCGAGGGTAACCGACAGATTCTTCAGTTCTCCATTGAGAAGATAACGAACAATTGTCTCGCTCGTCATTGCAACGACAATCATAATCAGATTACGCGCCAGAGGATAATCACAAACATCATCATTGGCATCACCAGGCACAATGTAATTTTCGTTCCATTGCACCTGCCCATATTCACCGTTTAAACCTGCGTGCAAGCAAACGTAATTAGATTGTTTGCAGATGTCGAAAATCAACTTGCGGCTGACAGAATTATCGAAAGCGTCCACAACCAAGTCGTGACCGCGCAACAACTTAAGTGCATTTTTCTCAGTCAATTCTTGCGGCACGGAAACGATTTCTTCACCAACCTCCCGATAGATCAAGTTACGCAAAATATCGGATTTCAATCCACCAATGTCGTCAACACCATACACTTGAGTGCCAATATTGTGCTGCTCGACTCGATCTTTGTCGACTAGGGTGAGTTTGGTAACACCCATCCGAACAAGATTAACCGCAAGATTCGAGCCGATTGCACCGGCACCACAAATCACAATCTTCGCTGAAGCGAGTTTTTGCATCGCTTCGTTCCCTCTCAGGATTTGTTCATGATGCCATTTATTAGCCATTGCCGATCCTCAAATTGTACGGAGTTTAAGTCAGGGCCACGAGATAACCGCTTTTAAATCTTTGAATACGCTTTAAAGGTTCAGCGGCTTCCTTTGTATGATCAAATACCCAACCATTCAATCGATTGTCAGCCTGAATAACGCAAAGAAGTGGCTTACCGAAGCTGATTGTCCAGGCGCGCATAGTTCTATGATCGCGTGAACTTGGTTCTGGGATTCCATCAGGATGTGTGTGAAAAAAACCGATTACGTCACCTCTCTTTTCCTCACGAGTAAGAGCAACTTGCCAATCAAAATCAACCTCGACCGCGGTACCTGATGATCTCTTAGTTGGCTTGGCATGCCAGATTCCGCCGATCAATTGACCAGTGAGGATATAGCAAACTTCGCATTTAAAACTCATCCGAGTATCCACTTTCACGCATAACGCCAACTAAACTAGTTAAATCAAAATTTTGATCTTGTCCTGACAAACATATACCAGCACTAATGACTCCGAGATCGCTTGGACGAATTTCGGAAACATGGACGGCCCCGTCAACAATATAACGAACGGAAACCCTGTCTGTTCCTTGACTCCAGAATCCGTCAAGCTGAGCGCCGGCATGAGTGAGTGCATCTTCAATTCGCTGCGCATCGGTCTGGGGAGCCCGTCGAATTAGACCGCCTGATTCAGGATGCTTTTTTATCCAAAGCATGCGGTAGGCAACTCGCTCTTGTGGAACAGCGCCTAAAACACGCAGCTTCTCAGGCTCGACATCCTCTTGCAGTGCTTGGCGCAAGGAACGAGCTATAGATGGATCGCGGCGTCGATCGGTAGACTCATACCAAAAAGCAGCCCCGTCGAAGCGGGTGCATACTGTCTCGAACGTGCCTACTCGGTGCGCAAATCGTATCGGAATTGGACCAGCAATTTGGGCACGGCTATCCGCAGTAGAAGCTTGAAGACCCCACCACTTGGTGTCAAATTCGTCCAATAGAACGATTCGAAAGCGTGGCAGAAAATGCAAGTATCCTTTAATTTGCTCAAGAGTAGGCGCACCGCATACGGTAGCAGACTTGCCTGGCGACGATTTGAGAACCGCCCAACCTTCGAAGGAAGGATCAGTCAAAGTCATCTTGTAGGCGATGCCACCAATTTGAACAGAGACCTGCCCGCCAGGCACAACTGGAGCCACAAACGATCTCGAAAGAACGCGTTCTTCTTCCAAGGCCAACTTGTTGATCATCGCTAGAGGATCTAAGAGAGAGGGAGTTTTTTTGTCCTCCCTCTCATCTCTAGTCATCCGAATACCGCCTCGGGACGCAGCGTCAAGTTACCGTTTGCATGCCGCTCAATGACAGTGGCATCGAAACTAACCAGAGCGACATCGAGAAATTGAGCTACTGCCATTTTGACTTCGTCATCCGGTGTACCGGCGTTTATAGCCAGCGTATCCAGAGCGATGTCACGGCTCCGTCCCTGGAAACGCAGGTGGAGAACGCCTGAGGTGGCTTGGTCATTTGCAAGATTGTAGAGAGTTTTTGGATCATTAGTGCTCATACCACACCTCCTACCAGTTGATGTAATGTGATGACGACAAAAGGGTTGCCTGTACAAGTTGCAGGAGCTGTGTTTAGTGCTCTACCACTGAGCTACAGCGCCAATTGTGGCGCTGAAAGGACTCGAACCTTTGACCTCTCCGTTAGAAGCGGAATGTATGCTCCTCCTGTTGGGATACAGGCTGAAGTCATTCTAAAGGCAGAAGCGATTCTTTGTCAAGCGGTACCCCCAGCCATTCTCCGAGCAAGCATGATTGTCGACAGCCACTAAATATGGTGCCGAACGCAATTCATGAATTTTCGGTTATGGGATGACTGATTGGCAAAGTAGCGACCTCAATGTAAAAAGTAAACGTCTGTACAAGTCGAAGGAGCAATTTGGCGCTCTACCACTGAGCAATAGTCCGAAGACTACAGGATTCGAACCTGAAGGTTGTATGCTCCCCCTGTTGGAGTACAGGCGGAAGATCCATTCTATTCGTCAGCCGAAAGCTTGTCAAGCATGCAATTTCTGAATAGTGGATCCCGGTAATTAAATTCAGTTGTACTTTGGCACCGCATACAGTGATACGTGGTTGGGCTCTAAGCACGCGGGACGCTGCGCTCCAGGGGCGGTGCACCATAATCAAGGCGTGCGCGGGGATGAGTCGCGTGCGCTCCAGGGGCGGTGCACCATAAAATCACATGTGCAGGGATAGGGCGAGCGTTCGTCCACGCTTGTCCATGCAGCGGCACACCGCATACGCGCCTGGTATCACTTCGGCGCCCCAGTAGAGTCAAGCACGTCAATGTCGAATGTAGTGTGTGAGAAATGGAGCGCGACTGTCCACAGTCGCCCATAATCACGCATCGAGGCGGGACTGGAGTCCCGTGCTCCATTTCAATGAAACGGCAATTAGTAACTATTGCAAGCGGTTGAGAATCAGTTTACTGATTGCTTTCAGGGTCGCGAAAACGCCAAGTCCTTCAGAAGCTACAGCTTCGAAACTTGGGACGCCTCGAATGTTCAATTCCTTTTCCAATCGTTCGATTGGCAGTGCATTCGCCAAATCTCGTTTATTGTACTGCAGTACCCAAGGAATGTTGTCGAGAGTCAAGCTATATTCAGCAAGGTTCTCAATCATGTTTTGCAGAGATTCAACATTGTCGCGCGAGCGCATAACGTCTGAGTCAGCCACGAAAATAATTCCATCGACGCCATTCAAAATCAATTTCCGACTGGCGTTATATTCCACCTGACCGGGAACTGTATAAAGAGAGAATCTTGTTTTAAAACCTTGTACGCTGCCGAGATCTAATGGTAAGAAGTCAAAAAATAAAGTTCGTTCAGTCTCAGTCGCTAAGCTAATTAGCTCGCCCCTTGTGGTGGGCGCCAACTGACTATGAATATATTTCAGATTGGTCGTCTTGCCACCAAGTCCGGTGCCGTAGTAGACGATCTTGCAATTGATCTCTCTCGCCGCGTAGTTTACGAGTGCCATCCTAGTCTTCCTACTCTGCCTCTTCTGCCCTTAAATCTTCTTGTGAATTCAAGCACTATGACCGATTGTCGATAGCAATTGATACCACGATTTGGGCAGTATTAGAAGTGATCTTCAATGAAGTGATCCAGTTTGAAGTAATCACTGCCGACCCCACACCTGGCTCGCAAATCGCGATGCACCTTGATAACACACTTCATACAGCCATAACACGCCCGCCAAAGCTGTACCCCCAAAAACAGACTACCACGATAATAGCCGGGTCATCCAAACAAAATAAGTGTAAATGTTCCTTTGCACTAGAACTGCAACACAATCTAATGTTCTTAGGTGTGGTATTTGTTTCATGCTACAATTCGACCTTTGCCTACTGTTCTGGCTGGTTGTGGCTCTTGCTGGCAACAAGCCGACCGGGCAAATGCCTGATTCTTTCAGGTGTTTCGAGCGCCTTCCTAGCAAAGGGAGTCTGCAAGAGATTTCGTACACCACTCAATTGAGTTCATTACTGGTAATCGATTATGGCTAAACGATGTGATGTCTGCAACAAAGGACCGATGACCGGTCGTGGCTACACTTTCCTGCGTTCTCACTGGAACCCGCATGACAAGCGAAGATGGCTACCAAACCTTCAACCTGTTAAGGCGCTCGTCAACAAGACCGTCATACGCATGAAGGTATGTACCTCTTGCATCAAAGCAGGAAAAATCCAGAGAGCCCTTTAAACGGGCACGCTGCTGTTGTTCGCCACTAGAGAACCTTGCTCCGCTCGATCTAGCGCCCACGCGCCAGGTCGAGCAATCGTTCTTTTCCAACGTAATAAAACTCATTGCAGAAATGACAACGCCCCTCGGCCTGTCCATCCTCTTCTGCCATCGACATCAGATCCTGCTTAGTCAGCACCTTCAGGGCTTCCACAAACCGCTCATCGGAGCACTTGCACCTGAATGCGAGTGGTTTGACTTCAGTCAGAGGTGTTACCTCAAAGCCGGTCAAAATTCTGCCTAACATCGATTCAAGGCTCATTCCACGCCGCATCAAGAAGGTGAATGCGCCAAAAGTCGTGATGTTATTTTCAATTTGACAGATTGTTTCTTCGGTATGGTCCGGCAAGAGTTGGATTATCAGACCGCCGGCAGCCTCCACTCCATTTTTGCTCAAATGAGTGCCAACCACGACCACAGAGCCTGTCTGGTCAGAATTGACAAGGTAGCGATTTATATCCTCGCCCACTTCTCCAGAAGCCAACTCGACAGTTGACATGTGTGGACCGCCGAAGCCATGGTCGATGGTGACGTGTAAGTAGCCAGTCTTACCAATTGCCGCTCCTACGTCGAAGTTACCTAAGGAGTTGAGAGGCAACTCAATCTCTGGGTTCTGTACATAACCTCGAACTGTACCTTTCGGCGACGCATCCACAAAAACTTTTCCCAGCGGTCCATCGCCTTGAAATTTGAGGGCGACCTGACCATCTCGCGCCACCAACGGCGCAAGCAACACACCGGCTGTAAGAGCTCTTCCCAGAGCTGCAGTCGCTGTAAAAGACAGTTGGTGTCGCTGCCTGGCGACTTCAACGAGTTCTGTAGTGGTGGCGATTACTGCTCTGATGGTGCCATCGGCGGAAATCGCCTTTAGTAGGCCGTCTTTCATACGCACATAGTCCAGAACGGGCTCCAATCCAATCATTCTAGCAGTTTACAACCTTTTTTAAAACCTTTTTATTACTTTCGGGCTGTTACAACCCTGGGTGTCCCGCTCATGTCAAGGTTGGTTTTGACTTCAAACCAATCTCGTGTGGTGAAAATCTCGCTCACTGTCCCGCTTTGCCCATCACCCACTTCAAGCGCAATATAGCCGTGATTGTGGCGAAAGTGAGCTGGAACCAGGCCAGCAAAGTCACGATAGAAGCCCAAACCGTCTTCATCCGTTCCAAACAAAGCCTGATCAGGTTCGTGTACTCCAACTTCGGGAAGCAAACTGGGTGCCTGAGAACGAGGTATGTAGGGCGGGTTGGAGACGAGCAAATCGATGTCATCAGGCAGCAATTGACGCCAATCACCACATTCAATGCAAAGTCGCGCGGAAACTCCGTTCAATTCTGCATTCTTCCGAGAAACCGCACAGGCAATAGCAGATATATCAAACGCAACTACTTCGCAATTCGGCAGCAGCTTGAGCAAACTAACTGCAATTGCGCCACTGCCGATGCCAACTTCAACAATAGTCCAATTTGATTTATCAGACGAAGCGATAAGTTCGTGTGCTCTGATCACGAGAGCTTCAGTGTCAGGGCGGGGAATGAACACGCCTGGCTCTACTTCAAATCGCAGACCCATAAACCAGGTATGTCCAATACAGTACTGAAGTGGTACGCGCTCCTGCCTCTGCTCGAGAATTCGGCGCAGTAATATTTCCTCAGCCTCCTCCAAATTTTCTTGACCTTTCAAGATTTGCTGGGCGGTATCACACCCGGTTGCATGTTGAATGATCAATTCCGACTCTCGACGCGCTTCATAGTCTTCAATGCCAAGTGCGTCCAATTGAGAGAGAATCTGCCGTCTAATTTCAAAAATTGTGGTCATCTAAATACTTAAGTTGCCATAAGTTCGAGCTGTGACGCGGAGAAAGTGCATTGGCTGGGTAAAAAGAGTCTAGGCGACTCTCTGCTACCAACCATAGTCTTGGTCAGACATGACCCGAATATCGATTTTAACCTGTCTGCTCTTCGGAGCACTGATTACAAGTTCCGCGGCTGGGGCTGAAACGGCGCTTGAAAAAGGTGTGCGGCAGTATAACGCTCGGCAATTTAAAGAAGCTTTGAGCACGCTGATGATCGCGGCCCAACAAGATAATCGCAATCCCGCCGTTCACTACAACCTCGGCAATGCCTTTATACAAAACGGCGACTCAATCAAAGCTGTCCGCGAATATGAACTTGGCTACTCCCTGGCTGGAACCGGGCCGATAGCGAATTATTGTCGAAGCGCCTTGGCCGGGGTCCGTCAAAGAGATCGAAACTCAACGGCAACCTCTTCATATCGAGACGCCGCATCCTCGACTTCGAAAGCCAGTGTACGCTGTCCGATAGGAACGGAGAGCCACCACGACGGAGTGCAAAAAGTTAATAACGGCTTAAGCCCCCAAGAATGGGCAATATGGCAGGCGCAGTTTGATCGGGTGATCCGGCGTGCCGAAATGAGAGTGATACCAAGGTCGGTGCAGGACTGGCAGAACATGACCGGAATCTGCGAGCTATATTACTATGTGGATCGAAATCGAAAACTGCGCGCACGCGTCAACAGATCCACGACACAGGACTCTGTAAATGCAGCACTGTTAGAAGTTGTTCGCAGTCTGGATGGCAGTTCGCAGATCGAATTTCCTCCAATAATCAGCGTCGATAGTTTTAATTTCTACCACGGCGTAAATTTGGGCGATGTTGCGCTGGCCCTTAAAAGAGAAAACCCCTCCACTACTGCCACCATGACCAGCACTAGCGCAAACCTTAGACAAACGGGGATGACAGGAGCGCAAGGGAAATTGCAGGTGCCCCCAGTTGCCACCGATGTTAGTGCCGCACTTCGCAATCCAAAAATCACATCCGACGTCGCCGGAAAAGTGATCAGCAAGAATAATACACAGACAGAAATGAAGGCGACTCAAAACGTTTTGCCACCAGATCCGGCTACACAAGATGTAAAAGGAAAGGTTGTGAATGATCGAGCCCAGAAGAATGTCAGTGGACAGATAACTGACACTTCAACTCAGGGTAAGATTGAGCCGCCAAAAATAGTGGACGACAAGCTGCCTTCAAGTAAATAAATCAACTAGGAAAACTGTCGTTGCCCAGGCTGTCTTCAAGACGTCGTTGCTGATCATCCAAAATCGCCGCCTCGATCATCCGATCCAAATCACCTTCAAGAACTTGAGCGAGACTAAAGTTCACATTGAGACGATGATCGGTGACTCGATTGTCCTTAAAATTGTAAGTGCGAATTTTTTCAGAACGATCGCCTGTTCCCACTTGAGATTTGCGCTCATCGTAAATAGCCTTTTGCTGCGCTTCGGTTTCCATCTTAAAAAGTTTGGCTCGCAAGATTTGTTTAGCGCGTTCCTTATTTTGCAACTGACTTCTTTCTTCTGAACACGCCACCATAAGCCCGCTCGGCTTATGCACAATGCGCACAGCAGTTTCCACTTTGTTGACGTTTTGGCCGCCGGCGCCACCAGAACGCATTGTCGAAATTTCCAAATCTTTTTCGTCTAGCTGAACGTCGATTTCATCGGCTTCCGGCATTACCGCTACAGTGGCAGTGGAGGTATGCACTCTGCCGTTCGCCTCAGTGGCGGGCACACGCTGAACGCGATGAACACCGGATTCGAACTTGAATTTGCTGTAAGCGCCTTCACCTTTAAAACTGACAATTACTTCTTTGTATCCACCCAACTCACCATCGCTGGCGCTGGCGATCTCCGGCTTCCAGCCTAAGCGATCGGCGTAGCGCAAATACATGCGCAACAAATCTCCCGCAAACAAAGAGGCTTCATCACCGCCAGTGCCCGCGCGAATTTCTACCATGATGTCTTTGTCATCATTGGGATCACGTGGCAACAAAAGATATTTCAAACGATTGCTGAGTTCTTCCAACTCGGATTTGGAGGTCTCAAGCTGAACTTCAATTTCTTCGCGATCGCTAGGCTCCGCCTCGCGCAGCATTTCCTGATAGTCGGAGATGTCGCTCGTCAGCTTTCTGTATTTATTGAACGCATCAATGGTCGGTTCAAGCGAACGCTTAGTTTGATTGAGCCTTTTGAAGTTGCTCAAGTCAGCGGTGACTTCAGGATCAAAAAGTTTCTGTTCGAGCTCCAGATAAGTGCGCTCGATCTCTTTTAGCTTCTCAAGAAAATGATCCATGACCGCAGCCCACGAATTCCGATTGAATATGAAGAACGGAGAGGGAGGGATTCGAACCCTCGCTGCGTTTTAGCGCAGACAGTCTTTCCAGGACTGCACGATAGACCACTCTGACACCTCTCCGAGTAACCCGAAGTGCCATTATATCAAGTAAGGTGGGCAAGCCAGTATTTATCAGCGGATTTCGATCAGTCCGCGACAATTCGTAAGTGCAGCGCGGCTATTCTAGCCGCCCATGACCGCTCATCCTCAGACCCTCGTTCGAGGCGGATTAAAAATCCGCGCTCCATTTCGGGCGGTTAGCTAAACGCTGATTAATGAACGAATCCGCTTCTGCGCCGACTTAATCAGTGGCAAGAAATCTTCCGCAGTCAAACTAGCCCCGCCAACAAGGGCCCCGTCGAGATCGCTCTGTTGCAATTGCTCGTCGATGGTTGAGGGTTTGACGCTACCACCGTAAAGAATTGGGATAGAGTCACCGATTTGAGTAGACTCGTCAGAACGGAAGACGTCGTTGATGGTGGCTCGGATCAAAGCGCAAACTCGATTCGCTTCAGGCGCCTCGCATGTCTTGCCTGTGCCAATAGCCCAGACTGGCTCGTAAGCAACGATCAAAGTCTTCAATTCATCAATTTCCAAATCAGCCAATGCGGCTCCGACTTGTCGCCTCACGACTGCGTCTGTCAAATTGTTTTCGCGCTCGTCCAAGCTTTCGCCCACGCACACGATTGGTTTAAGACCATGCTTTAATGCCGCTTTCAGCTTCAAGTTAACGCTGGCGTTGGTTTCACCGAAAAACTGACGTCGCTCTGAATGCCCGATCAGAATGTACTCTACGCCCAGATCAATTAGCATTGTGGGCGACACTTCACCTGTGTAGGCGCCGCTGTCATGATGCTCCATGTTCTGGGCACCGAGGCCGACTGGCGTATCCTGTAGAACGTCGCCAACAGCAGCCAAGCTTGTGAATGCTGGGAAAAGTACAACTATTGGCAAATCTTTTTCGCCCTTGATCCCATTCCCAATCGCCTCGGCAAGCGCTTTCGCCTCCGCTCGATTCTTGTGCATTTTCCAGTTGCCGGCAATAATTTTGCTGCGCTTCGGATTGCTCATTTCACAACTCCCAGCTCGTGTTTGACTGATAAGACCCAGCATTTTACCCCATAGGCTTGATTTGCTCAGCCATACGTGACGAAGCACGAAGAGGCGAGAGCTTAAAAGACCTGGGAGCGCCGGCATCACTAAAGAACTGATGGAGAAATATCCAGGTAAGGGATCGTCGGGATTGCTAATGGCCTAAAATACGAAGACAGTAAAAAAGGTTCTTGAGAGATATGACTGATTTGCACTCAACGTCGCAAAGGGGCACTTTGAACGAAGCTGAAAAGAATCAAAGGTTGCCTGAATGGGTTCGTCGAACGGTTCTCAACACCGATGAAAACCGCCAAGTTCGCTCGATTTTAAAAGAGCAGAAACTTAACACAATTTGCGAAAGCGGTAGATGTCCGAACAAGGGCGAGTGTTGGGCGAGAGGAACGGCAACTTATCTGCTCATGGGTCCGCTGTGTACGAGAACTTGCAAATTTTGTTCGGTCAATAAAGGAATGCCTGAGGCTCTGGATGCTGACGAGCCTCAACGAGTAGCTGAAGCATCTCGAAAAATGGGACTACGTCACGTTGTCTTGACTTCAGTCAATCGAGACGATCTACCAGATCAAGGCTCGAACCATTTCGCTCGCACAATTAATGCACTAAAAGAATTGATACCAGACGTAAATGTTGAAGTCTTGACGCCGGATTTTCAGGGTAGAGAAGATTGTGTTGCCACAGTTTTGGCGGCGAATCCAGTTGTTTTCAACCACAATATAGAAACCGTACCGCGGCTTTATCGAAAGGTCCGACCGGGATCGAAGTACGACAGATCGCTTAAAGTTCTTGAGATAGCAAAAAAATTAAGACCTGACATTCCAACAAAATCGGGAATAATGCTCGGTCTTGGTGAAACGCGCGAAGAAATACTTGAAGTTCTCCGGGATATGCGCGCAATCGACGTGGACTTTCTCACTCTTGGACAATATCTTCGTCCGAGCAGAGAGCAACTTCCAGTTCAGCGTTATGTCACACCTGAAGAATTTGATCAATTGGGCGCTGAAGCGTGGAAACTGGGATTCAAAATGGTGCACTCCGGTCCACTGGTTAGAAGTTCATACCATGCAGAAGAGCTGGCAGGCCAACTAGTGTAATTGTCTTTCGAGGGTTGAGCGTGACGGAAGCAATCTCTGAAGAACAAGTTCCTGAGCCGCTGTCCGAAGCACGGCGCCTGCTTGACGAAGGAATGCTAGAGCAATGCCTTACATGTTTGAAACAATATTGGCTAGAGCACGAGGATGATAGTCGAGCGATCGGCATGTTTAGCGAACTCATGAGAGAAGCTGGTCGCAACGAAGTAGCGCACAAGCTAAAACGGCTGACTGAGCTCTTGGAAGCAAAATCGACAAAATCCGAATCCGGATCACCGAAACCGGCATCAGATCCAGATTTGAATTCGGCAGCGGCGAATGATCAATTAAAAGAAGAAGACGGAAATGAAGATGATCTTCCGTATGCGCTATTTGAAGCAGGCTTTGGACTAATCGACTTGAGACAGCACGAACTGGCCATCATGCTGCTAGAGCGCTGCCTCAAATTGATGCCGAATGAACCAACTGTAAATTACGAAATTGCATTTTCACTGATGTCACTTTCAAGGTTCGATGAAGCGATCGAGCACTTTAAACACGCAACTGCGGATAGTGAGGACTTTGACACTGTCCTCAACTTGTCAGTCTGTTACACGCTTACGCGCCGTCTAGCGGAAGCGAAGGAAATGATCGAAAAGCTATCCGGCTTGACTCACGATGAAGACGAACAACGAGAGCTGCATCATAGAAAGATAGTTCTCAAACGACTGGAGTTGATGGGAAACAAGCAAAATCTCTCTCCCCGCGACTGGCAATTTGTGCTTTACGGAGGCATCTTGCTGCGCACCGAAAATGAGGAACTCAATAAGAAGGAAGACTTTACTTCAATTGCGTCGACACTGGCTATTCTTAAAGGAGTGCTTGAGGGATTGCGAATTGAGTTCGAAGCTATCGAATACTACAATCCAAACGCTCGACCCCTGGCCCGCATACTTGCGGAGTTAATGGAGATCCCGGTAGATAGCTACAAGGGACCAAATCGTCCAGACCGGGCCCTGTTGGTCCTAGCTTGGGCAACTGATATCATCGGACCGCACCAAGCTTTCGTGGAACATTTGTATACACGCAGCATATTTACGTACGGACTAACCTGGAATGAACCACTGCCGGTGGCTGCAGAAATTGCAGGCATGCTTGCCGATGACACGATCATGCCCTGGGAAGAATCACGAGCAGAATCTATCGACGAGATTGTAGCCAAAATTCTTGAACGCGCTCGCGGTATGGAATGCGATACAGACATACTCAAAGCCACTCAGGAAGCGGTTGCCTACTATGATCCATTGCGCGAGTTGCTTGTCTTGAACAACTGGACAATGTTTCCCGACAGACCTGAATACACGGCGGAAGTTCAAAGACCGAAGGCGACATAATGGACTTTCTTCGTCGACTTGCTTTAACTGCTTCCTACGTTACGTGCTTGCCAATTTATAGAGTGGACTTAGAACAGTCAGACGACCTGCTTGCCGGATTGTCGAAGTATTTACCCGCTGTCGGTTTGCTTATCGGCGTTTGTTTATTTCTGTGCGCAAAAGTTCTCGATTTAATCCATGCACCATACTTAGTGCAAGGCGCGTTGCTCACACTCTTCTGGTTTGTCTTCACAAGCGGTCTGCATCTTGACGGTTTAATGGATACCGCTGACGGCATCTTTTCTCACCAGAGCCCCGCCCGCATGCTAGAAATCATGAGCGATCCGCGCGTCGGCAACTTCGCGGTGATAGTGGGAATTCTGCTACTCGTTTGCAAGGTCGCCGCGCTTTCATCACTCGGGTCAACATCACTTTTCGCGGTACTGTTACTGGTTCCGGCCTGGGCGCGCGTCGCTGAAGTTTATGCCATTGGCAAATTCACTTATCTACGCGAACAAGGGAAAGGCAAAGTTTGGCACGATACAACCACCTTTCCCCGCGACTTGTGGATGTCTGCGTTCCTGCCGCTCCTCTGCACAATTGGGGCGCTGTACATAGGCAGACAACTAAACTTGTTGGCAGTGGTATCAGTTACGTTCGCCGCCGGATTATTATGCAGCCACTGGTTGAAGCAAAAATTGGGTGGTCAAACCGGTGACTGCTACGGTGCCGTCGTCGAATTTTCCGAAGCAGCCGGCCTTTTAACGGCAGCGCTTGTCCAATGCCTTGGCTAGCGAGTCGGTTAGCTTAAAACTCAGACCTCTGTTAAAGGAATAGAAATCCGCAATGAGAGTCGAACGAGTTAGAGAATGTTTGTACGTGCTGTCTGGATGTCACAGCCTGCTAACTGTTCACGGCGCAACAAACGAAATTGCAGACATCTGTCCCCATACCATATTCCAGGGGTGTTGTTCTGCTACATGATCTTGAGGCATAAATCTTTTGACTGAAGTATCTTTGACCAGTACATATTCAATTATAGGTTATCCCTATAACTCAATAAACTCAGTTATTAGGCTCAACTACAGCCGAAGGATCGCTGTCCGCATAGTCTTGCACCATATACACCTCATTCTGTGAAACTGCAATTCCAATGCCAACATAGCGACGATTGATGCCCAGAAGTATTGATCGATGATTATGTTCGTTCTTCGGTTCGTTCATAAAAGATCGATGTAAATCATCGATTTTTATAATCGGGGAATCTCGTCCAGATTGCCATCCCAGGTTTTCATCGATATGGCACTGGATGCCCGCGTCTTTAGCTCGCAATTGAGGTCCTCTTCCTTCTACATCAATATGACGAAAAAGGTTGTGAGTCATCATGTATTCGGCTTGAATTCTAGCCAACTCGCTTAGTTTCCAATCCATTTTGACGGGAGGAGAGCCGTTCGATACACGTTCTTGATTTACAAGGTCAAAAACATGCTGCTCTAATTCGCTAATGTCTCTATCTGACAGAGTTGATCTGACGTTGACACCATCTTGTTCTCGCGCGGCATCATCCTGTCGCCGGGGCAAATACTCCGACCGAATTGCATCAGGCAATCTCCGCTCTTGAGCCATGATAGGCATAATAAAGACTAACCCAATCAAGCATATGGCAGAGAGTAGTTGATATACATATTTGGTTGCACGCATCAATCAATCTCCAAATGCTCGAGGTTGGTTGCGAGCAGTGGTCATAAATCACCTAAGGTTATGGCAATCAATCAATTCGCTCCTACTAGCTCAAAGCTGGCAAGACACCGCGTTCCCAGTTTTAGAAACCGGCGCCTTGTTGGGGCGGATTGGTGGTGCCTTGAGTCTGCAAGTCTTGTTGAGCCTTAGCTTGTTGAGCGTCTAGGGTGACTTGCGCGGCTTCTTGCTCGGCTTTGATCTTTGCCATCAGCCTTGCTTTTTTACCGCGATAAAGCGCAATCTGAAAAATGTCTGTTTCGCCGCGTCGCTGTGAGGCATTATAAATATCCAAAAAATCTTGCTCGGAAGCGGCGCGATCCAAGGCTTTCTTCATGCAATAGCGATCCATATCTTTCAATTGAAATGGTTCGATATAGTGGAGAATTACGATTAATTCGTGAGCATTCGGTTCATCATCGATCAGGTCTTTGACGGTCTTGCGATTTAGATCATCCATTGAAAGCAGCTTTGCTTGGCGAGCAAAGGCCAGCGCATCAGGAATCGTTTTCACCAATGTGTAAGCCTTTTCCATGGCAAGATGAGCGACATCATTGAGTGCAACTTCCTGAGTCTTTTTGGCCAGATCGTAAAGTTCTTCAGCCGAAGTTCCACTGCCAATTAAAGAATTAACGGCGTCTCGCGTCACCTCATAACATTGGTATTGTCTGGATTTCAGCGCAACCTGGATGAAGTCTTGTCGCGACTGACAGAGACTCAAAGCTTTAGTCAGACATTGGCGCCGTGCGTCCAACATGGACGCACCAGCACCTTCTGTGTAAGCCGCTATGGCCAGACATTTAGGAATATCATTCGCGCTTTGAAGCGCATCCAAAATCACCTGCGTTGCGCGATTGGCGTTACCTGGTTTAACCACACGCCGAAGAGACGCTTGAGTTTGTTCGTCTAACGGGGAATCAACAATCGCTTTTTTGGCGTGAACAGGTTGCACCGCATTCAGTGCTAAAGCGGCCAAAGCTATTGAAAAATATTTACGAAAATTACGCATAACCGAATTGTACCCACTTTATTCTGAATTCGCTTACCCTGTCTCATATTAATCGAGTTCCAACCGAATCGTCACTAGTTCATTCTTACCGGGTAGCAAAGCAATGCGACTAGAGATCGTCCCCTCACTGCGCTCAACTACTAATTCCTCGATTGGGTCTTGATTTAACTTGCAGAGGAAAGCCGCCCGCACAGGCAAATGAAGGCTGAGTCCAAAATCCTGCAAAGAGTCTGTAACGTTGAGCAGGCGAAGGTAAAGGCTGTGCTCATAGATGTATGCGGATAGCAACCTCACCGCCGGATTCTCGATATGAAGAAGAGATGAAATTCGCTCATTCCATGAACTATGTGACAGCGCCGCGCGGAAACGCCCTTCGAATAACTCTGCAAGCTTGTAGACCTGAATCAATTGGGCTTCGGACAATGAATCCGTAAAGATCCCGCCGCGCACCGGGGCGAGTGGTGACCAAGCGTAACTCGCTCGGTTCAGACCGAGACAGTTTCCTTCGGGCGTTGGCACACCGGGACCTGCACCACCGCCTCGAGTTTGCAATCGTGACCGTGAAAGGTGCGAAAACGCACGCAAGAGAGTAATCGTCACATTAGAGCCATCCAAGCCATATTCAGGCAGCCCGGCGTTGAAGAAAGCTTGACCGTTGGCAACAAAAAATCGCTGACATGGCAATCGGAGCAAGGGAGCCTCAGTGCCCTTTGCGACAGGCAGACTCATCTTCAAGTGAGGGCGCTCTCGCTTCACTACACTGAAGTGGTTTTCGGCGAAACTGATCTGCACATCCAACTCCGTGTCCAGCAGCACTTCTAGTCGATGATCGGCGGATTTGTTTTCCCATTCCGTATCAAAAAATACGATTGGAACTCCACGTCGCAAGGAAACCTCGGTCTTAAATTTGTGAAGCACCGTTTTGTTTGAGCGAATAAAGGCAGAAGGGCCATCAGGGAACCCGTCGGTCATGGCGGACTTGGTTACTTCTTCGGCATTGATCGGAATCTTCATCTCGTAGTCAATCAATAAAGATCCGACTAGTGGACCGAGCAGACCTAGACGAACTCCGGTGATCTTAGCAATCAACGGTTTATCACCTGGAAGAGGATCAAAGTTGTATGAATCACCACAATCAGCCACATCTCGAAAAGTGTGACCCAAGCGATACATGCGTGACCGACGCCGGGTCTCGTGACTGATAACAACCAGCGTACCGTCTGGTTCAATTTCCACCGAAAGGAACTCGTTGCTGATTCGGCGAGCATCTGTGCTAACAAATTCACGAACGCGTTTGATGTGCTCGACCTTTTTGTTCAGTGGTCGAACAGGTTTAGTGGAAGCACTCTGGGTCCAATTGACAGTCTTGCCGCCGAACGCTGGTAAATTGTCGGACCAGAGCCAGCCGTGATGAACGTTTACGGTTTTGACTACGGGTTCGTTGCCAGACCCAGAAAAAATTTCAACACTCTTTTCGGACGCAACAATTTGAATGTCTGCGCGTTCTGGATCTTCTAGCATTGGTTCGCCGACGGCATCTTCATCAGTAGCCCAAACAAACGGAATTGGTGAAACAAGAGCTTCGCCTGACGTATTAAAAAACGAAATCCGATCCGGCACCTGAGCCGGGTCGATGATCGGCAGCGAGCGAGCAGCTGATAGCACGGCAGACGCACCCGATGGCGACGCGACAGCACGAGCAGCTTCTGCATCTAAGGCGTTCAGTAACTCGTGTAGTTTGACCGTGCGGGTTTGCATTTCGCGATGAACGGAATCAATGCTGCAACCGCATATGCTGTCATGCGGATGATTTTTCAACAATTGTTTCCAGGCATGCCTGAGTTCGTATGCGGGATAATCTGCAATTTTCAAAACATAGAGAATCGAGTGCATAGGTTCCGATAAATCAACCAATCGATGCTCGGCAATATGGTTCTCGCGCTTTAGGTAAAGCCTGCTGGAGAGCACACCTTGCAACAGATATGCACGCTCGAATAGCAAAGCGGCGCTGTTGTCTCGCAACTCCCCTTCAACCACGGGAAGCAAATCCACGTTGATAGCGTCCTTTAGTTTTTTACTAAAATCGGCAAGGGTAATTGGCACCACTTGCAGTGCACGATCGACGACCGCCACATCTCCAACACTCAAGTTGGTTTTGGCACTAGCAGCCTTGCCACTCGTAACTACAGCCAGCCGAGCAAGTAGTTTCTCCATGTCTTTGGGAGGCGCCATGTGATCCGCGCCCACTGGTATCAAGGCGCCATCTATCTGTCGACAGTAATGCGAATCATTTGGTGGCAGCCATTTACCAACATGTTCCAACAAGTCAGTATCTTTGTCGGCGTTGTGGAAAGCAACATCATAATATCCACGCGAAAGATGGTAAGCCAAAACGCTGCTGCCGTCGTTGCTTTGCCAGAGAAACGCCGGTCCTGAATCAAGCTTAGGTACGCCGCGCCAAACGTAGGCGCAATCGATATCAAAGCCTTTAAGAATGCGCGGCAAGTCAGCGCTATGTCCGAAAGTATCCGGGCAATATCCGATCATCGCCGGATCACCATACATCGCCGTCACTTCAATTCCGACTTGCAAATTGCGGATCAGACTTTCACCCCGAACCAGCATCTGATCAGCCAATACATACCAGGGTCCCGCCGAGAGCGTGTATTGAGCCATCAAATCCCTGATCGGCAAATAGAGCGACGGATCTACTTCGAACACATCTTCAAGCACGCTTGCCTGTCCATCCAAAAGAAAGTTAGGCAATTCACCGGAGTTCAATCCGTCGATCACAGATCGCACGACTGAAACAAGCCGAGCTCGATAAACTTCAAAAGGCAAATACCACTCGCGATCCCAGTGTGTATGCAGAAAGAGATAAGCGGTCGATTGCTGAGTCATATCAACCCCTGACGAATGGTGCCAATTTCTTCAAACTGGTATCAAGAGCCTTTTCCAATTCTTCATGTTCACTTGAGACAAATTCGTCATCCAAATGAACTGAAATGGTGCCGCTGAAATCGTAAAGCTTGAGCGCTTCGATGAGCTGCCCCCAATCTACTTGCCCCTTACCAGGCATCCTATATCGCCACCACAATGGACCGTACATGCCGCTATCAACAAGCAAGTCACGATTAATTTCGATGTCGTGCGCTTCAACATGATCGATGGCAGCTGCCACTCCTGAGAGCACACGCAAATAATCAATACCAAGCCAAACACAGTCTGCTGGTGAAAAACTCAAACTTAGGCTGGGACAAGCCGAAACCAAATCTCGCCAATCCTGCGGCTCCATTGCGCGCCATTTCTTTAGCGAAACGCCTCGAAAATCTTGCGGCGTGGACAACCTTAAAAGAGGTTTGGCACCATGCTTTGCTAACGCTTCGCTTACCGCAGTCAGGCATTCCTCGACCAGCGGGAGCCAATCATCGTCGTCGCTGGGCATCAATGAAAACGCAAGCCGCGGACAACCAAGCACCTCAGCCACCTGTGCGAGTTTCGTCATCATAGGCAAAAATTGTTTAACGGATTTCTTGTCGTCAGGCCGGACGCAGTAGTCAAGGTTCAGGCAGGCAAACTCGACGCCTTTTTCTTGGCTTAACTCAGCAACGGAACGCAGAGATTTCTTCTCACTCGCGTCCAGCGCTTTAGGCGCCTTACCAGTGGCAAAAGGCGCAAATGAATACTCTACGGCAGGCAGTCCGCGGGACGAAGCTAGCTCTATAGCACCGTCAAGACCGCTACCGAATCTGGTGGCATCAAAACAAAGCCGCATGGCTCAAAGTTTAGCATAAGCCTTGGCAGTGATTTGGATGCCGGCAAGGATGCCGGCGCTCCCAGGCGCTCCCAGGCTTCTTCTTAAAGCTAGATGCTGGTCAAGTGTATGTTAGATGCCGGCTCGCACCTTCAAAAAGGCATGTCGCCTTTGTTAGAAAAACGCGTTTTTTTCCCACAAAATCCCACTGCGTCGACGTTACAGGCGCACCCAACCTAAATGCTCATTAGATAGTCGCGTCTTACGGAAGGATCAGGGATGTCGTTGAAGTCCATTCTATTCATTGTTTTAGGCACAAAATCCCCATTGCGCAGCACCGACACAGTAACTGGGGTATCAGGCGTGCCAACGATCATGGCGTAAACCTCTTCTTTAGTTAGACCTGAGGTTGGGATGCCGTCGACTGCAACGATGATGTCATTGTTTTTCAATCCTGCCATTTGGGCTGGAGTGCCGGGGAAGACGCGATTGATCGTAGGCGGGAGACCAAATCCCAAGACAAATTTGACCCCGATAATGCCGATACCGTTTTGAATGACGGGATTGAAAGTCGGTGCCGCTTTGATTTTGGCTTTAAATAGCTTATTAAGGATGCCGCTCTTGCCGGTTCCAGCTGTCAATTTGCTATCCCGGTCTTGCAACTTAGCAGAGTTGTTAGCGGCACTCGATTGAAGCTTTATGCTCCTAGGTACGATAGCTTCGTGATGGAAGATTCCACCTTTGAGAGTTTTCCTGACGCTGGATGTGTCCAACTTAGGCACATCCATTTTCAAAACGCTGTCTCCGTCTGAGGTCTGCGCAGAAATGGCGGAACCTAACGGCGCCAGCAGGGCAAGAAGCAAGCCCAGCCAAGCAATGCGGCGCCTTGTTGACAATTGGCGGCGGGGAAAAGGAGAAATTTCCACTGGGTACGGCTGCTGCTTCATATTTGAGACCATCCTTCAACCTTCTCGACGTAAACGCCGTGGCGAAGATTCGGGCTAGACAAAAAATAGTTCCTTTAATCCAGCATATCCAATATTTTCCCAATCCACACAGGGTTTTCACCGAACTTGACTATTTTTCCGCCAGACTGAACTAAATGCTTAAGCAAACAGGGACTCAAGCTTTAGCCATGTTACGCTTTGCCAATATCGCCGCACGAGAGCAGGCCCAAGGGCCAGGAGGTTTTGTCGTGAACAAAGTTACTGTAGTGGGGTCCGGGTTTGTCGGCGCCACTGTCGCACAATATGTGGCTGACAAAGATCTAGCCGATGTCGTTGTTGTGGACATCCTCGAGGGTATTCCACAAGGTAAAACCCTGGATATGATGCAAGCCGCGCCGATTAACGGCCATGACTGCAATTTGATTGGAACCAATGATTACGCCGACACCAAAAACTCCGATATCGTCGTTATTACAGCTGGAATCGCCCGCAAGCCGGGAATGACGCGCGACGATTTGCTGAAAATCAACGCCAATATCGTCAAGGAAGTGGCCGAAAAAACCGTAAAGCTTTCCCCTGATGCCATCTTCATCTGTGTCACCAATCCTCTTGACGTGATGACGTACCTGACCTGGAAGACCACCAAGTTGCCTACCAGCCGCGTCATCGGAATGGCTGGAGTGCTGGACAGTGCTCGCTTCCAAGCTTTCATCGGCATGGAACTTGGTTACTCGGTTGAAGACATCAAAGCCATGGTTCTAGGCGGTCACGGCGATTTGATGGTGCCGTTTCCACGCTTTTCTTCGGTCAATGGCGTGCCGATTACCGAATTGCTGTCGCCAGAGCGCATTCAAGCATTGGTTGCCAGAACTCGCGACGGCGGTGCTGAAATTGTCAAATTGCTCCAATCTGGCAGCGCTTATTACGCTCCAGGAGCTTCGGTTGCTCACATGGTCGAAGCGATCTTGAAAGACAAGAATCGCCTTTTGCCTTGCGCAGTTTATGCCGATGGCGAATATGGCTTGAAAGACGTATACGTGGGACTACCAGCAGTTTTGGGTCGTGAAGGCATGAAGAAGATTGTCGAACTTAAGCTGACTGCCGAAGAGCTGGCCGCTCTGAAGAAGTCAGCTGATTCGATCAAGGAAAACATCGATCAGATGAACAAGCTTCTGGTCGCTGTCTAGAAACGCCAAGCGCAGCAAGGTCCCAGCCCTGTATAATGTGTGTTTGGGATCTTGCTGCACTCAGGTCGGATTGTTTGACCAACGAGCACGAATTGGAGAAGAGAAGAGCATGCGGATAAGTCCGATCAAACGTTACCGGCGGGCACCACATGTGGTTGCATCGCTACTGATGGCATCATTTTTTGCTCTTCCATCTCAGGCAATCGAAACATCTACCGTCGTCACCACCCCTGGTGCTGCTGCCAACGCTAACGACTTCACACTCGATCCGGATCTTAAAGAGCACGAGAAAGAACGCAAAGAAATTGAAGGACTGCTGAGCAACATCGAAGCCCAGTGGAACGCGCATAATCTGGACAGTGTAATGAGCAATTACGCTGATGACTACATCAACAACGATGGGCTGGACAAAAAAGCCGTATCCAAGCTTACAGAAGATTTCTGGAAAACATATCCTGACGCCAAGTCTTCTTCGAAGACTAAATCAATTCGGATAGAAGGAAATTTTGCCACTGTCGAATCTCGCGACATGGCAGTGGGCAGTACAGCAAAAGAGATGCCCGGTATCAATACCAAGGGTGATCTGAATTCAATATCTGAAGGACAGCTATACATCAAGAAAATTGGCGGCAACTGGAGAATCATTGGTGACCGCATCGACTATGAAAAAGTGCGGGTCGCTTTTGGCCTGGCAAAAACTTTGAACGCTTCATTTTCCGCACCAGAGCAAGTGAAATCTGGAAGGCAATACTCGGCGAAACTCGAGTTGAATTTACCGACCGGTTTAACGGCAGTGGGCTCGATTACGAGCCAGCCGCTAGAGTATCCACAACCTCAGCCGACGGACGCATGGCGACCATTAGACGGAACGATCTTAGAGCGGATCATGGGTGCGAATACCAATAATCGCAATGAATTATTGATGGCCACAATTGGCATAACCAATTCAAGTCGCAACAACCTCATGGGCATTACATTTTTGACAAGACGATTGAACGTGGTGCCCAACGTTGATGAGCATCTCGATAAAATAATTACTGCTGAAAAATCAGTGGATAAAGCTGTTGAGAAAGTGGAAAAAACAACCACTCCGCATGGTAGTTTGCTGAAAAAGGAATCGGTAGAGAAGATCAAGCAAGGCTCTGAATCTGTCGAGAAGAGCATCAAAGAACCGGCAAGCAAGCCAATCTTACACGATGAGCTGCCAGCGAAAGATCAACTCAACGAGCAAACAGGTAAGCCGAAAACGCCTGTTGATCACTTGACGCCAGTAAAAGAAGACGAGCATCATCCTGACCCTTCCAAGTAAGGCATGAAGTCGGCAGAGAAGTCCAGCTCAAACAAGTGGATCATTCCTCTTACAGCGACGCTTTGCTTAGTGGTAGACGCACTGACTAAAGAGTGGGCACGCACTGAACTTGTGGTCGGTGAGCCGATGCCATTCATCCCAGGTTTGATGAGATTCTTTGTCACGCACAATACTGGAGCAGCCTTCAGTCTTGGTGCCAGCAATGGTTATTTAATGACCGCGCTGGCCAGCGTGGTGACACTAGCTTTAGTGGCATGGATGTTAAAGCGTGAATCCGCTCTGGTATCAAATGTGGAGCGGGTTGGTTTAGGTTTCTTGTTCGGCGGTGCTTGCGGAAACCTTTTGGATCGCTTTACCCAAGGCAAAGTGACCGACTTTATGGAATTTACGTTCATAAATTTTCCCGTGTTCAATTGCGCAGACGTCTGCATAGATATCGGCATTGGTTTGATCTTGATCGCGATGATGGCGGAAAATTCGGCGCGACCAAAGCAAGCAGAGGAAATCCCGGTGCAACAAGAGGGCGCTGCCCAACATGACTATCACGGATGATCCGCTCATTGAGCTGGTGGTGGACAGTGAAAAAGAGTCCGCTGGTATCCGGTTGGATGTCTATCTGGCGCGCGAAGTTCCAGACCTGAGCAGATCGCGCATTCAAAAAATGATTGAGGACGAAGACATTCTCGTTAACGATCAACCGAGTAAAGCAAGCTTGAAATTGCACGGTGGCGAGCGCATCACAATCGAGCTGCAAGAGCCAAGGGAACTCGATCTGCAAGCCGAAGACATTCCTCTGAATATAGTCTATCAAGACGAATATCTCGCCGTAATCAATAAATCAGCAGGCATGGTGACACATCCCGGTGCAGGAATATATACCGGCACTTTGGTTAACGCGCTGCTCTTTCACATGCGCGGCACCCTTTCCGGCATTTCAGGAACGGTGCGCCCTGGCATTGTGCATCGCTTGGACAAGGATACTTCTGGACTTTTGGTGATTGCAAAAGAAGACAAATCACACCGCGATCTGGCAGAACAAATAAAGGCTAAAAGCGCTCGTCGCGACTACATCGCTCTTGTTGAAGGGGTGATGAAAATGGATCAAGGTACGATCGACAAACCGATCGGAAGGCATCCAACCAAACGCAAACAAATGGCAATTGTCACTGAGGGGCGCAAAGCAATCAGTCGCTTTAAAGTCATGGAGCGCTTTTCAAAATTCACTCTTGTCAAAGTGATGCTTGAGACGGGTCGCACTCACCAAATTAGAGTTCATATGAGCAGCCTTGGTTATCCAGTCGTGGGCGACCTGCTATACAATCCGAAATCAACCGGCAACGAGCCTGCGCGCCATAAACTGGGACTAAAAGGACAAGCCCTGCATGCAGCTCAACTGAGTTTCACGCACCCGATCACAGGCATGCTGTTAGAATTTGAGGCACCTCTTCCAGAGGACTTTCAAACACTCCTTACACAGCTCACATAACCTTATGCAAAGCAAAATCTTTTATTATGCGGTTCTTGGTGTCGCTGCAGTCCTCGGCATTGTCGTGATCACGATCGCCGTACAGAACGGACAATCTGTCACGTTCAGCTTGTTTGGCAGCGCAGTGCCTTTTCCCTTAGGATCAAGCTTGATAGGCGCGTGGCTAGCGGGATTGGTGGGAAGCGTTGCTGTTTGGCAAACAAAGATTCGCCAAGTGCGCAGCGAGAAGAAACTGCAACAGTGGGACGTTCAGGATCAAAAATTAGCTAAAGAAGTGGCATCGGACGCTGTGAAATTGCTCGAGGCGAAAGTGGCGACACTGGAAGTTGCGCTCACCAAGGCACTTGAGAAGAAAAAATCACTCTGATGGACCGCCGCCCTTCTTAAAATCAGATGCTTTCAGCCCTTCTATAAACTTCTTAAATTCCTGCGCCTCAGCCTCATCCTTCTCGAAATCGGCAGGAATTGTACCGTCAGCAACGACTTGAGCTGATACAAAGATGGCGCATTTTGCCCTAAGGGCAAGACCAATTGCATCGGAAGGTCGTGCGTCGATCGATTTGGTAGTATCCAGCTTGTGCTCCGGATCGTCGACCAACAATAAAATGGTTGCAAAGTAAGTGTTCGCGGCAAGTTCATTAATTTCGACTTGCTTAACTTTATAGCCTAACTGAGTAATCACATTGAGCAGCAGATCGTGTGTCATCGGCCGCTCTGGCTTAAAATTGTCAAGCGCCCTGCTGATAGCGTTTGCTTCAGCCATGCCGATCCATATTGGTAGTGCTCGTCTTTTTGTGCTGTCATTCAAAACGACAATGGGGTGCCCGTTTCGAGCATCCAAAGCGATCCCAGCTACGAACATTTCAATCATAGACATGCTTCCACTGAACGCCTCCCGAGCTAATTACACATCCGCACAGGCTCATCAAACCGCGGAATTGATGCCTTATTGGGGAGAGAGATGATCACATCATCCATCTTAACTTATGCCCGAATTCCCTGGTTTTATTTGTGGACTAGATAAATTTTTTCCGTGAGGATCGTTCGAAATCGCGGTTGTGAGTGGCTTTTTAGAAGGCTCAGGGGAAATCGCAGATCTGCCGATATATATGCAGACATAGTACTGGACGCCTGTTTGGACGCGAATGTTCCACGGCTATTGATGCATCGAGCAACATGCAATAAACTATTTCAACGTTTTGTCTGTTGAACGATTAAAGCTAGGCTCAGTTGCCACTACAATGTTGGCATAGAACGCCGAGCTTCACAGGCGATGAGTCCGGGTGGCGGAACTGGTAGACGCGCACGTTTGAGGGGCGTGTTGGGCAACCAATGAGGGTTCAAGTCCCTCTCCGGACAAATTTTACTTATCCAAGGAAACCTATCCGCGGATTGCCTATACATCCCGAGGATTCCTCGGTCGCATCCCGTGAGCACAACATTTTTGCTAGTTCCCGAGGAGTACGATCATGAACGTAACAACCACCAGAGCTCAGTGGCCCCACACCATTGATGACATCCTCAACTCTCTAGACGGCATCTGGGGATTAGTGGGCGCGACCAGCACGAACGGAAATCTCCTGAGACTGGAGAGAAGTCTGCACGAACCATTGGCATACACAATTACCGAATATCGCGGTAATGATGAATCCGATGTGGTGCGAAGAGAAACCTACGATGGCAAACAGCGCGATGAAGCAATCAAACTGTTCGCGCAAGCAATCGGCTTTCAAGTTGGTTAATTGACCCGGTGAAAAAAGGCCCCAACTATTTGGGCATCATCACACAAGGCTCGCTTTCAACCGGTCTTGAAATGCGGCTCGATGTGTCACACTCAGTTGAGGACCTCAGGGTCGGTCGATTTGTAGTTGTAGAAGGCAAAAGCTCACGATTTTTCAGTATGCTTACCGACGTTAGCTTGTCGGCGAGCAATCCCACCATCCTCACCAACCCGCCTCAAGCGGATGACTTCTTGCTATCCGTATTATCAGGCGTTTCTACGTTTGGCACAGTCAAAGTGCAACCAATGCTTATGCTTGAAACCGGTGCCACCGCGGACAGTGCGGAGCTGAGACCAGTAAAGACTATTCCCAGTCACTTTTCCCACGTCAACGAAGCGACAAGCGCTGATTTCGCGCTAGTTTTCGGTGAAGAGAGTGATGATCCTGACGACGCTCACTTTAATATCGGACGGCCCTTGAATATGGAAACTCCAGTGTGCGTCGATTTGAGCAGATTTGTCGAACGTTCAAATGGCATCTTTGGCAAATCGGGCACAGGGAAATCCTTTTTAACCAGAATTTTTCTGTGCGGCTTGATTAGTAAAGATGTAGCGTCTGTCCTGGTTTTTGACATGCACAACGAGTACGGCTGGCAGGCCATGTCCGAAAGCAAATCTGCCCCACGCGTAAAAGGTCTGAAACAACTTTTCGGATCGCAAGTGGCGGTCTTCAGCCTCGATGCAGAATCATCTAAAGCCAGAGGGATACCTGATGCTCACGAGCTTTATATTGGCTACAATCAAATCGAAATAGAAGATTTGGAATTACTGAAATCCGAATTGGCTCTCTCTGAAGCAACGCTCGAGAATGCCTATATCGTGCGCGAAAAATTTGGACAAGACTGGATTTCAACTTTGATGGATATGTCAGGCGAAGAAATCGACGAGTTCACCAACACACACAAGGGGCATCCAACTGCCATCAAAACTCTGCAACGGCGTTTGAATACCGTGATTCAGAAGACGCCATATTTGCGACCGAGATGCACGCACAACTATATAGACGATATTCTGCGATATATACAAGCGGGTCGGCACATCGTGCTTGAGTTCGGCAGACAAAATAATTTGCTGTCGTACATGTTGGCAACCAACATTATCACCCGCCGCTTACATGCGGAATATGTCAGGCGTTCTGAGCTGCACCAGGCTGATCCAGATAACGTCCCAGCGCCTCGCAAGCTAACCATTGTCATTGAAGAAGCGCACAAATTTCTGGCACCATCTGTGGCGCGCCAAACCATATTCGGAATTATTGCCAGGGAGATGCGCAAATATTCCGTCACTCTATTAATTGTCGACCAACGTCCAAGCGGAATTGATCCAGAAATTCTCAGCCAAATAGGCACCCGCGTCACGGCGCTTTTAAACGACGAAAAGGACATTGACGCTGTTTTTACCGGCGTTTCCGGTAGCCAGACATTGCGCACAGTGCTGGCGCAGCTGGACCCGAAGCAGCAAGCACTGGTTCTTGGATACGCAGTGCCGATGCCTGTAGTGGTCCGGACCAGAGCATTTGACGCCGCCTTCTACAAAGCGGTCGCGCCTCGCAGCGAAGCTGCCGACTCAGCCGACCCGAAAACTCGTCAAGATCGAGGAATTTTAGCCGCCGAGGAGGTTTTCGGCGTCTAACTAAGAGAAATTTTTAGAGTTTCGGAGCAAGAGTATTCAACTTACTTGCCAGGGTTGAACGCTTTGAGCTAATCTAGCCTTCTGAGGACAGTCGCAGAACCACGGGCGTTTGATGCAACCCGAAAAATTAGAACAAGAAGGCGACCCTCAAGACAACTTCGTCGAAGCTCGCGACCCGACCGAGCTGGCCATGTGTTTCATTCTTGCATCGGCCTACCTTGGTTTGACAAAGTACTGCTGGGAGCCGCTCATCCTTGCTCACAATTGGAAACTGCTGATAAACGTCGAAGGTTTTTTTATCACCATCTCGGCGGTTTCCATTCTCGTTGGTTTACGCCCGTATTTGAGCCCCTCGAGTCTGCAGCTGAGCGGTAAGGGTATTAAGTACCGTGGTCCTTATTGGCCTCAACGGAAAACAGTTAATTGGGATCAGATTTACAAGGCATATCTAAGCCGCGAGCTCGTGGTACTGCTTTATCGCAACAAATCATCCAACAAGCGAATTTGGCCGATGTTCATCACTTCGATATATCTGGCCGATCGGGATCGCATCATCCCTGCATTCGTAAAATATAGCCCTGTTCAACCGGTAATTATGACGAGTCCGACGATCGTCTCCAGAATCATAATGGGAATGGTCTTCCTGGCCATCGTGATTTGGATATTGGGAATGTTGATGAATTAGGCACCGCATTCGATGCGTCAGAATTTCAAATTACGCAAGTAACCGATCAGTTCGTCGAGTTCAGGATCGTTGATTGTATCCTTCGTCTGAGCAGGCATAGTGCCCTTTCCCTTGCGCAGGAAAGCTTTTAGTTTTGCATCGCTAGGAAAGTCCTTCTCCAAATTTTCAAGCGATGGTCCGACTCCCGCATTGCCGCCCGGATGACATGTGTTGCAACTTCTGATAAATAGCTGCTCGCCAGTTAAGTTGGTACTGCGGCCCGCTTCACGAAAGTGCTCAGCTTGATTAGTCACGTTGATGCGCCTCACCTCTTCCGACATTGCGCATCCGCTCAGGATCAAGGTTATAGCAAATACGAATGGATATCGGTTGCGCATAAAAATCGACACGATCAACAATACTTTTCTTTGAGAATCAAGACTTTACCACAGTTTTACATGAGCAATAAATCAAGTCGACGGCACCATTTTTCGCATAGCTAGTACCAATCTTGGCTACAGGCGTTAGTGCTGTCCAGACAATGCTTCAGCCTACTTAACATGGTGTTTACCTGGGCAGTGTACTCTTAAGTAGAGGGGCAAATTATTCGCCCATTCAAGAAAAGTTCCTTGTTTGTTACTAAATCGCTACACAGATATTCGGAACGAATTTCTCCGAAACACAATCTAAGTAATTGCCACATGCTTGATTGGTGCAGACGATATCAGGGATCAATGCGCGACGGGGCGTAGCGTATATTGATCGAGGCCAGTGAAAGAATCCAGCTCCCTAGAACGGCTATATAGCAATGAACCCACAAATATCTCGAGTTGATCCACCGGCCAAACAAGGTCCTCCTGAAGCAGAACAACGAATTATTATCCGTGGCGGCAAGCCACTCTTCGGCAAAGTGCGCTGCGAAGGCGCCAAAAACGCCGTACTCAAAATGATGGCAGCAGCTCTTTTAGTGGAAGGCGTTACGGTTTTGCGTAACGTACCTGCACTAACAGACGTTCACATGATGGCCAGCATTATTCGACACCTCGGTGCAACAGTAGACGTAGGCGACGGCGAAGTTAGAATCGACGCAACTAACGTAAACGACTTCGAAGCACCATATGAGTTAGTCAGTCAGTTACGCGCATCCTTTGTCGTTCTCGGTCCACTGCTAGCTCGCTTCCATCAAGCTAAAGTATCTTTGCCAGGCGGCTGTGCAATAGGCGAACGACGAATTGATTTACACGAGCGTGGTCTCAAACTACTCGGAGCCGAAGTTGGCATCGACCACGGCTACGTGTATGCAAGCGCAAAGAAACTAGTCGGCACTCGTATATATCTCGAGCGTCCATCCAATGGCGCTACCGAAAACATCATGCTGGCAGCCGTTCTTGCTGAAGGTCAGACCATTATTGAGAATGCGGCACAGGATCCTGAAATTTCCAACATTGCTGACTTCGTCAACGCCATCGGCGGAAAAATTTCCGGCGCAGGCACTTATCAAATCGTGATCGATGGTGTTAAGCAGAGTGATTTGCACGGCGCAGTCGTTGACACAATTCCAGACAGATGCGAAGCCGGCACATTCATGTTTGCGGTCATGGCGACCGGCGGTGATATCACGATAGATGGTGTCAATCCGCATCACTTATACTCGGTGATCAACAAGTGCTCCGAGATGGGAGCAGAAATTTCGATCTTCGCACCAGATACGATCAAGGTGAAAGCCGCAGGTCGTATGCGGGCGACAGACCTGACTACCGTTCCTTATCCAGGCTTCCCAACAGATCTTCAAGCACCAATAATGTCTGTATTGGCTGCGGCAGAAGGAACTTCCATTATTACTGAAACGATTTACGAAAATCGCTTCATGCAAGTTGGCGAGCTTCGCAGAATGGCCGCAGATATCGTCCTAACCGGCAATTCTGCAGTAATCAAAGGTGTGCCAAAATTGATGGGTGCTGAGGTCAAATCGTCAGATTTGCGAGCAGCTGCATCTTTGATAATCGCTGGATTAGCCGCCGACGGCGTAACCGAAGTCACAGGTCTAAGCCACCTCGATCGGGGTTACGACAAACTTGAAGACAAACTAAGAGGATTGGGCGGAGACATCTGGAGACGTTAGACCAAGATTCTCATCAGTTCAGTTAAAATCAGAGCTCCGGTATTGTACCGGGGCTCGATTCTTTAGTAGGTATTGGAGCGGAACAAATGCTCGCCTGAGCCCCGACTGATGAAGTTGAGAATGTTGCCCACACACACGGGAGACTGGCATGCTTGTTTTAAAATTTGGCGGTACATCTGTTGGCTCCGCGGAAAGATTCGAGGGCGTCCTGAAGTTGCTGTCGAACCTGCAGAATTCAAATCAACAGGCAGTCATCGTTCTATCTGCGATGTCTGGGATGACAAATGCTTTAATTGCTGGTGCCAATCTTGCCGTCAATCGCGACCTCAAAGGCGCGCTGCAGACGTTGGCTACCATCCGAGACACTCATGAACAGTGTGTCGAAAATCTTTTTGTCAAGTCACAGCAATCGATGAGTCTCTTAAAAGACATTGATGCTAGTTTGCAAGAACTGGAAATTCTCTTTAAGGGAATTAGCTACTTGGGCGAATTAACGAAACGGTCTTTAGACGCTGTCTCTGGTATGGGCGAGCTTTTGTCGTCGAAGATTCTGGCTGCCTATGCAGAAAGTCGCGGTCTAAAGGTTCAATGGGTAGATGCACGCGACTTCATGATTACGGATGAAAACTTCGGTAAAGCCAATCCGTTATGGGCAAAGTTGATACCAAAAGCGAAAGAAAAACTGGGTCCGATATTAAATTCGGGGAACCTCGTAATTACGCAGGGCTTTATTGGCGCTACCGAATATGGTGCTAGCACCACACTTGGTCGAGGTGGCTCAGACTTCAGTGCATCAGTAATCGGAGTAGCGCTGGATGCCAGTGAGATCCAGATCTGGACTGACGTTGATGGGATGATGACAGCCGATCCAAGAGTTGTGAAAGACGCTTTTGTCATTTCAGAAGTGTCATTTCAAGAAGCGTCGGAACTTGCATACTTTGGTGCCAAAGTTTTGCACCCGCTGACTATCGCTCCGGCTGTGGATAAAAACATTCCGGTGCGAATTTTGAACACGTTGCGGCCGGAAGCTGCAGGCACCATTATTAAAGCAAGCGTCAACGCCACTGGTTTAATTTGCGCTATCGCTTCCAAAAAAGGGATCAGTGCCTTCTTCATCACTTCACCTCGGATGCTGATGGCTCATGGCTTTTTGACTCGCGTCTTCGAAGTGTTCGACAAACATCAAACTTCCATCGATTTGATCTCCACTTCGGAGGTTTCGGTTTCGGTGACCACAGATAGAACAGATACCTTGGAAAAAATATCAACGGACTTGGCCGAACACGGTGAGGTGCGCGTCTTATCGAACGTCGCTATCGTGACCGTTGTCGGACGCCAGTTTCGCGAGAAGAGCGGCATAGCCGGTCAAGTTTTTGATGCCCTGAGGAATATCAATATCATCATGATCTCGGGTGGGGCGTCAGACATCAACTTGAGTTTCGTGGTTTCAGAGGAGCAAGCTGACCTGGCGATAAGACAGCTTCACGATGCATTCTTCGAAACCAAAAATTAGCTATGAACGACTCTTGGCTGCTGCTTCAGTTTTAACTTCGGATTTGGACCGGCTCTTGGAACGTTTGCCGGTTTCTTTCGCTACAACTTTGGCTTCAGTTTTAGGTTTAGACTCTCGGTTCTTGACGGGATTGGCTTTCGCCTTGGCTGCTACTTTTGGTTTGGCTGCTACTTTTGGTTTGGCTGCTACCTTTGGTTTGGCTGCTACCTTTGGTTTGGCTGCGACTTTTGAACTCGGTGTTGCTTTTGGCATTGGTGCTGCTGTCTCACGTTCAACAATCGGTGTTTCAAAAGCAGTATTTTGTGTTCCGACGCACGCGAGGCTCGTATTCTCCACACCTAGCGCAGTCTGTACAAGTTCGGAACCAAAATCGGGTTGAGCCTTAGCTGTGGCATTGGACTGGTCGATAGTTGTTCCAGTAGCCGCCGCTTCCGGGCCGGTTTTGGCGAATTTCGTTTCAACAGTGCCGTCTAATTTAAGCGTGGTGGTGCCACCATTATTGGTGACATAGATTAAGTTGCCGTGCTTATCGAAAGCTACCGACCTAATCTCTCTAGTCATTACTTTGCCCGTGCTATCTGTCATCTCCCACGTGCTCTTTTCGTCTGACAAAACCAAACACGTGCCGTCACTTATTTCCACACGGGTCAGCATGCCGCAAAGGTTATATCGGGGTTTGATCTGTCGCCCATTGGCGTGTATGGCCATTTCAATGGTGCCACGTTGTGTTCTCGATATAGTTGCGAGCTTCTTAATTTCGCCCGCTTCAGTTTTCTGGAGTTCCGACTCAACGGAGGAGGGAGGAACGTCGGGCGTAGCCTTTTCGATCATGTCGAACAATGCTTCGTTATTTTGCGATGGTGGCATCGGGCTTAGATCCAACATTGCGTAAGCTTTTTGCATTGCTTCAAACTGAGTATCAGAAGCTGTAGCCTGTGACGCACTAATAGTTTGAGAGATTTCTATTTGAGTGTCAGCTTGAGCAATTGGACTAACGTCGATCTCGACAAGGTCATCAACTTTGTAATTTGCAAAGTACTCTACCTTTGCCTCGCTTACCTTGACTGCATTTGACGGTGTGAAGAGACTGCGCATAACATCGTTGTCCACGACGAACTCATCATCAGGTATAGAGTTAAGAAAGACTTCAAGGCCAACGGATTGCTCAATTTGCGATTGCAGGCTAGGTTCAGCAACCAACGATTCCGGTGCGGGTGCTTGAATGGCATCGTCTGCGGTGGCTTCTGCCTCGGAACTCATATCCGACATCCACGACGGGAGCAAATTGCCGCCCAAAGATTTCTCTTGCACAGATGTTTCAGCGGGTTGGTCATTTAAAACTGGACCCGCCCAAGGGCTTTCGCTCCAAATTTCCGTACTTGGTTCTTGAATGTTGTGCAAGGTGCTAACTACCACGGGAGCGTGTGTTTCAATGATTGGACCGCTCCAAGGTGGGGGCGCATCCAATCGAACTTCGGGTGCCGTTTGAACTTGGTTCGAGCTTAATTCCGCGACAGGTTCTTGAATGCAATTGAACTCAGGTGAGCAGTTAGGCTCAGGAATTGATTCTTGCGCATGTTCAGAACTCTTTTGTCCGTAACCGAATTCCTGAGCAAAGCTTGATCCGAAATCTGGTTCTCGCTGATCTCCTGATTCTTGTCCTACGTTCTGTTCTTGTTCAAAGCTCTGCTCTTGTCCGAAGCTCTGCTCTTGTCCGAAGCTCTGCTCTTGTCCGAAGCTCCCTTCTTGTCCAAAACTCTCTTCTTGCCCATTGCCTGGACCTGCCAAATAAGCCTGTGGTTCCGAGTAGCCCATAGCTTGAGCAAAACTATCCTGCGTGTGGCTGGATTGCTGTATCGCTGAAGCGAAAGGGTCGTTTTGTAAAGACGCGGATGAATTGGCGCCTTCAATCATTTTCATCTCATTGGATTCGGCTATCTGGCTGACTGATGGTATCTCAAGCTCTCGCGAAATGCTCCAAGACTTGTATTCATGGTTAAGGCTGGATGGAAAGTAGCCTTTACTTCCAGCGCCGCTTAAGTTCTCGAGAATCTTGTTGGTTAGCACCTTTCGACTTTCACTGCCAATGACAAAATCTGTCTTATTAGTTGGTTGAGATGCGTTCAGCTTAATGCCCATCGATCAAATCCCCGTTGGCTTAGATATATTGTTCAAACGGCTTAAACATAGATATTAGGGGCGATTCGACTATTTTTTTCATTTCTTCCCATTAATCTTGACAAGTCTACTCTGGATAACCTTCGGAATGTCAATGCAACACCCAGCCGAAAACTGTTAAAAGGGTGAACGCAACAAAATTTGAGGAGTCACCGTCCTACCCTAGTTACCAAGAGAGTGTTACTGAATGTTAGGGCCACTAATCAAAGCGATAGAAGTTGACTTACGAAACGTAGAAAACGACAGGTATGTGCGCTCCAGCGTAAACATCAGTCAAAACCTAAAGCGCATTCTATCTATCCGAAAGCACTATCCGGAGTTCAAAGCAAAAGGGACAATGATGTATCCGAAGCTCGCTGAGCTCGGACGGCTGTCTAAGAAAGAAGGGCTTTGCTTATCCTATTGGCACGATTGTGGGGATGTTAGCGAGTTTAACGCCGCCCTCGGCAACGAAACTGAATTGGCAGAAAAAGCCTTGTTCGCGTCCAGACGAGTCAAACATAAGAATGCTTCGCTCAGCAGGTACACGCAACAAAGCGGGGACACCATTCTGATGACCTATTTAGGCGATATCAACAAAGCAACCCGTGGATCCGCTGAGCGCAAAAGAGAGTTTGGAACACAAGGACATCGGCAGCAAGTGACAAGTCTGCTCTATAACCTTCATGTGTTGGAAGAACAATTGCAGTCAATGATCGTTCGGCGCAGCGCAAAGATAGACTTTTCTCCTAAAACAGACGCAACTGCACTGAGTGCAGTCATTCCAATTTCTTTCAACAATGGTCCTGCACTATCTACAAATGCATCGAATCAGCCTGCATCGAATCAGCCTGCATCGAATCAGCTGCCCAAATTAAAGCATGCTTCTTTCGACACTACTGGGCCAATAGACATTTGGTATGGTCTCGCCGAAGATCCAAGGACACCTTATCGTTTCCTCGTTTGGCTCTCTGAGAATCACAATCCATACGTATCGCAACGAGCGCTGACTACTCTGAAACGACAGCAGCTAAAAAGCCGTCACGCTGCCTACGCCAGTTAAGGCGACCGCACTGGGCTTCGGTATCTAATCGCCTCTGCTAGATCTAGCGGCTCAATATTTTCATGAGCACTTAAATCTGCGATGGTTCTGGCTATCCGCAAGACGCGATCATAGGCACGCGCGGACAAACCGAGCGAATTTACGGCTTGAGCTAGCATTAGCCGCGAGGTTTCGTCGATTTTGCAGTGCTTCGATAACTGCCTTTGCCCCATCTGCCCATTAAAGACAAATTGGTTCTCTCCACATCTTTCCTGCTGCACCTCCACGGCTCTCATTACTCGCAGCCGAATTGCCTCAGATGTTTCGGCATTGTATGTGCTGGCCAACTCGGTCTCTTGCAAGCGAGACACTTCGACGTGCAAGTCTATACGATCGAGAAATGGTCCGGAAAGCCGTCCCCAATAACGATCGGCTTGATAAGGAGTGCAGGAGCAGTATTTGACACTATCACCTTTGTATCCGCAAGGACATGGATTACATGCGCCAACAAGTAAAAAAGAGGCTGGAAAAGTAAGTGTTTGCGTGGCTCTACTGATGGTGACATTTGCGCTCTCCAGCGGCTGTCTGAGTGTATCTAAATGCGTTCTAGGAAACTCGGTAAGCTCATCCAAAAAAAGAATGCCCATATGACTCAACGAAATTTCTCCAGGACGCGGCACGGTCCCACCACCCACTAGACCGACAGCGGAAGCACTGTGGTGTGGATTGCGAAAAGGTCGTTCGAGAACAAGGGACGTCTTGTTCTGCAACATACCAGCGACGCTATACAACTTCGTCAGTTCAAGCGCCTCATCAAAAGACAATGGTGGCATTATTCCGGGCAGTCGTTGAGCCAGCATAGATTTGCCTGAACCTGGAGGTCCGACCATCAAAACGTTGTGCTTACCAGCAGCAGCTATTTCCAATGCTCTCTTAGCGTTAGATTGGCCTTTCACTTCACAGAAGTCTAGTACGGACCGTTGTTGCATTTGATTGTTTTTGAATACTTTACGCGGCTCTGATTCCATGACGACACCCGAATCAGGATCAGCAATCAGCTGACAAACCTGTTTAAGATGGGAGACCGGAAACACCTTAATGCCCTCGATAAGAGCGGCTTCCTCGGCGTTATCTTGCGGCAGAATAATTCCCATAGCTCCATAACTCTTCGCCGCGATAGCAAGAGGCAGCACACCAGATACCGGTCTTACAGAGCCATCCAGCCCTAGCTCTCCGACAATCCAAAATTTGGACAAATGGGTTGTTGGCAACATATTGCTGGAGGCAAGAATGCCAATTGCAATTGGCAAATCAAAAGAAGGTCCCTCCTTTCTCGTATCAGCTGGGGCTAAATTGACAATCCATCTTTTTGCGTACGGCATGAAGAAGTCACAAGCTTTTATTGCTGAACGGACACGATCTTGTGCCTCTTTTACTGAAGCGTCCGGCAAGCCAACCAGACTAATTTGACCGATGCCGGGACCGCAGTCACACTCCACTTCAATGCAGTAAGCGTCAATACCTGTGAGACCTCCAGAAAAAATTCTTGCAAACATATTTGTTCTCCTGCGCTCGCTCGTCTAAAAACTAATACGAGTTATGAGCAACAAAAGTTCAATCTCTTTGATGAAAAGTTTAAACAATTCGACCGGAGTACTAGGGAGAAATTCATCGAGGTTGTATGACTTCGTTTTCTTCGAAGTATTCGATGCGAGCACTTTCACAGCGGCACTGAGAGCATCAATAGTGGCACTCTATAAAGATGAAATGCTGAGGCGCGTCAAAGCTACTCGAACGCCTGCCCACACGCCAAGCAAAATGAAAAGCTCTCATTTTTGACGGCACCACATTTGGGGCAGTTTGCCACGGTCGCAGCGCTCTGAGCGGCAGGATCTGCCGGTAAGAAACTGGTGTTTAAGTGATCTTCAAATGAGAAACTAAACTTAGGACTGGCAAAGTCTCCAAGCGAGGGAACGTTTGAAGAAGATGGTGCAAGTTGTGAGCCGACGTCCGGAATAGTTTGATCAGAATTTGCCAATTGACTAACAACGTCGGGCAGGGCGCTCATTTGTCCATCCCATTTGGTGCTCCCGTCTGGACAGCTGAACTCTGGAGATTTCCATTGTGTGCTTACTTCAGGGACACTGGCTTCGGCGTCGGTCCACTGGCTACTTATCTCTGGCACATTCGTCTCCGCATTCTGCAGTTGTGTGTTCATATCGGATACGCTAGTCTCAGCCTTGTTCCACTGGCTACTGACCTCGGGCACATTTGTCTCCGCATTCTGCAATTGCGTGTTCATATCTGGAACACTAGTCTCAGCCTTGTTCCACTGGCTACTTACCTCTGGCACATTCGTCTCCGCATTTTGCAATTGCGTGTTCATATCTGGAACACTCGTTTCGGCGGTGTTCCACTGGCTACTTACCTCTGG
>PLXC01000090.1 GCA_003151275.1 Candidatus Melainabacteria bacterium
ATCGACAGGCAAAGGCAAAGGCAAATAGCCGAGCCGTCGCAAAAGCCCAAGTCTCTTCATCTAAGGAAAAAGATGGTAGCGCCTCGTCGCCGCAACATCCTTGACACATAAACTCGACCTTCCTTCGTCGAGACGGCCAACCGCGATTAACGCTGCAATTCCCCCTGCCAAAATCCAGGTGCACACATCGTTCATTGGGGACCGACATCCTCTTTCTTTGCTCGGTGCTTAACGCCTTGCGGGCAGCCTTTCCGCCCAAGATTGCCCACGATCTGTGATGTCCCGAGCGAAATCACATGCTCACCTGCTGCTGGTTCACCTCAAGCACTAAGATCATTTGCATGAAAAGCACAAACCCATCCTTACGGATTACCGAGCACAGCGTTACGCAGCGGTGCTTTAATTACTTCGACTGAACACGGTGATTTGTTTACCACCGATTCAGCAACACTGCCTAAGAAAAAATGGTCGAGACCACTGCGTCCGCGCGAACCCATCACTATGAAGTCCGCATGCCACTGCAAAGCTGTCTTCACGATTTCATCGCAAGCAATGCCTTCTCCGACTTCACCCGTTACTTTGTGTGGATGCATTAGCAGTTTTACAGCTTTTACCTGAGCGTCGAGCAAATCCATGTGACACTGCTTCTCATCATCTGGGATCATGCCACCCAGATCGCCAAGGAAAGGCTCAGCTACCGTAAACAACAAAAATTCAGAACCACCTGCCCAAGTTCGATTTGTCACCGAGTCCAGGGCGGCCTGGCTAAATTCAGAACCGTCTAAAGCAATCAATACTCTCATCAATACACGCCTTCCTTACGAGTCGCCCCAGATAAATCTATTGGTTTTCGATCGCTTACGCATCGGCCCATAGTGGTAAGTTTTTAGACTTGCAAAGGTAAACGCTTTTCCTGGAATATACATTAAGCTGCGTTTTCTTCGGTCACTTTTAATGATTCTGCTTGGGTTTTGCTGCTATCAGCATTAGACTGCCTTGATGGTTTTAAGTAAAATTCCTCAGCGAGGAAAATAGCAGCGGATGTGATAGGCACACTTATTAAAGCGCCCGGTATTCCCATTAGAGCGGCGCCGAATAGTATTGCAAGAAGCACGACCAGGGGATGTAGAGCCACATGCTTACCCAAAAAATGCGGAACCAAGAAACTGCTTTCGACCCACTGCTCGAGTCCGTAGAAAACAAGAACAGCACCCGCCAATAGCGGTGCCTGATTGAAAGCCACTACAACCGCGCATGCTGTGGCAATAAAAGCACCGATGTATGGCACAAGGTTGAGCATGCCACCGAGGATGCCTAGCAAAAGCGCATACTTCAGACCTAAAACAGTGAAGCCAGTGACAAGAAACGCGCCGACGCCAAGCGCTACAAGTAGCTGCCCGCGAACATACCCACCCATCCTCATTGCCAACGATTCTATGAGCCGTGCGACTTTCGGTCTTGCACGTTCAGGCAACCATTCTAAGATGGCAAACCAAATCCTGTCAGCCTCGATCACAAAGTAACCAGAAAGGAAGAGGATCAATACTACGTTCAGAACAAGTCCAACAACTCCGGCACTCATATCGAAAGTTTGCCGAAGAAGTTTGAGTAGTAATGTTTGCACATCTTGAACTTCTACTGCCAATGCATCTGATTTGTTTCCGGCCATATTCAACGCGTGTTGATACAAGTGGTCGATTCCAGATAGGTATCCTGGAAGATTAGCAAAGAGTTTTTGCCATTGCTCCTGAATGGCCGGTATCAATAGTGCGCCGACCAAGCCATATGTGAGTCCAGCCATTAGATAAAGCATCAAGACGGTCACAAGTCGGGGGATCTTTTTTCTAGCAGCACGAGGGCAGTTTTACAGCAAGGTTCAAAGAATTTGTGGAAGTGAATCCACACGAATTGGTGGTAACGGCCGTGCCGCAGCCAGAGAACGGCATCATTGAGCTCTAAAGTTCTAACTTCTTTTGCCTGCCTCAATTGGGCCAAAATCGACTAGATCATTCCCGGTGCTGATTCTTTATCCCGACCCGAGTGATGTTGACGGTCTCCGTTCAATGATGCTTATGGCGATTCCGCGAATCAGGAAAGGGAATGGAAGAGCTTTCGCTTCATAAGCTCAACCAACACAAGATACGGAACCACCATCGCGAAGAGTGCTGCGAAGTATATCGGCGGCAACGGACTGAATCCCAACACGTCGGCTACGGGACTGAAGGGCAGGAGTACGGCAACCACCACGGTACCAATAGTGGTAATTGTCAGAGGCAGGCTCGGCGTGCTCTTCCAGGGCGCTTGAGCGGTGCGGATAACGAAGAGCACAAGAGTTTGCGTAGCCAGAGATTCAACAAACCAGCCCGTGTGAAATATTCGTTCATTAGCGTGCAGCACCTGCAACATGAGGTAGAACGTCAGGAAATCAAAAACCGAGCTGATCGGCCCGACATAAAGCATGAACTTTCGAATGAGCGATATGTTCCATCGTTGTGGACGCTGAATGAATGATCGATCAACATTGTCAGTCGGGATACTGACTTGTGCTAGATCGTACAAGAAGTTGTTCAGCAATATCTGCGTTGGCAACATAGGCAGGAATGGCAAAAACATCGACGCGCCAGCCATGCTGAACATATTGCCGAAATTAGAGCTCGTACCCATGAGAAGATATTTGAGAACGTTGGCAAGCGATTTCCGTCCTTCGAGTATGCCCTCGTGAATGGCTTTAAGACTTGGTTCCAATAAAATGATCTCAGCAGATTCTTTGGCAACGTCGCTGGCGTTCATCACTGAGATGCCTACGTCGGCAACATGTAAAGCCGGTGCATCGTTGATGCCATCTCCGAGAAAACCGACAACATGCCCTCTGCTTTTCAGGGCAAGGATGATGCGGTTCTTTTGAGCAGGCTTGAGTCGGGCAAAAACGCTAGTGGTCTCAACCACATGAGAAAGCGCTGAGTCTGTCATGTGCTCAAGTTCAGGTCCCAATGTGATGTTCTCAACCGGTAGTCCGACGTGCTCGCAAACGTGTCGGGTAACGAGATCATTGTCTCCTGTCAGAATAATGACTCTGACGCCGTCACTTTTTAGATTCTTGATCAATTCAGCGGCTTCCGGCACTGGGGGGTCGCTGAATGTAATGAACCCGACCAAAACCAGATCCTTTTCATCAGTGGCTTCGTATAACGGCTTGGCATCAATGTCTCGCCACGCGACTGCCAGCACTCTCAGTCCTTGAGAGCTTAAATCTTGAAATTTCTTTTGACATTGCTGCAGCACCTCCGGGCTCATCGGCACTGTTTGTCCGGAAATTTCGCAGCGAGAAGACACCTCAATAACAGCTTCTGGAGAGCCTTTCGTGATTAGCCACCGGTGATCTCCGGTCTGAACGACGACCGAAAGTCGTCGCCGTTCAAAGTCAAAGGGAATTTCATCAAGCTTGTGGTAACTCTCAACAGCTGGGTGGTCGTGATCAAGAATTGCCCAATCCAGTGGATTTCCGGCAGCCTTCTCTAAAATCGCCTTGTTGAGCAAGTTAGTCTCGCCGGTTTCATGAGCTGAGTTGAGATATGCCAAAAGAAACACGCGTTCGTTGGTCTTGCTTTCTAAGTCAACATGATCCTCAACGACGGTCTCTCCACTTGTCAGTGTGCCAGTCTTATCAGAGCAAAGAATATCCATGCTGCCCAGGTTTTGAATCGCAGGCAGATGTTTTACGATCACATGGTAGCGCGCCATGCGCATGGCGCCTTGCCCCAGGGTCACAGTCATGATCATGGGAAGGAACTCTGGAGTCAGACCAACTCCCAGGGCTACCGCAAACAACAACGATTGCAATGCATCACGATGAAGAATGGCACTGACCAAGAAGACAAACGCTACCAGGAAGAGAACTGTTTTCATGATTAGCACACCAAACTGGCGTGTGCCTTTTTCAAATTCCGTCTCAGGCGCATGCATTGCCAGCTGCCGCGCAATGCCACCGAAATTGGTGCGATTGCCAGTGGCGGTGACGACGGCTTCACCAAAGCCGCTGACCACAGACGAACCGAGGTAAACAGGCTCTCCAAACTGCTCACCTGCCCTTGGAGTGCTTAGTTTTTCAACCGGCAGAGATTCTCCGGTCAAAGAAGCCTCATTGACGTGCAGGTCGCGAGCGCTGATCAAACGAGCATCGGCCGGAACAAGATCACCGGCCGATAATTTGATCAGGTCTCCTGGCACAATAACCGAGCGCACCAATTGTTGCCAGACACCGTCTCTAAATACCGTGGCAGTTAATGCGACCTTGGCACGGAGCTTTTCTACGCCCTGATTCGAGCGATACGATTGGACAAAGTTTATAGAGGCGCTAAGAATTACCATGAGCGCAATTAATACGGCGTTGACTATTTCGCCCAACCAGGCTGACACCCCAGAGGCGACCAGCAAGATGAGGACCAGCGGGCTGGTTATGAGTGGCAGAATCTCTTGTAGAAGCCAGGATTTACGCTTGGCGCCCAGTTCATTGGGCCCGATTGATTGCAGTAATCCTGTGGCCTCGGCAGTCGACAATCCTTTTACCGATACGACATCTATTTTCTGAGCTGCAGATGCAACCATGCCATGAATCTCCGTTGCGAATTATTTGACAGATATTTTTGCTTGCCCGGTCATGCCCGGTCTAAGCACTGCTTGTGGATTTTTTAGAGTGACAGTGACCGAGAAATCTTGGCGTGAGGGATCAATTGAAAACGTTACGGTATCGATGCTGCCAGCAAAGGTTTTCTTGGGAATTTGCTGGCACGAAAAACTAACTTGTTGACCAATATCAACCCGGTGCCGGTCAGCAATGGGCAAGACAATTTTTAGATTTACGTCGCTAATAGCTGCCACCACATAAGCTGCTTCGTCAGGGTTTACCCGATCACCGAGACTGACATTCTTTGTTACGATAACTCCACTGTTGGGTGCTCTAAGAGGCAGCTTGCTGGGTGAAGTTTTCTGTTTTGGGTCCAGCAACTTGATACCATACATGGTTGTAAGCGTTTGACACTCTTTTTCCAGGCGCATCCGCTGCTCGTTAAGATCCTCGATATCTTCGGTGGCGGTACGAACATCCTCCTCTGCTTGCTTGAGGTCTTTCTCGGCTGCGATGCCTTCTTTTACAAGCTTTCGGATCCGCTCGAGGTCTGATTTAGCCACCCGGCTTGCAGATTCTCTTTTCCTGATGCTCATTTCAAGCAGTTCCCGGCGCGTTAAATAGTCGACACTCTGCCTCACTAGTTCGGCGCTCTCCATCAGGGCCAACAAATCACCTTTGCGATAATACTTTCCAATGACGGCGTTGTCCTCACAGATGCTGCCAGGAAGCATGGCATGCACATGAAAGGACGTATTCTCAGATTGTTCGATGCGGCCTTCCGCACTGATGATTGAAAGATGTGATTTTGCGGTTGGCGCTTCGCTTCGATAAGTCGCCGCTTCCAGCTTATGGTTTAGCGCACTAATGGTGGTACCAGACTCGTTAAAAACGATGCCTGACGTCAGGCAAAACGCGGGTGGCAGCGTCGAGATGGATACACTGAGCAAGATATCTCTAGCCAGCTGAACTAAGAAGCTTCGACTCACGTTGTCTTTGTGCATGAGGCGATCAGTCCGTCCAGTACTCACTATTTTATTCCTCTTTGTATTTGTCTCTTTGATGTTGAACTAGTTGCTCGCAGGACCAGTGCTGCTCACGGTAGGAACCATCCCTGGTCTCTCTCTCTGGAGAACTTGCGTCATGTTGTCTACTCTGTCATTTCTCTGGCTGATCCGAATCGTAATATGGACGTAGACTGAGATCGACCGAAAGACGTATTGCCATCCATGTGACTTGGTGTAAACTTCTTCGCTAAGCAAATTGCAGTTATCGCCACTAACGGAGTTTTCGATGAAAAATATCAGACTAGTTGCAACCGGCGCCTTAGCATTAGTTGCTTTCAACCCGCTTCCTGTCCTTTCTCAAGCAAATGCGAGTTCTGAGCAGCAATATGTAATCGCCGCAAGACCCAGGAATTCAAAGAGAAAGCAGGTTTCCAGCGCAAGGAAAATGACATCATCAACACATTGAAAGATAATGATGTCACACAGTTTTCGATTTTTGGACGGATTGCAAGAAGCATACGAACTAGACAAAACCCTTAAGAATAACGGTCCTTACACGCTCTTCGCGCCTAGTGACAAAGCGTTCAAAAAATTGCCGGATGCTGACAAACAGAGTCTGTGGGCTAACAAGAAAAAACTGAAGCAAGTACTGCAGTACCATATTGTATTTGGCCAGATCAATGAAGCGAAGCTTAGAAAAGGCTGCAAGTTGAAGTCACTGGAAGGTCACTCCATTACAATCACCACTAAGGATAATGATGTCTATGCCGATAAGGCTCTCGTGACGACAACCGACATTCCCTGTTCCAACGGTGTCATCCACGTTCTTGACGACGTTATCATGCCGCCTCTAAGCAAATGAGCAACTGAGCCCCATACCGCTGCAGTAGAGCTAAGCAAGTCCGACTCTTCGTCGGGCTTGTCTTTCAATCTGCGTCGTAGGGGCGCCAAAGTTAGCGAACGCGAAGGGCCGCCATCTCAGATGGTTACAGCTCTTGCGAGGGCGGCGTGTGCATTATAGAACCAGCGTTTCTTGATGGTTTGCGGCGATTTGCCAAAGCAAAGCATTGATGCAAGTTCTCAATTGTATTAGCTGTTCGTGCTCGCTCCTACGCTTCTGTCGTCTTTCCGTCAAAGTGCTCTTTGTCGGATTCTGCGTCTGCTTTCGTTTTGTGGACGACGCCGTCTCTATGGTTGGGCGGAGCGTAAACGGTATATAGCTTCATCGCTTTATCTGCTGCGGTATTGATAATGTTGTGGCGGGTTCCGGCGGGGACCAGCACGACAAATCCGTCGTTGAAATCGTGCTCGATGCCGTTCAAAA
>PLXC01000036.1:0-3316 GCA_003151275.1 Candidatus Melainabacteria bacterium
TAACCAACTATTGCAAACACAGCAACCCGATTTTCCACAAACTTTATACGATTGCAACGCGAGACGTTACCTGGTCAACGTTGGACGACGATCTAAAAGTGTTTTTGGCAGCGCATCCTGAAGAGTCCGAAGAGTCTAGCCGCCCTGCACCAACAACTTCTGATATCAAATAAGGGGCGCCATTATATTCAATAAACCAAGCAATCCTATAGGGGGCCATCGTGTCTGAAGTCACTGTGTGGTTGGCTAATCTCTTCAATACGTAGTAAGGCAGCTCAAGCCGTTCTACTGCTGACAAAAAAGTACTTCTCTTATGCCGAACTCGGCATAAACGCCGCACATTTCTAACCATGGCAGAAAGGCTCGATGTGCCACCCTATGCACTTTGAAAATTAGCCAATCATGTGTCGCCTCACAACGATAACCTTCGCTTGCCTGTTTTCCGCAAAGCCGCTAAAATACAGAAGAGTAAGGAAATTATGGGAGCTTGATGCCAGGCAAAGTAAGAACCATCACTGTGACAAGTAAGGGGCAGGTTACTCTGTCCAGCGCGGCGCGCAAACAGCTTGGCTTACAAAAGGGCGCGGCACTAAGAGAGATTGTAATCGGTAATTGCCTCATTCTTATGCCGCAAAACGAGTTAGCCGACCAGATTAGGCAACGCGCTCAGCACGCACTAAGGAATGCTGGTGTCTCCATTGACGAATTGACCGAAGAGCTTGAACGCTCGAAAGAAGAGCGTTTCAACACCGAATTTCCAGACCTGGCTAGTGGATGAGCTTCGCATCAGGGTCCCTCCTATTCGTGGATTCTAATGTTCTCGTGGAGGATCTTCTGCTACCAGCATCAGCAGCATCTGTAGTTATCGACCTCGTAATTCAAGGGGTCTACCGAATAACCACCTGCCAGCTGGTCATCAAAGATGTTGAGAATGTCATCTTGAAAAAGTGTCGAAATAACGAGCGCAACCTCGATACCTTAATCAATGAATTCCATAACATGCAACAACTGACTAAGTTGATTGTGCTGCCGGATCCGACACCTGAATTAGTGCGAGCTACCCACGAAAAGTTCATTTTTGAAATGAGACACAAGGCTGATATCCACGTTCTTGCAGCCGCCATTGGAGCTAATCCAGACGTCATTCTTTCAGGCAACCGTGAGCACTTCAACGATCTTGTAGCCGCAGCTTGTAAAATCCCAATATTCTCTTGCGTTGAATTCCTTCAAACAGTCGCCGCATCATCTTAATATTCGAACTTCTTCCTTGGCTATTCTGAAGCACCATTAATAGTGCCAGATAAAAATTATTGATGATGCTGTAGATAGTGGAGCACCGTCAACGGTGGCAATCGGGTAATTGCTATCATATATGGTGCTAATTGTCGCCTATAGTCGACAGAAACGGACCGGTGCAACCGTGTAAACAGTGGTTTTCTGTCCACCGCAAGGAAATGACTGGTGATATTAGGATCTGCCCAAAANNAAATGGAAAATTAATTGCAAAACGCCGAACTGAAAAACCCGTGCTACTAGTCTGGAGATGCAGAGCGAGCGGGAGCGATCAGACTCGATGCTGATTTTGGCGGTCGCCGAAAACTTCAAGCGGGCGAACAGTTAATTCAAAAGTGCGGTTGCTGCAACGCATACAGCGAAAAAATAAACTTGCTCGATCATTAGTACTTGCGATCAGCCAGGAGATAATAACCATTGATTGGATTGAGATGGCGCGGATCTAGTGTATAAATGAGAATCCGCTTGTATCCCAATTGTTGAAGAAAAGGCCTAATCTCGCGGATTTTCCGCTTGAATGCTCTGGCGTACGGCTCCTAAGGTGGTGCGGGTTTTGTGAGACCGTAAGGACTCTGAAAGAAAATCATCAAGGACCTCTTCTGAGGCTCTGACCTAAGTACCTGACTAATTTCTTCGAATGTCAAATTCTGGTGTCCGTACTTTAAGTCGCAGATACTGAGGTTACCCTCTTTGTCGAACTCAAGCTTTTTATCTGCGTTATGACAAAATTCGTCTATCTCTTCGCACTCTGCCGGATCGGTTTTTAGGTCGTAAAATCTTGACTCAAGCGCGAGCCCGTCTTTCGTGCAAGTCCACCAGACAAGCAGACTCGTCGCAATTACGATTTTTAATCCGGAACTCATGGAAACCTATAAGTTTGCAAACAAGCGGAGCCTGCAAATTATACTGTGTGAAGGGCAGTGGATCGGTTCAACGGCACAGTACAACAACTTGAATCGTTTACAAAGAAGTTCTAGATTTAAATAGGAAACCTAACCTTTACTATAGGGATCCAGATCTGCCACTATATGTAGGGGCACTGACAGGTTCCTTGCCTCCCTATCAACGGTGCAGAAATGCAATGCTCAACCAGTCTTCATCGTCGGTAGTGTAAGGACTGCTGGCTCAGTGAGCCGATTGGCTCGATACGTTCTGCTCGTCGTTTGCACCAAATGCGGTGATAGAATGTGATACAAGTCTCTCATGGTAAATTTCACGCGTCTTTTATCTTCCATGTTTATCTCGATTTTCCGTTAAGTCCCATCAACGCAGCTTGCACATCTAAATCTCTAGCATCATTGGGTAAACCAAGCGATTCTCTGAGCAAACGCGCATTATTTCTATCATAAACAGCCTGCTTGCTGGTTGTTTCTACCTGGACTTGCTTCTGAAGTGACTTACTATCGCGTAAATTTAAGCGTCCATCGGTCAACTCAATAAAGGGTAGCTCCTGCGTTCTGAGATCGTTACTGCGCAATTCATTTAGAACTGAAATGGCGAAATCGTAGCCTTTTTGGTTGCAGACAGCAACCTCGTTTTGAATTGCGGTAATGTTAGCCGCAAGGTCAACTTGGCTTTCTGTACGGCGTGCGCCGTCCTCATGAGATTTGATTTCGTACGCCATCTTTTTTGCATCTGTCCATGGCGAGTCAGCAGATGCCTCGCTTGATTTCTTGTCTGTCTGGACGTCTTCGCGTCTTAACATATCCGCATCCCCTATTTATGCTGATTTCATTCTCCGACTTTGACCTTAAGGTTAACCCGCTCGAAGTGAGTTTCTTATGAAACTTGGCGAAAATAATTTTCAAGCCGTTTCCAATTAGTTAGGACATAAGATTGCATGCGTCCAGAATTTGGGCTAACTTGAGCAATTTGATGCACGCAAGATGCGTGTACTCCATTTTGAGAAGTAGTTATTTCTGACCAGAAGCCATTGCGTTGCTTTTCCTGCTCTGCTGAACATCCCAACTTGCTTTAGCGACGAAACGAGCTATGTAGGCGGCCACGTCCTTTCTTCGCAAAT
>PLXC01000036.1:3378-3614 GCA_003151275.1 Candidatus Melainabacteria bacterium
CTTTCAAACCATAAGGCGGAGATTCTGTCCAATAGCAGTTATTTCCGAGCCAGGGGATGATATCGACTAGAGGCAAAAATACCTTTAAGGGCGTTGATGTTTTCCCGTCATATTTGATTGTGGTGGAGAGTAAGACGATGCCACTCACCCTAGGCTCGTCGATCGCCAGCTTCAACGAAAGGAGAGCACCCATAGATTAACCGCCAACCACAACGTGGTCGCACTCCTTTAGAAGT
>PLXC01000138.1 GCA_003151275.1 Candidatus Melainabacteria bacterium
ATCTTTTCGATTTCCTTGACCAGTTCTTCGCCATGCGATTCGTCTCGAACGTTGACTGTGACGTCGCGAATGATGTGGTCTTTCTCAAAACCAGCAATGTCGATAGCACCGATGTCGCCGCCGACTTCGCCAATTCTTGATGTGATTTTGCCTAGCATGCCCGGCAGGTTTTTGATTTTCAAGCGCAAGGTGACGCTATAGCTGGCGCTTGGTTTCAAGAGCTTATGCACCGTTGAGTTGTCGGCAGAATCCTTGCTAGGTGGGGTTTTGGTTGGAGTCATAATCACGCTCGAAGTATGTTAGGGTTTCATTGTTCGTAAGATAATTTGGGCAGCTTGCTGCCTAGACTGTCCTAGGATAAGCTGGACCCCATAAAGATATCGCGTACGGCAGCCTGAGTGTATGCGCTTTATCAGCAATCGATATTTTTAATTCGCTTGGCAACTAAAACTTCCAACTCATCTAGATCTTAAGATCCATTTTGCGCCTGCCTTAAATAGGAGATTTTTATGTCCTCAAAAAAAGAAATCATCGGTAATTATGAAGTGATCAACGATCGCGAAGTAATTACTCGCCGAGAAGTCCTGCTCATGGGCGCCATGGCAGCCGGCGGATTGGTGGCTGCAGCGCCGGCATTCGCTGGTCCCAGTGTGTCATTGGCTCAAGCTGCCAGCGGTGCGAAAGCGACCAGCGAGACACCTTATATAGCCAGAGATTTCAGCGCCTTGGCGGCCAAGAAAATGCCCGGACTGTCAGATAACCAAATCAGCCAACACATAACGCTTTATCAAGGCTATATCAAGAAAGCAAATGAGCTTAACGGCAAGTTGAAAGATCCTGATCTCGCTGGTCCCAACGCCACTTACGCGCCGCTTCGAGAAATGTTGGTTGAAGAAAGCTATGCAGTAAATGGTGTTGTCTATCACGAATATTACTTCGGCAATCTTGGCGGCAAAGGTGGAGAACCCACTGGTGACTTGAAAGCTGCGCTTGAAGAGAGATGGGGCAGCACCGGTAAATTTATCGACTACTTGAAGGCTGCCGGGAAATGTATGCGTGGTTGGGTCGTAATCGGCTACAACACACGAGGAAATCACCTCAGTGCCTTTGGTTTGGACATGCACAATATGTGGTCGCCGGCCAATCTGATACCAATCCTGGTGCTTGACGTCTACGAACACGCTTACATGATTGATTACGGCATCGATCGTGGCAAGTATCTCGATGCGTTTATGAATAATTTGGATTGGGATGTTGTCGCAAAACGACTTTCCTTCTCTCACAAACACCCATCGGGACTTGATTCAACCGTCTAGTCAACTTGTATTGAACAAAAACCGCGCTCCATTTCCGGAGTGCGGTTTTTTTTATCCGTCGATGCTCCGTAAACACTAGGAAATGGAGCGCGCTTCGCGTCATAGGCGGCTAAAATAGCCGCGCTCCATTTCCCTATTTGGATTTAGTAGAGTTGAGCACAAATGTCGGAATTTCGTCGGCCGATGGAACATCCATCACGAGATGCCATGCCGTTGTTGGGTCATCTTTGGCTAATTTCATGATGCGCCTTGCTAACATCGTTGCGGTTACTTTTGTTTCCTTATCGCCGCTGTATAGAGGAAATTCTGAGCTTTTCAGGGTGAATATATGCAGCTTCAGTTGCGCCGGTCCAACCTTTATTGGATCTCGCGAACCAGCGACGGTGTTTACTGTGCGCGGCGTAGCCGGTGTCAATTGTTCTCTTTCACCAAATGAAGGTAGGACCAAGATCGGCATGTCATCCTTGCCGACGAGAAAGGCATATACAAAACAAGGCTCCTCGACTCTAAAAGTCATTGTCAGCGTATCGCCGAATCGATAGTTCTGGAATGGCTTCTCAAGTACGACTTGCAAAGGCATAAGAGCCGGATTTTTAATTTCCCAATCTGCCACCTTGTTATTGAGAGTGAAATAGGCAACACAAGCAAAGACCAGGAAGAAAGCGCCGAAAAAGCCTATGAGTGCCCGAGCGACATTCCACAGTTGACTGCGTTTTCTGGTCACCAAGTTCTCTTCGATGTTCAGCTCTTTGAGGGCGTCAATCCACAGTGCCAGGCGGATCGAAGTGGTTGGCAAATTCAAACCAGGCAGTGTCGCTGTATCACCACAGTGAAGGGCTACGACCGTATCGCCGTCAAAAATCGGCGAACCCGAGTCACCTGGTGCCAAAGCTAAATCATGCAGAATGTGGAAACTGTCGTTCTTCCGCAATGGACCGAGCATGCGACCTATTTGGGCTAACGGGTTCGGCGAAGAGGTGAACTGGCCGAGGTGCACGGGGTATCGGACGGCTGATAATTCCTGATGAACGGAAATATGTTTGTCGTACTGAATGGGCAGTGGATTCGCTTCACGCTCCGGATAGCGCAATTCAACAGTCAAGACCGCGGCGTCATAGCGAACCAATTGGTCTGACGCTCGCGTAAATTTAGGATGAATCCGCACCTCGCGAACAGTGTAACCGTTGCCTGAGGCGGGAAATTTTGCAATCAAGGACCCAGGTGTGCTTGCGTACCTTTCGATCACGTGAGCACAGGTGACTAGCGTGTCAGGACCGGCTAACCATGCTTGTCCAAGTACGACGTCTTGACCATTTTCAACCGTAATAACGTGGGCCAGCGAAGCCCCGAATCGTTCCGGATTGTCCGGCAGTCCATGTTGTTTGTATTGAGAAAGGGAAGTGGACACGAAAGGATCTCTTAACTTCGCTTAGTTTACTTTATACGCTTGGGACTGCCAAAAACTATACGGCATAGGGAATATAAGAAAGTGGCAAGTTTTGGCTGGAGCGACTAATGAGCGAAGAAACTCCGAATCTAACGTCTGAGTTATCCAAGGATCTAAGCAGCAAGCTGCCCGACTTAGCCGAGGACAACAAGCCGCCGCCCGAGTTAACAGAGCCTCAGTCTTCTCTGTCGCCGCCTGGCGCAGAGTCTGGGAGCAATGGCATGGGACTTTCAGAGGCGAATTTGACCAGCGGCGAGGCGATTGAATCGTACGAACCGAGCCTGTTAACGAATGTTCCGCCCAAAAAGAAGCAGCGCAAAGATTCCTTTTGGGTGAAATTTTGGTGGATTCCAGTCACTTTTCTCGTTCCCTTTGCCGTTTTTTATGAATACATGGGCAGTTATGCTCATCTAAATATGGCTGGGAGTTTCCGGTCTGGTGCGATTGGCCTGGCTGTGGCTGGTCTGATTTATGGACTATGGCGCCTCGACCAAAGCATTGGCAAGAAAGAGCAGTCGAGCTCCTCAGGTTCGGACAAGAAGGCATTCCATTTTGATCCGATGCTCGGGATGCTTGGCATATTGCTCTGGCTGGGATGGGTAAGTGCTGCCCACATCATGATTGTCGCCCATGACGAAGTGACGGCAACAGCTGCCATGGCGGATCGCTAGATCCGAGGGAACCAGACCCATCTTGTAGAAGTTTTGACAGCTTTGTTGAGCCACAATGGCGTCCTGGACGGGAAATACCGTATCATTGGGACGTATTGTGGGCACTGATAAGACAATAATGCTTCAAAGCACGACTGAACTACAAGTCATTCTACAGCTGGCTCCCGACTGGGCCCCTATTTTAGACAGCGTTGTGGAGAGTAGTAAGTCCGAAAAAGTCTCGGCTTTTCAGTTATTTGAACGCCTCGGCGCCAAGGCAATTTACAAGAAGGCGCTGGCTCTTGGCGATGGGCGAAAGCAATTGATGGTCTTGGTCAGGGATCATTACTATCAACCAGTCCTATCCAAAATGCTTACTAACAACCAGAATTTGCGACGCTTCTGGAGTCAACGCCGGGTGCCTCCTGATTTGCAAAAGGGACAGGCGATTTCGGTGGCTGTTGAACTTGCGCAAAAAATGGATGGCGTCCTGGCCAAACATCTCCTTCAGCAAAGCGAAGACGGCTTCAAGGTTTTGCTCCCTGCTTATTTGCAACGCACCGTGCACAACGCTGTCATCGATCATATCCGCGATGAGTGGCAGTGGGAACATGCAACGTTGCAAGACATGAATTTGGATCCTGAACAAGAAGATCCACGTCAGAACACAGCTGATGATGCGCGATATGCCCCTGAAAACAGAATATTGTCTGGCGAACAAGTTCAACAACTCAATCAATTGAGACAACAACTCGAATCATTGCTGGGTAATAAAAATTACCAGCAAGAACCGCTCATCGTCGTCGATTGCATGTTCGGCCTCGGGCTAACTGCAAACTCCATAGTCGGCGAAGAAATGACGATGCGTGAGTGTTGTGAAAAACTGCAACTCGCTGGTGAAACGCAGGCTCGAAAAATCGCACGCTGTCAAGTTCTTCTTGATAAGGGACTGGACATGATTCGGCAAGTGGTGCGCGAAAAACTTCCATCTGTGGCTGAATGTTGGCAATCCGAAATTAACGTCAATTCCGCGTCGCGTCGAGAACTGGGTCATCAACTGGGTTTCACCGAAAGTGAGGTTGATCGTCTGATCGCGGCGCGGCAATATTATGCTCTGCAACAGCTCATCGAAAATGCCATCATCAAGCCGAACAAACTCCAGGACTTGCAGAAGCGTGGTGCGGTGGCTGCTTTCATACCTGTCGATCTCAACTCAGCCACTACTAGAGATATCATCGATATCGTCGGCGCAGATAAAGAAATAGCTCAAAAGCTTGTCTCCCAGCGACCTTACGAGCATCTTTCAGACTTGGTTGAGAAGAAGATCATCGACAAAACATCCCTTGAGCGATTTGCCAAAAGGGGCGCCGTGCTGCGCTCTGCCGGACCTAGTGCTGATCGCATCGACCTGAATAAGGCTCTCAACGAAGAAGTAGAAAAGCACGGTGTGCCGTCTGCGGTGGTGCAAAAGCTTGTCCGCGGCCGCCCGTTTTCGACATGGGCTGAGCTGGAAGATTTTTTATGCTGCGATGGTCCAACCTGGGCACTTTTGAGACAAAAATTTTGTTTAGGGCTAAATGCCCACTAATTTTCCAACTTCGACCGTAGACCTAGAGTGAGCGAAAGTCGGAAGTCGACGAACCATAACCGAGGGAATGGCAATGCCAAATCAAATCAGCCCAGAAGTTACCAGACTTGCCCAAATAAAGGCTAAGCAGGCAGGCGTTGACATCCGATACGAGTTGGCTCGCTCAATTGTCGAAGAGTCGATAATTGAAGTGGATCCCGAACTTGATCTCGTTATCAACAGTATGGACAGTTGGAGCGAAATATCTGGGCTGGCTAAAGTCGTTGGCGTTAATGATCTGGTCGTAAACGATCGCCACGTTGATATCCGAACTCTCAATGCCGATGGCACCGTCGAAATCAGCCGCGCTCTGATCGGCACTCCTTATCTTGCAAACGGAAGTTTGGTCGTATCGCTGCAAGGCACCGACGGCGGCACTGTAGTTGGGTTGGTCGGACCGGGGAACTGGTTGTCTGCCGAACAGCACAGCAAAGATCAGTCGAGCAGCTTGCTGCCTAGACTATCCTCGGACAATTCGGTTGTCGTAAAGTTCGATCCAGCGGCAGATTTTGATCTCGGCACGACTCTGAGTGGCATCTGCAATCGTGTTCAAGTGAATTTGCCTAATTTCGTTAAGACTCTGCCAAACGAAAAAGAGCTGCAAAGTTTCCTCTCTAATCGCGACAGTATTATTGCTGCTCGGCAGAAGCAGATTGTTATGTCTATATTGAATGACAAATCTGTTCGTGCGAAATTTGAAGAAGTGCAAGGTCACTTAAATTACAGCCGATCAGAGCAAGTGATCAACGACTCTGCGACATGGTCCAAACGTGTTGAGACGGTTGTCGATCTTGTAGCACCGAAGTTTTCCTCACTAACCAAAACAGATGTTCGAAGTGTGGTGCGCAAAACAGGTGAGATATTTGGTGGCCAGCCAGATGCGCCGCAGTTTCGCAAACATATGATCAATACTCTGACCGTTGAGCAACTATCAAAAAAGTTTGCGGGAGTTTCGTTGAGCAAAGTAGCCGAAGTAGTTGACCATGTTTTCTCTGGCAAATCCGCTATGGATTCCGTCAAAGGAATAGTCAACAACAAAGTGGCTGTCGACATTGCCGCAGTGATCAAGACGCAAAGAAACCGCGCCGAAGGATTTGTTGCTGCAACAGCAGATGAAATTGGTATGGCTTTCAATCAACTAGCATTGCAACCGGCTTATGCCACCCACAGTGCGAGCGACTCCGGCGTCGAATCTATTAATGAAGCGCTTCAATTGCTTGAGGCAGCTGAATTGGCCGAACAAGCTCGCGCTTTAGCGAACGATTAATGTAGCGCTTTTTGAGGATAGCCGGCGTACTACCATGCATTCCATGGCGCGCGCATGAATTGCCGACTCCGCAATGGCTCGCTATATCGCCCAATCGCCACCGGCTGCGGTATTATTCCTCAGTTAGTCGATTCGGTGGTATTTGCATGACTAAACGTGTTCGCTGCACCAAAGGTGCTGTGCTTGTTGAAGGTGTGGTGTCAATTTGTTTGATGATAACGGCAACAATGATTGCCGTAAGTTTCCTGGTTAGCAGCGGAATGATGGTTTATTACAAACAAAAGATTGGCTTCGTCGCTGATCAAGTTGCGCATCAGGTTGGATTGATGCCGACGATGGACGACATGACGGTGCAAGAGATGACCAGAGATATGTTAGTAAAAATTGGTATTTCAACCGCTGATTTGACAGTGACCAGAAAGGCCAGCACCGTATACGGCCGCCCCGCCGTGGAAATTACTATCCGCAACGGTAAATTGCCATTGTTTTCGAATGTTGATTTTTTGCCGATGTCAATAGAAATGCAAGATAAGTCCGTTGCACTGCTGTGTCCCGACGCAACCGGCGCAGAAGCATACTACTGGAACACTAAAGGGCGCACGTCATCTTACCTTGTGCCTCTAGTAAAGATGCCTCCTGGTGGTCCAAATGTATTGACGTTGCCTATAATTCAAAACTAAGCCCTGGTTGGTTATCAAGCAATGCCCATTTCTGTGGCTGGTACAATCGCTAAATGTCCATTGAAGAAAAAAAATCACTGACCTGCTCCAAGTGCAATGAAGAGAACGATCCCGGAATGCTTTTTTGCATTTTTTGCGGACAGGGCTTAACAGCATCTGCTGAAAAAATGCGCAGCAGTAATACTGTAGTTATGGGTGGCAAATGCCCAACGTGCGGAAAAGAAGATGAGTTAAACATGCGCTTCTGCATCTTCTGCAGCGCGCCCATATATCCTGATCTTCACCAGCAAAGACCAATTGATAAGTTCAGCTGGGAGATGGAATTAGTTGATGATACTAAGCCTAAAACCACCGCGGCAGTCGATTTTAAGAAAGCGGTCCAGAAGAGCCCGACAAAGCAACCGCTTAACTTGTTACCAATTGGTTTAGCAGTGGGGGCGATTCTGGGAGGGCTGTGCATGGTGCCCACGCCAGTCTCAAATTTGATGCTTCGGACTTGGCTCTCAGGAGACTGGCCGGCGAAAAGTTTGACAATTTATACTAAGCACCCATTTGCGCAAGTGACTTTATACCAACCATCAGATGGAAAGATATTCACTCTTGCGGAAACAGACACGACAGGAGCGGTGCGCTTTTCCAATTTGGAAGCGGCTGACTACAATTTAAAAATTAGCGGAAAGGGCTTAAGGACTGCCTTCACGCAAGTCAAAGTCGATGCCTTGAAACCTACCGTGCTTGGATATGGACAAGACGGGCTGATAGAGCTCGATAAAGACTCAGCTGCTCCAGACTCTAGCGCTGTGCAACCGCAGCCCCAAGCGCCCGCTGAATCCAAGCCTCAGTCTCCGATTGAATCGATCAAGGCTCAGGGCGCGACTGAATCGACCAAGCCTCAGGGCCCGACTGAATCGACCAAGCCTCAGCCCTCGACTGAATCTACCAAGCCTCAGGGCGCGACTGAATCTACCAAGCCTCAGGGCGCGACTGAATCGACCAAGCCTCAGCCCTCGACTGAATCTACCAAGCCTAAGCCTTCGACCGAATCCGCCAAGCCTCAGATCTAATAGGCGCTAGTGCATCTCAGCGAACTAATCGGCTCGAAATTCTGTACTATTAGGGGACTATGGTTCAAGAAGCATCCCGAGCGACTGTATGTACCGAGTGCGGCAGGCACCTACCCGCAGGCGCGCGCTTCTGCGGTTATGATGGCTCCAAGTTAAATCCAAACATCGGCACAACGGACCTGCCGGGTGGCAGCATGCTGCCAAAATATTGTCCGGCATGCAAGAAGACTTATCCTCTGCAAGCGACATTTTGCCCAATAGACGCGGCACGTTTGGCTACTGTGACCATGTCCGCCACTTTGCCTGGGGAAAGCAAGCATTGGGAAGAAGCCGCTCTCAGGCCCGAGCTGAGTTTGTCGGTCAATCTGGTCGGAAAAACCATCGACTACAAATATCAGGTTGAGTCTGTTCTAGGCGAAGGTGGAATGGCAGTTGTCTACAAATGCTTTCACAAGCAGATGGAAAGAATTGTCGTTATCAAAGTGATGCAAGGTTGGCTTCTATCTAGCAAGAATTCTTTTGAACGATTTGAGCGCGAATACAAAATAACGGCCAAACTGAATCATCCCAACATTGTCTCTATCTACGATGTCGGCTTCCTAAATGGTAACGAGCCTTACATTGTTATGGAGTACATCAAAGGTGAAGCACTGGCGGATCGCATTGCTAGACAAGGTGACTTGCCACTAGTGACGGTGGCAAACATCGCCATACAAATTTGCCGAGGATTGCAAGAAGCTCATTCGATGAACATCATTCATCGAGATCTTAAGCCAGACAATATTCTGTTGCAGGAAAAAAGTGACAGACCAGATTGGGTAAAAATAGTCGACTTTGGTATTTCGCATCTAGCTGCTGATGGTGCAAAACGCCTGACGAAAACGGGCAGAATGGTCGGCACACCGGAATATATTTCGCCTGAGCAACTGCGCGATAATCCAATTGATGCGCGCACCGATTTGTATTCTTTCGGGATTATTTTGTATGAGATGTTAGCGGGAACTGTTCCATTCACGGCAGAAACAGCTGAAGCAGTGCTGATGAAGCATTTACTTTCTGACGTTCCCAGTCTTACCGAATTCCGAGACGACATCGCGGATGATTCTCCGTTCGGTTTGATTGTGCATAAGCTTTTGCAAAAGAATCCAGACGATCGATACGACACGGCTACTGAAGTGCGCTTGGATATTGAACAAGCTCTGAGTAAAACGTTATTGAAACGCGGAGCAGAAAGCGATTAAGGACACCTAGCAGTCAAGTGCCGAACTAGGAGAGGCTGAGAATATTCTTGTGATCCGACCGATCACAATTCGGACCGATCTTAAACGCATGCACTTTCTGAAGCGTAACAAAGCTTTTTAATTAGCAGGATCCTGCAGTTTTGTCGACTATGCAAGACTCGAAAAATCTCAGCCCCAAGTTTTCTAGCGAGCCTGGTTGCTTTGTAGCAAATTGAGAGCTTGGTTCGTTAAACGTGCCAGGATCTCAACATGCCAACATAAAATATCAAATTCATATAGTCAAGCAACAACGCATATTGTGAATTGCGGGTAAGGTTAGTCAAGACACTTAAAGTCCGGGTGGCATAACCTAGAAAATATGAAGAGGCTAATTAATGAAACCAAAGAACGGGCCAAAACTTACACATAAGACACTGGCTTTCGCGCTCTCATTCTTGATAGCTGGTGGCGGACTTCTAACCGTCCAAACTCCAGCCAGCGCCCAAAAGCCAACTGCTCCTAAGGCATCACCGCAACCCCCAGCTGTACCAAATCAAATACTTGTCATGGTTCATCCGGGCGCAGACTCAGACGAAGTCAGTGACGCGCTTAAAGAGATGAATGGCAAACTGATTAAGACAATTAGCAATGGCAAACTTGTTTGCCAACTCATCGAAGTACCCCCTGGCAAACTTGATGAGTGTATGGACAAAATTTCGAAAGACAAAGCGCACTTCGATGATGCGCAACGCAACGTGATTACTCACAAGATGGCGTTTCCTCCAACACCAGATGACCCTAATTTCTTTCAGCAATATCACCTGCCATTAATGAATGTTCCTGCCGCGTGGACACTAACTGGGAGTGGGACAGGCGTAACTGTTGGAGTTATCGATTCCGGCGTGATCGGGACTGAAGTCGACTTAACCCCAAGAGTCGCGACTGGCACTAATTTGGTCACTGGGGGAGCAGGTAACACGGACCAAACACCGGGCGTGACTCCATTCCAACATGGAACGTTCGTATCAACATGTTCTATGGCGTCAACTAATAACTGTTTGCTAGGAGCAGCGCCTGCTTTCGCAGCAAATATAATCCCCGTAAACGTTTTTGATGTTAATGCCACTACCACTGACGCGTTGGTCCTTGAGGCTCTCTTCTACTTGGAAAATCAAAATGTCAAGTTGATTAATTTGAGCGTTAATGCACCCGTTCCATTTACCTTTTCCAGCAAGAAATTCCACAAAGTTCTTTATGGTGCGTTCCAACAGTATTATTACCATAGTGGTGGACTACTGTTTAACGCAGCAGGGAATGACGGTCAGTTCGACAACAATAGTAGATCTCCTGGACTTATCATAGTTTCGGCGATCAACAGCAGTTCACAATTAGCGGATTTCTCAACTCGCGGAAGATCACTTTGGTTTGCAGCACCCGGCGTAAACATCGTTTCAGGAGCAGGCAATAACGCAATAGCAACTGCTTCCGGCACCTCGTTTGCATCTCCGTTAGCAATGAGCGTTGCTGCTCAACTCTGGGGATTGCATCCATCTTGGAGCAATGCTCACGTGTTACATGCGATGCAATCATCTGCTACAAGCCCACACGGAACTGAATTTCTGTTCGGATTCGGCCAAGTAAACGCAGGCGGCGCTTTAGCCCAGCCATAAAGTCGCTCCATGTAGACTCTAAAATACGGCAGGCGTGTAAAAGCGCTTGCCGTATTTGCTTGCCATCATAGGCGATACCACTCTAGATTAGGGATGCGGATAAGGACTCGATGGCAGACTATTGGAAGCGTATCATGAAGAAGACTTAGGTATTGGAACCTGCGGCATTTGATGATCAATGATGAGCTCACTGGTGATTGAGCCACAGAAAAATATCGATTGGAGTGTGATGCGGTATCAGATTGATTGTGACAGTAATGTGATCCTTGTCTTTGAGTCCATCGACGACTAGAGTTTGGTTGGGCTTGTCGTTTTTGAGTGTCGTCTTCCAGCTCTTGCGATTCAGCTCTTCTTTATAATACGCAGCGATCGCAGTGGGAGCAGCAGCAGAGTCCAACTTTAATTCAACGGCCGACAGCCAAAGAATATACGAATCAGGATATGCGGTAACAAGAAAGTCCTTTGGCACTCCCTCGGAAAGGATCGGACCACTGCCGAAATTCTTTTCGGTAGTTGATGTAAAACGGCTTCGCACAGTTGCTGCACTATCTGGATATTCTGTTGGCACAACTTTAAGGCTCAAACTTTCGTCGCCAATTTTTGGAACATCAGCGAACAGATGAATCTCCAATCGAGGACCCAAAACGTCAGTCCACCAGCCGATTGCGCTGGTAAATTTGTTCGAATATAAATGGAGTCCCGACAACATCATATTGTCTTTGTGCGCAAGAAAAGCGCGTTTGCTGTCTCCGGCCCAAAGATTCTTTTTCACCTGCACTAATGGAACGATTTCCCTAGTCTTCATCACTACGAACGATGAAGCGATTTGGGATTTCGTCTCATATTCGATCAGAACTCGGGGATTTTTTATGAAATTTGTGTCAAGCGCTCGACCAGAAAACTCCACGTGCATGCCTGTCGTGTCGCGACCGTAGTTCTCAATCTCATACTGTTGCAACCAGACCTGTTTGCCTACCTGTACCCTATTATCGAGTCCAAGAATCTGGAGGGTTGGAGTTTGTAGTTGCTGCCAAAGCCAATAAGCAACAGCAAGCAGCACCACAGTGACAACCATCACCACTGCAATTCGAAGACTAACCAACAGTTGTCTACCTTGTTGCGCCAACGGCTTCACCGGCGGTGCCAAATGAGGCATTTCGCTGTAACGCAAAATTTGCTTACGCACTGATTCTGCATCAGTGCTGCTGTAGGAGATCGGCAGCAAAATCTCGCCACCTGCTAGTTTTCCCAGACTTCCTGTGACCAAAAGAATTGGTCTGATCAAGATGTTGCGACGCGCTAGCAACTGATTAAAGTTGTTGACTTTTACCACAAGGGAAACGCCAGTTCTGTCCCAAAATTTGGTCACTCCTTCAACATTTTGCCAGCTAATTAGACCGTAACCGTGCGAGACAAAGCCGTAATCGGTAATGCCCTGAGCATCGATAACGCAAATAGGACGCCGCCGCAGCGATATGCCGGCAAAGCAGATACTAATGCAGGCCATCAGAAAAATCAAAGGCAGCTCAAGATATGTTACTTGCCCTTGTCGGGTAACTAGATAGGCGATACAGATCGTCATTGCGGAAAGCGCGAATGCAACAATTCCAACTTTCCCTCGTGACACAAAAACCTTAAACTGTTCGTTTTCAGGAGAGGTCAACTTTATTTCCCCGAGGGACGTTCTATTAAAATCTTCGGACATCGAAACTACCTTTCGTTCTTTGGCACTGTTTTTGGATGATATCATCGCGCTGCTTGGTAACCGCTAGGCATAATAGATCCTTTGTCTTTGCAGCAGCGAAGAACTATTTGTTTCTATACTTTGCGGCGCATTTGATCTCGCTCACGTCCTTGCCTTTGAGTAGCGGCAAAATATAACGCTGCACGAAAAGTGGCATGCTGTTGCCGGAATGATCGCCGAAGTGCATCAGCTTCATCATTGACGGTTCCCAATGAATTTCATGCAGTTTGGCATATTGGTGGGCAAGCGCTTCGTCAGTCGGCCTGGCAAAACCTCGCAACCCGGCGCTTTTTCCTTTGACACCGTCTGCGGTGCCAAATAACGAAGTGCCCAAATGGAGAAACAAAACATCCCTGGCGGAGCAAAATGAGATTATGTCACCCCGAACAGCGCGAAGGGCATCAACAAGCGGAAATTTTGGCGAAACGGCTGGTGACATGAGAATGACTCTATCGACTGTCTCTTCAGGCAGCTTAGACAGAGCATTTAAGGCAATGGCGGTGCCGGCGCTTTTGGCGACTATATAAATGCGATGATTCGGATTAGATTTGCGATATTGCGCAATAGCAGAGCTTAGTTCATTCGACTTGTTCCGCATATTTTCGCGATTAGTTAAGTCGGAAAGAATGCGCATATATCCGGTGCCCCAACGGAAGTGCTCGACCGCATAGGGCATGCCTGCAAGGACCCGCCTGATTATCACGGGCGTGAATCCCGAGCCGCCCGCTCCATCAATGATATAAACAACGGCTTCGTGCTCGGGCAAAATGTAACTCCTAATCGACACCTTCAGTATAAACAACATCGTGGCACAGTGCTGACGTCGCCGTCCGTCCCAAGGCCTTGCAACATCATCGCCTTTATTGCCAAGCGAAGGACCGCTCGATGTTTCGCAGCGCTAGTCAGAATGGTGAGGCAGGCAAAACCAAAAGGTACTTCCCTTACCTTCTTCACTTTCGACGCCTATGACGCCCCGGTGTGCTTCCACAATCGCCTTGCAAATTGCCAGACCTAATCCGGTTCCCTCGACTTTCGCTGTCTCCGGTGTGCCTGTTTGGTGGTAGCGTTCAAAGATCACTTCTTGCTGCGCAGCAGGAATTCCTGGACCTTGATCGGCAACCGATACGCGCACCATTAAACCAATTATTTCAACGTCGATTTTGATCTCAGATTTCTGTGGTGAGAATTTGATCGCGTTCCCGAGCAGATTGATCATCAGTTGCGAAAAGCGACGTTCATCAGCCATAACTTCGATTTTGGTGGATGGAAGTTTTATAGTAATTGTATTGGCATCAGCGAGTGCTGAAACTGCCGAAACGCACCGTTCGAGGATTGGCCCTAGCGAAGTAGGTTTGATCTCGAGTTCCATTCGACCTGATTCCATCTTCTCCAAATCGAGAAGGTTATTAATTAGATCCATCGTGTGACGAAGGTTGTCCTCTGCTCTGTTCACCTTGAGTTGCGCCTTCTCTGTCAAGGCGCCTAATGCCCCAGCGCCTAGCAGTTCAAGTGTGCTTTTCACCGCACTTAGTGGCGTGCGTAGATCGTGACTGATCATGGCGACAAACTGTTGTTTGAAGCGCTCCACTTCCAATCGTTCACTCATATCGTGGGCGACACAGAAAAGCGCCTGGTCAGCATTCGACCAATGCCCTGACCAACGCATGTCCACAATCGTTCCGTCCTTGCCTGTCACTCTATTTTCGAGGGCGCTTTCAGGAGCAGAGCGCATTGCTTTTGCCCAATTTATAGACCGATCTATATCTTCAGTTAAGACCAGCTCGTGCCAGTTTCGACCGATTAGTGATTCAGGGTCATAGCCCCACAATTTTTCTGAGGCGGGACTGACAGTAGCAAATTTTCCAGCAGCGTTTATGGTGCAAATTACATCAACTGCGTTGTCGATTACGGCGCGCTCTTTTCGTTGTGATTCCAAAAGCGCATCAGCGGTTTCGTGGAGCACTCGATCAATCTGTCCGATCTCGTCATCGCCTTCCAGCACCGCATCTAGTTTCGCGCCTGCACCAATCTTGACACTATTGTCCATCAAGACCTTCAATCGACGGGTCGTGCTTTGATGGAATCTGGACACAAGCAAGGCTGCGAGCAGAATGCTCGTGATCACGCCGCCAAGTAAAGCTAGTTTCACGATTGAATTGAGCCGATTAGCGGCGTCTGGATCGCCTTGTTGCGCCCGTTCATCTTTGATCATGGTGTCAAGCTTTGCCACGATCTCATTGAGATTTTGACGCATGTCAAAAGCTTCCATCAGATCCAGGTGCCCACCTGCCTCAATCGCTTTTTTTCTTGCTTCAAGGACGCGTAGGTTGTCTGCAGTTTCGGTAGTGACGTTCCGTACAATCGTCAAATGATCCGGCTCGTCGTGCACCAATTCTTCTAGGGCCTTGAGCTCCTGAGGAGTGCGAGACAAAGTTGCGGTTAATCGATCTCCCAGCACTTCGTTAGTTTTGGCGTCATAAGCAACAAAGGCGTAGCCGACGTCATAAAGCAGTTGGACGACCTCGTTGGTCTTGGCAATTACGGCTTTAGAGTGATCTGCTTGTCTCGCTTCTTTTTCGGATTGAATCAAAAGACAGCCGACGGTGGCAAGCAAACATAGCTCGAAGGTTAGCGGCACTGCGACTAAGATTAGGGCCTTCTGAAACAGGGTCAGATGAATGGGTTTACCGTTCAAATATTGATCTCAAACATGGCGGCAAGGATTTAGGCTGATCAATTGTATATGATTGTCCTTGCCCATGAATCCGACGTGGCTCACGCAGCTCTGGAGACGTTCAGTGTCAAGGATTTTGATAGTCGAAGACAACGAAGAGTTAGCAGACAATGTGTGTACTTGGCTGACTAACGAGCAGCACAAAGTCGATAGTGTCGGCGATGGTGTCGAGGCGTTGAAGTATTTGCGCACCTATGAATATGATGTCATTGTGCTTGATTGGACTTTGCCAAGAATGAGCGGCATTGATGTGTTGAAACAATTCCGCGCGGTTGGCGGGGTTACGCCTGTTCTTATGCTAACCGGGAGACGCGATCTTGATGACAAGGAATCAGGGCTTGATGCAGGCGCTGATGACTATTTGACCAAGCCATTCGAACTGCGTGAATTGTCTGCACGCCTTCGCGCTCTGCTGCGTCGAGCACCAATGCCACCATCCGAACTGCTGAAAATCGCGGATATCATTTTGAATAAGCAAGCGCGTCGCGTCACCAAGAGCGGGAAAGAATTAAAGCTGATGCCGAAGGATTTTGCAGTCCTCGAACTTCTGATGACTTATCCCGACAAGGTCTTCAGCGCCGAAACGCTGATAGAAAGGATCTGGGCGGAAGGTGAGGCATCAGCAGAAGTTGTGCGTAAACATATAAATAGGATTCGGACTCAGATCGATACTCCAAATGCGACTTCTTTGATCCGCACCGTTCATGGTATCGGCTACGCGTTCGAGTCGAGCGCACCCGTCGCTCCGGACACATAGTTGATAGGAAATGGAGCGCGGGACTCCAGTCCCGCCTTGAGACAATTATGGGCGGCTAGAATAGCCGCGCTCCATTTCCTTCGATTCTAGGCTGGTCTCCCACTGCTGTGATGGACGATTATAGGCAGCTGTGGTCAGCCGCGCTCCATTTTCAGCGACATCGCTCCTATTGCGACGGCATCGCTCCACGCGTGTTTTCGCGCTGAGGACATTTTGGGGACAATTCGAGGACAGAATAAGGACAAATAAGCCCATAGATCTCCGCAAGGTCTTCGTAGAAAGAAGAGTCAGGAGGACACGCCACCTGGATATCTAAGACAAATCACGAGGATTTAGAAATGAACAAGACACTGAAGAGTTTCGCAGTCGGGACTCAGTCAAGACAAACAATTGCTCTGGGTCTAGCCGCGATTATCGGGTTGGCGTCCGTTCTTCCATCCGCTCTTGCCGCTCCTCCTACAGCGCACAAACAGCCAGGACGAGGACAGCAACATCGTCTGCAGCAAACTGCTCGCAAACTTGCGTATGTTCCACCGCTTGATCGCGACGATATTCTTATTGTAATGCCCAATGCTAAAGCTGAGAAAGAACAACTATCTGACGCATTCGAACAAGTGCACGGTCAGGTCGTCGCAGAATACGGCGAAGGCGAAATGAAAATTATTGTGGTTAAGACCGAACACGGTAAAGCTTCCCAAACGCAGCAAAAACTTATAGCTGATGGACACTTCTCAGCAGTTGATCTAAATACAAGGGAGCCAGCACACTGGGTTCAACCGATATTCAAAGAACCGAAATTGGCGGATTCATGGCACCTGTTCAGAATGCATTGCCCAGAAGTTTATGATCAAATTATGACTAGTAACACGCCCAAAGAAACGATCGCGGTGTTAGACACTGGACTCCAAGGGCCCGAAGTTTCCGAGAGCGGAAGAGGGGCTGATGTGACCGGTATTTACAAATATCTCGCGCTGAAGCTAGCGGCAAGAATGGCGAATCCTTTCTTTGACAATTCTGTAGAAGATAACCAAAGCAAAATTGAGTCGTGGGGTAATTTAGCAGCGACGATGACCTTGTGTATGACTGACCACCATGGGCACGGCACCTGGGTTTCATCGTCGGCAGCCGGAGCAGATAACGGAATCGCCTCTCTAGGTGTTAATCCGCGGGCTGCCGTTTATCCGATTAGAATTGCTGACGGTGCCGCTGGAACGACAGTTTATACAGACGAACTTTCAGAAATAGCCGCGATGATGGTAGTGCTTCAAACAAATATCCGCATCGTAAACATCAGCTACGGTGGCGTTCCTGATACGAGAAAGAAAGTTCTTCACGCTCTGTTCAAGTTCTACCATGACAAGAGAAACGGTTTGATCTTTACCTCTGCAGGTAATGACGGAAAAGTTCTTTCATATCCGCAATCTCCTTACTTGATTGTAGTGTCAGCGATGGAAAAGACTGATAAAGGTTTGAAACTCGCAGACAAAGCTGTCAACGGTGTTTTCTCTTCCAGTTATGGAAACTGTGTGACGTTCACCGCCCCCGGATCGGTCATAAATTGTTGCGGTCCGGACGGAAAACCTGCCACCGTTTATGGCACTTCATTCGCAAGCCCGATTGCTGCAGGAGTCGCTTCACTCATTTGGTCGACTATGCCCCTGCTGAAGAACACACAAGTTGAACAATTGATGATCGACAGTTGCGAGAACACCACCCGAGGTCGAAATGCGAAGTTTGGATACGGTATGCCCGACGCCCGAAAAGCTGTTCCTATAGTAGGCATCATGGTTGCTGGGAAATAGACTGAACCGAAAAGAGGAACGGTTGGTATTAACCGTTCCTCTCTTATCACTTACGTCACTGAGAAAAAATCATGAAATTTCCAAATTTGAACAAAAACATCACAGCTATTTACGTTGCGTCCACAATTGCCGGAATACTAACCACTGCACCCATAGCAGCACTTGCTGATGACAGTGGATTTCAGACCGATTACACAGTCAAACTCCAGACTGAAACACTTCAAAAACAATTTCAGTACAAGGGTTCAATCCTAACCAAAGTGACGAAGGCATCAATTGAATATTATGCAAATGCGGACAATAAGAAGCAGCCGTATGAAAACGTCTGGTTCAATGATGGTCACCCTATTGGTCTGGAGCGCCTCGCACCTTTCGGTTTGGAGAAAGGCAAGAGCGCCTCTTTAGTTGTCACCCATAAAGCTCAAGGGGGGGTGCAAGAGGAGAAAGCGGCCGCAAGCATGATATTGCGGCTAGTGCTGGACGCTTACAACAATACAGATTCGTTCCTAGCGATTCGAGTGCCACCACAATCTTTTGGTGGCATCATCAGAGAGTTGGAAAATCTTAGATGCGTAGATACAAATCCAGCTCAACCAGACGAAGCGAGCAAGGCAAAGCTCACTTTTACGATCGAAACAGATGAGGAAAACGGGCAAATCAAGCATCTTTTCTACATGTAACTGCAAAGCAGAAATGATAAAGGCACAACACAATGAGAACGACTCGACGCAATTATTCAGGCAGAAACAGTGAAGGAAACGTACTTATTCTTGCTTGTTTTAGTTTTATGGCTGTGGGACTTACGCTGATCATGGCTTATTCATTTTGCGGATTGTATTGGATTCACAATCGCCTTCAGACGTCCGCTGATGAGATCTCGTTGGCTGGTGCAAAAAAATTGAACGATCGGGATCGCATCGGACAAATGAACAACATGGTTGCTAGATGCCGGCAGCTTGTTCATTCATCTAGAGAAGATTTCGTCACGACCAAGCAAGATTATCCTGAGCTTGCATCATTTGCTGAACCGCTTCTAGACGAGGCTCGCACTTCTGCAGCTGAGTTAGAAACAGAGCGGCAAAAGTTGACTCAAGTTGCTCAGTCCGAATCGCTGCAAGCGATGCAAGCACGATACAACGACATAAAAGGGACTTATGCTATGCAGTTGCCCTGGCTGACAATTGGCACGCCACAACTCAGCCTGCAGAGTCTGGGCAAGATTGATGACGTGCAAAGCAATGTGCCCGAATTCACCCAATTCACAAAGCTCAAGGATCAAGACCGCACTCAAAACTACGTCACTACATCCGCTGGACTGAATCTCTATACCGCGGAAAAGAATCAGAAACTCAGTGCTACTGACACCGATCTGGACTTCAACCTCTCCAGTCTGCCCGCCCTTGTTGGGACATCAATTTCCCCGGCCCGCGTCGTGCAACCACGCAGCTATACAGCGGTCAAAGCAGGATATGCTCCGTCGGCATCACAAGTGGTTTTGCAATTAGACGTAGCGACGGGGCTGGGAATTTATGCCGGCTCGCGACTTCAGGCAAAAGGAACGGCGGTTACGACCGGCGCTTCCCGTCAACTTTGATCGATCAAACTTCGGCGAATCAAGACAACAATAAAACTATCTCTTAATAGAGATAGGCCCTTTCATAGTCAAGATGCAAGATTAGCGATGAACAACATGGAGGATTCAAGTGGCTTCAATTTCGCATAAAGATCCCGCGATCAGGGTCGTATTATTGCCGCGCGACACGAATAAACACGGCACCATTTTTGGTGGAATCATTCTTAGCTATCTCGACCTCGCAGGTGCAGCCGAAGTTTCCAAAAACACGAGACAGCGAATCGTCACCGTCGCTCTCAAAGAAGTGATTTTTAAAGCTCCGGTTATGGTGGGCGAGGTCGTTAGTTTCTACACGACGACAACCAAGATCGGAAACACGTCTATATCCGTTCATGTGGACGTCGAGGTGGCGCGCGGAAACGAGAATATCGCGGTTACCGCTGCAGACATGACCTTTGTCTGTGTTGATGAGCATGGGCACCCGACTCAGGTGATACGTATCAGCCCGTGACGGGATATGATAGTGCCTTAAAGTTAGCTTCCTCATGGCAAACTCGATTATGACAACACAAGAACAGTCGGCTGTAAAAGGCACCGAGGACAAACCGGTGCAAGAGCGCATACGCCTCTATCTCGGCACGGGTTGCGGTAAAACGACTGCAACTTTCGGTGTGATGATGAGAGCTTTGAGCAAAGGCAAAAATGTCTCTCTTGTCTTCTTCGACAAGCTCGAAGAGAACTCCAGCGAAGGGCAAGCGCTGAGAATTTTGGCTGGGGTCAAACAAGAGGGATTCGGAACTCTCTCCGTTCATTACACCGGCGTCAATCGACTCGGCACGGGACCAAAGGGAAGCTTTCGTTTGTACAGCTCGCCGAACGGCATTTTGCCCGAAGACAAAGAAGCAGCCTTGCAAGGCATCAAATATATTAGCGAAGCCCTGATGAGAAAAGACGACATAGTCATTGCTGATGAGGTGCTCGACGTAGCGCGTGTTGGCTTGGTCAGTTGGGATGATTTCAAACAAGCTGTTGAACTGAGGACGGATCCAAGTGTTTTGATCTTGACAGGGCGCAGAGCACCTGACTGGTTGATGGAACAAGCTACCACCATATCCAGTACCACCCAGCTCAAGCATCATGGACGCGCGATCGAAGGGATGGACTGTTAATTATTCGCCTTGGGCGAGACAGTCTGGCCGTCAGCAGGTCGAATCTAGAAACTAAACCGTCAACGGTTGAGTTTTGTAGGAGGCTGTAATGCATTGCCAGGTCTTCGATAGCAGTGGAGCACATCCAAGCTAAATTGGCCAGACCAGTCCTCGTAAATTCGGCTATTTTCCTTTTGATAGGCTGTTTTGATCGCATCCTGTCAATCAAAGTATGACAACTGAATTTTGTTGTCATGTGGTCGTGTTTTTGCGTACCTATAGCGATTTGCACCAATGTGAAATTACTCTAGCCAAGAGATCGATATACTTGGCAACTGAATTGTGGAGTGGTAGCCGTATAATTCTCTTGAAGTGAAGATATTTATTCGACGTAATCTGGAAACCACTTAGTAAGTAGAGAAATGACGCAACAACCACTTCCGGCGCCAGCGGTCCAATATGGCACAGCCCAATACGGCACAGTTGTTCAGCCGAGCGAGTACAAACTTGAGAATGCGGGTGTCAAAAAATGCGTCGCATTCCAGGGAAACATCGGCTCATTCAGTCATCGCGCCGCACTATATTTTGCGGAAAAAACATTTAGTGAATATGAGACTACCCTCGTAGCTTGTCGCAGTTTTGACGAAGTGTTTGAAAAGATTCAAACTGGCAAAGACTTTTACGGCGCTATTCCGCTAGAGAATTCATCGATGGGGTCCATTGATGCAAACTATGATTTGCTTTGGTCGCGATCAGCTGTGATTACTGCGGAAGTATTTGTGCCAGTTCAGCACAACCTCATCTCGATACCAGATGCAGTACTAGAAGATATTCGCGAAGTGTACTCTCATCCTGCAGCACTCGATCAGTGTCGTAAACTTTTTCAGAAGTATCCATTAATGCGTCCCCTCCCACACTGGGATACGAGCGCGTCGGCGCTGCTAGTGAAGGAAAAGAATGATCCTAAGATTGCGGCCATTGCCAGTGGTAAAGCTTGCGAAGCTCATGGGCTAACCGTGCTTTTACCTAACATTGAGGATTACACTCACAATGCCACGAGATTTGGTCTGATCACTAAGGCTGAATATGCTGCTAAGCACGTGCCTACTCCATATAAAGTGTCAGTTGCTCTAGCTTTGCCGAATGAACCAGGTTCACTGGCGGCGGTGCTAACAAATTTTGCTCGATGCGGAGTTAATCTCACCACTTGCAAGTCTAGACCGATTCCAGAATTGCCTTGGCATTACCGCTTCTTCGTGGATATCGAAGTAACAAACGAAGATCAGCACAAGAAGATTTATGCGTATCGCAAAGAATTTCAATATGACGTGAGACTACTTGGGCTTTACCCTTCGGGTAGTTTGCTTTAACTACGCCCTTAGATTTCGTTTCAGGCTAAATGCCGGCAAGGGTGCCGGCGCTCCCAGGCAAAAAAAGAGGATGGCTTTCGTCATCCTCTTTTGAGTTTCCGTGATACCACCTTTAATTTTTAGCGGTTTCTCCAGCCTGGGCCGTTGTGCGCCCTTGAGTCTTGGCGATCGTGTCTTTCATCACTTCGACTGCCTTGTTCAACTGGATGTCTTTGCCGTCTGTCGGTGATCGTTTGAAGTTCTGGTAGCTCAAGTCGATCCACCATGGACCTTTTCCTTTCGTGTAATCAGTGTCTTCGAGTTTTACCAGATAGTCAGGCGTAATGCCTTGTTTGTGGATATCGGTGTCGTTCGGAGTCAAATATCGAGCAATGGTTACATTGATACCAGAGCCGTCCTCCAACTTGTTGATCGCTTGCACGAGCCCCTTTCCGAATGATTTCTGACCGACTAGCTTAGCTCTACCATTATCCCGCAACGCACCACTGAGAATTTCACTGGCACTAGCACTGCCACCATTGATCAAAACGATCATCGGTTGGTGAGTGACTGGATTGTTGGATGACATCTGTGAGTTCTTGTAGCCATCAGCATCGATGGTGCTAACAATAATTCCCTTATCCAGGAACATGTTAGCGATCTCAATGGCGTTGGCGAGTAGACCCCCAGGATTATTTCTCAAGTCTAGAACAATGCCATCGGCGCCTGAAAGCTTCTTCAAGGCTTGCTTCATCTCGGCGTTGGCCTTCGATGATATGAAACTATCCAGTCTGATGTAGGCGATGTTTCCGGGCAGCATTTCGCTTGTTGCAACGGCGCGGATTGGGATTTCAGCGCGTTCAAGCATGACTGATTTCTTTTCGGTTTTGCGCATCAAAGTGATACCAACTTTAGTCTTGATTGGTCCACGAATCTGCTTCACAACTGTATCTAGTGATTGTCCCTTGACCGGTTTTCTGTCGACTTCGATAATTTCATCGCCTGGTTGAATTCCCGCATTGAACGCCGGAGTACCTTCGATCGGGGCGATTACTACAACTTTGTGCTCCTTGTTCATGCCAAGTTGCATGCCTACGCCGAACAAGTGGGCGTCAATCTGCGATTTCTCTTCATCAAATGCGTCACGGTCAAGAAATCGAGTGTATGGGTCACCTAAACTGGCGAGCATCGTCTCAATTGCTTTGTGCGCATCATCCGAGGTTTTTAATTTACCGTCGTAATGGTGCTCCCACCGACTCCAGTCTTGGGCGCCGCCGACAGAGTTATTTTTGTCGGGAGGATTATTCTTCTCGCCGAATTTTTGGTCGTAATACGAGTCCTTGATTAATCTCCAGGCGCGCTGGTAAAGCACCTGGGGCACAACAGTTGGACGTGACGACTGAGCGAGAACAAAATTCGAGTTCAGGTTTGACCCATCCGCAACAAGGACCTGCGGTTGGTTTTGCCCCTTTTCCCCTTTGACCATTAAGCTCTGCAGTCCAAAAAACAGCATGCAGAACAAGAGCGGAATACCAATTCTCGCTACCCTTTTCCGTTCCAACAACTTGTCTACCTCTTTTTTGTTCGTATATATTCAAATCTTAGATCATTGCGCCATCTCTGCGCGCGGCGAGCACTAAGGCTGTTACAAGATGACGTCAACGGTTTTCGAAGTATCCCGGGCGTTGCCAAAGGGATTTGACGGCGCCCTTAATAACTTCAGAATAATTAATTCTACCGTTTTAAGTGGGCTAGCGTCGACAGATCCAGCGGGAGTATCGGCACTACGCCTGAAGTTAATTATTTAGGGTTTTAATGCGGCTGGCAGTCAAATAACATGACTACTGATTGTCGCAGAGGTCTTCATAGTTGATGGTATCTAATCGAGCAAGTGCGGCTCCTGTCTTGGATCGCGAGCCGGATTTGACAGGGCAGCTTGAGGCCCAGACCGCGCCAGTTCAGCCTTCCAGGCGCTGGAATATACCGAAGATATCGAATCAGGCGAAACTGCGTCTGAAGATACTGATCAGCCTCGTGATGTTCGGCAGCCTCTTCCTCTTCGGAAAAATCGACCTTTCCAAAAGCTGGGAAATCGCGCTGCACGCAAACCTGTGGTTTTTGGGCTCGGCAATTCTCTTGTTCCTCTCAAGCACTCTTTTGAATGCCTATCGATGGCAACTTTTGGCCAATGCGGTCGAGCTGAGAAAGCCGTTTTTCAAATTGGTCCAATTTTGTTTTGTCGGATTGTTTTTCAATTTGTTTTTGCCGTCGACTGTTGGTGGTGATTTCAGCCGTTGTTACTATCTTTCGAAAGGCACTGGACGTTACGGCGGTGCGCTCTACTCGGTTCTTGCCGACAGAGCCGTGGGCATCGCTGTACTCTTCATGTTTGCCACCCTTGGACTTCTGCTTGGACCTGGCGGTAGTGAAATGGCGTGGGCTCTAAAGGCGCCGATATTTTTAGGAACGATAGGCATATTCGGCTTTGTGCCATTCATGCCGAAACTGACCAAAAGAATTTTGGGCGAACAAAATTGGATCACGAAAAGGTTCAATGACTCAACAGCCAAAGTTTATTGGCGCGACAAAAATCTAATTGCTGTTTCGCTTGGACTTTCCGTCTTGATGCAAGTGGTGTTGGTTACTGTACACATACTGATTGGATATGCACTCGGATTGACGACGATTCCACTTTGGTATTACTTCGTTTTCTATCCATCTGTCGCCGTACTTGGCTTTATTACTCCGAGCTTCAACGGCATCGGCATTCGAGAATGGGCGTACACCTATTTCCTAACAATGTCTGGAATTGATCGTTCTCACGCGCTGACTTATGCGATTATGTGGCTTGGTTTGACCACATTCACAAGCCTTTTTGGCGGAATTGTGTACGTGGCTGGTCACTTCAAAATTTCGAAGGAAGAAGCTGAAAAGCTGCAATCGCAAGCAGCCTAATTAGGCTCTGACCTGCGGCGAGTCTGCGATGTTAGCAACGCTTCCAGAAGGCACCAATCCATTAGATCATGAAGTCAACAGGCGTGTGCTTGAATTGGCTAAGTCTAGTGGCGTCCATCTATATATAGTTGGCGGATATTTGCGTGACGCTTTGTTGGGACGCTTCAATGCTGACTCAAAGCCAAAAGACATCGATTTTGCAGTTGAGTCAGGTTCGGCATTTGCCTTTGCAAAACTTGTCGCCGATAACTTGCATGGTCATTTCGTTCCCCTTGACGAGTCGAATGATACCGCGCGCGTGGTGCTCACCGATGAAGCTCTGACCATGGACTTTGCTGGCTGTGTTGGCGGGTCTATAGAAAAGGATGTGTTGCGGCGCGACTTCACTATCAATGCATTAGTATGGAAATCAAGTGAACCAAATATAGTGACAGATCTTGTTGGCGGGATTGAAGATCTCAAGAACCTGACGATTAAGGCCATATCTGAAAATGCGTTTGTGGAAGACCCACTGCGGGTTTTACGCGCATACAGATTCGCGGCCAGTCTCGGCGCCAAAATCGAACCACAGACGTTTGCCTGGGTGAATAATCATGCCGACAAATTAAAAACGGTGGCGGTCGAACGAATAAATTTTGAGCTGTTTACCGCTCTATCGCATCCGGCAGCAGAGATTGTGATCAGCATGGGTGCTGCCGGAATATTGGAAATTATTTTTCCTGAGCTGATCGAAACACGACGAGTCACCACAAATGCATTTCATCACTTGGGTTTATTCGAACACAGCTTGGAGACAATTCCGCAATTAGAGGGGCGTATAAACTCCCTTCCCCCCTGGGTTCTGACTGGTGCAGCAAAGGAGTTATCTTTCGGTGTTAGTCGTCTTGCTGCCACCAAACTTGCTTGCATTCTTCATGACATCGGCAAGCCGCAAACATGGGTGATCAACGAAGAAGGGCGTCATACCTTCTATGCGCACGATCATCTTGGTGCCGAAATGTGTGCTGTGATTGCAGAGCGCATGAAGTGGTCGAGACCGGTTGAACGTTTTATCGTCAAACTTGTCAAATGGCATTTGCGGCCGGGTGCACTCTTTCATCAAGGTCCGCCTACGGAGCGGGCGGTGCGACGCTTTTATCGGTCTGTGGGAGAGGATGTGCCGGAATTGATGTTGTTAGCATTCGCCGATTTTGGTGCCACTTGCGGACCTGGATTGCTGGAAGAAAGTCGCATCGCTCTTGAGAAAAATTGGATTGAACTTTTAGCGAATTTTTCCGTTTACTTAGATGAGGACCGACAAAGAGTTCGACTTCTCGATGGAAATCGCGTCATGCAACTCTTGTCAATCCCCCCAGGACCAATTATCGGAGAAATCCTCTCAGCTTTGGACGAAGCCCAAGAATTTAAGGAAGTCCTGAATGTCCCTGATGCTGAGCTTTTTGTCAAAAAACACTACAAAGAAAAGTATTTCAAATAACCAATTTGCCGCTTGGCAACTAAGTTTACGGTTAGAAGTGTTTGAAGCGGGCATAAATAATTCAGAGAGATTTGAACTCCACCAGGGCGATTAAAAACGACAACTGGTTTGGTTTTCAAAGGAACGGTACCGGCGAAAGGGCTGAATTCCTGTCCGACCGTTCACTAGCTGTGGGCAAACAACTGTATTGAAGGGTGCAATTATGAATACTAAGACTGACAAGCTCCGCAACTACACCATTATCGCCCGGCTAGATGACGCCATTCCGCTGAACACGGAAGAGTGGGCATCAGTAGAACAGCTGCTGAATCAAGTCAGCGAGTTCGTGCCAATGTCGATGCTTAATAACGTGACCGAAGCAATTATCGCCTACGCCGACGACCAAGCCCGCAGAGGCTACGTTCTCGGACAAGAAGACCTTGTGCAAGAGCTGAAGAAAAAGGCTTCCAGAATAGCCTAATTAGAGATTTCGTTTTCAGATCACGTCTGTACTCCGGTGCAGACGTTTTTCTTTGCAAGCTTTTCGCTCTGAAACCATATGCGGTATCACGAAGAGCGCCAGGGTCCCGCGTGCTAATAATTTGAAGCGAAGAACTAAGTCTACTTCAAGATGACCTTAGTCGCGAGTTAAGCTAACACTTATGTCGTGTGGTTATGAGCATCCAAGATGGATGCGCTCCATTCGCATATGCGCGTCATTGCATGGTATTGCGTTACTTATTACTTTGGATTGCGCTCCATTCACTAAGCGCAATCCATTTACTCTAGCGGATCTTTCCGCACCATATTCGGTGGCATGAATCCAGACCGCTGTAGGCTGCTGAGCCCACCCGCAGACGTCCAGTCACTTCGTAGTCTTGGGTTGCCATAAGCGGTCAAGCGATCCGTTTTTCGCACAGGTCGCCCTCGAGTGCGCTTCGCTTAAATTCCACGATTTCCTCAGCGATCTGGCGGAACTTTCCATGAGATGATCCGTCACTAACGAAGAGAGCATCAACGATTCAATCTCTCAACAGATGTAACCCGACCAGGGATTCGCATGCTCTAAAACAAAATTGGCGCCGAAAGGCGCCATCACTATGTCAATCGCTTAGCCAGATTCGAAAGTGATTACGCTAAAAATTAGCGCAGATAATTCAATGGATTATTCGGCTTACCGTCAACGCGAACTTCAAAGTGCAAGTGAGGACCTGTCGAGAAGCCCGTCGTTCCCTCGTGTCCGATCACGTCTCCCTTCGAGACGTTTTGTCCGGCCGTAACATCTGCCTTGGACATGTGTGCATACAAGGTCGCCATACCCTTGCCATGGCTAATGATTACTACCTTGCCGTAGCCGCCGTACCAACCTGTGTAGAGAACATTGCCATTGTCTGCAGCGCGGATGGCTGAATGGTTAGGACCGGCAAGATCCACTCCTGTATGGAATTTCCTCACTCCAAATATTGGATGTCGGCGCCAGCCAAAAGGAGAAGTTACTTGGGCGTTGATTGGCATAGCCAGGCTGCCACTGCCGGTCGCCATGTGCGGATTTGCTTTTCGGTTGTTTGATTCCATTTGTTGAATCACTGTTTCCAACCGATGCGATTCACTGGCCAGTTGATGCTCTGCTTTCTCATAGAAAGCACGTTGCGTCTTGAGGCGCTCTGCGACCTGCTGTTGCTCAAGCTTTTCCTTGGCAAAAGCCATTGCTTTTTGGGCAAACGCAGAAACTAAATCGCCTAACTTATTGCGTTGTTCGCCAAGCTGACCCTTCTTGTCCACTAGCTGCGCGGTTTTTGCGCGCAAGTCTTGCAGAAGTTTGCGGTCCATTTCGGCAATTCTTTCTTGGAAATAAAATCTGTCCAGCAAAGCTTGTAGCGAATCAACGCTAATCAACTGTTCCATCAAAGAAACACGCTGACCCTCGAATATTTCTCGCAACCGTCGAGCCGCACTTTCAGAGAGAATTTCCTCGGCAGACTGCGTTTTGGTAATTTTGATTTCGGTCTGTTTGATGTTCGTTTCTGTTTTTTGCAGCGTGTGTTCGTGCACATGCAGCACGCTGGTCGTATTGTTTAGTTTCGTTTGAATGTGACTCAATTGAAGCAAAGCAATTTGCTCTTGCTTCCTTAGTTGCGCCGCATGGTTGTGAAGCTCCTGACGCTGCTTTTCAATCTGTTGAAGCCTTGTCCTGGAATCGCGGCTAACGACAGGGCTATCCAGCATCGAGTTCGCAGCCAGTACGGGCAAAAGGTTGTTCGACAAGGCAAGAGCCGGCAGTAGCAGCCAGCCTGTAAGCTTTTTCAAATTTAGTCGGCGGTCCGACATATAAAGGAGATAGCCACGCTGTCAGTAGGGGTTTCCGGGTCAGAGTGTACCATTGTCATAAGCTGGTAAACGCTAGTCTGAACAAGCCTTAAGACCGATCGTCACATTGCATATCGGTAACATTCCAACCATCGATACAAACCATATAGATTACTAAATCCCTATCATCCGCGAAAGCCCACCAGGCTTCCGAGACAGCTGGTTCAAAAAATCAACCGTCATCGGTTGATTTACAGAAGAAGGCAAAACGGTATAGCTGTAGCCAAGTTATAATTTAGATTCATCAGAAGTTTTCACGCGGAATTCTGATCTGGTCTCTCTATCAGAGATAAGTTTGGGATAATTTATTGTTTTTAAGTTTGTTCAAAGGGCTTTTCGCCAGGAAGTGAGCATGTTGAAAGAAATCGTTCAGTACCCACTGTCAATCAGAGGCATTAAATCAGCGCCCATGGTCGAAGTGAAGAGCCCATACGACGGGCAAATCGTTGCCGCTGTTGGGCAGGCGGACGAAAAAGCCATTCTCACCGCCATTGAAGTGGCCCAAGAGACGTTTAAGAAGGTTATGCAGAAAATGCCTGCATTCCAACGTTCGGAAATTCTTGCCAAGACCTCCGCTTTGATCATCCAACACGCGGAAGAATTGGCGCGAATAATCGCTCTGGAAGGCGGCAAGCCTATTAAGGACGCGCGTGTTGAAGTGTCCCGAGCGGCAAATACATTCGCCCTTGCCGCAAAAGAAGCCGTCAGGCTGGACGGTGAGCAATTGCCAATGGATCTGTCTCCGGGAAACGATGGCAGAGTTGGCATTATTGTTCGCGAGCCTATCGGTGTGGTGGCGGCGGTAACACCATTTAACTTTCCACTCAATTTGGTGGCACACAAATTGGCACCGGCTTTTGCTGCTGGAAATACGGTCGTATTGAAACCCTCGTCGGCAACACCGGTTGCCAGCTTCAGACTGGCTGAGCTTCTGAAAGAAGCCGGTTTGCCAGATGGAGCATTGCAAATAGTGCCTTGCCGTGGCGCCAATGGAATGACTTTAATTAAGGATTCAAGAATTGCCCTTGTGAGCTTCACAGGCAGCCCTGAAGTGGGCTGGAACTTGCGCAAAGAAATCCACCCCGGCACTCGTATTGTTCTTGAGCTGGGCGGCAACGCCGGGCTCGTCGTACATGATGATGCAGATCTCGAGCTGGCGGCGAAAGCAGCTTGTCGCGGGGGCTACGCCCATTCAGGACAAACATGTATTTCAGTTCAGCGCGTTTACGTGCAAGCGAAGGTATACGATCAATTCGTTAAACTTTTTACTGAAATGGTTAGTGCGCTGAAGGTTGGAAATCCGCTTGAAGACAGCACTGACATGGGTCCGCTGATCGACAAAGAGTCTTGTGTTAAAACTTTGGATTGGGTCAATAGTGCTGTCAAAGATGGTGCCAAAGTCCTCACTGGCGGTAAGTGTAAAGAGAGCAACAATCTTGTCGATCCAATCGTTTTAACTGAGACCAAAGCTGAGATGCTGGTTGTCTGTAAGGAAGTCTTTGGACCGATCGTCTCTGTGATGAAATATGAAACATTGGATGACGCCATCGAGGCCATGAACGACTCCCGCTTCGGCATCCAGGCAGGCGTGTTCACCAAGGATCTCGAGGTTGCTTTCAAATTGGCGCGGCAAATTGATGTCGGCGGAGTGATCGTTAATGATGCACCTACTTATCGAGCGGACCACATGCCCTATGGTGGACGCAAAGAATCGGGTATAGGGTTAGAGGGAGTTCGCTTCGCGCTCCATGAAATGACGCAGCCAAAGTTCATTTGCTTGAATCTTCCAAAGCTGTAATCGAGGGTACTATGTCAACCAGGAAGCACGTCGTTTGGCAAAGCATCAAAGATCTCGAAGGCGGTCTGATCGTCTCCTGCCAAGCAAGCGCCGGTGAGCCTTTGGCGGCTCCTACTCACATTCTCGCTCTCGCCTTGTCTGCCATCGCTGGTGGTGCCAAAGGCTTGCGCTTGGAAGGCGTAGAAAACATCCAAGTGGTCAAACGAAGTTCACGCCTTCGAATCGGAGTGCCAATCTGTGGTCTCGTGAAGTCCACGAAAGTAGCTAATGAAGACAGGACGAAAGTACCTTACATTACTAACTGCTACTCTGATGCTGTGGCAATAGCCAATGCTGGTGCGGACATTATTGCCCTTGATGCCACTGACCGACCGCGACCAGATGGCTCCACTGCGGCAGAAACTATCGATAAAATTCACAAAGAACTCGATAAGCCTGTTTGGGCTGATGTCGCCACATTCGCCGAAGGGATAGCGGCTCTGGAAGCAGGCGCCGATATAGTTTCAACAACTCTATTTGGCTACACTGAAGAGACGATGATTCCTCGCGAGCAAGGACCTGGGTTTGAGCTTCTCAAGGAATTGGTCAACCACTCTTCCGTTCCCGTCATACTTGAAGGGCGCGTTTGGCTGCCTGAAGAAGTTAAACAAGCTTTCGAGCTAGGGGCATACGCAGTCGTTGTCGGTTCTGCGATCACGAGACCACATTTGATCACCGAGCGTTTTGTAAAATCAATTCCGGCTCGTCGTCCTAAGAAATCCACAGTTAGCTAATTGCCTCGGGAAGTCCTATAGCCATTGATGAATAGCCATTGATGAATAATCCTTTCGTCCTGTGGCTTTTCCCTCCGCTGCTCTTGTCGGTTTATTCTCTGTGGTCACATGGTCACTCGAAGATGAGCTGGGCATGGTGTTTTTGGCTGCAAGGCGTGATTATCATCATCACATCTTTGCTTGGATTTTTCCTGGCGCCAGGTTGGCTGTGGGCTGCTCTAGCTTGGGGCGAAATCTTTTTGTTTTGGGCTTTTCCGCGAGTGCTTGTCGCTCGAATAGACACGTGTATCACTGTTCTCAACGCCGATGCCGCGATGAGCGTGGCAAAGCAACTCGAGTGGTTTTATTGGGGACAACCGGCAAAATTCTGGCATGAAATGGTGCGTGCTGTCGCCTGCTTTATCAAGGCTGATGAAAAAACTGGCAATGAAATTTTAGACAAGTGGAAAGCGGTGGTGCCAAAACCGCTCAAAGAGCAAATTGAGTCATATCGTCTGACTGGCAATGTGATTCTTTGGAATTGGCAATACATCGTCGACCAATATGAGATCCAGAGAAAAACGCCTGGTGCCAAAGTTTCCAGCGGTTTGCTGATCTCCGCAAGCAGGGCTTATGGGGAGCTAGGCGACTTGGAATCCTCGGCTAGATGTCTTGAAGAATCGAAACTAGAAGAATCGCGATCCAGCGTTCGTGGGGTAGCACTGTCTTTGATGCCATACTTCTGTTTATCAGGAGATCGCCAACGAGTTGATCAGATCATCTCTCTAATTTCCAATGGCAGTCAGGCGTTGCCTGAGTATGCCCGTCAGTATTGGATGGGACGCTGTCTAGTCGCCAGTGGTGATGCCGCCGAGGCCCGCACTGTCTTTGCTCAAGCACTCGAGTCGGCAAAAGCTGCAGCCAGCAATTTTTCTGCATGGCAAAAAAGAATTGAAAATCAGGTCAACAGTATTGACTCGACTATTCCCACACCAAACAAATGGATAGTGCAAAATGAGCGGGTTTGGCGAATTTTTCAACGCATAAGTTTCATTCAAGACATCATTGCTCCGAATAAGCACTCATATGTAGTGGCCGGTCTTTGCATCATCATTACGATCGCCTATTTGATTTCCGATTTCCATACATATTTACCAAGCGCCGAGAGTGAACGGCTGAGTCTTGAAATTTTCCGTTTTGGCGTGCTCGACCCGAAACTCGTTTTAGCCGGCCAATACTGGCGTCTCCTGACATGCTTGTTTTTGCACAAAAACTTAGCCCACTGTTTTGTAAATGTGTTGGGACTCTATTGGTTCGGTCGCATTGCTCAAAATATTTTTGGCACACCACGTTTTTTAGCGATCTATTTCATAAGCGGAATGCTAAGCGGGATTGCTCATACTCTTTTCGCGCCGGATACTTTAGCTGTTGGCGCATCTGGTGCGGTGATGGGCATCTTTGGCGCGGTGGCTGCGGGAATATTCCGCATGAAAGGCTACCTGCCTGACAAAGTTTGGCGCGTCGAACTGTACTGGCTGGCAGCACTGGCGGTAGTGAGCATTATTTCCGACCAAATCATTCCTCAAGTCGCTGTTTTTGCGCACATGGGTGGAATGGTTGCCGGAGTGGTATTTGGTCTAATAGTTCGAGTTCCTAAGCCCGCGTATGCTTTAACGGGCGTTCCAGTTGACGAACTGTTGGGTAAAGGTCTGCAAGCGAAGTGAAATGGTGCAGATATGTTACGGACCCGTGACGTGATGTTGAAACAAGTCAAAACATTGGGCATCATGACCAATATAAATGTACAATCGAAAAGTTAGATTGTGAGCAGTTATGCACGATTGTCCGACATGTCAGGTGCCTTTGCATGGTCACGAGGAAGTTTGTCCCTCCTGCGGCACGAAACAGTATGTAAAACCTGAGTTTCGCAGATCCAATTTGCCAAAAGCTCCAGGTGTAAATCCAATGCCATTTATAGTGGTGTTAGTCGGACTTGTCCTCGTTATCTTCGTTTGCGCTCAGAATAGTTGGATCGGTCAGGTGTTCCACCGTGGACCTGTTGTTGAAGATCCAATGGATAAGATGACAATTTTGGATGCTCGCAACGCCATTGAGACGCAAATAAATCAAGGTCTGACCGCAGTTGGATCAACAGCTAAGTTCGCTTACAAAGTAGCCGGAGAGCCGTCCACAAAAGATGTTCAAAAGCCTTGTGAGTTGACAGTTGACACTGAACTCAAAGATCCGAAACAACACAAGTCAATTGTTGATCCGATTAAACAGTACATGGAAAAAGCGCAAGTCCTAACATTGACGATGAATGACTCAAAGTCTCATGCCACCTGGACATATAACCTGGGACCAGCTGCTCAAGAAGCGCCCGCACAGTGATCGCCGCGAGCTTGTTGCTCGTTCATGGTTAGCTTAGACAATCATCAACCAAGTTGTATTTGCCCGGACGATCCGCTGTCCGACAATTTGACATCCAGCAAGCAGGAACACTGTATACGGTGCCTGACTTTATTCCACCGCTAGATTTCAATAAATCCATCTATTTCATTTAGAGAGCTTTGCGATCATTTCGGTTATCGACATTGGTGTCGCCGATGGTGCCGACTCGGCAACCGAAAGTCCAAGAGCGCGCGAGCGAATGTTAGTTAGGAAACCTGTAGACCAAGCCGGAAGCTCAATTGGAGTGCCTACATAGTTCGTGTGCATTTGCCAGGCCACTTTGCGTGCATTTATTAGTCTGGATATCAACAAGTCACTCAATTCTTTGTTGATTTCGGTTTCGTGCCAGGCATTAGTGTTGATGTTTCCAGCCTTTGCCTCCTCAGCGTAATACTTAACATTTTTTGGAAGTGGGCTGAGCATGCGGCGTGTCATCGATTCTTCATCTCCCAGTCTCTGCAATAAATTCAGAGTAGCTCCCGGCTCATTTAACTTCTTCAATTCGCCGTCTATGCGGATCTGTGTACCAATTGGATTTCCAGTTATAGGCTCATCAGCGACGAGCCCTTGCAAGAAGCCTAGTCGATAATCATGATGAACAAATTCGTGCAAGCTTGTCTCTGCAGTTGCTGATGAGAGTCCGGTTCTGAGGATACGATCGTTGACACTAATGATTCGACCACTGCTTCGGTACGTGCCATCAGCCTCATCGCTCATTACGTTTACTGACCCTAGTTTTGGCAGACCGACTTCTTTGGCGATCTCGTTAAGGGTTTTGTTCAATGCCGGTTCAACATTTGTTTCCGCGGCATGCGTACGAACTAAATCACCATAAGTTTTTTCTGCAGCAATAAGTTCTTCAATCATCGGACCCAGAGCCGGATGTGTTTGCTGCAGATTCACATTTTTAACGATTTTACTGAGCGCCATTTCGTTCAGTGCAGGATCGGCGGCAACGTAATTTTGAAGTCGCACGGAGGCTGTCGACCAGCTCTCGTAGGCACTTGTTCTTGCCGCTACTCTCGCAGGCGAAGCATATTCTTTCAACTCAGGAATATCCAACCTACTGATAAAGGCGTCGATGTTTGCATCACTTGATAGTTTTGTGGCAGAAGCAATTTTGCGAATCTCGCTCAAGACCAGGGGGCGCTGCTCAACCGGCCAATCGTTGAGAGCCAGATGCTGCCGCTCAAGAGTCGGTCTGGTGACGATTTCAGCCTTGTATGCTTCGTAATTTGGTGGACGAAGATTTGGTCGATTTTCGGCTAACCAAGTAAGCATCGGTGATCGCATCGGTGAGGCGTCGTTGACGTTGTTTCGAATGAATTCTTCGGAAGTCGGGGCATTGGTTCGAGAAATATCATTGTCGGCTGGAGTCAATCTGACCTGGGCTTTGTTCAAGGTAGCGTCGGCTATTCCAAACACAGCTCCAAAAGCTGCATACTGTCCTGTCCTGGAGATCAAGGTGTTCAAATCTGCCCCCGGCTTTCCATGCAAGAATGCCTCAAGTTCGGCATTGGCCACTCCACCGGCCGCTCCAGAAAACGCATTTAGTGAAATGCTCTCAGCAATTCCTCGGCGTCCCACACGACGAACAAAATCATTTTCGCCCAAAAAATGCGACGTCCCGCCCATCGCGGCAAAGGTGCCGGCGGCTATGGCTGCGTTTCTTGTTTTAGCCCACAGGAAATTCGGCTCATTGTCGGCGACCGGGTGAAGCACATCCACTGCCGTACCACTCAACACTGTCTCCCAAAGTTTGGCCGGTGCAGCAGCATTGACCATTCCCGCTTTACTCAATCCAGAGCGCAGTCCCTTGGAAGCAAGTACGAACTGACCGACTGTCGCTACAGTGTCTCCTGCAAACGTCCAATTATTGCTTTCCTTCGGCGCCGAAATCAGTTCCAATGGGTGCAGGTTTTGATTGGTAACCTTGTTGAATATTTGGGTGACGCCATCAATTGGCGTTTGCACAAACGTATGCGCGGTCGCTTGGATAAAATCGCTTGGACCGTCAAGGATTCCGCGTTCGACGGTAGTGGGACTTTTGTCCTGGGGAGGCATGGGGACGGTTACTGCTGAAAGGACCGCCAGTATAGAGCGGGCGTACGCGGTTGTCAGTGGTGGAATTCCCATAGTGCTATGCTGGCTGGTGTGGTCTACCAGGAGGGGTGATGGGGTTCAAATCACTTAGTTCAAGTTTTATGATTGCCTCGGGGCTATTAAGCCTTGCGGCAGTCCACGTCGAAGCGCAGCCGGCCAATCCAGCAAATCGAGAATACGGGCGAACAAGTTTGATTAGAAAAACCAATGTTGCCAACCCTGCCAATTCAACGCCCTCGAATTCAGCGCCTGTTCGAGAGTACGGCACACAATCGTTGATTAAGGCCAATGCAAATTCAAACGATTCTGATTACCAGACTTACGTTGATGGTTTGGAAAAGAAAATATCTAGTGTGCAAGGACCAAAGAAGTTTCTTGGACAGGTGATTGTCAATTTTACAATCAACAAAAATGGCACCATCAGCAATGCTAAAGTGGCTAAATCTTCCAATATGCCACAGATAGATACAGCCGCTCTGGCTGCGGCACAAACTGCAGGTCCGTTCGGAGTTATGCCTAAATCTCGAACTAAACCAATCATCGTGGAGGTAACTTTTGATGGCACCTCATCTAGTACCACGACGCACGCACTCGTGAAAAATCCATAGTAAACAGGATCAGAATAAGTAGACAGAAATGCTATGCCTTCGCAAAGGCTACTGCTTCTGGGACTAATTTAAATGTTGACGTTTTAATTCAAGATTGGCAAAATCGTCTGCGTATTTTTGTAGTTTTTTTGCGATCGGTTCTGAGATGTTGACGGCAGCCTTTGTAACCTCGAAGGCATGATCCGGCATAGTGCCCACAGACTCCGACTGCGCGTGCATGAGCATGTTGCACAGTAAGCAGGCAACCAAATAGGAACCATTCTGGCCCGGATGGTGCCCGTCATCATCATATAGTGGAATCTCGGGCTCTTTCTGCGTCACTTCAAGCATCAACTCCCCAGCCGGTATAACCATTGCGTTTAACTTCACACCAATGTCTCGATAGACTTTGCTTATTGCAACTTGATCTTCTGGTTTATTTAAATCGCACCACGTCATCAATAAGACGGGGCGTGCGTGATAGGAGCGAATCCATTTGTCGAACCACACGCACCACTGGTCCATGACTTTGGAAGACGATTCCTTCAGAGGCATCTCGCTTTGATCTTGTAAGACGACGAAATCCCATGGGCCGGCTCTCATTAAGGCGTTCTTGGTATTATCGTCACCGGCATGTTGCCAGAGCGCGTAGCCTCCTTCGGTAGCAGAGGAAACCTGTATTTTTTTGTTTGGCTGTCGATGTAGCGCAATGCCCTCGAACATAGCAGGCATGTCATTTGCATACGTAAAACTATTCCCGATAAACAACACGCGTAATGGTGTATCGGAAGAATTTGCGGATGCTTTTGAAGCGGTGCGCCAGTTGGCGTCAAACATCCATCCCGTAAAGGCGTAAATTAATAGCATCAGGAAGTACAGAGACTTCCTCCAGTGCGCCGCAACGGTTTCAATTTCAGTAGTTTGGTCGGGCATCTTATTCACATGACTAGCTATAACATACTCTACACTTCACGCGCCACCACTTGCAATACCAAAACTACGTGATAAACTTGCAATGCGCCTTCAACCCGAGCCCAATATTTCATCGTGATAAAACACAGTCCTAAGCTGCTTAAACAGGTTCTGAATCGGCAAAGATCGTGCACACTTCCCAAGGCACTAATATTAGTGCCGGTGAACGAGACTAAGCATGGACAACGATGACCTTCGACCGAAGGGCGATCTGACGTATGACCTAGCTTGGGGAGTCAAGTCAAAAGGCGAACACCGGTGGCCGGCATCAGTAGCTATTTTGGTGGCAATGGCTCTATATCTAGTTTTGCCTGACCGCTACACAATCGGTCCACCTTGGGTGATGCCAATTCTCGAGCTATCGATACTGGTGCCACTTTCTATAAGCGTGCCACGTCGAGTTGCGCATGAGGGGCGTGTGCAACAGGTCTTAGCTATAGCTATGATAGCTATTGTCAACGTGGCAAATCTTGCTTCGCTTGTGTTGCTTGTGAATATGCTGCTCTATCATGGCAAGCAGGTGACAGGACCAGAACTTATTTACTCTTCGTTAGGCATCTGGCTAACAAACGTACTCGTCTTTGCGCTCTGGTATTGGGAAATAGACCGAGGCGGACCCGATCGACGGGCGCGGGAAACTCGCTCGGCGCCTGATTTTCTATTTCCACAAATGTCTACACCTGGCTGCGCTCGAATGGATTGGGCGCCAGTATTCATTGACTATCTGTATGTTGCATTTACAAATGCCACCGCGTTCAGCCCCACTGACGTAATGCCGCTCACCCACTTAGCTAAAATGTTGATGTTGGTACAGTCTGCCATTTCCTTGTTAACGATCACCCTGGTGGCAGCGCGGGCCGTTAATATTCTGAGCTGAGCTCAAATACAAATTCTAAATTCTTTCGCCAAATGTTTTGCGAGGCGGACTAATATTCTCAGTGGAACCTCCCATTAGGCTGGCCACTGTCTCTGGCGTAGTCAGGTTCTCCATAACAGACTGACTGCAGCGATACAGCACCGCATTGCGGGTGAGAATGGCACTGTTATAGTTGTTAATCGACATGCCAATCTCCTGGTTCAACCTCTCAAATCGGCTCTCAAAGCAGCGATCAAGGTAAACCTCTTTGAGCAGTTTCTTCTCTTCTGGGCCGCCTGTGCAGGCAACAAAAAGGAATTCGGCTGTCTGCGCAGCTGGTGAAGCCAAAGTAGGAGAAAAGGCGATGATACTCATAGTAGTATTGACGAACTTAGCGGCCGCTCTAGAGAAATTGCTGATGTGATTAAAGCGATGCAGTCGCGCTTCAATCGATTTGACTACGCTATCGTCACTAAGACAGCAGGCCAGCATTGCACGAGATTTATTTCTGACTGACAGGACGTCCAAGGGATCGCGTTCAAAATTGATGTCCGCCGCTGTTTGCTGCTGAGACCATGCAATCATTGACTCTAAAGTGTGGTCAGCTTCTTCTTTTCCTACAAGTGGAATCATCTCTTGAAGCCCATTCTCGATCGCTTGGGACTTTCTTTGCTCATCACTCAACCCTAAACCAGTAGCCACTTCCATTAGTGCGCAGGTCAATTGAATATGTGCTGAATCGAGTTTTCTTTGTCGAACAAATTCGATCGCAGCGCGGCTTTTTAGCTTTAGCTTTTCTTCCAGGATGACATCAGCCCCTTCGCTCGATGACTCGAACCCCTGGTAAGAAGTCATAAACTCAAGCATGTCTTTTGATCGGCCGAGAAAGCGCGTCCACTTTTTGTTGTGGAAATGCGCTTTGCTGTCTAGTTCGTCTTTAGCTGCGTCTTTAGAGACCGCCACCTGGATAAGGCGATCCATTAGCTGACTGGGATTGGGAGTCTTATCGGGTTCAGCAATGCTAACAAATCCGTGGAGTTCCGATTGTGCCGGAAGAATGGAATGAGTTTCAAAAGGATTGGCGTTGAGCACTGGCAAAGCAATTTGCGGTGCCTCGCGAAATAACGGAGTTTCCAAAGCTGTTTTGCTTTCAAGAGCCTTAGCCGACCCGAGGTCCGACTTTGAGCCTAGGTCGACATCGGCATTCGCAGGGAGGGTTAGCTGAAAACTGTACGCTAAGAGAATTGTTAAGTAGGGACTAAAACGCCGTTGCCATGCGATCTCTCGAGATATCATCAGCGCCTCCTGGCATAACGAGCATTAATTTGAAACTAGTAAAGCCGCGTAGAGTCTCAGTCCTTTTGTTGCATTATATTCGCGAATCGGAATTTGTACACCGGGTGACAACTGAATAAACCTTGACCGTCATCGAAAAGAATCGACTGCAGTGTGTACTGCAGTCGATTTCACTCACGAAACAAGAGGGTGAATTAAGTGGCCGAAACAAATGGCTGTTGAGCATTTTGCGGTCATTTGCCCAGATGCCATTCGTATTAGTCTACGCGCAGACCAATTTTCGCTTTGCGAGAGTTCGTATCAGCAATGTCGTGCGCCATAAGTGATTGCACGTCAGCGAACTTTCTCTCAATTTCGCGAATTGTTGACTTGCTGTATGTGAGGTTACTTTTCCGTTTTACTTCCAGGTTTGCGACGTATCCTAGTTTTTCACGCAGCAATTTGGCTTGATTATTTGTCAATCGACCCGCTGCATACTCGTCGCTGATTTTCTGATCAAGCTGTGCCCGTCGATAAGCATAATCGTCGTTAAAGTAGATCATTTGACCATTGATAACCATAAAACGCTGCGGCAAAATAGTAGGGAAGCTCGAAAAGGTTAACAGCCGTCCTGTTCCGTCAACGGTTGCCAGCACTTTGCCTGAACTCTGGTCAATAATATAGTTACCCGCGGGGACTGACATGCCGACACTGTACTGTCCTACGATAACACCACTAGCAGGATTGACCACGCTGTATGTGACGCCACCAGGAAGCACCAAGTTCGGTGCAGTCGTCTCAACTGTGGTTTGAGTTGTAGTCTCAGTAACATTTTGTGCTAGTACCGTCGAAGCGCAGATCGCCAACGAAGCAGCAAGCATAGGTGCCAAAAATTTCATATAATTCTCCTCTACGCCAACTCTGGCGAACTGGATTGAGGACGTGGTTGAGCGTATATGGTTCCTGTTGCTTGTTACAGGCAACGAACTCGGACGCGGGGTCAGATTTCGTTGTAAAAAGGTCCGGCGCGCAAATTGCACCGGACCTTCTAACTTTCTCGATAACCAAGGCTTAGTGGTCGCGTTTAATTTGATTGCTCACATGATTCTCTTCTCTATTTAACTTCGCTTGTTGGCCTTGCGTGATGTATCCACCATTGCGTTGAGACATCCGCTGTTGTTGCCTGCGAATATGTTTATCTTCCTGTTTGAGCTGTCCATAGTGACCGTCGAGGTTGCCCCTGTTGTTATTGATTCGACGATTCAAATTGTTAGAACGGTCGAGTACCTCTGATCTTCTTGGATGGTTGTTATCAAATCGTTGTTCGCGATTTTGATGCCATCCGTTTCCTGCAAAGCTTGGTGCGTTTGCTGAAACCAGGATTGCTCCTAATATTGCCAGGCTGGCAAACATCGATTTAGTCTTCATATTCTGTCTTCTCCAGTAGTTGCGTCAAATTTTCGGTCGCCACAAGCAGCTTACTGCTAAGGATGTGGAGTTTCTGTGATCTTGCCGTCACAATTCATGTAGCCCGTATCGCCCAACTGGCCGTGATCTCTGAATTTTTACGAAATTGAACGAGTTTACATTGAACTTTTTTGTCGAAGTGAACGTAATGGCCTTTCAATACCCCTTATTTGGTCAGATACCCTATTAATAGTCTGGCGTTCAAAATTCAAATAAGTTGCTTGAGAAGAAGGATATTAACATCGAACCTCACATCATAGACTGTCAAGCAAATTCCCGAAGCTCATCAATTGCCATTAGAAGCACCATTTCCGGTAGGTGTTTGCACAAAATGGCTTTTCAAAACAGTTTTTGGATACGGAGCGATTCAAGAACGCTAAGCCAAGGTCGAAAAGCAGCCTTATTCGAAATTTGCATGACTCTTTTGGACACTTGTTTGAATTACCTTGAAGGCAAATATGTCACGGAGCAGTCACGAATTGCGCCAATCCACGACGTTACAACCGATCGGCGCTTGCAGTGGTTCTGGACACAGAATGCAAATCGGATGAGTGAACTTGCAATCACTACAGAAGATGTTCAATCACTTATAGAATTTTGCGAATCCACCAATGATGATCTTGTGATATCAATTTCGGATGCAGATTCTCGGTATCAAAAGGAAATAAAAAACAGCTCGATCTTGGTTAAGCGACATCCTGGTGATCCCGGTCCAGGTCCAGCACGCGATGAACCCAACTCCGGCCCTGACGGACCAGATTCGGGACCTGACGGACCAGATTCAGATCCATCAGGCAGGGATCCGCATCCTACTCCTGTTCCTTTGAGTCCAAAACCATTTAAAAGGGACACATCTGTTGTAATGCCGCTACCCACTTCGGATGACGAAGAGAGTTAAGTGTATGCTTTGTACCGCCTGTTAGGAAACAATTCGAAACAATGGTACCAAATATGGTGTTCACAAAACCTACACAAACAGCAATACGGTATTCCTAAGATCGGCACAGAATCAAGTTCTCTGAACTATTTATTGTTTTGGAAAAGTAAGACGATTGTCAGTCCTTACACAAAACGTTAGCTGTTTACACTGAACTAACTTTGCACTGCATTCTCTTAACGCACGTTGATTACTATGAATTCATCGACTAAATTCTTGGAGGGATTGTGGAATGAAAAAATTAATCGCGTTGAGTATTGCTGCTACTTTCATAAGCGGTGTGTTCGCTTCTTCTTTGCCTAGCTTTGCTGCGAATAAGGAAGAAAAAAGCGGCGCCAAGCAAGAAGCTAAAGGCGTAAAAACTGAAGCCAAGGCTGCAGAAACTAAAGCCGAAGGCAAAGTGAAGAAAGCAGACAAATTGGAAAAGAAAGGCGAAAAGTTAGTCTCGAAAGGCGCTGCCAAGGAAGCTAAAGGCGAAGCCAAAGAGTCTAAGAAAGTAGAGAATAAACTCGCTAAGTAACTCTCGCTAAATAACAAAACTACGCCGCTCAGGGACTATGTCCGTGAGCGGTTTGTTTTTCTGGTTAGATTCGGACTAGAAAACCTCACTCAAATCTCACGCTATGACAGTTAGTCTGTTTTCGTGGATGTGCAGGGTCGCACACTCAAGCAAAGTCTCTTTAGTACTGCTTGCTCGCATTGCGGGTGAACAATCACGTGTCAAATATGGAGAAATCGCCAATGGTCAGAATTAAAGACGGAACCACAAGCCAAGCGACGAACAAAAACATGGATTTAGAGACGGCCCAGAATTACGAGAGTCCAAACTATTTGGATCTTCTTTGGTACTTGGAACTAATGATGCAAGCTCATTAGACCAATCACTACTTCCAAAAGGATCAAAATGATCACTGTCAGTTCAAGATACAGGGCGCGAGTGTCTTGGGCTTCGTCAGCAGCGTATCTGTATATTTCGCCAATCGTGTTGAGCTTGCTGTCAATTTGTTGCTCCCAATCGGGCAGTCCGAGTCGCAGCGCTATACCGCGATATAAACGGGCATAGAAAGCGTTGCCGATAATCTTCAAGGCGTTGCTAGCTCGCTCAGTTAACTCGCGAATATCTACCAATAGATAACGCAAGCGTTCTGCTTTTCGCTCAACAATGTGTCGACCGAAAATACCTGCGAAGTTTGGTTTGCGCAGACGCATTTTGTAGATATCATCGAGATGGGCATCAAGCTGACTATCATACGTTCTCAACTCCACAAGCTGGGTGTTGGCGAATTCGAGAATGCTCTCGACAGCGTCAGCGCCTTCACGCGTATCAAAGACAAATGCAGTATCCCAATGTATGACTGTCAAATCATCTTCGAAGTAGCTGAAAAATACACTGAGTGCTTCCTGTTGTTCGCTTGGACTGACAGTTCGCGACTCACATAACATCAGACTGGCAACTGCAGCTTTGTATTGGTCTAGCAGGGCAGTTGCGTTCGTTGCCTCTTGGAATTTCTCAACCTCAAAGACAAAATAGTCTTCCATGAGCGCGTTGTGGGGTTTGGTGAGCGCATTTGAAAGTTCCAATGATAGTCTCTCAAGAATGCGCCTGGCTTCAATTTCGAACGATTCTGATAGACGTATCTTTCGGGTTAGTTCTGAAAATGCAATCCAGCTACCAGAGAACGGGACGGTGAATCTAATTGCTACTGTACCGTAGTCATAAAGTTTGATCTGGGCTTTGGCTTGCATTGCGTCAATGGTCGCATCTGGCAGACTGGCGACTATTGGAGGTACCGCAAATTCTATGTAACCTGGCGAAGCGGCAGCGCGCAAATCCAGCCTGGCTCGCTGTGGATCCTGACCGGCGACACTTGTAAGTTTGGTGAGGTCGATCGTGTCTGCGATGTCAAATACAAAGTAAGAATGACAGGCGCCTTTCTCGATGTCAGGTGGGGTGCTTTCCTGTCTCATTGCTGTTTCTCGTCTTGCAAAATTGTGATGTGGTGCCACCACAAACACCGTTTTCGACCTGCCAGCTTAACACGAATTTCCTTCCACTGCCTCCAAAGAGGGCAAGGAGGCGCTTGCACGAGAGTTTTTGCATCTCCTGGAAACAAGGGAAATTCAAAAATGGGCGGAGTTACAATGGAGAGGATAATCGAGTCACACATCTACAGTTGGTTAATGACGGAGTGGGTTTTGGGCAGTGACAGGAATTATGTCGGTGGAGTAGGCTGAGATCAGGTGGTGCACTACCATCGGTTTGCCACCTACATGGAATACATTGACCCGATCTTCTACAAGTTTATCTGCTTTCATTACGCGCTCGTGTTGGCGTACATGTTCGCCCCACGACTCGATCATGAATGTTTCGAAGTAGCGTTCTGGTCTGGCTAGATCGAAAAATAAATGCCATTGATAAGCACCATCTCGTCGGCGAACTTTGCCGAGCACCGATGCGGCTTCAGTAAATTCTTTTGCTTTGGCAGGATCAATGATGTATTCGACAGTAACGAGGACTGGACCGTGGTCGGGACTTGGCTCGTGGACTAGGCTTGGGTCCTTCCAGTGGGTTGACATGGACGTGTCGAAATTTTCCACCATCCCTAATTTATATTTCAGCGCCAAGATAAGATTCAAACACATGGTACCAGCGGCGATGACCAATGCGATCGTCAAGCCGCCTTTGGAAGAGGCGATTTGTCCCCACAATAAACTGCCAATAGCGACACTTCCCTGGAAAACTAAAATGTAGACCGACATCGCTCTGGCCCGCACCCAGGAGGGGATAGCCATTTGGGCGGCTGTGTTCATACTTGCATTAACGATGATCCAAGCCGTTCCTGCTTCAAGCATGGCAACAGAGGCAATAGCAAAGTGTCGCGACAATCCTAGTGTGACAAGTGAGACGGAGAAGAGCAGATTGCCCGCGGAATTTAGATGATCCAAACTCAGGCGTCGCCGTAAAATTGGCAGAACAAAAGCACCGACAATGCAGCCAACCCCAAAGATACTAAGCAGCAATCCATAACCAATAGAATCCAATTTGATTTGCTCGCGTCCAATTAATGGCAACAGTGCCCACATGGCCGCAGAGCAAGCAGCGAATACGGAGCTGCGGACCATTACTGAAACTAGCGCAGGTGAGTGGCGCACATATCTGACACCGGCGCGCATCGCGCCAAAGATGCGCTCACCTTGATCTGTTGGTTTGTGTTTCCACTGCGAGACAACGTAGATCACTGCTAGAAATGACAAAGCATTCAGCAGAAAAACGGCGGCTGGTCCCGCCGCTGCAACGACTAATCCACCAAGGGCAGAACCAAGTCCCCGAGAGACGTTATAGCTAAGTCCACCTAAAGCGATAGCTGGTTCAAGCTTATCTCTAGGCACCAATTCCGGTGTCGAAGCATTCCATGCAGGAGCGCTGATAGCATTGCCGATGCCGAGCATGAAGGTGAAGGTCAGAAGCCACCAGGGTCCAACGATATGAAAATAGGTTAGGCAACCCAAAGCCAAGGCTGCGACGAGCATCCAGCCCTGTCCCACGATCAACAACATACGGCGATCGACAAGATCCGCCAGTGCCCCAGCAGGCAAAGACAACATAAAAAATGGTAGATAAGTGGCGGTTTGCATCAGCGCCACCATCACTGGTGATATCGTCAATGAAGTCATTAACCATGCAGCACCTACATCCTGCATGAATGTGCCAATATTCGAAAACGTTGAAGCTAGCCAGAGCGCACGAAACACAGGCACAGAGAGAGGTGCCCACATAGACTGGTGATTACGAACGTTCGAATCACTCACTGTCTAATGTCGTCTCCTCTGCTAATCGTCACGAAACATGCGTGGTTTTCGACTGTGACGATGGTGTCTTTCCTGATCTCCTTTATTCGCGTCCGCGTAAAATATCGCGAGTGTCGCGACTAGTTATTTCTTCTTGCCGAAGACAGTTTTAAAGAACTTGGCGATTGGATCATAGAACTCGTCGACCACTCGTTCCTTCAAAGGAATGATGGCGTTATCTGTAATATGAATCGATTCAGGACAAACTTCGGTGCAGCATTTGGTGATGTTGCATAGACCGATACCAGCGTCTTCTTTCAAGAATCTGGTGCGGTCCACTGTATCCAGCGGATGCATCTCAAGCCCAGCAACTCTGACCATAAAGCGAGGTCCTAAGAAGTCCTTGCGATCGTGATCGCGGATGACGTGACAAACGTCTTGGCACAAGAAACACTCAATACATTTGCGAAATTCTTGAACGCGATCGATGTCTTCCTGGTAAAAAGTCCAATCTGCATCCTCTGCTGGAGTGAACGCTTTAATTTTCTTATTCGCCTCATAATTCCATGAGACATCGGATACTAAATCCTTGATATGCGGGAAAGACTTGATAGGCTGTACAACGATTTCTTCGCCCTCAGCAAATTTGTCCATTCTGGATTTGCACATCAAGCTTGGACGTCCGTTCACTTCGGCGCTGCAAGATCCGCATTTCGCAGCCTTGCAATTCCAGCGAACGGCCAAATCTGGTGAATACATCGCTTGAATGTAATGGATTGCGTCGAGCACAACCATGCCATCTTCAATGGGCACCTTGTAAGTCACGTATTCGCCGCTATCCTTCTCTCCGCGAAATACTTTCAGCAGCGCTTCACGCATTTACGGGCTCCTTTTTCACAAATAGCTGTTTCAAATCAGGTGGCATTTCCGGCTTAGGAGTTAGGTCTAGCTTCATCTTCTCGCCATCTCGGGAGATGGCGGAATTGACATGACCCCAAACTTCCTCGTCGATTTCCTCATAGTCAGTACGGCTATGAGCACCACGACTTTCCCTTCGAGAGAGCGCGCTGCGTGCAATGGCTTCTGAGCAAATCAACATGTTTCTTAAGTCACGACATAGGTGCCATCCAGGATTGTAGGCACGTGTGCCTTTTATGCCGACGTTCTTTGCTAACTCTTTTAACTCTTCAAGTTTTTTGATGCCGACTTCTAGATCCTTCTCTTCACGATAGATGCCAACATGAGTGCTCATAACACTATTGAGCTGTTTGGCGATATCGTAAGGATTTTTCCCGTTTGGACGATTGAAGGGCGCTTCCATCTCTTCTTGAGCTTCACGAACTTGCTCATCGGAAATTGCTGGTTGACTCGTGACCTTCTTGGCGTAATCAGCAGCCCCTGCGCCTGCGCGTTTACCGAAAACAATCAAGTCTGAAAGCGAATTTCCTCCCAATCGATTGGCACCGTGCATGCCACCACTGCATTCGCCGGCAGCAAACAATCCGGGAACGCGCGTCTCTGCTGTTTCAGCATCTACCCTAACGCCGCCCATGATGTAGTGCATCGTCGGTCCGACTTCCATCGGTCCCGCAGTGATGTCTACATCCGCTAAATCTTTGAATTGGTGATACATTGACGGAAGTTTTTTCTTGACGCGTTCAGGATCCTGATAACTGATGTCGAGATAAACACCACCGTGCTTAGTGCCGCGACCTTCTTTTACCTCGTTGTAGATGGCTCGAGCAACGTTATCGCGTGTGGACAACTCAGGTGGCCGGCGCGCTTCTGTTGGTACCCCAGCAAGAACCGCATCAACCCATTGTTTGGCTTCTTCGTCTGTTGCAGCAAAATCATTCTTGCTCGCTTCAGGAAGATAGTCATACATGAAGCGCTTGCCTTCGCTATTGCGCAAAATGCCGCCTTCACCGCGCACACCTTCAGTAACGAGCAGACCTCGAACACCCGGTGGCCAGACCATTCCCGTCGGATGGAACTGAACAAATTCCATGTCGATCAAATCCGCACCCGCATCATATGCAAGAGCATGACCATCGCCTGTGTATTCCCAGGAATTTGAAGTAATGGAGAATGATTTTCCCACTCCGCCAGTTGCAAGCACGACAGCTTTGGCTTTGAAGAGCACGAAGCGCCCGTCTTCACGGTAGTATCCGAAGGCGCCCGCAATCCTATCTCCATCCTTTAAGAGGCGACTGACGCAGCATTCCATATAAACTTTGATACCCTGATGCACACCGCGATCCTGCAGGGTGCGGATCATTTCCAGACCGGTTCTATCGCCTACGTGGCACAGACGCTTGTACGTATGTCCGCCGAAAGCACGCTGAAGAATTTTTCCGTTTTTGGTCCTGTCAAAAACAGCGCCCCAACGTTCCAACTCACGAACCCGCTCTGGCGCTTCTTCTGCATGCAACTGGGCCATACGCCAGTTGTTCAGCATTTTGCCGCCCTTCATCGTGTCTTGAAAATGGGTTTCCCAACCATCTTTTGGATCCACGTTCGCTAACGCAGCGGCGACCCCGCCTTCGGCCATAACCGTATGAGCTTTACCGAGCAGCGACTTGCATACCAAGCCGACAGAAATTCCTTGTGACGACGCTTCGATGGCGGCTCTTAATCCAGCTCCACCAGCGCCAATGACAAGAACGTCGTGCTCATGAACTTCGTAATCAGCCATTCTAGAAGAACCTCATTTCGGAAACGTAGCCCAATGAGTATGAGCGGATCAGCAGGTCAGTTAGACCGACTGAAAAGAGACTCAGCCAGGCCCAGAGCATGTGATGTTCATTGAGCTTTGTCACCAAATGCCAGATTCTGAATTGTTGTTTAGCTGATGGGCAGCTTGAAAAGCAATCCAATCTACCGCCGACGAGGTGTCGGCAGGCATGACAGCCGCCCGAGTAACCCGATAGCAAAATCACGTTAGCGAGCATGAACAAATTGATGCCGCTTACAACAAAACCAGACGGCTGGAAAAATGCCAGAAAGACGTCATACCAGAGGAAAATCAAAACGATTGTCGCTAAATAGAAGAAGTATCTATGGGCGTTTTGAAATACAAATGGAAATTTCGTTTCGCCCGTATAGTTATGTCCGCCCATATGCCCAATGGAGCAACCCGGTGGATCCCAGAAATAAGCTCGGTAGTATGCTTTCCGGTAGTAATAACACGTGGCTCTGAAACCAGCCGGTATCCATAGAATCAAAATTGCAGGCGACCACTTCCACCAATCAAATGCGAACTTTGGTGAGTAGAACGGGGATAAGTACGAGCCGATCTCATAGTGACCGTTCTCGAAGACTCTATATGTGGCGTAGACGATGAATAGAGTAAAACCGATGGCAACAAGCGCCGGTTCTATCCACCACGTATCCTTCCGTGAGGTTAAGCCTGTATGGGCTTGCGTACAACCTGCGGCGGTCGGAGTCTCGGTCTTTGTAGTCTCTGTCATTGCTTATGGACCCTTGGAATTAGGACAACTTGAAAGTTGTGCGGCGTCCCAAAAAATCTTGTCGCAACGTGCAATCGATGACTTGCACTGTTGTGAAAGTGACCAAGGGACTCCACTTTCGGGCAGGAAAATTATAACAACTCTAGAGCCCTGTTTTTAAGGCAATTCCCCGCTTCTTATCAGGCGCTTAACTATTGGATTGGTGGAAGATTTTGGCTTGGAGCGCAAGACATTTGGCGTCCAAACCTAGTGATTGTGTCAAATGGAGCAAACTATTCAAAATTCTTTTTCCAATCCGAACGTTGTAAACAGGAGCGAGCCGCGCGTGGTGGCAGATTAGAAAACGACAATGTCCTTTGAAAAATTCGGAAGTCAAGACGAGGAACAGCTAGAAACAACTAGACGTCAACTTATTCAGAAGCCTGTGAACTGGCTTTAACAAGAAAGAAAGACTTCTTGTAAACCTCCTAAAGATTGACCTCATCACAGTGAAACCAACGTCCTACAAGGACAAAGCGAGTTGTAGCCCGGCGGCACAAACGACGGGGTTAATCAGGAATCACTTCAACTTATGTGTAAGTCTCGACGACACAACAAATCAATTCAGACGGAGACATCCAAAATGAAACGCCAAACAGTGACAAAGATAGCCAAACGAAAGGTAAGCATTGACATGACAGTCATCCAGCGCCTTGATGAGTCGCTGCCTTTGCAGACTGAAGAATGGAATCGCGCAGAACAATTGCTCATGCAACTTACAGAATTTGCACCAAACAGCTTAATCACGGAAGTCGTTAATGCGATCGCCGTTTATGCCGACGATCAGGCTCGCCGTGGATATATTCTTGGACAAGAAGATCTCACCAAAGAGATGAAACAGCGGGTCGCCTAAGCGCGTTTTTCGCTGTCGGATTTGATGCCGGCAAGGATGCCGGCGCTCCCAGGTAAAGAGCGCTTTTTGGAAGCGGTAATATATAGGGATGATACGACAGGCGAATTCATCCTCCAGTTCCACACCGGTTTTGATTCGGGAAGCAACCGAGCAGGATCTCCCTGCTATCCGAAACATATATAACTATTTTGTCACTCGCTCAACGGCTACTTTTGCGCTTGAGGATGAGAGTGTTGATGAGCGCCTTGCTTGGTTCGTGAGCCACTCGCAAAACGGTCTGCCAGTTCTAATCGCCGAGCTGGACGGCAGCACAGTCGGTTGGGCTAGTTTGTCCTATTACCATCAACGCTGCGCCTACAGGCAGTCTGTAGAGCCCTCTTTGTATATACATCATGAGTTTGCTGCACGCGGAATCGGTAAAGTGCTTACTGAGGCACTGATCGATGCGGCGCGGAGTCGCGATTATCACTGTATAGTTTCACTTGTTTGCAGCGAAAACGAAGCGAGTCTAGCTGTGCTGCAAAAATATGGCTTCGCCAAAGTGGGCGAGCTGCAAGAGGTGGGCAGAAAATTCGATCGTTGGCTCAACGTGACGATTATGCAGAAGTTGCTCTAATGCAGAAGAGTCGGGAGGCATGGGTTCGATCACAACTGGCTTAATTACCCTGCTTGCCGGCGCAACACTATATGTGGTGCTGTCGCCGCGCTTCAATTACCGGCTTTATCGGTGGCTGATTTTTCACCCGTATCCGTACGAACCAGGCACAGAATCGCCACCGCGCCTCGACAACTCAGAAGTAGACGAAGTATTTATATCGCTTCGCTCCGGTAAAAAGATACATGGATGGTATTACAGAGTAGCCAATGCGGCCAAAGTAATTCTGTTTAGCCACGGCAATGCCGGTAATTTAAGTTCTCGCAACTCAATTTTGAATTTGCTCACTAAGACTGGCGCTTCGGTGTTTATTTACGATTACGAAGGCTTTGGAAAAAGTGAGGGACTTCCGACCATCGACGGCATTTGCGAGAACGGACTGGTGGCATTTGACTATCTTGTCGAAAAAGAAGGCGTCAAACCGACTGACATCATAGTTTACGGAGAATCACTGGGGACCGGAGTGGCCATGTATTTGTCAGCGAAACGAAAAGTCGGAGGCGTCATTCTCCAGTCCGGTTTCTCTTCACTGCGAAAGATTGCTCATGAAATTTTTCCGACCCTGAAAGCGTTTCCAGCTTTCTTATTTCCGACACAACAACTTGATACTTTAGCCTTAGCTAAACAGCCCCATCCTCCCCTGTTAATCATTCACGGCGTGCATGATCAAGTAGTGCCATATTCCCACGCAGAACGTTTATATAAAGAAGCAATTGAACCAAAACAGTTGTTGACATTGCCGCATTCAGCCCACAGCGACATTTGCAACACAGCCCCAGACGAATTCTTGCACACCGTGATCGACTTCATGGCCCGATGTTGATCCGGCCGGTTTCGGATTAGTTTCAGGCGAACAAATTCAAAAGCGACATGCACGTGTCAATGACAAGCTGTTACCAACTTGTTAACAACTCTGAGTTAACTTAGTCTCCTTGAAGCCGACTCGATCTTACCAAGTCCCTATCCAATACCCTCTTAAACATGCGGCCGCCTCTCTTTAAGCCGCGCATCTCAAATTGGAGACGCACATGACTTTAGACAATTCCTCAGCTAAACAGGACTTAACCGAAGCCCACAAAATTGAAGTCGCCTCCCATGCAGCACAAAGGGCTTCCTATGAAAATCAAGCCGGTGCGGGTGTTTTGACGCCGAAAACAGGCAGAACAGAGTTACCTGGCACTATTTCTTTCACGCCGATTTTCCCTGAAGACTGGTCAACAAAGGCGTTGTCTGAAAAAAGCGGTACGTCTTCTCAAAAATTAAGCGCGATGAGCGACGCCAACGTTCCAGCCAAGCTTTCGGACCTGCGTCAGATTCATCCCTTCACCTGGATGAAAAAAGATTCGCTAGAGCTGGCACAAAGTGAACTGGCTTTGCAAAAAGATGCTGGGGATGCGAACAAACTCCGCAGCAACGAACAGAAGATGAGTCTGGAAGTCAAACATTTACTAGAAGACCTGAATATCGTCAAGGACCGTCACCCTGCGAACGAAACAAACTACAAACAAGATTTGGCGGGGGCTCACTCTGAGCTTGTCAAAATGCAAAGCGATTTGCAAAAGCTAGAAGGCCCGCCATCAGGACAAACTTTTAAATCCGACGTCCTGAATCAACTTTCTAAAGACGATTCAACATTCCAAACGAGATCTGAGAATTTATACAAGCCAGCTCTCGCACCTCCCGAAAACACGCATCCGCCTGGTGATCCGGGTAAAAACATCGGCGCCAACGATATGGTTTTGGGCGTGAATAACTTAAAGGGTCTCAAAGATGCGATTTCCTCCGGTGTAAAGTTCGGTTCGGTGAGGCTCTGGGATGACGGAGTCAAAATCAACCAATTGCTCAACCCAGACGGAACAAAAAATAAAAATGCTTGGAATAATCTTGAGCAGCTAGTTGATACCGCCCACAGTGCTGGCAAGAGCGTCATGTATACGTTTGGTGAGACACGCAATGCCAAAGGTGAATGTGTGCCACCAAGCGACGCGCAAGTTAAAGCTGTTACAGAGGAACTTACTAAATGGAGTGCAGATCGGAAAGCAAACGGCAAGGGTGGAATCGATACTTACGAGTTGTGGAACGAACCTGGCTATAAAGGATTTTGGACCGGCACTCCACAGCAGCTGGCACACACCACAGGTCTGATGAATCAAATAATTCGTCAGAACGATCAAAATGCAAAGATTGCTTCCCCCGCTAACTCGTTTTGGGGCAACAATGCCGTGGAGTGGACTAAAGAATATTTGGCAGCGTACAAGAATGAATGGGGTCTGAGTTCAAAGACATTCGATCAGATCGACTTTCACGGTTATGGTTTCCAGAATCAAGGTCCCGAGCAGATCTTGACAGATATTAGTCAAATGAAGCAAGTAGAAGCGCAATTTGGCTTGGCAAATAAACCACTAGTGGATTCCGAAGATAGCTTCGGTCTCGACCGTTGGATGCCCAACCCCAAGGATCAAGAAAATTATCTGGCAAGAAAAGCGGTCTTATCAGAATTCAGTGGTGTGACGCCAGGGTGGTATGCATTCGGCAATAAGATCTATGGTGGCATGGACAAACCAAATCAATTAGCGAAAGACGAGCCGGCTGTATATAACTGGATGAACGGCGCAACGCTCGAAAAAGTGACTCAAACGGGCAACATTTACACAGCCACCATGCTTCGAGATGGCAAACAAGAAGAGATTGCCTGGACTACCTCCAGTCAACCGGTTAAATACACACCGAGTGGATCGTATACCAAGTACCAGACACTTTTCGGAGAAACAGGCAACACGAATGGCTCGATTGACCTTAGCGGTTCTCCCATTTTGCTTCAATAAAAAATCATGGTGCCGCGAATTTGTAGCCAAGACGATGCACTGTTTCAATGTATGACTGTTGACCAGGGGTATCAATCTTGCTTCGAATTTTTGCAATATGCACTCTTAACCCCTCAGGGGAGGCATCGGTATCTGAAGGCCAGATGCGTTGAAGAAGAGCATCCGAACTGAATACTTCTCCTTGATGATGCATAAAGAATTCCAGCACTGCGAATTCTTTGGGTTTGAGATGAACAGGAACGCCGCTTTTGCTGACCACGAATCCAGCTGAGTCCAATTCAATATCGCCTGCTGACAATTTGCCCTCATATTCTAGATGTCTCCGACGTAACTGAGCTCGCACTCGCGCCGAAAGTTCTTGTGGATCGAATGGTTTGGTCAAATAATCGTCCGCCCCTGAATCCAATCCCTCCAACTTGGATTGAATTTCCGAGCGACTAGTCAGCATGATTACGGGGGTTAAGCCTTTGTTCTGGCGAAACTTGCGTAAAACATCGAACCCGGACATACCAGGAACTTGAACATCCAAAATCAAAAGATCATAGCTTGTATAACCCAGCATCTCCAAAGCCTCGAGTCCATTGGAGACCAGGTCACAAGCATGATGCTCTTGTTCGAGCCATTGCTTCAATGAATCCAAGAGATCAGCGTCATCTTCGAGTATCAGAATTTTTGCCATACAAACTGCAGCTGTGAAATCCTATCCAGATATACTATGACTTCTTGAGAAAGCACAAGATGCCGAACCAGCCAACAGATTTGAAACTTTTTCACAGGGGCCTGATTTTAATTTCAGCGCCTCTTGCTTTTGAACTTATTTTCGTTGGTGTCTTGTATTACTTCTATATTCAGGCAAACGAAGAAGCATTGCAACAGTCGAGATCGAAAGCCTTTGTTGCACAGACTAACAAACTGTCGATCATTATCCTGCAGTCTTCATATGCTCTGCTTTCGTTTAAAGCGTTGAGGAGTAGAGCGTTTTTACATGAGTACGACAAAATCGTCAACGAAGTACCGGATGCTGAAACTCTACTAACTAATTTGAGTCAAGATAATCCTGCTAGGCAGAAGCATGTGTCGCGATTGAAGGAAATTGTTGAACGAATCTTGTTGTTAACAAAGAGATTTAGGGATCCGACAGAGTCAGTGTCATATTTACTAGTAAATCCTTTAACGTTCAGATTGGAAATGGAGCGCAACTATCGCTCTTTTCTTGAGGAGGTGAATCGTGTTGACGTGGAGGAGAGCGAACTACAAAATTTAGACAATGACGCAGAGCGCGCTTTCAAGAACCGTTTTCGCAATCTACTCTGGCTAGGAGTTCTCTCCAATATTGGCATTACGATTTGGCTTGCGTTTGTTTTTAGCAAAAACATTGCGTTGCGACTAGACATACTTGGTGATAACGCCAAGAGGCTCGCTCTACGTGAGCCGCTCAATGACGTGCTTCCTGGTAACGATGAAATCGCCAAACTCGATCAAACATTTCATTCTGTCGCGGTCGATTTAAGAATGGCTGAACAACGTAAACAAGATTTTGTTTCGATGATCAGCCACGACCTACGAACGCCTCTGACCACAATTCAAACGACACTCGGGCTGTTGCAATCATCCCCTGATAAAAATTCAGAAATTGATACAAATAGAATCATCAGTGCAAGCCGGAATGTCAAACGTATGAAGAGAATGCTGGACCAATTGTTAGATATGGAAAAGTTAGAAGCTGGCATGCTAAAAATTGCCCCGGCACTGACTGACTTGGACTCGATAATCAAACAATCAATGGATTCTATCGATGAGCTAGCGCAAGAAAAGAATATTTCGATCAATTATTCAAGTAAGAGACAGATAGTCTTTGCTGACGAGGAACGTCTGGGTCAGGTGCTCACGAACCTGCTGTCAAACGCTGTAAAATTTGCTCCGTCAAAGAGCACTGTTAATCTCAGCGTCGCTGAAAAGGACGAAACCGTCAAAGTTCTTGTGCATGATCAGGGTCCAGGTATTTCTCCTGATGACCAGGCGAAGATCTTTGATCGCTTTCATCAGGTTACAAACGAACTGTCTGCAAACAAAGTAGGCACGGGACTGGGACTGGCGATTGCAAAGGGACTAGTCGAGGCGCATGGTGGTGAAATCGGGATAGACAGCGCAGTAGGGAAAGGAAGCACGTTTTGGTTCTCGATACCAACATCGTAATTAGATCAGACGCGGCGCCGCTTCTTATGAAGCTGATACTTCTCGTGGTATCGTATTTGGTGCTTTGTAGCGTCGAACCAGCTGGTGCAGCTCCTCACCTAGAACCAGTCCTTTCGCCTAAAAGTTCAAATGACCGAAATCTGTACTCACATATAATCGAGGAATCGAAGGGGCTAATTTCGGCAGACAAATTCGGTATGGCAGTGTCACTGCTCAATCGAGCGGTGGTTCTTCAACCCAGAGATTTCCAAGCATATGCCTGCCGCGCCCTGGCTCTGCAACAACTCGGCAAATTCCAACAAGCGCTAGGGGACGCCGATATAGCGGCGAATCTCAATTCTCGAAATTGCACGATGTTCAGCATAAAGGCGAACTGCTATGAGCATTTTGGTCAGTTTGACAAGGCTCTTGCCGCACTAACTGAAGCCACAAAACGCTGTCCACACGCGATGTGGATTTATTTGCACCGGGGACGCGCCCTTTGTGCGACAGGAAAATATGCCCAGGCAACTCGCGACCTATCGATATTCATGGAAGAGTTCCCGAACAATAAAAGCGTTGTAACCCCCCGCGCGCTCGCTGAAGCCGGCGACGGTAATTACGCTGCAGCAATAGCCGATCTGGACCGATTGTCTAATCTAGCCAGGCAGAGTTTTCGCATCAGTGTGCTTCCGGTGGATACGGTTTCGGACGATGGAATTCTTTATAAAGCGATTTCGCAAAATTTCGAGAAACGAATTCACGATCAAGGCAAAACTGCGACAAATTTGTTTGCACGTGCGTATTGCAACTATGTTATGGAAAAATATCCAGCCTGTATTAAAGATTGCAATGAGTTGCTCAAGCGCAACGGAGAAACCAACGAGGTGCGCATCTTGAGGGCGTATGCAGAGCTTGCCCTGCAAGACACTGGTGCTGCCCGCTCTGACATAGATAAGGCAATTTCGGTGGCGCCAAACGCAGAAATTGGTTATGCAGCACTAGGTAATCTCAATTTCCACAATGATACTTATATTAAAACTGTTGACGATCTGACGGCTAAACTCAGTCGAGATTCGAACAACGCAACAATCTTGGTAGCACGTGCTCGCGTTAACAACGAGCTAAACAGACAATCGGAAGCTATTGCAGATCTCGCTCGCGCCCTTGAAATAGATCCTAAAAGAGAAGACGCCTTCAATTTGCGCGCTCAAATCTACCAATCTATGCAACATTTGGACCTAGCGAGTTTGGACTTTTTGAAAGCCATATCGATCAGCAAACAATGTCCTATTGATGCATTAAAAGGACAGGCGGCGTGTTATGTAGAGCAACATAAGTATAAGGAGGCAATTGGTGTGCTCAACTTATTAATCGTTTGTTCGCACTCGGCAAAACCACGTCTGGCTAGATCATTTTGCTATGAAAAGATAGGGCGACGAAAAGAAGCGCTCGCTGACAGGGCAAGCGCCTACGCCATGCAAACGATGACGAAACTAGATCCATTGAAGTGAACAAACAACTGAAGTGAACAAACAACGAATTTCGCTATTTGCCTTGGCGATTCTTCTTGATCAAGTTGAGAGCAGAACCAGTTTTGAACCAATCAATTTGTTCTTCGGTCATCGTGTGCTTAACTTGCGTTTTGACTTTGGTGCCATCTTTATGAGCTATCGTCATATCAACAAGTTTTTCTGGCTTAAGTCCGCTTAGTCCTGTAAAGCTGATGCGGTCGTCCTCTTGAATCAGATCATAGTCTTCTGGTTTGACGAATGTGAACGCGAGTATTCCCTGCTTCTTCAAGTTCGTCTCGTGGATTCGGGCGAAACTTCGCACCACGACAGCTTTGCACCCGAGGAATCTCGGTGACATAGCAGCGTGTTCCCGACTCGATCCTTCGCCGTAGTTTTGATCGCCGATCACTACCCAACCGGTATTGTGCGCTTTGTAGTCGCGAGCAACAGCGGGAAACGATTTAGTTTCGCCATCAAATAAATCTTTGCCTGTTCCCGATTGCTTCGTAAAGGCGTTGATCGCGCCGATAAACATGTTGTCGCTGATTTTATCGAGATGTCCTCGATATCGCAGCCATGGACCAGCAGGTGAAATGTGATCGGTGGTGCACTTTCCGTCTGCTTTGAGCAGTATCGGCAGTTCAACGTAATCTTTTCCATCCCATGCCGAGAATGGCTCGAGTAGTTGCAAACGTTCGCTGTCGGGCGCAACCGCGACTGCTACTTTGTCACCATCTTTCGCGGGAGCGATATATCCAGCGTCAGCCGAAATAAATCCATTAGCAGGTAGCTCTGGAGCCTCTGGTGGCAACAACTGCAGTTCGGTGCCATCAGGAGCCTTCAACTTATCCGTCATCGGATTGAATGACAGTGAGCCGGACAAAGCAAAGGCTGTAACAATTTCAGGGCTACCGATAAACGCTAACGTTTGCGGGTTGCCGTCGTTTCTTTTTTGAAAGTTTCGATTGAATGAAGTGATAATCGAATTTGATTCACCAGGCGCGATGTCTTCACGCTTCCATTGTCCGATACACGGTCCACACGCGTTAGCGAGCACAGTTCCGCCGATTCCCTCGAGCATTTCTAGCTGACCATCACGCCCGATAGTTTTGTGGATTTGTTCAGATCCAGGTGTGATCAAAAATCCAATGTTTGCTTTGATACCGCGATCAGACGCTTGTTTGGCGATATGAGCAGCCCGACTCATATCCTCATAACTAGAGTTCGTGCAACTTCCGATCAAGGCGTATTTGAGATGATCGGGATAGCCTTTTTCTTTTGCTTCCTTTGCTAGCTCTGAGACAGGTCTGGCTAAGTCTGGTGTGTGCGGTCCGACGACATAAGGCTCAAGCGTATCCAAATCAATTTCTATAATTTGGTCGTAATATGCTGTGGGATCTTTTTCCACTTCCGGATCGGCCACCAAATATTCTCTATACTGATCCGCTAAGTTCGCGACTTCCTCGCGACCAGTGGCTCTCAGATATTTAGCCATGCGTTCGTCATAAGGAAAAACGGATGTTGTGGCGCCAAGTTCTGCGCCCATATTTGTGATGGTGCCTTTTCCGGTGCAGCTGATCGACGCCGTGCCAGAGCCGAAATACTCAACGATTGCGCCAGTGCCTCCGGCTACTGTGAGGATGCCTGCGAGTTTCAGGATCACATCTTTAGGCGACGTCCATCCGTTCAGTTTGCCTGTCAGACGAACTCCGATAAGTTTAGGCCAGCGCACGCCCCAGGCTTCTCCAGCCATCACGTCGACGGCATCCGCGCCGCCCACACCTATGGCGATCATTCCCAGACCACCAGCGTTCGGTGTGTGCGAATCCGTTCCGATCATCATCGTTCCTGGACTTGCATAGTTCTCAAGCACGACCTGGTGAATAATACCAGCGCCCGGTTTCCAGAAGCCGATACCATGTTTCATGCTTGCTGTGCGCAAGAACTCATATACTTCCTTGTTATCATCTAGGGCGCGAGCCATGTCTTCTTCGGCTCCCACTCTCGCTTGGATCAGGTGATCGCAGTGCACGGTTGTCGGCACCGCAACTGTCTTGAGCTTCGCTTGCATAAACTGGAGCAACGCCATTTGGGCTGTCGCATCTTGCATTGCCACTCGGTCAGGGCGGAGAAAAGCGTAACTATCGCCTCTTACAGGTATTTCAGTACCTTCTGGCCAATGATCTAAGTGTGCAGTGAGGATCTTCTCTGTAAGGGTCAGTGGGCGCTTGTATCGACGCCTGGCTTCTTTGATCTTTTCAGGAAAGGATTCATATAACTTTTTGACATCATTAACATCGAGAAGGGTCATCGTAAGCCTCTTTTTTACAGTCGCAGCAACGAAACAGGCTGTCAACATGGAGGTGAAACTGCCTCCAGTGAGCCTTTACCGACATTGTTGATCTTACTCTCTTTGAAATGCAGATTCCCGAATTCCCCCATTTCTCTTCAAAAAGATTTCATTCAATCATTTTGTTTCTTTTGAAGTTGAGGCGGCAAATTGCGACCGTAGCGGATTACGGCATATTTGTAGTGATAGACGAGAAGCTTGTGGAAGCCCAACTTATCCATCTCATTATAGGCATCGTCAACAGACCAACCTTCATTTGTCATGCGATAAAACGCCATCATCATGCCCGTGCGATCTGCACCATGCTTGCAATGAACAAAGATCGGGTGGTTATCCGGACAATTGATGATCGAGAAAAATCTATCGATCTGTTTTTTGGTCGGAAAAATACAGTATGAAAGTGGAATCGAGATGTAGTTGAATCCAAGCGCTACAGCCTGGTTACGTTGACGAGCCATAATCTCGCTACTCCATCTCAAAGAGATGATCGTTTTCACGCCGAGTTGTTTGAGTTCGTCGAACCCGGCCGAATCAGGCTGTCCACCCCGATATAACCAGTCATTGACTTTTCGAAAGTTAGGTATAGTCAATTTATTTTATGTCTGATGGAGCTGGAAGGGGTTTCTTTAAAAGGGGCAGCAATATCTGCTTTGCGTTCTCCAACTGTGCCTCGGCTCCTTCGACTGATCGATCGGGATTAGGAATCAAAATGTCCGGTTCAACACCAATTCCTTCAAGCCGTTGACCACCGAGGTCTACGTCATCAACCGCCAAATATAGGGCCGTTCGATCGTCTATGGTGAACAACCTTCCCCCTAACACATACCCGGCCGTTCGTTCACCCACAAGTTTAGCTCTGCCACTACGTTTTAAACTCAATGCCAGTAACTCTTTGCCGCTTCTCGATCCGCCATTTATCAAAGCGACGAGAGGCTTGTCGTAAAACATTTCCGATCCGACTTTTTTTCCAGCCCGGTCCTTCATAGAGAAAGTAGGATAGCCAGCCGGGTTACGATAGAAGTAATCCAAATCATCAAGAGAATTGCCGCCATAGCCATCGCGCATGTCTAGGATTAGACCATCTGTCTTGGCCAGTTTGGTGCCAAGCATTTCCTCGAAGACATCATGTGACTCCGCGCCGCCTGCCCACAAGTGAATGTAACCGATTTTTCCATCCGGACTGTCGATTATTCGCACGCTCTTTGCGGTCCCTTCCACATAAGCGTGGTATGGGTCCTTGTACACCGGCACTACGGTTAGGTCCACACGTTTACCAGCGCGATCGACAACAAGTGGTATTTTCTTACCTGACGTCTTGAAAAAATTTGCTTGACCGACGAACGGCTCGCCGCTGACAGTCCAAATCTTGTCACCAACTTGAACTTTTGCTTGCTCCCCAGGACTGCCATCTACGATGTATCTTACTTGATTTGCCGGCAAACCGGCGCCACCATAAATGATACCGGTATAGTCCATTTTGGTCGCTTGATGCTTGTGATCAGGTCTGCCAAACAGAGCGTGCAGAAAATAAAATGTTTCGTCATTTATAGTGACGAACTGACAATGACTGAGATGTAATTTTTTGATCGCATCATTGATCGAGGTGTCTAGCTCCATCAGTGTTTTACTTTCGATGATCTTTTTGTTGAACTCTGTTTTCGCTTTAGGCCACAAGTTTTTGGCGATATCGGCGCTATAGAGTTCTTTAGTAATTAGCTGATCTACTTTACCTAAAATCTTCTGGCAATATTCTGGGTTGGCACGCAAATCAAACGAAGGCTGAACGCTTTCCGCACTGCTTTGAATTGCTTCTTCGGCACGAACGTTTGATCCGGCACCAGACGCGCCGACCAATACCGCTGCAATTACTGAAAGTAGAAGATTGGTTCTCAACATCTGCGACGACAATTAAATGCCGTAAGCGACACAACACATACTATACTACTGGGTTTGCGCTGATTCTGCTTGCTGCCAAGCGTCCCCAAGGTACACGATTGAAACCTAGCATCTTCATACCGACTTTGTATTTAGCGTCAGGATTGCCCTACACGATAGTAAATGCAATGTCGATCGTATTCTTCAAGAATATGCATGCGGATAATGATTTCATCTCACAATTCACAAGTTTGCTGACAATTCCTTGGGTCATAAAAGCATTTTGGGCGCCCACCGTTGACTTGTACGGTACACGCAGGCAGTGGATCGTGGTATCGCAAATAGTGCTCGGCATTTTAGCGTTTTGTCTTGCCGGTGTCGTACAAATACCAGACCCCGTCCAGGTTTCGGTCGCCGTACTCGTCTTGATCGCGATTGCCTCCGCCACTCAGGACATAGCGATCGATGGTTATTATATGGATGTGCTTGATAGCGCCCAACAATCTTTATATGTAGGCGTTAGGAACACTGCTTACAAGCTCGCTGTGTTGCTAGGTTCGGGTGGGTTAGTCTATTTGGCAGGAAAGCTTGCCGAGATCGGATATGGAATTGCCGGTGGTTGGTGTGTTTCATTTTCAGTCTGTGCCGGCCTGCTTCTCGCCCTTTCTCTTTTCCACAAATTAGTTCTGCCACGCCCAGAGCAGGTGAAGCGTGCCACCTTGACGTTCTCTGAATTCTTGACAGTTTTTCGCACGTTCTTTCAACAACCTTCGATTGTGCCCATAGTTTTGTACATCCTGACATTTAGGTTGGGCGATGCATTGATGTTGAAGATGGCTCAACTATTTTTGTTGGATTCCCCGGATAAAGGTGGGCTGGGAATTTCAACAGCTGACGTCGGTCTGATTTATGGCACTGTCGGCACGGTGGCTTTGCTGATTGGTGGCATCTTCGGAGGATGGTTAATCTCACGCAAAGGTTTGAAGAAATGTTTGATGCCAACAGCCATCGTTCAGAACTCAGCCATTCTTCTCTATTGGATTATGGCGATCATCAAGCCACCATTAATTGGCGTTGCGATTCTCAATGCCTATGAACAATTTTCGTACGGGCTCGGCGTGGCCGCCTACACTGTTTTCCTCCTTTCAACTGTTAAAGCAGAATATAAGGCGGCGCACTATGCGACCGCGACAGGATTAATGGCGCTCGGTATTTTAGTGCCGAGCTATTTTTCTGGGAAGCTGGAAACATGGCTCGGATACCAGAACTTTTTCCTTCTCAGTTTTCTCGCCTCACTCCCTGGTATTATCGTTATCTTCTTCCTGCCTTTGAAAAAAGAGGCCGAGAACCCGTCTTAGTTTGTAGGGATGAGGGCTGCTGTTATGGAATATCGTAAGTTAGGCAAATGGGGCGTGCGCGTTAGTGAAGTCGGGCTTGGAAGTTGGCTCACTTATGGCGGTTCAGTCGAAGAAAAAGCAGCTGCGAAACAGATTCACTATGCCTTTGAACATGGGATCAATTTTTTTGACACAGCGAATGTCTATGCGCAAGGCGCTGGAGAAGTTGCTGTGGGTAAAGCAATCAAGTCGTTAACTAGAGACGCGATTGTGTTGGCTACTAAAGTGTATTTTCCGATGGGACAAGGTCCCAACGACAAGGGACTCTCGCGCAAGCATATTTTTGAGCAGTGCCATGCGAGCCTGAAGCGATTGCAGCAAGACTATGTTGATCTCTACCAATGTCATAGATACGACGCGGAAGTGCCGATGTATGAGATTGTGCGGGCGATGGATGATTTGATTCGACAAGGAAAAATTCTGTATTGGGGTGTGAGCGAATGGCAAGCTGACCATATTGAGGATGCTGTGCAAACCGCTCTTTCAATGAATGCTATGCCGCCTGTATCCAATCAGCCGCAATACAACATGCTTGCAAGGGAAATCGAAAAGGAAGTCATACCAATCTCGAAAAAATTAGGTTTGGGTCAGGTAGTGTTTTCTCCTCTTGCCCAGGGAGTTTTGACGGGTAAGTACAAACCTGACCATCCGTTTCCACCAGATAGCCGTGCTGCTGACAATCGCAACAACGTCTTCATGGTTGGGCGCAGTCTTATGTCGCGTGAAACTTTAGAACTAGTGCAAAAACTTTTGCCGATCGCAACTGAGCTGAATATTTCTATGGCCCAACTGGCATTAGCATGGTGCCTGCGTTTGCCTGACATCAGCAGCGTCATTATCGGTGCGACCAAGTCTTCGCAGATTGAAGACAACATTAAAGCGACGACTATTTCACTGCCACAAGATGCAATCAAGCGGATTGACGAGATCCTTGCGGTTGGCTCAGTTCGATCCTAATTACAATTGAGCTTTTTGCAGATCTCTTCAACGATGCTCTCAGGCGTTGCGTCTGCATCGATTGTGATGGCATCATCAGGCTCTTCCAGAGCGATGAATTGACTTTGCAGCATTTTTGATTTCATGAAATGGCCCTTGCGTTCACTCAAGCGTTCGGAAAACATTTCAAACGTCCCCTTTAAATAGACGATGCACACGTCGCCTTTGATTTGCAACTTGTCGCGGTAACTTTTCTTTAAAGCGGAACAGGCTAGCACGGTGTGGTCATTTGCAAGCATCCAGCCTTCAATAGCGCCCCGCAAAGTTTCCAACCAAGGTTCCCTGTCTTCATCTGTCAGAGCGATTCCCTCACTCATCTTTTGTACATTGGCAGCTGGATGAAACTCGTCTGCGTCCGCAAATTTCCAATTCAACTTTTCAGCCAACAGCTTGCCAACAGTCGTTTTTCCTGAACCGGCGACACCCATGACGATTATCATTGTTGGCAAATGTTCGTTAATCTACGTGCACCATATTTGGTATTTGTGATCTGTGCTCGCGGTTCCATTTGGATTGGTGTCTTGCCAGTCGTTCCAGTGGAGCTTCGTGTTGCGGTGTCGGTGAGGGTTACGGGAGTACTGTACTCGATGTTAGTTTCCGCTGCCGGGTATACTAGTCAAAGGTTCCAGAAGGCAAAGGTGTATGGCAAATAAGCTATCAGTTGGTTTGGCGATCTCGCTACTCCTCTCCGGTTCTTTCAGTAGTCTGGCTCTTGCTGATGATGCGACATCGGCCCTCGAAAAACAGATCATGAACGGAGACGCAGCTCCATCTGCGGGCAACCCGGACAACTTTCCCTGGATGAACAAAGACGGTACCGTCAAACCCTCAACGAACCCAGGTTCGGCGATTATCACGCCAGCGGCGACTCCAGCAGTTAGTTCGCCGCCCCCTCCCGTTCGTTCTGAGCCGATTCCACCACCTCCTTCGGAAGTTAATAAGAGCCCAATAATCCATCCAGAAGCGGTTCGAGAAGAGAAATTAAAAGTCGAGCACGCCGAAGTTGAGCGCGCACCACACGAAAGAACAGTCACATTCGAAAAAGAAAAAACTGTAGAAGCACGCACAGCTGAGGAAAAGCCGGGAGAAGTTAAGAAAACAACGATGCTCTACGGACGCATCGAGCAGCTCACTGCCAGCGCAGGGGCAAGTTTTCCGTCATTGAAGGCGCAGACACCCATGATGGATCCACGGGGCGTTCTGGCAGGCAAGGCGACCGCCAATGGTGGTAGCCCGTTGCTCGGTTCGATCCTCAAGTCTTTTCCTGTCAATTTTCAAGGTAACTGGGGTGGACGTCTCGTGCTTCAGACCGTTCAAGTTGATCCTAACTACTACCGTGTCGATCCTGAAGAGGCGAGACGCACCGTACAAGCCATGAAGCCTGGCAATATTGGGCAGGTCAACTTTATGTTTGAAAGATCGCGCGGCGCGATTAGCCTGGAGCCAGCTAAGTGCCTATTCATGGTTCCAGCAAGCGACACACAAGCTCCGGAACAAATTAAGAAGATGCTCGGCGCAGGTGGCGGCAATTCCGCTTTTGGTGGAATGATGAGCCAGATGATGTCGACCATGCCAGTGGCGCTGATTCTCGAGTTTGGTGATTATCAAACTAGTGTTGGGGAAACTACCGTCGCCGGCAATCAGCAGCGTCAAATCGTCCTGAAGAACGAAACTCGCCAACTTGCGCCGAACGTACTAGAACAACAAATAGTGACGCAAACAACGACGTGGGATAAGCGTACAAACCGTCCTCGCACCGGGTATGGTGAGAGTGTCCTTAAGTTCACCAGGCAATCTCCTACAGTCCTATATGTGCAAGCGGCCACTGTCAACTATGGAGCTGACAAAAAGTTTCTGGAGAAGATGGTTTTGTACGGCAGCATCGGTAAGGGTGTAGTCATGAATACGGACCCAATGCAGGCAATGCAGAGCAGCGTGCCAGGTATGAGCGGTATGGGCGGGCTGCAAAACATGTTCGGTGGCGGTGGCGCAGGTGGGGCTCAAATACCGGGACAAATTCCAGGCATGCCTGCAGGTGGTTTAGACGGCATGTTGAAGAATCTATTTGGTGGACAGTAACTGACTCCGACAAGTGGATATAATTCTTGTCATGGAACTAACTGATTTCGCAGAAATTGTCGACAACATGATCGTGCAGCACGATTATCCGGGTTTTGAAGTCCGGGGGCTCAAGCTCGGTCTGCCTGAAGAAGTATTAAAATTGCATGCCAAAGTTTTTGTCCAGGCGCTTGGGCATGAAAGCGTCTACGTCAAGCTGGCGGCGTTGCGTTGGTTTCAAGAGCGACCAGGCGTCGCTAAGTCTTACATCAAACCAATCATCGGTTTGCTAGACAATGCAGATGAGTGGGTGAGAATGGAAGCCGCCAAAACAGTGGAACGAGTTTCCTCACCGCCTGAAGATGCTGCATTAAAGATTGCCCTGCTCTTGCGCGATCCCAATGTCGAAGTTCGAAAAGCTGCCGCTAAAGCTTTAGGAAAAATGTGCAGTCGCACCACCAGCAAAAATGAAGTCATCGTGAAATCGTTGCACGATGCGGCTTCGGATGAAGATGCCGGAGTGCGTTGGAAGGCACAAAAAGCGCTTAGACAAATTGGCGAGTACGCAAGCTAAGTATTTGTTTTTACTGCTTGCAATCCATCCACAATCTTTTGCATGCGTTCAACAAACTTGTGATCGTTCTGAAGACGGCTGTAGTAGTCGTATTCATAGTATTGCTCCAAAAAATTCAAATTATATCTAATAATCTTGAGCAAGTCTGCCACCACTGTCAGTACTTCAACATTGAGACTGCGCAATTCGTCAAGAGCTGTTTCCGGAATTGCATCATAATGTGAAGCCAGCAGCAGATGCGCTTCTTCAGTGACACGTCCGCACAGGGCCGACAATTGATGCAGGTGCATGCGGATCATCTTTTCTTCTAATGTGACTCGCTTTTCACTCAAACCGTTCAATGCCAAGCCGATCTCTATTTGCACTTTTGCCAAGTTGTTTAATTCGGGCATCCATGCGGAAAGTGCGTTGTGGTATTTTTCGTCTTCGTGCATTGGTAGCTCTGCTCAGGGGAATTGATCATATCAGTTGTCTCGCCGGTCGCAATGGCGCTCACTCTCGACCCAGGGGCGGCTCAAAGCGTTTGTAAGAGGATAACTTGCCCGAGAGGCTGATCAGGATGTATGCGCTCCATTTTCAATTGCTAATAGCCTTCAGGCGCCCTCTAACTATGAACTAAACGGTCTACTAATTTAAGCCGAAGCGTCGCTAGTTTCGATCCGACACACGCCCGTTACGAACGATCCACTACCATAAAAATGGGCAGAATCTAAAAGCCGCTGTAAGACTTGCTTACAACGGCTTCTATTCTCTAGTTGGAGGAGTCGGTGAAACTTCTACGAAAGAGTGTTGGCAAAGGTATCAGCTGTTTCTAGTGTGCTGACGGCCAAATGTGCACCTTGAGTGCGTCTAAAGTTGTCGAGATAACGACGAAGAGCTTCTCTAATTAAGTCGGAGCGGGTGCGGTGTTCGCATTGAGCGATAAAATCAACTTGTTCTAGCATTGCTGGTGGCAGAGCGATCAGTACCTTCTTGGGCATAAGCTTAGTTCCTCACATAGACAGCAGGGGATATCGGGAGCTACTCAGTTCAACTCTAAGTAGATCCAACAATTACGGTTCTTAACAGAACTTGTAACTTCAGAGGCGGAGGCGCGATTAATCAACCACCTTCTTTATGCTATTCACTTTACACACTGGAACGAATATCGTAAAGGTCCAAGAGAGGCATAAATGCTCATTTTAGCTAAACGCGAGATAAAAGGATTTTCTCAATCTCTACAACGCAACAAAGACAGCAATCTGTGTGTAAACTCCAGAAAACATGCGTGTTTCAGACATACAGTTAGATACTCTCAGACATATATCGTCACTTGCAAATCTCTGCGGTTGTGGTAGCGGAGTTTTGAAAAGTGCTTGCAACCCTGATTCTCTCATTGGATAAGTTATAATTGGCGCTTGTCCCGATTTTTAGTTCCTTTGAAACTAAGGAACGATGCGGCTTTGCAAGAGGCAGCGAGGAGAAGAGCATGGTCAACAAAATACCTTCCTATGTAATCAGTGCAGGTGGCAAATTCGCGATTTTGTCTAGCAGATGTCATCCCGCTAGCAGTCAGGTCATGGCAGCAGCATCAAAGGATGCCTTGGAATCATGCGGTGTTGAGAGCGACGACATCTATTTAATAGATTGTCCTTCTGATTCTTTATTGACTGGTATGAGCAGAGAGATCGCAAAGAGCGGATCGTTCGCGGCAGTCATAAGTCTGGCTGTTTTAGCGAATGGCAGCGAGCATGCCGAATCAATCCGAATCGGAATGACGACAAGCGATTTCAGCGTTCCCGTGATACCAGCGCTGGTGCCAGAAAGTTGCGGCGAATCCGCTATTGCGCTGGCAGCTCAGAAAGCGGCACGCTCTGCAATCGAATTAGTCAATTTTTCAAGCATGCTCTCGGAATTTAGCGTTGCTCAAAATTTTGCAGATCTCGAAGACGAGGGTGAAGAAGCGCCGCCAGCGGCAAAGCCAAGAGCTACGCGTGCACGGAGAACGACTGCTGCAGCCACTACAAACGGTCGTCGAACAAAGAGGAAAACACGGTAATGATCATAGCGACGTGGAATGTCAACTCCATTTCGGTCCGTTTGCCACAATTAATTGATTGGCTCCAGACGCATAAACCAAATGTGGTGTGCTTGCAAGAGACAAAAACGGTAGATGATAAATTCCCTTTCGAAAAATTGTCTGAAGTTGGGTACAACTGCGAGTTCTTCGGGGAACGGTCGTACAACGGTGTTGCCATCCTTTCTGATCGTCCGATCATGAACGTTCGCAAAGGATTCATCGATGGCGATGAGCAGAGCCAAAAAAGACTGATAGAAGCCGAAGTAGATTCAGTGCACATCATTAATGTGTACATCCCAAACGGATCAGCAGTGGGTTCCAGCAAATACGAATTCAAGCTCGATTGGCTGCAAAGACTTCATCATCACATTGCACACAATCACGACATGAACAAGCCACTTGTGCTATGCGGAGATTTCAATATCGCCACAGAGGACATTGATTGCTACAACGCAGAGTTGGTTAAGGGCACCATAATGGTCAGTGAGGCTGAACGGTCGTCTTTGGATAAGGTCAAGGCACTGGGTTTTGTCGACACGTTCAGAATGCATAATAAGGAAGCCGGAGAATTTTCATGGTGGGATTACAGAATGGGCTGTTTTCGACGCAACATGGGTTTTCGTATCGATCATATTTGGGCCAGCGAATCACTCGCTTCTCAATGCGATAGCGTATTAATTGACAAAGCGCCTCGCAAAATGGAACGACCTTCTGATCATGCTCCCGTCGTTGCTAAATTCAACTGAAGCCCTTGTGACGCTACGTGCCGGTACTTACCGTAGAACGAATAAAAAAGCGACGGATGTGAAATCATCCGTCGCTTGATTTTAATAAGCCTTAGAGGGCTTGCTATTGTGTCTGGGCTGGTTGGTCACTCTACGGCGAATTACGCGCCGACCTTTGACTTTTCTTTCGTTTCAGTCTTCTTTGTGTAAGGGAAGATGATTTCATCCTTATAGATAGAATCCAATGAAGGAATTCCACCAGCAATGATCATATCTGCCAGTTTTCCGCAAGCGCGAAAATATTGATCGGATGGCCGTTCGCCGGTCAACTTGCGTGTCAGATCTTGGCACAGGATATCGGTTGAAGCGATAGTCACTTCATCACCTTGTTGGTGCGCCCACAAAGATGTCACCAAAATAATTATCGTGTCTTGCACACGTTGGGACATTTCAGCGATGCGGCACTGACGGTCAGCGAGTTTGAGTTGATGCTTTACCATAGCTTCGCTCAATTCGATCGGACCCGCGTTCAACATTTCCATAGCAAAATCTACATGCGCTTGCAAGACCGGATTCATGTTCGGCACTTGATGATGATCCGCACCAGTGAACATCTTGCCGAGCCGCCAACTTGCATACGGAATCATCTCCTTGCGAAGTGCCCAAGCGTGTGCTGGATTAGCGGCGTTGAAGTTGCGAATGTTTTCTCGTTGCAACGCCTTACCAACCGGTTCAAAGTATTTTTGTCCATGATGTTTGGCCAGCGATTTGAAAAAAGCCATGCCAAGCATTTCCCCTTCGCCCTCATAAATGCATGGTGCAAGAAAATCGTGCACGTTATCGCCGAACAAATGACCATAGACAAATGAACGACCACCGTGCGTTTTCATGAATAGTTCGATGGCCACTTCTTTTTCTGCTTCGCTGCCAAAAATCTTGGCAATTACGCATTCGAGTTCACCCCGATATCCCTGATCGAGCAACCACGAACCCCACTGATAGAGGGCATTTGCTCCGCAAATTAAGGCAGCGCACCTGGCAATTCTTCGTTTAACGAGTTCTCTAGTTTCGATCGCGTTACCATACGTTTCTCTGAAATTCGCCCACGGCAATAAATTCGCAAGCATTACTTTCATCACACCTGCGGCATTTGCACATAATGCCAAGCGACCTAAGTTCAAGCCGTGATAGGCGACGGTCAATCCATCACCAATTGGTGGCACCAAAAGATTTTCTTTCGGAACAAGAAAGTCTTTGAACTTCAAACCATTGTTGTAAGCATGTTTGAGAGCGTAAATGCCATAGTGGACAATTTGGAAATTTTCATTTTCCGCTTTTGGAAGGTCTGCAATCAACGCTGCTGGTTTTCCATCGATCAAACAGACGATGCCGACGGTTCTTCCTGGAATCGCGTTTGTGATGAATACCTTTTCGCCGTTAATGACATAATTGTCGCCTTTCAAAACTGCTGTAGTTCGCAAAGCGGTTAAGTCGGATCCAGCCCACGGTTCTGTTAGTGCAAATGCAGATAGTGTTTCGCCAGAGGCGAGCAGAGGCAAAAAGCGTTTCTTTTGCTCTTCTGTTCCAAACGATGCAACAGGATCGACGGCTCCGATGCAGCCGTGCACTGAGGCAAGCCCTGCGCTTGTTGGGTCTATAGTTGCCACTTCGGAGAGGAAGGTCATAAACTGCCGAATAGTTGCTCCCTGCCCACCATATTTTTTCGGAATCAACATGCCCCAATATCCTGCCTCAGCCAGTTCTTGCAAGATTTGATCGGAGACTTTTCCCTTCTCATCCCAAACTGTATTGGCCTTTTGATGCTTCTGCAAAACCTCAAGGCATTTTTTCATCGAGGGAATAGAAACGTCGGCAGCTGCTGACTTGGGTGTCGTAAAAAGGTCAATCGGTACGTTGTCGTCCCAAATAGCCCTATGGATAGGACTATTGACAGTTTTGTACTGCTCTGCAAACATCGATTCGACCTGGTCATCAGCCCGGTCCACCGCGCCTGTTTTGGTCGCTTCTTCTTCGGTCTTGCCGCCCAACCGCAGCGCGGTTTCGGCGAAGCTAATGTCTTTATTTGGGTCCGTTGTCATATTGATTGCCTTTATATGAGCCGATCATGTTGATCATAGCCCATCCTAACCGGGGTTGCAGCTCAGCTATCGGGGCCTGAAATTGAGGACTAAATCCCTAGTTGTATTGGCGGATCCGCGTTATTGTCAATTGCCACCGTAAATGGTGCACCATCCAACAATTTGATTAGCTTTTCGCCAGCCATGTCACGGCGCCACCCTTGCAAAAGTGGCAAAGGTGAGGTCTCTAATGCTTCTTCTCGATGCGCTCGAACCAGCGCTTGTAAATCGTCGCGAGTGCAAACAAGCTCGGTGGCGATGTCGGCGTTGTAGGCGATTACTTTGAGGATCGCAAACATATAATCCGCCAGTAATACCTCTCGCTTGGGAGGAATGCGAGAACTCGGCCAAGAAGGTAATTCAGCGTCTGGAATCGACATTCCTTTTTCGACAGCCTTCATCATCAAATTGCCGAAGGTTCTAATTTGATCGGGACGAATACCGCGAATGCGTTGAATATCCGAAACGTTTTGCGGGGGGCGTCGGCTAATTTCCACGAGAGAATTGTCAGCCAAGATTGATTTCGCCGGTTTATTTGCGCGCACCGCTTCTTTGTTTCTCCAATCAGACAATGATTGAAGAACGGCTAATCCACGACGATTAAGACCGCTGGCGCCTTTAATACGCAGATAATCGTTACTGCGATCGCGCTGATATTTCTCGGCTAGGACATAGCGTTTGCATTCTTCCTCTGCCCAGGACAATCTTCCCTGGTCCCTTAATATGACGCAAAGTTTGTCGTACATTGGCAACAGATGACAAACATCCTCTAGTGCGTATTCAATTTGAGAATGTGTCAACGGTCTTCCTAGCCAATCTGTAAAGCTTTCGGTTTTAGCAATGGTGACACCGAGCAGTTGACTAAGCAATTTCCCATAGCCAATGGGATAGCCGAAGCCACCAAAACCAGCTCCGATCTGAGTGTCGAAAATGTTTTGGGGCACCAGTCCGGACAAGCCATAGACAAGATCCAAATCCTGATTCGCGGCGTGCAGAATGACGAGGACATTTGGATTACAAATGCGTTCCCAGAGCATCGTCAAGTCCGGCAGCGCCAGTGGATCGACTATGTGGGCGGCATGATCAGTCGCAACTTGCACGAGACAAAGAACCGGTTCGAAGGTGCGCTCGGGGATAAATTCCAAATCCATTGCGCATCGGCCGCTGCTATCGATTTCTTCGCATAGCTTTCTCAGTTCAGATTGATCGGTAATGATGGACATGTTTTAGAGAGCGCCCTGGGCCGGTAGTCTTAAATATTTCCGAGACCATTTAAGTGACCCCGGTCTGCCCATAACGACGGATGTAGCATGTTTTATCGTGTCGGCAGGGAAAGCGAGATGGTCACAATCCAACGAACCGACATCCAAATTATTACCCAGCGCGATTGCTGCAGGACCGGCAGTGTCCCAGGTTTTCAGCTTGCCTGATAGATGCACGAAAATGTCAGCGCTGTCTTCCAAAACTTTGGCTACTTTCAAACCAATACTGCCACCTTTGACGAGCACCACTTTGGGATGTTCTTTAACCCATGGATGAGATGTTCGATCACGATAGCCCATGATTACTCGCGCTGGTGCTTCCTGATCGAGATCAAGCAGCGGTTTGAATCTGACAGCGTCTGAGTTCAACTGTTTTTTCCAAGCACCATATCCGGGGCCACCATAATAGATAGTCATGTTGGCGGGTGCGAACACCCATCCGAAGATTGGCTTGAGATCAACGACCAGCCCGACCATTACGGACCACTGGCCATCGTTCTTAATGTAATTGTCGGTGCCGTCGATGGGGTCGATGAGCCAGACACGTGAGGCGCCTTTGCTGGACAAATGCACGTCATCTTCTTCAGAGACGATCGTGTCATTTGGAAAGCGATTTGTCAGCGCCCGAACGAGCAATCGTGAAAGTTCAAAATCAGCGGCAGTAACGCGATCTTGGGGACCCGTTTTCTCCTGGATTTCTACGCCTTCTCTCATGCTGGCTGCGAGAATTCCAGCTTCCTGTGTTAGTCCGCAAACGAACTCAATGTCGTCTTGCGATAATCCATCAACCTCTGTCACTACTGGTACCAATTTCACTATGTATTATGTCTAACGTGCCCGAGATGCTTTTTGATTTGGATCTGCATCTTCCGAATACATTCGTGCATGAAATTCGTCTGCCAGTTTATTATCCAAAAGGTCGGCAACATATGCCGCGTTCCATACTAACTCTTCCAGTTCCGTCTGCATCAGACCAACAGTTGGTCTTTGCGAGACGACCAAAACGATGTCTCCATGCGTGGCCAGAGCGCAGCTCGTCAGGTTGGTGTTTATGTCCAGCAAGCGATGGAAGAAAGCTTCTTTATTATGTTCGGGCACGTATACCAGCGGACTGGTAATTCTCAAGACCGCGCCATTGGGAGCGTCCTGAACAAAAATGTAAATCTTGGCGCTTCCCTCGGTTAACCACCAGCCGTAACCGTCCGAACCGGTTAACTGATGATCATGAACGTCCAGACCTCGGTGCTGGTAGTAAGTTTCGACCATGGCGACTGCTTCGTCTGCCAGCCCTTTACTGACTTTTTGCGTTCCGAACAGACCCATGAGCAAATCCTTTTATATGTTAGTCGAGCCAATCATCCCAAAGTATACCGGGAACGTTGGTTTTAACTGCTAGGGCTGTCTAATTTTGGAGATTCTTTCAGATGTGCTGGCCGTAAGGGAACTCAGAGGCGCAGCATGCGGCACCCGCTACAGCTGGACGGGTCGAAAAATTAAGGGCCATTAAGATTCCCGGTCCGCTTTACGACCTGCCAGGACCGGAATACCGGCGCTGTCGCCTCTGTAATTTTTTTGCAATGGAAGATAGTCGTGCTCAGTGATATGCAGTTGATGACCATGATAAGATACTCAATCGCAGCTATTCCCGAGTAGCGCAGCGGTAGCGCAGTTGACTGTTAATCAATTGGTCGCTGGTTCGAATCCAGCCTCGGGAGTTTATTTATCGATGCGGCCTCACATTAGGGGCCGCATTTTTTTTGAAAAGTATTCAATTTCCGAAATAGATAAGACGGACGCATGCTCGAGTCAGTAAGATTCTTCTGAACAATCGATCATTGAGAGTATCTTGGGCAGATTAAACAGTCGCTAATATAGGCACCGTATGTGATGCCTGTGGTAATGTTCAGGTTCAGACAATTCTGCGAAAATAAGGCCTAATTGATGAAAATTCGAAGTTTGTTGGCGCTCCCTGCAGGAGTTGTGCTCCTAAATCTTGAAAGACAAGAGGACGGCAGAGGCTCATTGGTTGAAGTTTTCAGGAACGAGTGGAGCACTGGCATTGCTCCTGTGCAATGGAATTATGTTAACAGTGCAGCAAACGTACTGCGGGGAGTGCATCTTCATCTGGTTCATTCCGATTATTTGGTGATTCTTGAAGGAAGCATGTTGGTTGGTTTGGCGGATTTCAGAAAGCACTCAGAAACCTCAGGATTCTCCACAATTGTAACTCTGAGTCAAATTGGCACTAATGCGATACTGATACCGCCAGGAGTAGCACATGGATTCTATTTCTCCGAACAGTCGCACCACATTTACGGAGTCTCTCATGTCTGGGATTTGGCAGACGAACTGGGCTGCCAGTGGAACGATCCAGGGCTGAAGTTGGATTGGCCGTGCACGTCACCGATGCTCTCCAAGCGAGATGCTTCGCTCCCCTCTCTTGAGCATTTGCTCAGGGCAGCATCTGACGAACTATAGATCGACCTACCGTTTTCACGATCGGCAGCTTGTGCATTAACTTTCTCAATCGCCAAAACCGTGATTTTTCATACCTTAGGCAAATTTCGTCAACCTCGCGATAAGTGCTTTGAATGGCGGCTTCTAGGCATTCCTTGATCAAATCAGTGTAAGCCTCGGCAGTATGAAACCGCACGCGCCATTTTTCCAGTTCCAAATAGCGCTCTCGATTTGTCATATTTACACGATCGTTGCTAGTAAATTTGAGAACCGTCAGAACAGTGCCACTAGATATAGTGCAATCGCTCTGCGTCAGAAACTGGATCCACATATAAAGGTCAGTCGGGATCTGCTTTGGCGTCGTTCGCCATCCGAATGGCAACTTTCGATAAGAATCGAGTCTATGCGCACCAGCAGAAAGAACGACCCCGTTGCGAACGCCAACGCCATCTACTAAAGCATGGTCCTGGATGAAAATGTCCCATTCTTGCCGATAATACGTTGAGGCAAGATTGCAATACAAAACCCATACTCGCCCATCCGATTCGATACACAAAGTCGGAGCATTGGCGATGTCAGCGCTCTCTAGCTGCTTTAACATAGACTCGATGTGATTGGGGAACCAGAGGTCGTCATCGGAGAGATAAGCGACTATTTTTCCACGCGCCGTTTTCAAAACTTCGTGTCGATAAAGCTCTCCATGGCGAGGACCTTTCGGAAAATCGAAGAATTTGATCCGTTCATCCTTGCAGAGGTCAGCGACAATTTCGCGTGTCCGGTCTGTCGTGCCATCGCCGACAATTAGAATCTCGATATCCTGAATGGTTTGGTCGAGAGCGGAGGCCACTGAACTGAGTAAAGTATCTTCATGATTATGAGTTGGAATCACAACCGTCGCAATCACAGCCATCCTAGCCCTCCTCGCATCTTAGTTGCTCAAGTGGAATGCCTGCCAATTCCCTCAGTCGAATGATCTTGCAGACAACGTCGTATCCGATTGCGGCGTTACTTTTAGGAGCCGGTCCACCGTGAACGTATTCGACAAAGCCTTTCAATTCTTCCAACAGAGGCATAGGGTTCGGAAGCGACCGAATCTCGCTATTAGAACACTCGTTCACACCTTCAATAGAGCCTCGCAATATTAGAACTTGATTTTCGCAGTTGCTGTCGAACAACGCGATGCCCTCCTGGCAATGCAGTTCGATTCTTCTCGACCGTAGAAAACTGCGTGTAGAAACATTGATCCGCAGCCACGGTTTACCTTTGAAGTGCGCGTACAATCCTGCTGGGACGCCTTTATGACTGTCGGACAGAGCATGATCTGGTTCTGGAATGTAACCTAGGATCTCAAGCGCTATCGACAAATCATGAGGGGCGAGAATCCAGATGCCATCAACGTCTTGATGAGGACTGCCCCACTGAAGCCGCTGCATGCTCAAGCCGACAAGGGGTCCTAATTCATTTGTACGGGCGATGTTGGCCAATAATTGAACTGCTGGATGGTAGCGCCACTTGTCCATGACAAATAGGCGATCGCCGACAGCGTCTAAAAGCTTCTGACCGCTCTGAATGCTTGTCGTCATAGGCTTCTCTACGAAGATAGGAATTTTTCGATCGCAAACTTCTTCGATCGATTGCGCATGGATTGACGATGGTGTGGCAATCACTACTGCATCTACAGTCGGCAACGCCCGAGTTTCCGTCACAGTTTCAGTTGCCCCTGCTGCTTTAGCTAACTTCAAACTTTCTCTGGAAGTATCGGCAACATGAACGGTACAGCCAAGCGCTAAAAGATCGCGCAAGATGTTCCTTCCCCATCTGCCGCAACCAATCAGCCCGATTTTGGTTATCCTTGAAGATTCCTGCATCACTTATCGGATCGTCCTCCGTAACAAGATACAGGCAAGATAAGTTCTTGGCAGCATAATCTTAGGGCTTGATAATATTGTGATCTATCTCCAATATACGGATCGAGTCCATACGCGGGTCAAGACGCAATCGAACACGGCGTTGAGGATCCCTGGTTTGAAGTAGCGATCAATTCATGTTTGACGCCGTAGCGTGCGCTCGCTTGTCTGGTTCTATTTGTTAACTTTGGGATGAGTCATGAAGAAATTGACGATTTCGTCGCTGGCGTTAATGTCATTGGATGGTTGACCAACTAGAGGTATGTCTGCTCTATGATCTGTGCTGCCAGCCCACGCATGTTGCCCATGTTTAAGAGCGATTTGTTCAACTGTTGCACCAGTGTCGCCGTTGCGATAAATCGTTCTGGTCACGTTGCCTTGCGTGTCAACGTATGGTTTGTCTGAAATCTGATCATTTTTCTTGTATTGATCAACTGTATATATTTGCGATTCTACATAAACATTGTGAAGTTCCTGCAAGCCTACTGCTGCTGCTTCAAGCGGCGTGAAACTCAAAGGCGAGTCACCATGTAAAACATGGGACACACTTGCCACCACATCCGTTAACGGACCAAGTGGTGTCAAATATCCGAGTGCTTTCAAGGCAGTCTTTTTAAGCATATCTTCCGTGCCACCAAACGGCACGATCCGATCATCCTGACCGTGGATTGATAATTCCGACACCGGGCTTGAAGTCTTCGATTCCTTGCCGGTCATCCAACCTTCAACTTCTCCTACAGACGAAACTTTGTCGGACAATTGACTAGCTGCTAAGTGGGCAAAACTACCACCTTCTGAAAAACCAACTAACCCGACTCTACTTTTATCAATGGATAAATCTTTTTCGAGTGTGTCGATCACTTTGGATGTGTATTTAACATCATCGGCACTATTGTCGAAAGGCCATTCGTGATTGTTATAGCTGTGTTGAATGCCGCTTCCATCTAAATAAGCTACTGCGAATCCCTGCTCATCTGCTCGTTTTGACATGCCCGTAAATTTTTCCATCCCTGAACCGCCATCTCCGACGCCGTTAAAAACGAGCATTAAGGGCACCGGTTTGGAGGCATCATAATTGGCTGGAAGATGAAGCCAGACATCTCGCTTTGTTCCGTCAACATCGATGGTTGTTTTTTGAGTAGCGCCTGTTGTGAGAGCAGAAGAGAGTTCAAACCCCGGCAAATGAATCGACCCTGTATCTGCAGTCTTAGCGACTTCGGGACGACAGTTGATACCGGGCTGACCCGCTGTAGCGAGAGCTTCTCGACAATCTTTTGACGCGTTCGAAGGTGGTTTTTCTAACTGCGCAACAGCTGCGCCGTCACCCATAGCCATATGGATCGCTTCCTCTAAGATAATGGGGAGAGCTGAAGGATTGTGGCATTATGAGACGACACTCATTAATTGTCAAGTGAAAAGGAATTGCCAACGGATTGCCCTGATCAGCACAAGCCCTAAACGAAGATTTACCGCCAGAACCTCTGTCTGCACCGATGGATCACGACACACCGGTGCACTACTCTTCCAGCATGAGATCAAGCGCTAGCGCAACAGGCTCTTCAGTCTTCGTGACGGTAAACCAGAATTCGCTACCGCCCGTAGATCGGTTGCGCACGCCGATTTCGCCATGATGTCCTTCGATAATCAATTTACAGATTGCCAGACCTAGTCCTGTTCCACCTTCGTTTGTCTGTTTGCTGCCAGGGGCGTTCTCAAAGGGAGCGAAAACAGTTTCTTGAAACTCTTTTGGCACTCCTGGTCCGTCATCCAACACTGCTACTTCAATGTTCTGATCGCGCTCGGTGCAGAGCACGGATACGACTCCAGAAGCGGGAGAATATCTGATCGCATTAGCAAGCAAATTGATCAGCATTTGCATAAGCTTTTCCTGATCAGCGAGGACGATTTGTGATGTACGCACCGTTTTAAGAGCAACGCCTTTCGGCTCTGCAAGCGCCTTCACCTCTCTGAATGCTTCTGAGACAACATCGTCTATAGCGACTGGCGTCAGCGAGAATTGCATCTTGCCGGCATCCAATTTTTCAAAATCCAAAAGATCGTTAATCATTGCAATTAATCGATCAACTGTTTTTTCCGCACCCTCAAGATCGCGTACCACTCCTTCGGAAACTGTGCCTAGGGCGCCGCTGTGAACCAGTGCAATGGAGCTAGCCACTGACATAAGCGGAGTGCGCAGATCGTGACTGATCATGCCGATGAAGTCTTGTTTTAATCGTTCAATGTTCTTGTGTTCAGTTACATCTCCGACCACACAGAAAAGGCTGCCGTCTGCTTCTGACCAAAACGTAGACCACGATGTGTCTATGATTCGCTCTTCCATGGTCTTAAGCCTTAACTCGAACTGATTTCCGGTCTCACTTGAGAAGGACTTATTGATTTGCTCGTCGGCAATCGCACAGTCTTCGGAAATCACCAGATCGATCACCGATTTACCGATCAGCTCGCTGGGCTCACAACCAAGTAATCGAAGTGAAAAACGGTTGGCACGTTCAAAATATCCATTTCGATCGATGGAGCAAACAAGATCGGCAGCATTATCAATTAAGGCTCGAGCCCGCAAAAGAGCGTCTTCGATCGCCTGATCCATAGCGTGGAAGACTTGATCCACTCTAGCCACCTCGTCCGTGCCTAACAACATCTCGGCCAGCGGTTCCCGACGCGAAAAGCGTCCAGCATTGTCTGTCATGTGAGCGATCAATTTCCGCAGTCTCAAAGCGCAGAATGCCGCCACGAGAGCACTAACTACGATACCAAAAAGAGCAAAACAAAGAAGAATCATCTTCATCTCATTTCTTTGCTGAGTTTTTACTTCCGTTGCTACTTGCAGCTTTTCACTTTCGGTTTGTACGATCATCGACAAAACGGTGATCAATTGCCGTGATTTTTCGGCCGCAGCAGACTTCTCAAAGTGCTGTTTACCCAGTTGGGCAACATTTTTTGCCTCTTCTATCAGAAGCCGATCTGCTTCTGCATGAACCGGATCGTTGGCAATTAAGTTATGCAGCTGACTGACCTCTCGATCAAAATTATTTCGTGTTTCTTGGACCGATGGAGCGCCAATGGCAACCTCGTCATGCTCTAACTGAGCAAACGCGTATGCTGCAAGCCCGTCAAATATGCGCCTAACGATTAAATTGCATTCGTTAACTACGCCCTCCGAGCGGATACTGCGCTCAAATTCGGCCTGAGCTTGGATGATAAGAATTATCAGCATTGCAACTAATAAAAGCTGAAAGGCCAGTGGACAAAAAATAACAAGAAGACCTTGTGTTGTTAGTTTCATGTTTCCAGCTCCGGAAACTCGGGAGTATCTTTAAACACAGGTATGCGAACGAAAAAGCGACTTCCCAAACCAAGCTCACTTTCCACCCCGATCGTGCCGTTATGTCCTTCAGTAAGCACCTTGGCGATTGCCAGTCCCAGACCAGTGCTTTTTATCGGCACATTGGCTTCAACCAATTTCGATTGGTGAAACTTTTCGAAAATCAAGTCTCGATCGTGAGCAGGAATTCCTGCGCCTTGATCAGCAACACTCAATTCCACAAAATCATCACCAGCTTTGATAGCCACTGTGACGACGCCTTCGCGGGGAGAAAATTTGATCGCGTTAGACAGAAAGTTGATCAGAATCTGCACTAGCCGACGTTCATCTCCTAGAAGTAACGCATCTTGCCAGGGCGCCTGAATTTTGACACCGAACTTTTGCGCTAACGCGCTAACGGAGTCGATCGCCACATTGCATACGTCTAGAGCGCTCACACTGCTAAACTCAAGCACCATTTTGCCTGCGTCCAATTTTTCCAGGTCCAGCAAATCGCGTACCAGCTCCATGAGTCGCTCCAAACTTTGACTCGCTTTGGACAATTCTTTAAGTGCCGGTTCGCTGAGTTCACCACGCGCGCCCTCTGTAATGAGGGCAAATGTACTTGAGACAGAAGTAAGAGGTGTGCGCAAGTCATGACCTGCAACCGAGATTAGCTGTTGTTTCTGGCGGGCCAATGCACGTCGCTCAGTTACGTCATGGGCGACGCAATAGAACATTTTGTCTGGTTGTGTCCAGGTTACCTTCCACAAAATGTCCTTAACGGCGGTGTCACCACAGACTAATTGAGATTCGAACTCCGCTTCTTTTCCGGTTGCTGAAACCTCTAACAAAAGAGTCGTCAATCGTTCACGTTCGTGTGGTGGCACGAGTGTCAGCATCGAGCGTCCCAACAACTCGTCTGCTCGATGTTGCCAGGCTTTGAATACCGATTCGCCAATGTCAACAATGCGCAACCTTCTATCGAGAGAACAGAGAACATCGACCGATTGCTCGAGAATGGCGAATTCTTTTTGCCGTGCGTCCAGAACCAAGTCAGAAGCTTTATGCAACGCAGCATCCAACTGCCCGATTTCGTCTTTATCAGTTAGGGGTGCTTGCAATGATTTGCCAAAAGCGACTCGATGAGCGTTCTCTTCGATTATTTCGAGGCGCTTGGCGATATTTCGAAAGAATAGAGTTGCTATGCCGATGGAAATAATCAAATTCAACACAAGTCCCGCAACGGTGGTGAGGGACACGTACCATCGCATGGTGTTCAATTCGCTAGGCGCCTTTAGGTGCATTTGCCCTTCGCCTTGGGCGATCCGATCTGAGATCGGCTTGGCCTCTACCATCATTGCGACAACATCGGGTTGTAAGGCTTTGCCAAGCTCAAATCGCTCACTTGGAGGGCGGCGAAATATGACTTTAATGCGTTCGAGCATTTTGGCTGAATGGTCAAACATTTCAGGAAGCTCAGCGAAGGCTTCTCTGATCTCTGGCCGTACAGCAAAACTAGAGGTCACTGATTTTTGGTAAACCCGCATTTTTTTGAGAACAAAATCAAATTCTCTTGAAAAGTCTTGGTCAGATTTCTGGTCAACCGTAGAAAGGGAAAGAATGCCTTTCACTAATTCGTCTTCCGCACCGTGATAGTGCAACAGTGCGCTTTTGGACGAATCAAATTGGTCGGAAAGCTGCTCGGTTTTTAAAAGCAGAGCAGCCAAAGTGGCAACGAAGATGATTTCGAAGAGAACAGGCAGACTTACGATTAGCAGGATCTTCTGCCAGATTTTCAAATTCATGACTTAGATCATACTGACCAAAGGTTAGCCGTCATACGTTGTCATCACAACTTTAATATCCAAGTTTATTCAAAACTGGCAAACTGTTAGCAGAGTTAGATTATCAAGTGTCCAGGCAAAAGGTCAATTAATGAAACCGCTGATCTTCAGAGCGCCAACATTGTGCTTACTGATCTGGATGTTACTGACACCATATTCGATGGCAGATGGCAACAATCATTCTGCGGTGACCGAGTCTAGCCTTTCCTCTATGTTGAAGTCATTGAGGGGCGGTACCGCTGATCCCAAGCAGGATAACGAACAACTTCAACTGCAGCAATTTTCCTTCACTGTAAACGGCAAAGAGCGTACTTACTATGTTCATGTGCCGCCAAAATATGCCGGAAAGACGGCGCTGCCCTTAGTATTTGCTTTCCACGGCGCCGGCGGGAGAGCACGACTGATGCCTCGTCTCACTGGTTTAAGTAAATTTGCCGACAAACATTCGTTCATTTTGGTCTATCCAGAAGGCTTGAACGCCCGCTGGAATGACGGTAATGGAGGCAAATCAGCTGCTGAGGTTGAGGATGTAAATTTCGTTCGCGCCATACTCGATAAAGTAGAGAAGAGTTTCAAAATTGACAAAAAACGGGTTTATGCCGCAGGTGTTTCTAACGGCGGGTTCTTTTCGCAATATCTTTGTATTAACATGCCTGATACCTTCGCAGCCGTGGCCTCAGTAGCAGCGACGATTGAAGAGCACATTTACAAGAATCTCAAGCCACCGAAACCAGTGCCGATTCTTTTTATCATGGGTGACGACGATATGATTGTGCCGTATGAAGGGGGATCTATTGGAGTTGCTGGCGCATTAGCGGATAAGACCGAGCGCCGGGCAATTTCTGCTCAGAACGCTGTCAACTACTGGGTGAAAGCTGATCAGTGCGGTGAGACGCCGGTGATTAGTAACCTTCCTGATGCTCGCCCAAGCGATGGCACACATGTAATTCGAAAAATTTACTCTGGCGGGCAAAATGGCAGCGAGGTTGTTTTCTTTGTAATAAAGAACGGCGGACATACCTGGCCTTCAGGTTGGCAGTATCTTCCGGACGCGATCATCGGTTTAACAAGCAAGGCTATCGATGCTGATGACGAAATTTGGAAGTTCTTTCAGAGGCACCACCTGTAGTGGTTGAATCACCTTATGTTTGACGAGGAGCTAATGCACTGTACAAGCCAAAGCGTTACGCTGACATCGAGAAGAGTACACGCCCGTCCACTAGTGCTCCTCGTGATTCTTGCTGTGATTAATCTCACAGCCTGCAGTACCAAATCCACCACAGCAATCCCGGATTCCAAGGAAGAGCCGAAGCAAACGGTGGCTCAGGCGCCTGTTGGTGTGCGGACAACGGATGCCCGAACGATAAAGGGCGATTATGCTCACTCGAATTTGTTTGTCAATCTCCCCGACATAGACCAAGGAAACGTAAAAGCGGAGATTTTAAGCCGACTGAAACGTCATCCCAAGAAGGTGGACCTCAGTATGATCCAATTAACCGTCGGGAAGGTGACAAAAGACGACCTATCCCCTTTCAAGTCACCAGAGGCAATCAATTCCGTCAACAAACTGTCGATTGGAAAACTTGGAATTACAGACGAAGCTCTGGAATCTTTGAGCGGTCTTCGACTGCAAGATCTTACTCTCACCGGAGACCCCGTAAGAAATCTGCATGCAATAAAGAACACGCAGTCGTTATCGCTACTCAATGTTTCCGAGACACCAATCGATCACCAAGGAATGAAGGTAATCGGCAACTTGAGCAACCTGAAAGTCCTCAGGTTTAACAAAACCAAAATCTCCGACGCGGATTTGCCCTATCTCTATGGGTTAACAAAGCTCCAGCAGTTAAGCCTGATGGATTGCCCAAATGTCTCGGCCCCAGCAGTAGATAAATTGAGACAAAAGTTACCCAATTGCTTCATGGGATGGCAAGAATCGCCCAAGCATAGCAATCTCTGAAGATCGAAAATTAAGCAGGCAAAATCTCGATCGCGGTTTCGAGGTTGAAGACTTCGCAGTCCTCTTTGGACCCATCCTCGCAGACAAGACAGGCGAAATCTATCGATTCCTCCAGTGCGGTCATTGGATAGTGCCAAATCCCTGGTTTGTAGCTGATGCCCTGACCATTGGTTGCCTCAAACACTTTCAGAGTTTCCAAGTCTGGTTTGTCATTACCCAGACAAACGATGACGAGAAATCTTGCATTGCTCGTCATGGGCATGAACACCTGAGTGGAAAATTGATGCTTTTCCAAAAGTTTTAGTTGAAGCGGAAATTGCGCGAGAGGATTGCACCTAAACACGCACAAGTTCAGCTTGGCGCTCTCAGCTCGTAAGTTGGCAATGTCAGCCAAATAGTCGTAGCGTTTAGCAGTTTGCATGTTTGCATACTTGAAAGGAAGATTTTCATCGGCCGCGATAAGCGAACCGAATGGACGGTATGCTTCTCGATTAATAGGCTCAGCTTTGATCATTGAAGAGTATTCACCATGTCAAGCTAAGCTTGCTTAGAGGTTTTGCTTTAGACTAATAAGCCCAGCTCGCCCGCTCTTTGAGATGCCAGCGGTAATATTCGCAATCCGAATTGCGTGTAATATAACCTGGCATTGGGATAGTTGTACAGTTGGCTGTAGTTGCTGAAGAGTCCTGGGAGCGCCGACATCCTTGCCGGCATCGAACCTACGAGCGCAACACCCGGAATAAATGGAGCGCGGGACTCCGGTCCCGCCCCTAACAACAAGAAGCACTTATTGCTGATCGCACATTTGCATGGTGCCCGTGAATTGAGGAGATGATCATGACGCAAGTAGCGCAACAAGTTGAAGTTTTAGGCAAACTGAATCCGGAATTCGAACAGATTCTTACTCCCGAAGCTCTAGCCTTAATTGCCGACCTGCATACCCAGTTCAATCCAACCAGAGAGAAATTGCTCAGCAATCGAGCGATCCGGCAAAAGGAAATTGATTCCGGTAAGTACCCAGATTTCTTGGCGGAAACAGCCTCTGTACGCGATGGGAAATGGCAAGTTGCCGACACTCCTGCGGACCTTCTGGACCGGCGAGTCGAGATCACTGGTCCGTGTGAAAAGAAAATGATGATCAATGCTTTCAATTCAGGCGCAAATGCGTTCATGGCCGATCTGGAAGATTCTCTCTCTCCAACATGGGTGAACGTTGTCGAAGGGCAAAAGAATTTGAAAGAAGCGGTACGGAGAACCTTATCCTTCGACAGTCCAGAGGGTAAGTCTTATCGTTTAAACGAGAAGATTGCGACATTGATTGTCCGTCCCCGAGGCTGGCACTTGGTTGAAAGCCATGTCACCGTGGGTGGTGCTCCGATTTCGGCCAGTTTGTTTGATTTCGGACTCTATTTTTTTCACAACGCACAAGAACTAATCAAGCGCGGTAGCGGTCCATACTTTTATCTGCCAAAGATGGAAAGTCACTTGGAAGCCCGGCTATGGAACGACGTTTTCAATTATTCGCAAGACAGGCTCAAAGTTGCACGTGGCAGCATTAAAGCCACCGTACTGATTGAGACAATTCTTGCCGCTTTTGAGATGGATGAAATCTTGTTCGAACTAAAGGAACATGCGTCAGGATTAAATGCCGGTCGTTGGGATTACATCTTCAGCACTATAAAGAAGTTCTCTCGTCATAAGGAGTTCTTGCTGCCGGACCGTGCTCAAATCACTATGCGTGTTCCGTTCATGCGCGCCTATTGCCGTCTTCTCGTCAAGACATGTCACCGCAGAGGTGCGCATGCAATGGGCGGCATGGCTGCTTTCATACCGAGCAGAAAAGATGCAGCCATTAACGAAGTGGCATTGACCAAAGTTCGTGAAGATAAGGACCTTGAAGTCTCAACCGGATTCGACGGCACCTGGGTTGCACATCCGGACTTGGTACCAGTGGCAAAAGACGTATTTGACACTGCTTTCGGAACCAAACCCAACCAAAAATCAAAACAACTTGAAGATGTCGTGGTCGCAAAAGAAATTCTGGACGTCAAAATAGATGGCGGACAGATCACTGAGAAGGGACTGACGAATAATATCGACGTCGGTCTGCAATACATCGAGTCGTGGTTGCGAGGCACGGGTGCAGCAGCAATCCATAATCTGATGGAAGATGCAGCGACGGCGGAAATTTCGCGAGCTCAAATCTGGCAATGGTTCCAAAATGGCGCCAAGCTGGACGATGGCAGAGCCGTAACCAAGGACCTATATCGACAAATAAGAGATGCGCAACTGAAAAACTTGAGCACAACTCCGGGTAATCGGTATCAAGAGGCGGCAGAAATTCTAGACAGTCTAGTGGAGAGTGATACCTTCGCGGAATTTCTCACTACTGGTGCGTACAAGTATCTGGATAAGTAGTCTCGGAGAATGGCTATAGGCGGCTAGAATAGCCGCGCTCCATTTCTAGCTGCCGCGATAGGTTGAATAACCGAAAGGACTGAGAAGCAGCGGCACGTGATAGTGCTGGGTGGGATCTTTGACTTCAAAGGACACTGTAACGTGTGGATAAAATCCCGCTTCGTCATTGGCTGCGTAGTAGCTCTGCGTGTCGAACGTGAGCCGATAAGTGCCTGCCGTGAGATGGTACGCTGCAGTGAGGAGATCCGTCAATCGACCGTCAAAGTTAGTTTGGCCGGAAGCGATTTCTTCCCAAGCCCCCTCGTTGTGAAATTCCAAAATTACTTTTATCCCGCTGCCAGGACGACCTTTGGCAGTATCCAAAACGTGTGTTGTAATGCCGCTCATTTATAGTTTTTCCAATCTCAGGTGGGTTATTTTCTTTTGCTCTTCAGCTGCTATCGGCAGCTCTGTTTCGCTGTTATTTTCCAATCTTGCATTTAGCATCGACAACATCTCATCGGCTGTTTTACCGGTTGCGCAAACGATAAAAATGTAGCCAAACTTTTGCAGATATGCCTCATTGCCAGAAGCGAGATTCTGCGCAACATCCTCTGATATTCCTTCTACACCCGACTGCTCATTTTGAGCCCAATTCTTTGTAGCGTTGTATTTTTCTTTCAAACTTTTTAGATCACCGATCTTGGGATGAGCTTTGAAAGCTTCTAGCCAATCCAACCGTGTCATCTCATGGAAGAAATGATCCGCGCGCTTGGAGAGTTCCTCATCGCTGCTAAATGGTCGAGCCCGCGCCATATCACGTGCCCACCGACCGCAGCCACAACACTTCAGAAAGACATCCGTTGCGTCGGTAACGCTAAGTTCGTTGATAAGCTTTAAGTTCATCGGCATCCTTATGACTAGGATCTGTTGGCACTATAGGCACCACTGTACACCAGGCGCGGAATCGGCTGATGCCACCATCGGGCACGATGTTCAGACGAAGATGCGTAAAGGGACCTGGAGCCAGAATTTCTTTCTCAAAGAAGTGTCTGTTATCAGCTTGAAGCTTTGTCTGGGCCACCACTTTCGTCCACTCAAAGCCGGATGCGTTGAGGTTGTTCATCTCTGCGTCAGGCGCATAACAGGCATCGATCCAGCAAGAGTCTGGAAAGTTACCCTTATAGTGCTTGGTGTCGACTTCGATTTTTTGCAAAAGTCCAGGTTGAGCTAATTGGATAACAGACCAATCATGTCCCTGATCCCTGCGTCGTCGAGTCTCCCATCCGTCACCCATATTGGCTCCCTGTCCAGGCATGATCATGTTGTTTTTATTGCCGAAAAACATATCATTGCAAGCGATGACGCTACCGCCATTTTCAACAGCGGCAAGATCAATTTGTTCGTCTCGCGGCCAAGCTAGCCAATCCTTGTGTACGGTGCCGTAAACTTTCAAGCGCGCAACGCCACCATCAGGATAAATGTTGAGACGAATATGCGTCCAGCGATTCGAATTCAAGACCGCGAAGATGTTTTGTGATCCCTGCTTGAGAGGCGATTTAGGGAGGATCTGATACCAATCAGCTTCGGACAGTTTGTCCAGCGAAACGTCTTTATCCACATACAGCGCATCGATGGAAGCATAGGGTGGATGGTTACCCAAAAAATTGTTGGTATCGATGTCGACTCCTTCGATCACCCCAGCTGTGCCCAGCTTTAAAATGCACCAATCGTATCCTGGAACTCTCTTACGACGAGTCTCCCAGCCATCCATCCACTTGCCTCTGTCCGTATACTTGTCGTCGATATAGACGCCTCTGCCGGACTTGATCAGATTTTCTTTTTCGGCAAAAAATTCATCATTGGCTAGTAAAACTTTGCCGCCTAATTTTTCTGAAGCCAGGTCGACGAATCCACTAAATACTGCCGCTCCGAGATCGAAATTCCGTTCCATTTATTTTTTACTCTCCACGCGTTCTTTCAACAAAAACTTACCGATTGGTGCTGCTGAAAATTTGCCATTATCAAATACTAAATTTCCTCTGACAAACGTTTTTTCGACCAGACCGAAAAGTTGCATGCCATCATACGGAGTTACCTTGTGACGATGATGGATGATCGCAGCATCGATTTTGGTCGAGGCTTCGGGATTCCAAACCACGATGTCGGCATCAGTCCCAGGCTTGAGCGAGCCCTTAGAGTCAGCCAAACCCAGAAATTCTGCTGGTCCCTGACAAATCCATTTGGTCAATTGCTCAATGGAGACACCGCGCGTTTTTGCTTGTGTCCACACAGTTGGGAGGACAAACTGCAAGCCTGATATTCCTCCCCAAGCTTTCTGCAAATTTCCTTCCGCTAAGAATTTGAGGCTGGGAGCGCAAGGAGAGTGGTCCGACACGACGAAATTGATCGTCCCATCTATTAGCGCTTGCCAAAGTTTTTCTCGGTTTTCGCGCTCTCGAATAGGTGGTGCGCACTTGAATCGAGGGTCGCCATCAGCGATTTCTTCAGATGCAAAAGTAAGATAGTGCGGGCAAGTCTCTACAGATAAGTTGGTCTTGGAAGCTTTAGCTTTTTTGATCGCGCCGATGGCGTCAGAAGACGACAGGTGAACAATATGGACCGGGCAGTTGTATTGGTGACCCAGTCGGATAATCAGGTCGATAGCGTCGTTCTCCCAGCGTCTCGGTCTGGAATTGAGAAAGGCATTATAAGAAGAAGCGTGTTCGCTCCAGTCTTCGGGATGTGAGTCAGCGCATTCAAGTTCAGCATGCACCAGAAGGGGAATTTTGTGCTTAGCCAAAACGGGCATGACAAGCTTCAAATCATCTTCAGTAACGTTTGGAAAATCATCTATACCGGAGTGAATCAAAAAACACTTAAACCCTCTTACGCCAGCTTCAATCAGTGCCTCTAGGGAGTCGCTATTTCCCGGCACTACTCCGCCGTAAAAGGCGCAGTCAACTGAGAGTTTGCCAGAGGCAGCGGCGAGTTTCTCTTCGAGCGCATCAAGTTTTGTCGTCACTGGATTCGAGTTGAGGGGCATATCCGCAATTGTCGTAATGCCACCAGCCGCCGCCGCCTTAGTAGCTGTTTCAAAACCTTCCCATTCAGTTCGACCTGGCTCATTCACATGCACATGGCTGTCGACCAAACCTGGCATAACAACGGAGTTTCTTGCGTCATGCACTGTAATGCCGGCTGGTATTTTGTCTGCAGAAACAATGTCTAATATCAAACCATCTTTGACGAGAAGACAACCAGCTCTGATACCATCCGTAGTGACGATGCGATTACTAGAAATGCCAAATGTAGAAGTCATTGTTGACCTGCGTTTGCGCGTATAGAAGCTTTAGTCAGCTTCGTCAGAAGCTGCCGTGTCAATTTAAGCGTCATTATTGTCTCATATCGTCAGTCAGGCGCTACTAGACAGGACAAATTATCGTAATTTCATAATAGTTTGGACGCTCATAAGACCTTCTTTTTTTGGATCCATTAGAAAAGCGGCTCGGCAAACAGATTCTTCAGTGACGATGGTCGTATAATTTGATTTCAATAGCAGTATGGAGATGCCGACATGAGCGGGTCAGATCAACGCACCAACATAGCGCAGGATGAACGTACCGCAGGTGTCTTAGTCCAAAACGCGTATGGAAAATCTAAGGTCAGATTGACTAAGTTGACGCGCTTGGAAGATCGTCATGAATTCAAGGAAATTTGCGTCGATATCCAGTTGCAGGGTGATTTTGAGCGCACTTACACTGTCGGTGACAACAGCCAAGTCGTGGCCACAGACTCAATGAAAAATCTGGTTTACGTGCTTGCTAGTAACCATCCGCTTGATGATATCGAATCATTCGGGAAAAGTTTGGCCGAGCACATTTTGACAACGTATAAGCATGTTCGCAGCGTCTCGGTTCGGCTCGTCGAAGAACTGTGGAATCGCATCTTAGTGAACGGAAAGCCCCACCCACATGCTTTTTTTGGCGCCGGGGATGAGAAACGGGTGGCAGAAATTGAAGCAACTCATCAGTCAATCCAAATCAAGTCAGGAATTGAGGCTCTGAAGCTAGTCAAAACAACTGACTCGGAATTCTGGGGTTTTATTAGAGACCAGCACACCACGCTACCTGACGTCAAAGATCGAATCTTTGGCACAAGTGTCTCTGTACACTGGATGTATCAAAGTGCAGAACCTGATTTTCGAACAGCCTATAACACTGTACGAAACGTAATTCTTGAGTGTTTTGCCACTCACCGAAGCCTAGCGGTTCAACACACTATGAATGAAATTGGCCAGGTGGCGTTGGCTCGGGTACCTGATATCCGAGAAATCTCCATCGTCATGCCTAACGAGCATCGCATTCCTTTCAATCTGCAGCCTTTTGCTTTGGAAAATAAAAACGAAATTTTCATCACTACTGATCAACCATACGGACTGATCTCGGCAACGCTGAAGCGCGTGTAAGCAAGGTTCGATTACTTCACTGACCAACCCCGCGTATGGACGGATTAGACATGAGGTCCGCGCCGGTCTCATCGATCAGAAACAGTAATTGCTCGAGTGGTCGATCTCCATCATTACCGCTCGTCCACTCAAACGCAGAGCATGGACGAAATGAAGCAATGAATATCAGACTTAAACAGATGATCGCGCTAATTGGTTTCATATCCCGTCCGCAATACAAGTACTGTTCTCAGTTTACTTGTAAAAAATGAAATGGACTGCATTGCTGACGATTCTACGCCGTTTTCTTAGGCAAGTCCAAACGTTGAACAGCACCTACGCTGATGACAGAAACCAAAGTGAAAAATATCAACAGAGCAAACGCACCGGCGAAGTTTCCCGTTCTTGCGGCGATTATGCCAGTTAGAGCGGGCGCCATAATTGAAGCAATAGCAGAGCAACAGTTCATTATTCCCTGACTTGTTGCCGCGCGGTCCTTAGCGAGATCGCAGTTTATGGCGTAGAAAGCAGCGTTGGGCATCATACCGAAACCAACACCCAAGGAGATAAAAATCATGGATACCGACAACGAGGGACTGAACAAGAGCGGTACGTATGCCAAGCCGGAAATCAACTGGCAGATACAGATCAAATATGAACGCGAAATTTGCTTGCTTCCGGTTTTAATCCACAACCAGTCAGACAAATAGCCTGCCACCGGCAGTAGTATCGCCGCGGTTAACCATGGGGCAATCAAAAGAATGCCAGCTTCTTTGAGTTGGACGCCGTGAGCGTGTTCCAGATACCCGGGAAGCCAGGTAAGAGCGAAAAAGAGTGAATAGCCAAAGGCGAAGTAGGCAACGTTGTTTGAAATCAAAGCCGGATTAGTCAGCATTGAACTCCAAGTGGTGGCACCATCGGATCGCTCTTTGTTGCGTCGGTCTTGATCGCTGATGGCGCGATCGCTGATCTGACCTTCGCGGATGTGTTTAAGCTCGGCTTCACTGACAAATTTGCTTGAGTCCGGATAGTCTCTAAATAAAAGAAACCAAACGACGGCCCAGACGACTCCAAATGAAGCCATGACCACGAACATCGCTTTCCACCCGACCGAGATAATTAGTGTGGAGATCAGGGGCGCCCCAATTGCTGATGCAAGTGGTACTGCACACAATCCAAAACCTGTTGCTCGCACTCTTTCGGACTGAGGTAGCCAGTCAGCTACCACGCGTGTTAGAGCAGGAAAGTGCGGACCTTCTGAGAGCCCAAGAATAATGCGCAGAGCGAGCAGTGATGGGAACCCGACTACACATCCCATTAACGCCGTGCACCCCGACCACATGACCGCGGCCGCGGGCCAGACCCTGCGGGCGCCCCAGCGATCCACGATTACGCCGCCGCCAAGGGTCATGATGGCATAGCCAATTCCGAATGCCGCCAAGAGGTAGCCAAATTGGCTGTCGTCAAGACCGAATTCACGTTTAATTGGCCCTATGGCATAAGAAATTGCCGCTCGATCCATGTAATTGACTAAGGTGATCAAAAAAGCTAACGCCAAAACAACACAACGGTAATGGCTAACAGTAGCCGCGCTTCCCGCCCCGGTTTTTTCTGAGTTATCGACCTGAACCACTAATCATTCCTTTCAATGAACTGCTTGGCATCGATACGAGATGAGCGATTGAGCCTTGGATAATAGCGCTAACTGAGCTGCTTGAGCAGCTTCGGATATTACCAAATGGATCTTCAACCGATAACGGTTGATTTTTTTTCCTCCTAGAATTCGGCGCCTAAAGGTTCATTCTTCGAAGCGTTGTCGACCACATGCGTGGTGGCTCGAAACTGCCAGTAGCGGTTCCTTTTCGTGGATTCCGAAAAGCGAACCGTTAACGGTTGATTTTTCAGAACCAACGCGGTCGGTGTCTGTAGTAGGCGCGGGTGGACCTTTTAAGGCTTCCAATAATCTAATCGTGCAAGAAATTCGCAAGAAACCTGCAATTGGGATGCAAGAACATCGCTCTATTATCCAGTCATCGAATCGGCGTTTACCCAGATTTTTCAGTCCTTAGGAGTATTAGCAATGCCACAACCAAATTCACAAGATACGTTCAGAGAAGCTGGCCATCAAGGTATGGAAGCACTGAGAAATGCAGGGCACGGCTTTGCTGACTTCGGACATGCGATATCTGACGCTTGGGGCGTTGGAGTCAAACTAAGAATAGCTACGGTTCAGGCAACTTGTGAAGCAGGGCAAACAGTGGAACGCGCTACAGTGCATGCCTTAAACGCTGCTGGTACGGAATTAGCCAAAGAGAACAAAGAAATCGTTCATGGAGCTCAAGAAATAGGCAAGAGAGCAGTTCATGGGGCTCACGTTGTTGGCAAAGAATTACAGCGGGAAGGAAGACTAGTTGTCCACGGCACTCAAGAACTAGGCAAAGCGGTCATTTATGGAGCTCCTATCGTTAGGAACGAACTGCAGCGAGAAGCTAGAGCAGTTGTCCATAACGTAGTAATAGCCGGTGAAGCCGTTGAAGCCGTTGCTCACGGTGTTCAAGCTGGTGCAAAACGAATCGGCGACCACATCCATGATCGACCCTTAACAGCAATTATTGAGGGACCGTTTGCAATCATCGATGGCTTGGCTCGTGGCGGAATTGAGAAATCACATGATCAATTAGCCCACAACCGTGGCGCTGAGAAACCACAAGAAAAGCAAGCACCTGCGCATCACCTACAGAAAAATACTCACAACACCCATGTATTACATAGTCTAGAAATCAAGTATTAAAAACATTCGTTTCAGGCAAGCAAGCACCCAGGTTAAAGTCATGTCCGCTGACATGACAATGACCTGGTGTTTCGCCTTGCAGCTGCTTATATCAAGGAACCTTTACAACCAAAACCAATCAGCTGTTATGAACAATTTTTAACTGTTCGAGAAAGACCGCCTAAACGAGCGGATCGACGTCATTCTAGCTGACACTACGTGTGGTGCATTCCATGGCTAAACTAACTACTTGAATACTTAAATAACGCTCAGACGAGCAGTAATTAGGTACTTTGACTGGCTCATTGCTTGCAAAAGACATACTATTGGAAATTCGATCATGGCCTTCGTAATTACCAAATGCGCGACTCTGATAAGTACCAATTAGTACGAACTGGATAACCGATGCGCAAAGGAACCATCAAACTGATGAATAGAGCGAAAAATTTGAAAATCATTGGTCGAGCGGCGATATGGACCATTTTCTTATCCGCTGCCTGGTCCGTTCAATCTTTCAGCTGTCAGCCCGTGGAAGCTCAAGAAGATTCCGGCGTAGGCTATTATTCGAATGGCTATAAACCAATCCAAAATGAACAATTTTTGGGACTTGCGCACAACTCGCCTGAAACTTCTTTGTTTCGAGCTGAACTCGCTATAAACCGGGAGCAGTGGGGATTGGCGGTAAAGTTTCTGCGCAAATCGATGCGTGGTGATGACGAAGACATCGACGTGCATAAATATCTGGCAGTCTGTCTCGAAAAACAAATGGAAGAGCAACCAGAACGCGATCCTGGAATGTACAAAGAATGCATTAAAGAATGGCTTATCGTGCTGCGCAATATGAAGGGTCCCGAAAAAGGTCTGAGTTGGAAAAATGGACTGAGTCCTACCAACAACAAGAAGTGGGAAGATGAGCAAGGCGGCATGATGGCTCGTCAACACTTGATTCAACTTACTGGTTCAGAGCCAAAACGTTGGGAGACCAATGACAAATTTGTCGCGAGAATAACCAAACCAGCTGAAGAGAATGTGCACGCGAAAGTGTTGAGCAAGAAACCGGCCGCCTTACAATCCGGCGTCGATCAGTAGAGCCCGTTTGAATTATTCCTGTTACTTCCGCACCGTATGCGGGGCGGCAACGCGACCTAAACCAGCGGGGCGTACAAGCACGATATGGACAATCTGAGCGCGCCTTAGCCTAAAACAACGAATTGTTTGATTTCGGATCTCTTCTTGTTAAAACAAGCATTTCTTCACAAAATATACACTGGTGCCTATTATCGTGAATACGTGTGGTCAAGTATTGATCGCGAATATTGCAAGGAGATCAAACGATGAAAAAAATTAGCGCATTGTTGTTAGCTTTGGTGGCAGCATCATCATTCGGGTTCAACCAAAACGCGTATGCCAAATCTACTAAGTCAGCTAATTCAGATACGATTCAAGTAGCCGGCTACACGAAAAAAGATGGCACCGTCGTCAAACCATACACCCGCAAGAGATCGACGAAAAGCGCGGACTCATCCACGGCTGTAAAGACGACGAAATCCGTTGAAACTCCTGCCGCCACCGAGAAGACTGAATCAACGAAAGTGGAAGCTACCTCAACCAAGGAAAGCACCAAAAAAGGCAAACATTCGAAGTAGATAGAGGTCGGCTCGCAGAAGTCCGCTGGCGCTACAAGACATGCTATTTTGCAATTAACGCCTTGATGTCACAATCAAGGCGTTCTTGTTGTTGTCAGGTCACACTTTCGACGCAATCAAGCGCAATACCAACTGTCAAGCAGCTGGAACTATTCTGGGCATTAATTGATATACGATAGATGTTTCCCAAAATGGATGGCAACACCTTAAATGTAGGCAATTGTGCTTGAATGTTGGTTGAGCGTCAGTTGTTCGGAAACAATAACCGAGGGCGCTTCGAATGCTGTCGTTTTGGAGCTGTAATGTGGTTGACACCGGAAGTTCCGGGAGCCTACCATTTGTCATGTACTAAAGGAGAATCGGATGCGGGCTAAGCACCTTTGCCACTTTGTTGTCGTTCTTGGTGCGCTGACATTAACAATTTGTCCAACAAAAGCTCTGAACGAAGACGTTGTGTTGCAGTCAATGCAAAAGGAGCTAAATCGTTCATTTTCAAAACTAAAGAAAGAAGGCGAGGCTAGCCCTTATTTTCTAGCTTATCGATTGTATGACACGCACGCCATCGAAATTTCGGCTGAATACGGAGGTTTGACTAGTGACAAACCTGAAAGTCACAAGCGAACTTTGGATGTTGAATTAAGAGTTGGATCTCCGCAAATTGATAATACCCATAAAACTAGGGGTGGTGGCTTTCGCATGGGAAGCGGCGATTATAGCTCGCGATCCGGCATACCACTGGATGACGATGAAGCGGCCCTTCGGACAACTTTATGGGAAAGGACTGATGCGGCCTTCAAATCAGCTCAAGCGGATTACCAAAAAGTATTGACGAATCGAGACGTTCGCATCGCCGAAGATGATACCTCGGATGATTTTTCGAAAGAAAAGCCCGCCGTTTACTATGGCAAACCAGTTGAAATGAATGTGGATCGCGCCGCCTGGGAAGCTCGTCTTCGTCGATTGTCGGCTATTTATCGAACTTATCCAAACATAAAAAGTTCGATGGTCCGTTTTTCGGCAACGAAGACGAAACGATATTTAGTAACCAGCGAAGGCACAATAATTGAAGACGAGCACGTTGAATTCCGTGTTTACACCATCGCTGAAGCGACAGCAGACGATGGTATGCGCGTTTGGTTGTACGACGGAGTCGAAGCACCGACGAAAGTAGATCTGCCTGACGATCAAAAATTGGATCAAATGGTGAACAAAGTAGCAGCCTCTGTGGAGGCGCTAAGAGTGGCCAAAGCGGCGGAGCCGTTTGCCGGCCCAGCTATACTACAAGCCAAATCTGCTGGCGTTTACTTTCATGAAATTTTTGGTCATCGCATCGAAGGTCATCGACAAAAAGATGAGGGTGAGGGACGAACATTTACGAAGTTAATCGGCAAGGAAATTATGCCGACCTTCATCACTGTTGTTGACGATCCTCTCAAGGAGCGCCTCGGCACTAAGGCTCTGAACGGATTCTATCGTTATGATGATGAGGGCGTGCCGGCGCAAAAAACCGTGCTAGTGGACAAAGGCATCCTGAAAGGTTTCTTGATGGAACGATCACCTATCCGTGGCTTCGCCAATTCGAACGGACATGGACGAAGTTCGCCTGGTTCTAAGCCCGTCGCCAGACAAGCGAATTTGATTGTAGATTCTTCAAAGCGCGTTCCTTACGAAACACTGCGCGCGCAATTAATTGCTGAAATAAAACGTCAAGGCAAACCTTATGGGTTGGTGTTCGATGAAATTGCCGGCGGCTTTACAATGACTCAGGCACTGATGCCGCAAGTGTTTAAGTTGAAACCATTGCGCGTTTGGAGAGTTTTTCCTGATGGTCGACCGGATGAATTATTGCGCGGTGTGGATCTTGTCGGCACGCCCTTAACGTCTCTCGAGCGCATTCTCGGTGCCGCAAATGACGACGATGTTTTCAACGGTACGTGCGGCGCTGAATCAGGATGGGTGCCCGTTTCGGCAATCTCACCAAGCCTGCTGTTGCAAACAATTGAAGTGGAGCGGAATTACAAAGAGCAAGATAAGCCTCCTGTGTTGCCACCACCGGACCAAGACACACAGGATAAGGCGGAGAAGAAGGCAAATGCAGCGGAGAAGCCGCAATGAAAACAATCTTTAGCACCCTGATTGCATTGTCATCAATTCTTGCACCCGTTAACTCGCAGAACGATACGATCTTCACAGCTATGAAAGACGAGATGAACAGGTCAATTACTCGGCTTAAGTTAGAGAGTCACGAAGCCCCTTATTTCATCGGCTACACAGTGCATGATACTGATACAGTCAATGTGTCAGCAACATATGGAGCCCTTACAGATAACAGCCGCGATCACGTCCGCAATCTAGCCGTGGATGTGCGCATTGGTGATTACAAACTGGATAGCACCTCAAGTTCGTCGGACTATGGAGACTTGTTCAGCCACGGCGGCGGCTATTCTTCCATCAGTGTCGATGATAACTACGACACGCTGCGGCGGGAGTTATGGCTGCGAACAGACGCAGCCTATAAGCAAGCAATCGAGGGGTTGGAATCAAAGAAGACTTACTTGAAGCAGAACACCGTCGAAGATCGGCCCGACTCGTTCTCGCGTGAAACACCTGTAGTTGAACTGGAACCAGTTGCCACTTTAGATATTGACGTGGACAAATGGGCTGGCAACTTGCGGGAGCTAACGGCCATATTTCGGAATCATCCGCTCATACGCGGCTCACAAGCGTCACTAGGTGCTCTTGCAGACAATCATTGGTTCCTAAATTCTGAAGGATTCCGCAATCGCGTCGGCGAAAAGAGCTATGCGCTGACTATAAGTGCTCAAGCACAATCCGAAGACGGCATGCATTTTGCTGATCAGGAGCTGATTCCGGCTTACTTTGAAAAAGAATTACCTAAATTAGAGGAATTGAAAAAGCGAGCAAACGATTTGGCGAACCGATTGGAATTGCTGGCAGCTGCACCGAAAGTCGACGACTACAGAGGTCCCGTATTGTTTGAAGGACAAGCCGGTGCACAGCTATTTCATCAAGTGCTCGAGCCAAAGCTGAGTAGATCCGCAAGCGACATGCGACGAATGCTCAGCACTGACATGAGCGAAAAATTGGGACAGAGAATATTGCCTAAATTCGTCGATGTCGTGGATGATCCAAACGCCAAGAACTATGATAGCAAGCCACTCTTTGGCTACTATGGGATTGACGATGAAGGATTGAAAGGGCAAAAAGTGACCCTTGTAGAAAAAGGCATTCTAAAATCAATGTGCATGAGTCGTGTGCCAACCCGCGCCATTTTTCACAGTAATGGACATTCTAAACACGGTGGCAGTGCCACAAGTAACTTGTTCATCAATTCGGATCACAAACTATCTCCAGAAGCCCTCAAAGCAAGACTAATCGAATTGGGCAAAGAAGATGGACTTAAAGAGGTCTACATTGCACGTCGCATCACCGGAACTGCCAGCGAATTAGACATGTCAAATTTACAATCGTTTTTCAAAGCGTTTATGTCTGGAAGTAGCGGTGTTTCTTTGTTTCCACCTATCCTGCTGTACAAAGTTTCAGTCGCCGATGGGCATGAGGAGCTTACTCGTGGTGGCAATTTTGCCAATATTTCAATGCGCATCTTGCGTGACATCGACGCTACCGGCAATGATGTCAAATCGTATGCAGTTCAAAACGCTCGTGAAATAACGAGCATCGTCTCTCCTTCTGTCCTGGTGACGGAAGTGGAAATACAGAAGCCTGATAAAACGAACACTAAGCGTCCGATTTTGAAAAATCCGAACTTCGATAAATAAGACCGTCGGTAAGTGCTTCCGCTAGATGGTACTATCGTATTTGGTGCCAGATCAATTTCGATTTGACCAGATTCTGGCCGCTATCCCAGAATGACAGGCGAGAACATGACAACTAATGGTCAGGGTGGTCTAAACCAGATTCGGTCCCTGTGACCTGTTCATCCCAATCTTGCCATTCAACTTTCGATGCCTTCAGATATCCATCGACGGCTTGTCCGATTGTAGGATAGAAATTTTCAACACCGAATTGTGCGAACAAACCGTAGCGCTTCAGTTCATCCTTAGTGGGTCCTTTCATCTCGGCAAAGC
>PLXC01000025.1 GCA_003151275.1 Candidatus Melainabacteria bacterium
CCAGTGGCAAACGCGTTCAACAAATTCTTCTCCGGCAACCCCCTGGTTCAATATCTCGATCAACAAAATCCATTGTCTGAGCTTTCACACAGACGCAGAATTACATCGTTTGGACCTGGCGGCATCGACCCAAACGCAGCGCCAGTAGAAATGCGTGATGTGCATCCTTCCCAAATTGGCAGAGTTTGCCTGGTCGAATCGCCAGAAGGCAAAAATTGCGGCATGGTTTCATACATGGCCACATACTGTCGCATTGACGAAGACGGCTTTCTGACCGTGCCTTATCGCCGAGTTATTGACGGCACGGTCACTGATGAAGTCTGTTATTTAACGCCATCTGACGACAAACGCTACACCCTTGCCCCTCCCGACACCAAAATGATCGATGGAGCAATTCAGGGTCCCTTTGTCACTAGCAGACGCGGCGGAAGGTTCTTGGAGGTAGAGCCAAAAGAAGTAGACATGATCGGTATCGCGCCCCAAGGATTCATTTCTGTCGGCTCTGGATTGATTCCATTCCTCGAACATGACGATGCAAGCAGAGCCCTCATGGGTGGTGGCATGATGCGCCAAACCCTGCCTTTGATTAAGCCTGAGCGCCCGCGCGTCGGCACAGGCATGGAAAAGATTGTTGCTCGCTCTTCAGGGCATTCGGTCGTGGCCCGACGCGCAGGCACTGTCACTCGGGTAACCGGCAACGAAGTTGTGATCACGCAAGCCAGCGGTGAATCACGAACCTATAACCTGATTAGATTTGACCGCACCAACCAAAACACAATTTTGGACCAAAGACCGGCTGTTAAAGAAGGTCAACGCATTGAAGCCGGGCAAATAATTGCCGATGGTCCGGCCATCGATAACGGCGAACTGGCACTTGGGCGAAATCTTCTGATTGCATTTTTGTCTTGGCGCGGTCAGAACTATGAAGACGCGATTGTTCTTAGAGAGGGCTTGATTAGAGACAACAAGCTCAGTCACATTGAAATTGAAAAACATTCCTCTGGCGTTCACCAAACCTTGCGTGGACCAGAAATTCTTACGCCGGAATTACCCAACATCGCTCACAAAGATTTAGAACATCTCGATGCCCGAGGCATCGCCAAAATCGGTAGTTATGTCAATCCTGGCGACATACTAGTTTCGAAGTTGGCGCCGAAAGAACAGCGCGCCATGAGCGCCGAAGAAGAATTGCTGCAAGCGATTTTCGGTAAAGTAGCCGAAGAGATGGCAGACACAAGCTTGCGTGTACCACACGGTTCTGGCGGCAGAGTAATCGACGTGCGCATCTTCACTCCTGAAACTACGCCTGAATTGAAATCTGGATTGATTTGCGAAATCGAAGTTCTGATTGCTCGCATGTGTCCAATTGAGGTTGGCGATAAATTGGCTGGTCGTCACGGAAATAAGGGGATCGTCTCGATCGTTGTTCCGGACGCTGACATGCCCTACTTGCCGGACGGAACACCAGTGGACATCTGCTTGAATCCGCTGGGCGTGCCTAGTCGTATGAATGTGGGCCAAATGTTCGACACCCAGTTGGGTCTTTACTCGCAAATTCTCAATCGCTATTACCGCATCCATCAATTCGACGAATCAATTTCACCTGACGCATCCTATCGACTGGTGAACGACGCGCTCAATGAAGTTCGCAAACAGCCAGGCTATGAGTGGATGGGTAAAGACGGCAAGGTCATCCTCCATGACGGCAAAACAGGAGAGCCGTTCGACAGACCTGTTCTGGTTGGACGTCAATACATGCTCAAGTTGAATCAGCTTGTCTTGCACAAAATCAACGCCAGATCTGGACTTGGTGGTCCGTACGCCGCGGTCACGCAACAGCCAGTTGGTGGTAAAGCCAATCATGGCGGGCAACGTATGGGAGAAATGGAAGTCTGGGCCATCCAAGCCTATGGCGCTGCCAACATTCTCAACGAAATGATGACTATCAAAGCAGATGATCTGCATGGACGGCATCAGTCTTATGCAGACATTGTGCAAGGAAATCCGATGTGTGCGCCCGGCAGAACCGCCGCATTCGATGGCTTGTGCTGCGAGATTCGCGGCTTGGGAATGGAGATGACTCTCGGTCGCATCGTTGATAGCTTCGAGCCTGTCGACGACAAGAGTTGTTCCACGCCGAACGCACAGCCCAAGACTCTGGAAGAAGAATACATGGTCTCGGCAGTAGATACTCGCGAAGAAGAGGGCGTCAAGATCCTGGAAATACCAGCCGGAGACTACGTTCCGATCAGTCGACCACTGGCGGCGCCTATTATCACTTCAGTTACGAACGGCAGGAACGGCTTCAAACCGCGCGTTGAGATTTCGCAAGAACCGATCATTGATGACATCGATGACGACGTCGCCTATCTCAATTCCTTTATAGAGGAAGAAACAAACTCCGCTTTGGCAACTCCAGAGAATCCAGATCCGGCCAGACAACCGCAATTTGAATTGTCAACCTCTGTTCCTGAACATGCATATCAACTCTCAAATGCTGACCTTTCCCACGCGATCGCTCCTGAATTATCCAGCCAACAAGACAAGCTATTGCTCGAATTCCCGTCCCTGAGCGATCTTCAGTCGCTGGCGTCTGAGCTGCTTAACCTCGGCAATACGACAGAAACTGTCGGCGCCCGTTCTCAGCGGGAAAAACAAGAAGGGGAAAAGTCCCATGGTGAGGGTAATTACATCATGGACGAGGAAGAATCTTAATTGCATACTAGTGACGTGATCGGATCACTAGGTGAGCACAGATGGCAGTCAGAGCAAGAAAGCAGTTAATCAAGACAACGGCATTGTCCTTGTTCTTGCTCGGCGTCTTAAGCGTCATTGCTCCTCTCACAGTATTAGCTCAATTCGCTCAGCCTTTAGGTTATCCAAACCAGAACGTCACTCCTCAAGCTGAGATACCCGGTAGTGGTAACACACCGGCTCCAGTAAATCCTGGTGACACAATTGGTGCTCCTCCTGTGGCAACAGGCAAAGCGGATCCAACTACAGGTAACTCCTTTCCAAACGGTGTCGGTCGCGACCGCTCAGTTGTAAATGTGATGCGTAACCGCCCTAATGGTGCACTAGGTCAACCAAGCGGCAACCGGATGATGATGACCATTCGTCCGGACCAACTGTCAGCCGATCAACTTGGTCAAGTTCAAGGCATTCTCGGCGTCAACTTACTTTCAGGCGAACCAATCATTCAAGTCAACGCTTCAGACGCACAAATCGAACAACTACAGCAAGTGATGGCAGCTTGGCCGCAATATCAAATGAATGGCAATCGCAAAAAAATCAACAGCGATTCACCTGCAACAGGTTATCCAAAACCAAACGAAACTAACAGCTATGACTTCCAGGGTCCACTGCCAACAGTAAGAACCTTCGCTCGCTACCTCGTTATTCTCGGTGTTGTCTGCTCCACAGTATTCATGGCTTTAGCCGCCTACTCCGTAGTTCTTGGTCACCCTTACGGTGGAGCAAGAGTAATAGGCACCGCAGCTGGTTTCATGCTACTGCTGATGGGCTACACAATCTGGAAGATAGTTCAGATGAACACATTCAAGGCGATGAGCAACCTACCGGCGATCAGTCAGAACCGACCGCAGACAGCTCAAGTAAATGACGCATTCATGACAGGTCCGGGACTACCGGTCAATCCAGGTGGTGGCAATGGTGCCGGAAGAAGTGGAATACCGGTTCAACCACTCGGAAACGCAAACAACCCGTAATCCAAATCAACTCTACAATCACCAAATCAGTTTTTAGTTAAAGGACGCAGCAAAGAAATGATCAAGAACAGACGAGCAATAACGACAACGGCACTGAGCCTTATCGTCAGCTGCGTCGCATTAGTTCCGGCGCAAGCAGCACCAGGAATGGATTATTTCTCCAACATCACACCTGGCATGAAGAAAAAACCTGCACTGTCTGCAGCAGCTCAGAAAGTTGCCGCTATGACACCAGAAACGAATGCCGCTCTCGGAGCCGGTTCGATGGCAATGATGTCTACTTCATCACCGGCACTGACATGGTTTGAAAATTTCGACACAACAGTATTTAGCTTACTGCCAAGTGACGAAGCCAAAATCATCCTGAAGCGCCCTTTCAATCAAGAAGCTGAGCGAGTAATTAAATGGACTGAAGTAGCAACTAAAGTAGCTCACAACTATCGACTGCTAGCAAAGACTTTGAAAAATGGCAGTGTCCCCGGGACTTTGCCGGCTGTTAAAGAGTATCAAGAACTGACAGCAGATTGGTACAACGACAAAGCATCTGTATATGAAGATCTGATTCGTCCACGCACCCCAGCAAAGACCATGGAAGATCTAGATGCGCAATTGAAGGAAATCAACGATCGCTCCGAAAGCATCGCTCAATCCGGCAAAGAACTTCACGCAATGGACATGCACTTAAGAGAGACCTATCACGTGCATCAAGCCAGACAGACCGACAAGCTCTGGGCTTACGTATCAGGCTCTAAGTTAGGCAATAAGTAACAACAAAAGTTTTTCTCCCCCCAAATCAAAACACCCCACTCCGAGGACCGAAGGCAATGGCTATCCAACTGAATGACAGAGACCATCTCATCTTCAAACTAGTAGATGAGCATCAGGTCCTTCTCGAAAAACATATTTCCTGGTTCATCTCAGGCGATGACAAGCCTGTATTGATCCGCGATCGGCTACGAAAACTCTTTTATCTCGACTATCTTCTCTGCCACCGTCACGGCACTAAGTTGCCTTGGTGGACCACACCGACCAAGCCATTGGTTTACATGTTGGCTCCTTTGACCCGCGCCATATCCGGTCTCAAAGACGAAGAAATTGACTTGTTCGACAGCGACGTGCAACGACATTTGCTCGAAGTAGCTAACTTGCGCATGATGCACTTGATCGGCGTTAAAGAAGGCGATATCAAAGACTTCACTTGGACAACTTGCAAAACAGCCGAAGACGGAACGAAGCACCTCGATGCAAAAGTATCCTTCAAAGCCGGCGGCAAAACCCACAATCTGGGAATCATCAATCACCCAGCCACAACCGAAGCCTTAGTTGGCAGCATCGAAAAAGCACTACAAACTGGAATCCAATCAGTTCTTATCGTCTCACGCGATGAAGCCCATCAAGCAACAGTTCAAACCTTATTGTCTAAGTCCAGCGTCAGCAAGAATTGCTTCTTCTCGACACACCATGAACTCTACAAAACTGGCATCGCTAAATCAAATTGGCAGTGTTCTGATCAACGCCTCGCGGAACTCTTTGTTTCGAACGTCGTAGAAACAAGTGGTTGGTCCGCAACGACAACCTTGGCTGCCGTAGCCATCTAGCGAAATTTGTCCTCGAACGATTGGGGTTAAAGGGCGGCTTTTGAAGCCGCCTTTTTCTTTGGGCGCTAAACGACGAAGAGCTTTTCCGCTTGGCACCTCTCCGTAATAACCTCTACATTTGTAGACTTTCGGGGTGACATTTTGATTTTCATTTTGCTTCGATTATTGGGGGATGCGTAAGGTCGGGATACCCTTTGATCTTTTTCCATCCCTATCTTCATGAACAAATATTACATCAGGGTTTCCAGACTTTTTGCGTTTGAAGAAGCTTACTAGCACTGAGTTTTGGGGCGTGAGAATTCTGCGAATTTTGCTTAACATATTAAGCGGTTTCTGAGGGAGCATACATAAGTCCCCCAGGAATAACCGTATGAATATTCGCACTTGCTTCAAATTGGTGCAGTCCTCTAAACAATGGAACCGCGTTTAACAACGGGCTCATTGTGTTCAAAGTTTACTCAAAATTGAACGCTGAATTAACCGTGTGAACACTCGCAAGAGGGTTTCAACGCGCTAGGATATCCATCCACTTCAGAGGCCCTAACGATGAGCACTGCCACTACGACCGACGCGAAAATCAAAAGCTACGAAATTGATGGAAACTTCGGCATTGACGCCCTCAAAATACAAGAGCGCCAATCGCTACCACTCAATCCTTACCAAGTCAGACTCAAGGTGCACGCAGCCTCACTGAATTATCGAGATTTGATGGTAGTCAAAGGTGATTATGCAAGAAAGCTTCCATTTCCACTAATTCCGCTTTCGGATGGCGCCGGGGAAATAATCGAGATTGGCGAACAAGTCACTCGAGTTAAAGTAGGCGACCGCGTCGCCAGCCTGTTCTTTCAAAAATGGCTGGCCGGCCCCAATCGTCCCGAATATGGCAAATCAGCCATGGGCGGAGCTGTAAACGGTATGCTTGCGGATCAAGTTGTGCTTGACGAGGACGGTGTGATTCGCATTCCATCCGATATGTCTTTCGAGGAAGCGTCTACACTTCCCTGCGCCGCTGTTACTGCATGGAACGCACTGATCGCCAGTGGTGGCATAAAACCCGGTGACACAGTTTTGACGATGGGCACTGGCGGCGTTTCGCTGTTCGCACTTGAGTTTGCGAAAATGAACGGCGCACGCATCATCATTACTTCCAGCAGCGACGAGAAACTCGAACGAGCAAAGAAACTTGGCGCTCACGAGACAATCAACTATAAGAAGCACGAAGACTGGGAAAAGAAAGTGCTCGAATTGACGGGGAATTTAGGAGCTGATCACGTCGTTGAACTAGGTGGCGCAGGCACATTGGAGCGTTCGTTAAAATCCGTAATCGTGGGTGGCCGCATTAGTCTGATTGGCGTGTTGACTGGTGGCGGAGAAGTAAATCCGATGCCCGTTCTAATGAAAAACATCTGCGTGCAAGGCATCTATGTTGGCTCACGAGAAATGTTTGAACACATGCTCACAGCAATGACACTGCACAAAAGCAAGCCGATTATTGACCGTATCTTTGGTTTCGACGAAGTCAAAGAAGCACTCAAACACATGGAATCCGGAGCGCACTTCGGCAAAATCGTGATCAAGATTTCTTGAGCTAGGGCGACGATTATAGAAACGCAACTGAGTCGACTTTCGATTAGAAGGAAAGCGTTGCAGCAACCACGCT
>PLXC01000059.1 GCA_003151275.1 Candidatus Melainabacteria bacterium
CGATATCAGCGCAAAGTGGCAAATCTGTATTGTTTGACATAACATATCGTCCTACGCCAGCCGTAATGTCGATTCCATTTTCACGTACACTAGCGAGCAAAGCGACATGATGAAACAAATCAATGTCGGTAAAATAAACGAGTTCCTTCTCTGTAAGCTCTCTTTTAGGTGTCAAAAAGCGGAAATACAAAGATCGGGGACTAAGATGATGCATGCCTTCTTGTAGAATCGGTTTATCTTCTGAACGGACTGCCCGAATCTTCACTGTGCGACCATCACGCAGTCTATCTTCGACAAGGTAAGTGTCGCTCATCGTCTTCATTTAAGGGCCTCTGACGAACAGATAGGGTCATAGGCGACTGAAGGATCAAAGTTTAAGCGGTCAATGCCTGGCAGCTCCATACACCCTTCTAGCACTCGTTGCACCTCAGTCAATAGACTCGCTGCAGAGCCAAGATCCATGACCCGGCTATCCACGCCAAGACTGAGAGTCATAATCGCTTTTTTAACTATTTGCCGATTAAAAACAACAGGTCTTAGCTCGATTGAACCAATTCCGAATGTGGCTGTGCAAACGCATGGTCCAATCAGTGACTGGATGCCAAATTTACCAAGAGAAGTCAGACCAAACGTCGACCCCAAAAATTTACGACGAAAGTCTGGATAACATTTTGCCGCAAACAAGATTGCTTGCCTGATCAACCAAGGCATTCTGCTGAATTGCTCTTCTAGCGCCAGCTGTGGCACAAGTGCAATATCGTCAGAAGCATATTGTTTAAGTTCAACAGCAATTTCTTCCAATGATTTCTGATCAGGCGACTTGACCAAACCGAAGAACACTAAGGGCTTGCCGTCGACCAATCTCTCGACCGTTAAGCCGGCAGCCACGTGAGGAAATGTGTAAGTTCCACCCCACGGCAAAATAATAGTTCTGCTCAATGAATTCGATCGTTGCACCATACCTATCGCCTTAATTAGGATCGCTGTATAGGTCACATCATGTCCTAAGAGATGGAGGTGATCTTTTATACTCTCTGCCCGAGTCATATCGATATCGCAAAAGAGATAAGCGGGGATAGCTTCTTTGCCAAATGTGGTTATCAAATCTAGGACATTCCACCGCCCGCGTGCCACCTCAGATATAGATTGAGACGGAGAAGAATGATTATGCATCTTATCTACCGCTAAGACTTAGGCTAATGAGATAACAAGATCGCCATTGGCATCACTTTCACTACTTTTCTTTGTTGCTGAAGGCAATCTCAAAACAACAACTGAACAGGGAGCCAGTGCCACCACAGCCGATGATACGCTACCGAGCGTAAAGCGAGAAATCCCCTTTCTGCCGTGCGAGCCCACGATTAATAGATCCGCTTGCCACTCACGGGCAGCCTGGACGATTCGATCGTACGGATGACCTTCCAACACTTCAGTGAAAACTTGTGCCGTGGTCTGCTTACCAATTTCGATTCTGTGTGACATATCTGCCACCAAATTCTCGGACTCGACACGCTCATTTTCGATCAAGCTGTCAAAGAATGGCAGGAAGCTCACCTGAGAACTGTCCAATAGCTGCGATTCAATAACATGAATAACTCTGACTGTAGTATCGGAATTCCAGTTGTGCGCGTTTACGAATTCTGCAATTACTTTGTTGAAGTCTACACTGTCGACCGCTATCAAAATTTTCATTGGTCATAAACTCCTTTACTCTGTGGTTCTACTGGTAGCTTTTAATACTTTGGCACAGGAGACTAACTTTGCCCTCCGCCGAAGTATCGAGTTGTATAAACCAATCGGTTGATCAGCCCGATGTAGATTCGGGAGTTGACCTCTAGATTATCACATGCATCTTTGCCGGCTGTTTCGCTTGATGACGCACAATTTCTACCGAACTCGGGGCATGAGACGAAACGGCGTCAGCGACGCTACCAAGCAAAATTTCTTCTACTCCTTTGCGTCCATGTGTTCCCATCACGATCACAGCGGCATTCCATTCCTTTGCCTGCTCCAGAATCCGCACACGCGCATCTCCCTCTAGTACCTCATAAGATGCACTGCCCTCACCAAAAGCCAAATTCAACCGATTCACTCGTTGTCTCAATGAAGACGCAGCATTTGACAAAATATCTTCCCTGTGTCCGGCCAATCCGCTTGCCAGCGCTGGATCAAAAAAGATGTATTTGTATTCTTCGCTTACTACAGAAATGCACTTAAACTTGGTGCCCTCTGTCCATGACGATTCCAAAACATGCTGCAAAATATAGGCAGAATCTATGGAATTCTGCGATTCGTCCAGGGCAATCAGTACATGATTGTTGGCAATTTTATCCGTATCTACGTGTCTTACAATGCGCACCGAGCACGGTGAATCAAGCATTACGGCACGAGAAATGCTGCCCCAAAGAAATCGGGTTAGACCCGTTCGCCCGTGCGATCCCATAACAATAAGATTTGCTTTGAATTCGTGCGCCGTTTGAATGATCATTTGATCTGCATAACCAATCACGACGCCTCCTGAAACTTTAGTTTGAGGCAATGCCGCTTTTACTTTATCCACCACTGAGGCAATATATTGACGTGCTTGCTCCATCGCCTTTTCCTGATGAATAGCCAATAGCGGCTCAAACAGATCAACAACAGTGATTGCTTTAATTTCAGTACCAGAACCGTATCCCATTGCCATCACTGATTCAATAGCCGCTTGTGAGCACGCTGACGTATCGGTCGCAACTAAGATATTCATTCTAGAGCCTCTCAACACGGACGGTTCACTTTACGCAAAGTTTAACCCTTTTCAGAGAATTGTACTTCACCGTAGTTTTTTCAGACTCGACTGCCAACCCCTCGAGCTTCTTTTGTGGCACTCGAACAACTATCACTGTGGACTGCGCCTGTGTCAAAACAGAATGTGACACGCTGCCAAGCGAAGCTCTATTGGCATTTCGGCGTCCGTGAGAGCCCAGCACTATTAGATCGGCTGGCCATTCTGTTGCTTCCCTCAAAATCTCCTCTATTGGCTCGCCATGACGAATTATTTGAGAAAGATCGAGTTTTGGTAGAGACCGCTGGATCAGCATTGCCGTTTCCTGCAACAAAGCCTTGGCAGATATAATTGATTGTCGCTCAAACTGTGCCGCAGAATAGACATCGTCTGCCATTGGCTCAATAAGGTTTATGAGCTTTAAATGCGTGTTTGGAGACCAGTGATGATTGACGACAAAATCAGAGATGATCTTTCCATAGAGCGAACCATCAATAGCCAACAATACATTTGTCACGACAAAACCTCACTGGCGAAACTAGAGAATCACAGGCTAATCGTATTCCTCTGAATGCTAGACAACATCGTCCGTAAGATTGAACGTCCGTTTGCATCATCTCTTCTCAATTTGTCAGCAACGTGAGTAGGATTATTATTCGCTGTTTTAACTTATACTTGTTCCATCACATTTGAGCCTTTGCATCGATGGGACTTAGTTTCCACTGCTTCAGCGGATTAACTTGTCTATAGTTTAAGCGAGCCAATTGCTCTGCTTGTCCCCTTTTCTTCCTGACTTGGTTTTGGCAAATGCAACAACACAGATCTGTAAATGTTCGAAGAGTAATGAGAGAGCACATGAAACCACACTACCTTATGGTGATTATGTTATCGCTGGCATTCTTGTCAGGTAACACAGCTGTGGCTTCCAAGCTACAAAACGATAAGCCGAGGGACAACAAATCTCGGAGCGCTTCGAAAAAGACGAATGCAGTTGCTCCAGGAATTACCCAGTTAAGTGGTAGCGAGAATGATGTTCCAAAACCATCTAAAGAAGTACTAGAGTTATTGGAAAACATGAATCAATGCGCCGGTACTGTGCAGCACTATCGGCTGCCACCAACCGGTTACACGCCACCTTCCGAATCAGATGCCAGCCGTCAGGGAAAGCAGCTTTACACCAGACTTGAATGCGCCAGTTGCCATAAGATTAAAGGACAGGGCGGCACATTAGGTCCACCGCTTGATGGTATTGGTGGTGCTCGGGGCGAACAATTTATCACCGCCCACCTCCTAGATCCAGAGAAACAGATGCAAGAGTTTCCAGACTTGTTTGGGGGCAGGCCAAACATAATGCCGCATCCCGGTGTTAGTTTGAAAGATGCAAAGTTGATTACGAGCTATCTACTCGCTTTGCCTGAACCAGAAAATGGATTTCTCATCTCCGCGCATCCTAAAATAGATGTGTCACAAAAGAAGATTCACAAGCAAGCTTCTGCAAATTCGGATTCGATAAAAGATGGTCGAACATTGTTTCTCAGCCACGGCTGCGCAGCTTGTCATACACTCAACAGCGCTGCTTCCAGATTCGGTCCTAGACTAGATGGAATTTCAGCGCGCCGAACTCGCCTGACAGTTGAAGAGGCTATGCGTGGCGGCACCGACGAACCAGAAATGAATTTCCGAGCATTGCATCTGACTAACGAGGAATCCAAGCACATCGTGGATTTCCTTATGAATCTACCTAAGTCAAAGTAGATGCACAAATTTTTTCTCGAACAATTCACAAACTTGGTAGCTTTCTTAAATGATAAAACTTCAGCAGCACTGAATATGATAATGACAGTGTACGTCATTCCTTAGGATGATCAAAGAAAGCAAATACGTCGATTGGTTTATGCTTCCGGCCGATATCGCCACTGCTCAATTTAGTCCACTATTGACCTGTAATGTCACATATTTGACTGACTCCTTCACAAAACCGGAGTGGACCGATGACAAAATTTGTTCGTAATTATGAAACAGTAGGATTGGCAGATATCGCCTTAGTTGGTGGCAAGAATGCATCACTGGGAGAAATGATTCAAGGTCTGGCAAACCAAGGGATTCGAGTACCAGACGGATTCGTAATAACGGCTGAAGCGTATAGCGAACTGATTTCCAATGCCGGTATTGAAAAGGATCTTGCCGTTCTCTTCAAAGATATGGATACTCGTGACACAGACGATCTGGCGCGCAGAGGGCAGCAAGCTCGATCTTTAATAAAGCAAGCAGGATTGCCTGAGACAGTGAAAAAAGAAATTTGCAAAGCTTACCAGCATCTTGAAGAGTTGTATGGCAAAGGGGTAGATGTCGCTGTGCGTTCTAGCGCGACGGCCGAAGACCTTCCAGAAGCATCATTTGCCGGACAACAAGAATCATTCCTGAATATCCGTGGAGAAGTTGCACTCTTGGAGGCGTGTCTCAACTGCTTTGCCTCACTATTCACGGATCGAGCGATATCATACCGCGTTGATAAAGGCTTCGACCAAATGAGTGTCAAGCTTTCAATTGGCGTTCAAAAAATGGTGCGTTCGGATCTCGCAGCTTCCGGTGTCATCTTCACACTCGATCCGGAGAGCGGGTTTCGCAATGCAGTTCTGATTACCTCAGCTTACGGTCTCGGTGAGAATATCGTGGCAGGACGCGTTGATCCCGATGAGTTTCTAGTATTCAAATCAACTCTAAATACCCACCCAACACCGATTATCCGCACCAAAATAGGTGCCAAACAAGTGCGAATGATCTATGCCGGTCACGGTACCCGCACCACAAAGAACACTGAAGTAGCTCCAGAAGAGCGAGAGAAACTCAGTCTTACAGAAGCGGAAGTTCTTTTGCTCGCCCGTTGGGCCTGTACAATCGAGCAATTTTATTGCCATCGCTATGGCCATGCCACGGCGATGGACATCGAATGGGCCAAAGATGGTTCTAATGGTCAGCTCTACATAGTACAAGCAAGACCTGAGACGATTCACGGAGCAGAACCGGCAAGAGTCTTGCATAATTCACGCCTTGCCAAAAAGGGTCCCGTGCTACTTACAGGTAGATCCATTGGCGAGAGAGTAGGCAGCGGAAAACCTAGGGTTGTTCTGTCGGTCCGCGATCTGGGCTCATTTCTCGACGGCGAAGTATTGGTGGCAGACATGACAGATCCAGATTGGGAGCCGATCATGAAGAAAGCTTCCGCGATCGTCACCAATCGTGGTGGACGCACATGTCATGCTGCAATTGTCAGCCGAGAATTAGGAGTGCCCTGCGTGGTCGGAACCGAACGGGCAACAGAATTGTTGGCAGAGGCACAGGCGGTCACAGTTAGTTGCGCCGACGGTGCCACCGGCTATGTATATGACGGCATTTTGCCAGTTGAAACCGAAGAAATACGACTGGACGAAATTCCCTGGACGCGCACTCGCATCCTTGTCAATGCCGGCAATCCAGAGCATGCCTTCAGTCTTGCCTCCTTGCCTGTGGAAGGAGTAGGGCTTGCTCGCGAAGAATTCATCATCGCCAATGAAGTGAAAGTTCATCCGCTTGCCTTAACGCGATTTGATTCCATTACAGACACCGCCACTAAAGAAGCGATCAATAAACTGACACATGGCTTCACAAGCAAGGAAGAATATTTCGTCTGTAAACTAGCAGAAGGCATCGCTATGATCGCCGCCGCTTTTTATCCACGCGAAGTAATAGTTCGGCTGTCAGACTTCAAAACGAATGAGTATGCCAATCTTCTTGGCGGAAAATATTTTGAACCAAGCGAAAGCAATCCGATGATTGGATTCAGAGGCGCATCGAGATACTACGACGAGCGCTACAAAGACGGCTTTGCTCTGGAGTGCAAAGCTATGCTTAGAGTTCGTCAGGATATGGGACTGACTAACGTAAAGGTGATGATTCCATTTTGCCGCACTGTTGCCGAAGGGCAACTTGTGCTCAAGGAAATGGCCAAGAACGGGTTGGTCCATGGACAAAACGGACTGGAAGTCTACATAATGTGCGAGCTGCCATCCAATGTTCTTTGCATTGACCGATTCGCTGAGCTGTTTGATGGATTCTCGATTGGATCAAACGATCTGACGCAACTGATCCTTGGTCTCGATCGGGATTCGGAGATTGTTGCGCCCTTGTTTGATGAAAGAGATGAGGCAGTAAAAAAAGCGATTGCTATGGCCATCGCCGGAGCGCATAAAGCAGGCAGAAAGATCGGTATCTGCGGCCAGGCTCCCAGTGATTATCCGGAAGTGGTGAGATTCTTGATCGAAAACGAAATCGACAGCATCTCGCTCAATGAGGACGTTGTTCTTAAGACACTGCTAATGGTGGCAAAAGCGGAAGAAGATCTTGGTATAAGGACCAAACAATCCAATCAGGGGCATTTAACGGTGGCGCAGTTTTGACTACTCGCTGATCTGCGTTATTCTAGTGATGACATTACTGCCTGAGATGAAGAGACACTTCTGATGCAAAAATTGCCAGCTTCATTTTTAAGCCCCACCTTTATTTGCCTGAGTCTAATGGTGAACGGATTGTCATTGCCTGCAGATTCTAAAACAGAAACCGCCAAGATTGCTAAACAATACCGTCGAGAAGGAGAGGCGCTCTTCCGCGCCAATGGCTGCTTTGATTGCCACTCCATAAATGGTCGAGGTTCTACAGAAGGAGTGAGTCTCAGCAGCGTCGGACTGCGCCGCAACAAGCAATTTTTAGAAGAACAATTGCTCGATCCTGAAAAACACGTAAGGAACAATAAGAAAGCATTCAATTCCGAGCCGAATCTTATGACTGATCCAAATCTGAGTCGCAAGGAAGCGGCCTTGATTGTCACTTATTTACAGTCGTTGAAAAAACCCGTGCCGAGACGGGGTCAACGGTCAAAAGACTACAATACTCTGTGATGCCCTTTTAATTATTCAATTAGCTGCGGATAATAACAAATCATTGGCAGAAAGCATCTCTAGAACTTCTAAAATCATTGTCTGAAAGTCATCCATCACCAACGGGCAACCGCAAAATCCTTCATCGACGCCATATCGAAACCAAAGTTTTGCCACGCCATTTGAATCCAGTTCAGCTTGAGCAACAAATTCAATAAATATGTCGTCGTTGCCAGTGTTTACACGTGCCGTTAGCAAAGCGGCCAATTGATCTCCTTGACTGCGCGAGATTTCATCAACTTTTAGACTGAGACAACACCGATTAACCAGTGCGCTTTCGATGAAAACAATTATCTGCGCGGGGGTCAAATGTTCAAACGAGTACCTAACCGGCATATCGCTTGAATCAAGCCACTTGCACAGCCGGCTGCAGTCAATGCATCTTGTCTCCATATGACCTCCCATATCCACAGGATCTGATGTGTGGTCATCATAAAATAACGGTCATATCTGCGCATCAATCATTCGGACGATAAAGCGCGAAAATCAGGCGATTGACGGAGTACTCGGTCATTAAGAAGAGAAGATGAGTGGCCGGAGAACAGGAGAATCGACTATGCGGCCAAGGCGAGTATACTTGACGTAACGTGCTCGCTTACGAACCATCGACAGGAACTGTTGAATAAGAATGTTTGGCAAATTACAAATCGCGCTGATTGTGGCTCTGAGCTTGATGTTTGCTTGCGCCTGTCCGCAAAGTGGGTACGCTGGCGAAACCCAAAAACTAACTAGCCCTACCAAGATCCTTGTGATTAAACCGAAGGGATATATTCCTAAACCGATCACCGTTGAAAGTCAAAAGGGTCAACACTACTATGACGAAGCACATTGTTCCGTCTGCCATTCGGTAGATGATGTAGGCGCCGCTATTGGACCTGTCCTTGATGGTATTGGACAGTACCGCAACTTCGACTTCTTATTTGCACGCCTCTCGAACACGCCAGAAGCTCAAGGTACATATGGGAAATTGACTGGGCAAAGTCAAGACAATCTAGCTCCGCACGTGCGTATGTCGCCTTTAATAGCCCGTTCACTTGTCGCATATTTGCTAACATTACCAGAACCTTCCGGTGGCTTCGCCGTATATCCTCACAAATTTGTCGCTCCAGAACCACCACGACAACTAGATTTCCAACTCAGTCCGAAAACTGCATCAAGCGACGAAGGCAAGAAATTGTATGAACAGTTCGGATGCGCACAGTGCCACCAGATTCAACATGCGGGAGGTTATATTGCACCATCTCTGGACGGTATAGGACGACATAGTCGCGGTTACATCGCCGCGCACATCACAGATGCTCAAATGCAAGATATAAAGACAGACAAATTTTTTGAGCTGGTGCCAACATCCATGCCAAAGTTTGCTGCGACGCCTGAGCAAATTCGAAAAATTACAGACTACTTAATGACCCTGCCCGAACGGTAAGCCGCGCGCTCTCTCTCAAATATAGGGCTGCGAAAAACATTAAGGAACGCGCAAACTATTTGCAATAATATTCATCCTTTAGATTGAAAAATGACCACTGGGGATGATGAACTTCTATCTTCAGACAGCTTATAATCGTCTTAGAGTAATGCTTCAAGCCAATTTCCGGAGTAGAAAGAGATGTCCTCACAACTGATTTCAGCGATGTTCTTAGGATTATTTTTCGGTATATTAACGGAATCCTTCGAAGACGTGCATGAACATATTGGACACATTTTCCTCGGCTGTGGTCTCACCCTGGCGCTGGTTACAGCGGCCTTCTTTTTACAGAGCGTGCGGTTCTATGGCGAAGCGGCAAATGCAGTCGCGGTTCTTTGTGTCGGAAGCGTGATCGGCTGGAAGTTGAGTGAATGTATTAACGCGCATTGGTCTGAGAAGATTCAAAAGCCTGACAGCAATGATTCGGTAAAAATGAGCGGGTCGAATCCGAAAATTTTGTAACAGCATGGAGCGTGCACTTTCTGAAACATGATCCGAAAGGATGAGGTCAAGCACGCACGATTCTAATAAATTGTAGGCATTCCAGTGTTGTTTACCTGACGCCAAATCGCGAGGACTGCCGAGTGGCAACGCCACTATACTTACTGGCATGCAATGCCGCTCACTGGTTTGTCGATGAACCGCCAGCAGAAGGGTCACCATGAAACTTGTTTGTTTAAGAAAGGCTGTTTAAGAAAGGAAGGAAGGCAACCTGGGAACTATCCAAATTTGCACCTCGTCCGTTAGGTCGAGGTGCAATTTGCTTGAGAGCAATAAACTCGTTTTGAGAAAGCGGAGATGACCAAAGATGAGACAAATGTGTTTAATCGGATTAGCAATTGATCCTCGGAATGGCCAGCAAATATTGTTACTTACTGATGTGGAAAGGAGGAGAGCGATCCCCATGACCGTTAGTCTTTCTCAGGCAAACAACATCAATATGGCCTTAAGTGGTATCAAGACGATCACACCTCTTATGCATGAGCTCTTGCTCAATGTGGTGAGCACGTCAGGGCAAGCGATTGAATGCGTTCAAATCGATTTGGGTGGAGACGGATCATTATTCGCAACCCTTAAGTTGAAACTGATAGGTAGCCTAAGTCACAATAACTATCTTTCTTTGATTGCCAATCCAGTTGATGCTGTCGTTCTTGCGATCAGAGCCGGGGTGCCAATCTATGCCTCTGAACAAGTGATGGCGACAAGTGTTTCTGCTGATGTTAGCAAAGACGAACAGGAGCGGCAAAAATTCCAACAGTTTGTTGAAACGCTGAAAGCTTCTGATTTCAAAAGCGAAGGGCTTTCCAATCACCCCTAAAGCGAACAAACCCACTGATCGATTCGAACGCCAAAGTTTTCCGCTGATTGCTGCAAACCAAGCCTGAAGTTCATCCGAAGGGAGGAAATCTAAGCTTTTCTATTAGTCTACAATTGCTTTAGTGCTGGGGTGTGTATGGTCAACCCTCTCACATCTCCACCACCAGAATTGAAAAAAATCATGGTGCGAGAGGAGTAGACTAAGCATGAGCCTCATTCTAATAGCTGGTATACCAGAAGCGGCTGTCTCTCTGAAACGCATTCTACAGGGGCATGAACTGATTATTGCCAACACAATGCAAGAGGCGCAGACAAGCCTTCTAGATCAAACGTTTGATCTAATTATCGTTAGTCTTCATTTTGATGAGTCCCGAATGTTTGAGTTTATGCGTAAAAAGCAGACAAGTTCAAAGAATGTGAACAGTCCTCTGATCTGTTTTTGCGCGCGTGAAACTAACCTGGCGCACATGATGCACGGAAGTCTCGAATTTGCCACCCGAGTGCTTGGAGCGTTGACGTTCCTCAATCAACCCACAGCCCCTGATTATGAGCTGCGGCGCGTCATTGAGAGCTGTCTAGCTGTTAGACCCAAAGCATTTCTCGCGTCACCGGTCTTAGCTTGTCTGGCTTGCTAATTTGAATCCCAGATTGACCTACATCTGACAAGATTGCAGGCGCTAACATTGGTCATTTTAGTCAGTGGTAACCTTGAAGTCTTGGACTTAAATCGTCAGTCCCTGGCCTGCACGAACCTGAGTGGTGGTGTCACCACGAATGGTGGCAGGTATGTGTGATTCTTTTCTTTCACATTCAGTCCTTAGATGGAGGCTTGCAAACGGAGTAGCAAGTAAGCTGTCAATGCGTTCTCATGAATTCCAGAGAGGTTACTAGTGATGACATTCGCCAACAGAACAAAGGCTGGACAGCAGCTGGCTGAGAAGCTCAATCACTTATTTCAGCAGTCTGGACTAGACGAAAAAGCAAATTTGATAGTGGTTGGCTTGCCGCGTGGAGGAGTTCCAGTTGCTCTGGAAGTGGCACGTAAATTTGGCTGCCCGCTTGATATTATTGTGTCCAAAAAACTTCCATTTCCCGGTCAGCCTGAGTTCGCCATTGGTGCAGTATCCTCAGATGGGGTCGTGGAATTGAATTCCGATTTACCACAAGACCAGGAATGGAAATCTTATATCGAGGAGCAGCGTCAACTCCTGCTCTCGCGCACAAAGCTGATAGAAGGACAGTTCTATCAGCTTGCAAGATGTAAGGCATCATCGTTTAAAGACAAAGTTGTCATCGTGGTCGATGATGGTGTCGCCACTGGGATGACAGCTATTGCAGCTATTGAGACCGCACGGCGACGTGGTGCCAGACGGACCATCATGGCGGCGCCAGTTATGAGTTCAGACAGCTACCGCAAGCTGCGTTCACACTGCGACGATGTGGTAGCGATCAACGTGCCTGAAGGGTTTCGCTCAGTGGGGCAGTATTATCTTGACTTTACCCAGACCTCAGACGAAGAAGTTGTAAGAGCTCTGAGCGAAAGTTCACAGTTTGCCATGCCCTCTGATTCCGGTCGGCAACAGCCAGGGGTCAGCCCTACGGCATATAGAAACTACTTTTGACACATTCAAAGGAGGTTGAGATGACTCAGACATTTCCTAGTCGTGCTCTGTCGGATGCGCAAGTGAGCCGACTGGTGCGCACGCACGCCCAGCCCTTTACAGGAGACAAGCGCGAATTTGATTCGTTGCTGAACATGATTGGTGACAGCTCTTTCGTATTAATAGGCGAAGCGTCACATGGGACGCATGAGTTTTATAAAACTCGGATTGATCTAACGCAGCGGCTTATAGAAGAACGTGGATTTAACGTGATTGCAGCCGAGGCCGATTGGCCGGACGCCTGGATGATCAACCGTTACGTCAAGGACCAGGGCGCTGCGCACAATGCTAACGAGGCACTCAGCGGTTTTCAGCGTTTTCCAACATGGTTGTGGCGCAACGCCGACGTATTGGCTTTCGTTGAGTGGCTCAAACGGTACAACCAGACGATTGCTCAATACGATCGCAAGGTCGGCTTCTACGGTCTGGATTTGTATAGCCTTTATCGTTCCGCCGCAGCGGTGATCGATTACCTGGGATCACTAGATCCGGAGGCTGCGCAGCGAGCTCGGCACCGCTACGCCTGTCTTTCGGCGTTTGGTCACGACGAGCAAGCATACGGTCATGCGGCGTCCCTTGGACTGACGAAATCTTGCGAAGAGAAAGTAATCGCCGAGCTTGTTGAGCTAAGACGACGAGAAGCTGACTATATGCAGCGAGACGGTCGTGCTGCGTCAGACGAATATTTCTTTGTTGAGCAAAACGCTAAACTGGTCGCCAAGGCGCAGGCGTATTATCGCGAGATGTTCACCGGGCGCGTCAGCACTTGGAACTTGCGCGATACACATATGGTCGAGACATTGGTCGCATTGCGTCAGCACTTGCAGCAGCACGGACAAAAAATGAAAGTCGTTGTCTGGGCCCATAATTCGCATCTCGGTGATGCGCGTGCTACAGAGATGGGACAGCACGGAGAGTTAAACGTAGGTCAGCTTGTGCGCCAGCGCTTTGGCCAAGACTGTCGATTAATCGGCTTTAGTGGCTATACGGGTACGGTGACAGCGTCGTCAAATTGGGGCGGCAGTGCTGAGCGCAAGTTTGTGCGTCCAGGATTATCTGGCAGCTTTGAGGAACTATTTCATACAATTGACCTGCCATCGTTTGTCCTGCAGCTAAAGTCACCCGATTTAATAGCATCGCTACGAGAACCACGTCTGCAGCGGGCGATAGGAGTCATTTATATGCCTCAAACCGAGCGCTCGAGCCACTATTTCTTCACGCAGTTGTCTGATCAATTCGACGCGATCATCCATTTTCAGGAAACGCAGGCCGTGGAACCGCTCGAACGGACTGCCAGGTGGGTGTCGGGCGAAGACAGAGTCGAGGACACAATTGACTGAGCAGTTACACAATTAGCGCAACAGTAAGAATCGACATTTTAAATAATTGTCGGCACCACAAGTATGAGGTACTAACGACTAGATCCGCATCCAAGAATGTTGCCAGTGGTGAGCTTCTGCAGAAAAATAGAAGAAAGAAATACCATTTCGCGCACACGATGCGCTGGTTCCTTCGGTTTGGCTGGAATACTCCGACGGAATTCTTTGGGCACCGTATATGGTATCGTTTACTCGTGACTGAAATATCAGACCAGAAACTGTTAAGGCCGTGTTGGGATTATTGATCGCGTGGTGGTTACCATGCGGTCCGCTGGCTCGCTTCGCCCGGAAGACGATCCTAGCTCTCCTGAACCAAAGGAATTCCGGTTGCTTGCAGTCTGTTTCGAATTGCCGATAAGATCGCTATAGCAATGCGATTCCCATCCGCCGAGTCTTTGATCAAATAGTTGTCAGCACCTGCATTCATAACCTCAGCTAAGACAGTACGGTCATTATTTCCGCTCAAAATGATTATTGGAATGCTCTCTGCTTGTGCCTTTACACGTTCAAAAGTCTTTATGCCGGTCGAATCCGGCAATCCCAAGTCCAAAATGATCGCGTCGTAAGTCTTCTCCGCCAGGCTCTGTATGCCCGTTCCGAGAGCATCTGCATGTTCCATCTCGAAAGCAAATTCAGTCACTCGTTGCAAATTTTCATTCAATAGCATTGCATCCGTCGGGCTGTCCTCTATGAGCAAGATTGATAGCGGATTGCCTTTCATTGGTCTCCGCTGGGCGGCAAAGTGACAACTGAGAAAAAGAATTGCTTGATTTGTTTTGCCACTTCCAAAAAATTGTCGAAATCCATGGGTTTCGTAACGTAGCAACTGGCCTGTAATTCGTATGATTTCAATACGTCTGCTTCGTCTTGAGATGTCGTCAATATAACCACGGGGATGAACTTAAAAGCCGGATCTTGCTTGAGTTCTGCTAAGACCTGACGACCATCTTTCTTTGGCATATTGAGGTCTAACATGATCAGGTCCGGGCGTGGCATATTTGCATACTTGCCTTCTTTGCGCATGTACGCCATCGCTTCCACCCCATCTGGAACGATTATCAACTCATTCAGGAGTTTGCCATTTTTAAATGCTTCTCTGGCAAGATCTGCGTCTGACGGGCTATCTTCTGCCATTAGTATGTTGATCGGTTTAATGGTTGCCATCTTCCTTCGTATCTCCATTTGATTGAGGCAGCGTGAAAAAAAATGTTGAGCCCTGGTCGGGTTTCGATTCAACCCATATTTTGCCGTTATGCCGCTCTACGATCTTCTTGCACAGCGCCAGCCCGATTCCTGTGCCACTCGCGGACTCGCGCCCTTGCAACCGTTGAAAGATGACAAAAATCCGTTCGGCATGCTCCATATCAAAGCCGCGACCATTGTCTTGAACGGAAAAAAGCCAGTCGCATCTTTGCCGGTTACACTTTATTCTAACTGAAGGTGCCTGAGAACTGCGAAATTTGATAGCGTTGCCAATCAGATTTTGAAATAGTTGAGCAAGTTGCGTAGGGTCGCCTGTTACCGTAGGCAACTGATCTGAATCTATCAAAGCGCCGTTTTCTTCAATCTGAACAGATAGATCAGACTTTACTCGTTCCAAAACCTTTGATAATTGCACAGGCTCAAACTCTGTGCCACGTGATTCGACACGTGCATAGGTAAGCAAGTCGTTGACTAGCGCCCGCATTCGGTGCGCTCCTTCCACAGCATGATTGATGTATTTTTGGGAGTCGGCGTCTAAGTTTCCGGACTCCTTTTTTACAAGTAATGACAAAAAGCCTGTCACTGCCCGCAGTGGTTCTTGCAAATCATGTGAGGCTACATAGGCAAATTGTTGCAAATCAGCATTGGACCTCGCTAAATTTATAGTCACCTCCTTCAGTGCCTTCTCAATACGCTTTTGCTGCTCTATCTCTGCATTCAATTCGCTCACACGCCGCTTCTCTTCGTTAATAGCGGCACGGGCATCGTCTGCCAGTCTCTGTTCCGTTAGATCTCGAGTGATTTTTGCAAATCCAATTAATTCGCCGTGTTCGTCTTTAATTGAACTGATCACCACGTTTGCCCAAAACGTCGAACCATCTTTTCGCTTGCGAAGTCCTTCATCTTCACTTCGCCCGGTAGCAATTGCTTCGGCCAGCTCTTTTGCAGGTCTTCCTAACTGGATGTCCTCTTCGACGTAAAAGCACGAAAAATGCCGGCCAATTATTTCCGCAGCTTTATATCCCTTATTCCGTTCTGCGCCTTCGTTCCATGTAATCACGTTTCCATCCACATCGAGCATGAAGATGGCATAGTCTCTTACTCCTGACACGAGCAAGCGAAAGTTTTCATTAGTATGGCGTAGGGCTTCTTCCGCTGCCTTACCTTTGGTGATATCGCGTATAACGGCGATAACCATATTGCCCTGACTCGATCTGAGTGGATTGAGCATGATGTCGACCGGAAACTCGTCGCCGTTCTTCCGCTTTCCCGAAAGCGACAATCCGGTGCCCATCGGTCTGGTGTGTGATTCGGCAAAATAACTATTGCGCTGACCAACGTGTTTATGCCGATATCGATCGGGGATGAGGATCTCCAGGATCTGCCCTATCAGCTCTTCCCTCTTGTATCCAAACGTAGACTCAGCTTGGGCGTTGATGCGAAATATCTCGCCCTTGTCATTGACAACAATCATCGCATCAGGAGCCAACTCGAAGAGAGTCCGTATGTACTCGGAACTTTCATACAGCTGGTTTTCCAATTGCGTCGATTCGTTCATTGGTTTTCCAATTGCGTCGATTCGGTCATTGCTTTTCGCTCCGCAACCATTTGCTCAGGCTAGTCTCAGACACAGACAAGCCTGCCTGCACAGCCTCACTCCCCATCAACGAAGCCTCAAGTGACCAAGCATAGAAACTTGGACATCTAGATTTCTCCTTACATCCAACCGTCTTGATTGCTTGAGCATTTAATGGTAACCCATTGTACTGTGTCATGGCCGCAGCCAAGCTCTGCATTCGTTTTATTGATTCCGCTTGTTCGCTCTCAATTAGTACGGCGGCGGACAATCCATTTTCTCAATTATGCCGAGCAGCTTAGCTGCATAGGCTATCCTCGGATTATTCAAGGGCAACCAAGCGAGCATCATTGGAGCCACACTGAGCCAGACATCGATGCCGATTGGTGCCGTAGGAATGCATCATGGGCGGTGCAGGTGCCTAAATTGGTGCACGTTCGGCAGTCCGAAACATGGAAATGGAGCGATTTGTTTCTCGAACTTTGTCCCACTTGTTAAGCTGCTTTTGCCTGTCGTTTTTGCATGTTGGCATCGTGACTTGAAATTGAGTGACGCCTGAAACATGGCAAACATTGAACGAGCTGCGTTCAATGCCATTCAATGCGCTCCACCTTCAGGATGATGTTTCTTCAGTTATTCGGACGATGTCTAATGAGTTGGAGAAATGTCAATATTGGTTCATCCCTTCCAGGAGGCATTAGTTAAATGGTTGAAGAAGACTTGGGAGGCGAAAAAAGGCCCAAACCATTGCGCCCATCCTGGTTGCAATTGCTCTGCAGAGCTAGTCCAGAAAACCCGAATCTTTTCCAAAGGGGTTATGATCATGAACTCAAATATAAAGCATTATCCAATTCACGTATCAAGCCTGAACGTGCAGCTGGAAGGCGATCTGACAATTCCAAAAGACGCATCAGCTGTCATTTTGTTTGCCCACGGAAGTGGTAGCAGTCGCCACAGCTCGCGTAACAAATTTGTCGCTTCTGAACTCAATAAATCTGGCTTTGCCACTCTGCTGCTCGATCTTTTGACTGCCGAAGAAGAGCGAGCAGAGCAAGATACGCATGATGTGCGCTTCAATATAATCCTACTTGCTGAGCGGCTCTCAGCAGCTGTCGATTGGCTTTCGATGCACGAACTTACGAGAAATCTAGCGATTGGATGTTTTGGTGCGAGTACCGGAAGCGCTGCGGCACTGGTCTGTGCGGCTGAAAGAAAGTCGCGAATTTCGGCAGTTGTTTCCCGCGGTGGCCGACCGAACTTGGCCGGCGATATCCTGCAAAATGTAGTTTGTCCCACACTCTTAATTGTAGGAGACTTAGACCAGGAAGTATTGCAATTGAATAATCTCGCGTTGCATAACATGCAGTGTTTTAAAGCACTAGAGGTGGTGTCAGGAGCCTCACATCTATTTGAAGAACCTGGCAAGTTAGAACAAGTCGCAATCTTGGCATTGCGGTGGTTTGAACGTTTTTGTTTTAGATCTCCACAACCGGCTCTTAAGCCTTATGAAATGGTAGACGGAATGAGTCCTTCCTTAATTGAGCCCTTAAATGACGATTTGATGCTTGAGGGAGCGCTGTGAGCATTCTAATTATTCATATCCTAACGGCCCTAGTCGTACTGTCAACTTATTCTCTAAGGCTGCCAGAATCTTACTTGGACCCAAACTACGGGTTCCTTATAGGCACACCTGAGGAAAAACTGCTCTATGTAATTAAGACGGCAAAAAGCAGAGACGACTCTGAAATGCTCGCGCGCGGATTGGATAGACTTGCTCAATTGTATGATGAGCAAAACCGTTACGCCGAAGCAGAACTATACTATCTGCTCGCCATCCACACTTTGCAAAGGGCTTACAAAAAAGATGATCTAGAGATTGGCCTTGAATACGAGAGTTTAACCACGCACTATGTCAAATGCAATGACCTCCAACTCGCGCAAAGAGCAAATTTGAAAGCTTTGACGATACTAAGAAAGCATGAAAGTGACAATCCGATTCAGTTAGCCATTGTTCTTCACAATGAAGCTTGGCTTGAGGGGTCCATTGGAAAAACAGATAACGCAGAAAATTATCTGCTTGAAAGTCTGGACATGCTCAAGCGCCAGTTTGGTGCAAATCACTTGATGGTTGGCATCGCTGCCAATGCGTTGGCTGAGCTATATGTAAGAAACAGCGACTACCATCGGGCTGAACAATATTTGCAGATGGCGTTAGAAATTGTGCCACAATCATTAGACACAAAATCGATTACGAAAAGAATGATGTCGAACTACGCTTTAGTTCTGCGAAAGAACCACAAATATAGCGCTGCCAGCCAGATTGAAGAACATACAAAATCAAATTTCCAATAGCCGAATTGGACAAAGAAACAGTTCAAAAAATGCGATTGAACTCAATCAAAATGCTGGTTGCAAACCTCGAACAACCTCAGGCAAGATAAATTTCTATGCAGAAGACGTACACGAACATATTGGACACATTTTTTCTTGGCTGTCTCTCTCTAACTGCATCGGAGATTCTTTGCCGCATCTAATCTTGCAGACGCGGCTGCAATTGCCTCGAGATTCTTTTGTGGTACACGAACAAGTATCACCGTACACGGCGCGCTTGTCATCACCGAAAGCGACACGCTACCAAGCAAAACACGCTTGAGATCGCGACATCCATGGGAACCAAGAACTAACAAATTAGCTGGCCATTCTGTTGCTTCCTTCAAGAGCTCTTCTTTTGGATCTCCATGCCGAATCAATTGCGAAACATCTGAGTCTGGTAAAGCCAGATGGATTCGCGTAGTCATTTCCTGCAACAAAGCTTTCGCAGCATCGCTTGCTGCACACTCAAAACTTGCCTCCGGATAGACATCATCTGCTAAAGGGTCAATAACATTGACAAGCTTAAATTGCGTGCGTGAAGCCCATAGATGATTGACGACAAAATCAGAAATGATCTTTCCGTAGAAAGAACCATCGATCGCTAACAATACATTTGTCACGGCAGAATACCTTTTGGCTAAATTTACACATTAATCGTATTACTCTCAACCGTAATCGACCTCCTCCCTAGGATTGAATGAATCCAAAGCTGAATCATTTTTTTGATTGTGGTGGCACTCATTTAGTAGTCCAGTCCTCCGGCATAACACTCCAGATTGTACGAGCGGTCAACAGTTGAAGCAGTGTTCCCTCAATAACCGGTGCAGGGTGGTTTTCGCGCGAAGAGCTACGTATGGATTTTCGTCTTCGGCTAGATGATTAAGCACATAAACGGGGATATTGTGGTCTGAAGCCAGCCAATAGCGGACATCAGGGCTAGAATCATGTTCTAAGGTTTGTAGTGCTTCTTCCGGCATATTTGGATTGCCTATGACGCTATAGCGCACAGTGCTGTCTGGATCGCAAATGAGCTCAGTCAGAGTAGCTTGTGGAGAGTGTACATTTTCCGCCACATGCCTGCGTACCCGCGGCGAAATATCGTGGGCAAGCTGTGCCAGAGCGCTTTCTGGAGTGGTGTGGTTTCCTGCAAGTAAGTAATTCTTCATGGTTTAATACAACTCGGTGTGGTCACATAACGCAATTAAGCAATTGCGTATGTCATCAATTCGATCTTAGCTCGGTTTTACGCTTGAGGGCTTCAGCCTAAATGCGTATCTTTTACAAGGTGTCGCAACGACATCGCTAAGTCTGATTGACGACAATGCTCGCCGACATTCTCCCGATGGGCTTGGAATGCGGGGGCTGAGTGGGCAAGTAACGCCGATGGACCTCAGCCGAATGGTTGGTTCACTGCCGATGATCAACTATCAGCCGATCTGAGCATGTGCATTGAATCGAACCAGAGGACAATGGATGTTATTGCGGAGATGAAAACATGAACTTGCAAGCAGGATTAGCATGCCTGTGACCTCCGCTGCAATGTTACTTGCTGAGGAATTCTACTTAAAAGCAAAAGACAGGACCGATGACGAATCCAATGACTGGAGTCTTGAAACGGACTGAGGCAGCGTGAGCTAACGAAGCAGAGGAGGTTTGTAGTGCATAAAGTCGCCTCTGGCGCAAGTGATACCGTAGGAGGTGAGCAGATTCAGCAGTCTGCTGAATCATTTATTGAGTCCTTTGGCACCAATAAAGTGGCTGGTCTCTCACTAGATGCAGCGGCACGGAGGCTCAAGAGTGAAGGTCCCAACGAGTTCCGCAAAGGAGAATCGGTCAAGGTCTGGACTATTTTGATCGATCAGTTCAAATCGAGCGTCGTTATCTTGTTAGTGATTGCAACGGTCATTTCTTTTGTGATGAAAGAATATCTACAGACCGCTGGTATCGTTGCAGCGCTGTTCATCAACGCTGCGATTGGCTTTTTAACTGAATATCGTGCGAAGGTATCGCTAGATGGGCTGGCAAGACTAGCTGGTGCAGTCATTCGCGTCAGGCGCGAAGGATGCGAGATTGATTTACCGGTAACTGAACTTGTCCGCGGTGACATCGTATTGCTAGTGGCTGGTACTCGTGTGCCAGCCGATTTATGCATCTTAGAAAGTGCTGCGTTTTCGGTTGATCAGTCACCCTTGACTGGAGAGAGTGTGCCAGTTTGGAAAGCACCAGATGCAGAGGCGCCAGAAAACAGACTTGTTTCACAGGGCACTAGCGCTCTAAGTGGACGAGCAGTCTGTGTTGTCATTGCCACTGGTCCTAAAACCAGGATGGGCCAATTGGGTCGTATGCTGCAAGAAGTGGTATCGGCTGAAACTCCACTAACCAAATCACTTGATACTTTAGGACATCAGCTGACAATTCTGGTCGTTTTACTTTGTGTTCTGTTTGCCGCACTCGGCATCTTGCGACACGCCTCTTTAGAAAGGATGCTGGAAACGAGCATAGCTTTAGCAGTGGCGGCCATTCCGGAGGGACTGCCTGTAATAGCAACACTCGCTCTGGCAGCGGGGATTAGAAGAATGGTAATGGCAAAAGCTTTGGTCAGGCGACTATCAGCAGTTGAAACTTTAGGCTGCACTACCGTGATCTGCACAGACAAGACCGGCACACTAACCGAAAATAAGATGCTAGTCACAGACATTGTTCTGGAAGGCGGGCATCTTCAACTGTCGGGACATGGCTATGAACCAAAGGGAACGCTGACCAGCCTAGACACATCGTGCCCAAGTGACGATCCAAGAGTGCCTGATTTACTGGTAGCGACCACTTTGTGCAACGATGCCAGACTTGAGCATCACGAGGGTGCTGAGGGTTGGCACATTCACGGTGATCCAACAGAGGGAGCGCTCATTACAGCAGCCGTCAAGCTTGGTTTGAACGACGAACAATTGCGAGCAGAATTTCCGCGAGTTGCGGAGATTCCCTTTGATCTAAACCGAAAACGCATGTCAACTATCCATGCTAAACCAGATGGAGCAGGATGCATTCTGTTTTTGAAAGGATCTCCAGCAACGGTGCTGCCAATCTGCACTTATGTGCGCTCTAAAGAAGGCGACCTCGACTTAGACGAAGACATTCGAAATTGGTTTCTTAGCCAGAATCAGGAACTAGCCAAACGCGGACTGCGAGTGCTGGCCGTTGCTAGACGCGATATTGAAAGGGTTCCGGATCACCTGGATACAGCATCTCTAGAAGGAAAGTTGATTTTGTTAGGTCTGGTTGGCATGTCTGATCGCCCTAAAGAAAACGTTGAGGCCGCGATTCGAACCTGTCAGGATGCAGGCATCCGAATTGTTATGCTGACCGGAGATCAACGAGAGACGGCAAAGTCAGTTGCAAGCGAATTAGGCATAATCTCGTCGCAGGCTGATGAGACGAAAATTTTATCCGGTAGCGATTTGCAGCGACTTACAGATAGCGAGATTAAGGACATCCTCAATCATGTCTCCGTACTGGCTCGTGTTACCCCGGAGATGAAACTCGATATCGTCAAGCGTTTACAGGCGGCTGGGCACATCGTTGCCATGACAGGAGATGGCGTGAATGATGCACCGGCATTGCGCCAGTCCAACATCGGCATTGCCATGGGGCAGTCAGGCACTGACCTGGCGCGCGAAGCTTCTGATCTGGTTATTACAGATGACAACTTTGCCACAATTGTGAAAGCGGTTAGCGAGGGAAGGATTATCTATGCGAACATCAGTCGAGCTGTCGGTTACCTGCTGACGGCCAGTTTGACCTCGGTCATTGCAATTACCCTTGGACTTTTCACAAATGCTGCTCTTTTTCTAGAACCCTTGCAGCTACTTTATCTGAATCTGATTATGCACGTCTTTGCTGGTCTTGGCATTGTGCTTCAAAAGGGAGCAGCGGATGTGATGAAACACCCGCCCAGAAAGCAGACAGAAAAATTGTTGGACAGGTATGAGCAGATTCAGATTCTCACTCGCAGTGCGTTGATTGGCGGAGTGAGCGTATTGGCCGTCATGGCTGATCAGCGTTATTTAGGTGATTCAAGCGCGACTACGGTAGCCCTGGCTATTCTTTCCCTTTCTCTGGTTCTTCAATCATGGTCTTGGCTTCTCGCTCGAGACCACACTGTTGGGACTCGGTGGTATCTGAACGGACCGATGTTGTTAAGTTCGGCAATCAATCTGGCCTTGCTAGGTGCCGCAATTTATGTGCCGGCATTGCAGCGAGTGTTGAATACGAGACCTTTGAACCTTGAACACATCTTTGTGGTTGTGTTAGCTGCCTCGTTGACTTATTTGCTGTCCATACCCATATCGGGGTGGTTCAAAGGACCTCAACTCGTGCATGAATAGATTCATATCTGAACCACTGCCGGCGGTGGCAGTACTTGATCTATGGAAATTGGTTTTGTCAATCCGATCAGTCGCTAAGAAAGTGCAATATAGAGGCAATAGTTCGGAAGCATGAATGTTCTCTGTTCCGACAAGACCGGTACCAGGTCAATGGCCGAAGACTACAATACTCTATGATGTCCTCTCAGTTTGCGAATTATTTGACAAACATTTTTGCTTGCCCGATCATGCCTGGTCGAAGCAATGCTTGTGGATTTTCGAGGATGAGACTGACAGAGAAGTCTTGGCTTAACGAGTCTTTCGGAGCTGTTATGCTATCGATGCTGCCGGAAAAGCTCTTCATGGAAATTTTGTTGCACAAAAAATTGACGTGCTGACCAAGAGCAATACGTTCTCGGTCAGCAATGGGCAAGACAATGCGTAGTCTTACCTTGCTAACGCCCGCCATCACATAAGCTGCTTGATCCGGGTTGACTCGATCACCAAGAGTAACGTTCTTTATTACAACAACTCCACTGTTAGGTGCTCTAATCGGCAGCTCGCTGGGCGCTGTCTCTTGTTTGACGTTCAGCGATTTGATACCGTACATAGTTGCAAGCGTATTAGACTCGTTCTCCAGACGGATTCGCTGCTCGTTCAAGTCTTTGAGATCTTCAACGGCGGTGCGAACATCCTCCTCAGCTTTCTCCAGCTCTTTGTCGGCCATGATGCCTTCTTTAACAAGCATTTGTATGCGCTCCAAGCTTGCCCGCGCCAATCGACCGGAAGATTCTCTTTGCTGGATGCTCATTTCATTCTGCCCCAGCCGCATCAAATAGTCGGCACTCAGATTTACCAGTTCTGCGCTCTCCATTAAGGCAAGCAACTCACCTTTGCGGAAGTACTTTCCAATGACGGCGTTATCTTGAGAGATCCGTCCTGAAAGCATGGCATGCACATGAAAGGGCTTATCATCAGATAATTCGATCAGTCCATCCGCGCTGATGACTGCAACATCACCCTGAGATTTCGCGTTTGGCGACTTGCTTGGGTAACCGGTTGGTCTCAGGCGTGACTCCAGACCAATAGTGGTGGTACCAGGAACAGCGGCGATGCTTGGCACTTGGCAAAAAACAGCTGAAAGCGTCAAGAGAGATAATCTCAACAGAACATCTTGGGCGAGCTGAAACACACGAACACCTGCTTTCCTATACCCTGGTTACACGATACGACCGACAGCAAGAATAAGTAATTGCTCCGATTCTTCTTGCTGTTCATCAAAGGCACAGTGCCAATTTTTTAGCTTGATCGCTAGATTCGGAACGGTGCTCGATATTTTCCTCCGGAAACAGAAGGATGTTTGGAAGAGTGAGGTGTTGAATAAACATTTCAGGTGATGAGCCAAAAATTGTTATTCGTTTGCCACCAATTTCTCTCGTTGGAATCACCACAAGGTTATCAGAGTACGCGTCAAGCTCGACTCTGACCGGCTTACGCGACCATAGTGAGGCGCCATCTTCGATTTCAAAATCTCCAAAAAGCGCAACTTCTATTGACATATTCTCAAGTTCTTTATGCGCTTCCCGCAGATCTCGAATTAGGTTTTCCGGAGACTCCTCACGCACACCTGTTGCTAGACAGACCAGTTCTGATTGCAGTCCTAATAACGACGCGGTCTGCATACAGGCTCGAATGTACTCTATATTCAAATGATCAACCGAGACCAATATCTTCAGAGTCTTCCAAGGTTGCCATTCACCTTGCACTACCAACAGTGGGCGCGGACAGTGGTTCGCTAATCCTTCTGCAATTGATAGCCTAACGTATTGACCTCTTTCGCGATCAATCGCTTTGGTTTCAGACGGTTCATGGCCAGTGATGACGAGGTCGTGATCTTTTGCTCTCTGGCAGATTTCATGAACTGGATTGCCTTCATCGATCAGGCAATCACTTTTTATTTTTACTGCGCTGGCCATAGATTCATATTTATCCGCTAGCTTTTTTGCCAACTCGCGCAGAGAGTTGCATAGGGACTCGTATGCCGCCACGTAAAGACCGCTGCCTATAAACCCTGGTCTACTGTTCCCTAAAAGTGCCCATGCCGTGCGAGTATCAACAACGTGTTGCGCAACTAAATTGGCGTCAGCCTGCTTGGCCAGTCTCCAAGCCAGCTCCGCAGCCTGGTACGATTGTTCGGAGCCACTCAAGGCAAGCAGAATTGACATCTTGTGCATGATCATACCTCCATCCATCTGCATTAATGGTGCTAAATTCAAAGAGAATGCACATCCATCTATCGGACTAGGCGTCGATTACTTGAAAGAAAAACCTTTTCGAGCACTTCAATATCGGATAGATTGATAAACATTATTGACGAAGCCAAAAGATGGAATGCAGATCGTGGGATCTCATGGGCGTAAAGGGTTTCACAAATTCTGGTTGGGCAGTGTAGCCGAACTTGCGTGCAAGTACGCTTTGTTGCGATCATAGAAATCAGTCCAACAGATGATGTCGCCAAGTTCGTTTTTGACTACACTAATAGTGCAAAAGGAAACTTGGGTCCAAGCAAAAAAGCAGCGGCCCAGAACATTCGACAAGGAGAACGACAGCATAAATGACAATATCTCTTTAAAAACGGCCGAACCCAAGCATAACTCTCTTGAGAGCTGAAACCAGACGGGGCTACGGCCGTTTTTTCCTGGCACTATATTCAGTGCTTGACAATTCTCCTGTATCGTCGAAGTTTGTTTGGACTGAGAGATCCGGATGTATGCCAAAGTAAGTTGATGGAATTTCGTTATCGTGTGCTTGAAAATTCTGCAAGCTGACTCCACTAAAATAGAGGTATAAAAATGAATGTCTTAGTTGCTACCGACACTTCACCGTGTTCACAGGCAGCGATTGAATCAGTTCTGCGAATGAATTGCGGATCGGAAGCTGAACTTAAAGTCATTAATGTTGTTGATTTGTTCGAGCCGCTCCTTGCACTTAATAAAGAGAAGGCGATGGAGCAAGCGCATCAATACATAGCGACAGTGGTGGGAAACATTCAAACAGCCTTGCCTCACGCGAAAGTTTTTGGAGATGTGCTGATTGGATATCCTGATCAAGTGATTACGAAAGCGGCGCATGAATTCAACGCAAATCTCATAGTTATGGGTTCACATGGCAGAACCGGTTTGACGAGATTTCTTTGGGGCAGTGTCTCTCGTGCCGTTTTGCTCGGCGCACCATGTGCAGTGCGAATTGTGAGACAGACTGATAGCCATAATACTCGCCAAAACAACCATGTCTTAATTGCGTTGGACGAATCAGAAGATTCCGCACATTCTGCACACATACTGCAACACGTATTGGAATCATCTTGGTCGGAGGGCACCAGATTCAAGTGTATTTCGGTAGTTAGCGATGAGTACAAGTATGTTTTCCTTGAGCCTCCTCAGGCTGCTGGATTAGCCGTGCAGCAGGAGGACACTTTCTCCCATGTCGCTTCATCTTTGAGACAACGGGTGACTCGATTAAATCTGGCGTTTGGTGAGGGAACTTCAACCTTTGAGGTGCTTGAAGGTGATCCGCGCCTTCGAATTCTTGAAGCGGCAGACAACTGGAATGCTGGACTGATCGTTATGGGCTCACATGCACGCAAACCGATCGAAGCGATTTTGCTTGGCAGCGTCTCCGACGCCGTCTCCTCTCATGCACATTGTGCTGTTGAAATTACGCGCATTCCGGCAAAGAAGCCTGAAGAAATGCATGCGATAGTATAGTAATTCGCAATCCACGATCAATGAAATTGAGATCAAGCAATGGGTGAAATTGAATAGGTTCTAGGAGGCACGCAGACGATGGCAATGGTGGAAGATGACTTTAGGGGAGCAAGCGGCAATGCAGATTGCGCTCACCCTGGCTGCAACTGTGCAGCCGAATCAGGCAAGCAATATTGTAGCGAAGTTTGTCGACAAGCGGCAGCAACGCCGAATGTGGTGTGTGAGTGCGGACATCCTGAATGTGGTGGACCCCTGAGATGAACGTGGATTGCAGAAGTGATGCCCGATTTCAAACCATCGAAACGTTCAATTTTGCTAGAGGCACTTGTTAAACTGCTTTTGCCTGTCGTTTTTGCATGCCGGCATCGCGACTTGAAATTGATGGTGGCGCCTGAAACATGGCAAACATTGAACGAGCTGCAAGACAGCCCTGTTCTCATATGCCCAAATCACCCAAGACATGAAGACGGCGAGATTCTTTTTTGGTTATCGACGATTTCGCCTCAACGATTTGAAATACTTGCAGCCAGAGAGCTATTTGAGCGCTACTTCGGCCTGAATGGCTTGATTTTGCAAAGGCTCGGCTGCTATTCGATCAAGCGGGGCGCACATGATCTTGAGGCTATGCGATTTACGGAACGGCTGCTTACCTCCAGTCCGGCTAAGGTAGTAGTGTTCCCGGAAGGAGAAATCAGCTACAACAGCGATATTGTAAACCCTCTTGAGCCTGGTGCAATTTACATGGGAATGGAGGCATGTCTCCAATTTCAGCACCAACAGGCGCAGGCACATTTGTTCATTTTACCCCTGGCTATTTCGTACCATTATCAAAGCGATGTTAGTGCTGCTTGTCAAACAACTGTTGCCCGGCTGGAACAGCATTTCGGTTTGCTGCAGGGAGAAATAAATCTGCGGAGGCGGACAAGACGCATCGCCGAAGATCTCATTGCGCAATTGGAAGAACAAATCAACATCAAAGAATGCAAGGAATTCGACAGACGAGTGTGCAAGGTTGTTGATGCGAATATTGAAGCATGCGCAAAGCAGCTGCACTGCGAACTGCCGGATGAAAGTACGATACGGCAGATACATTACCTGCAAGCACGAATCCTTGAAATGAAACGTCATGCGAGCGGCAAAGAGCGAAAACGTTTAACGCAACTAGAGGTAGAGACTCTGGAGTGGATTCGCTTACACTCGCTTTCTGAGAGTCGTTTTTCTCGTCAAGCGACGCCAGAGTCCTTCGCCGAAGCCCTTTCTATTTTGGAAAGACTGGTTACTGGCAAAGAGCAAAGCAAGGGACCGCAGCTGGCTATTCTGAGTGCATGTACACCAATCGATCTGGTTAGATACGTTGACGACTACCAACAGAACCAGAACGGGACGGTCCAATTGATCAGCAAGATGCTCTGGTCAAGGCTGCAAGAACGGGTAGCTCGGTTGCGCAGTGGCTAGCCTTTCAGCACTTGCAGCCGATGGCTATCAGCCGAATGGCTGGTTCACGGATGATAAACTATCAGCCGATCTGAGCATGTAAATTGAATCGAACTCAAGGACAATAAATATAATCCGGCACAGCAAATTAGTAGACGAAAGTTCAAAAAGGAGTAACGCTCATGAGCAAAAGCAACGCCACACCGACACTTTCTGCGAAACTCAAGGCACCAGAACACCATCGACTTAAGCCACAGCAGTTTCATCGAGCGTTCCATGAGCTGGCCGGGCATTGCTATTGCACTAATTGTGGTGCAATCGGCTTTCAAAAACGTTGGTATTTCGATCCCGTGCAAGAGCAAACTTTGCGCCAAGATAAGGACGCCGAAGTGGTACTGTGTCCAGGTTGCACGAGAGTGGAACAACAATTATATGAAGGAGAGATCGTCCTGGCTAAATCAAACACTTCGGCATTGATAGGCGAAATAATTGCGCTGATAAAACACACTGAAGGTAAATGCTGGTATAAAAACCCGATCGCAAAGATCGCGGGCGTTACAGAAGAGGGCGAGATTCTTCACATCCAAACGACCACTAAATTCCTAGCCGAACGGATAGGCAAAAAACTGCAAAAAACTTTTAATGGACACCTGGAGACTAAGCGTTCGGATGAGATTGTGCGCGTCTATTGGACAGATTGATCTTCTCTAACAAATGACACAGTCCAGCTTTATTTTTGATGCAATATGCAATACGCCATTACAAGTTCATATATTGGCTTAACATGACCATCGTCAATATTGCCTAGAAGCACCAACCGAACGATTTGCTCACTTTGATCATCCTAAGGGATGACCCTTTAAGCGCTAGCTCATGATGTAGTGCTTAGGTCATTAGAAGGATGCGGTTTCCTTAGCAATAGGTCATGATCAGTGCAGCGTGTCCATAGACGCATTTAAAAATTCAAGGTTTATTTACTGGAGAAGCCACACATGAAAATGTTGATTGCAGTTGAGGACAAGATATACGGCAAGGCATTGGCAGATTTCGTCGTGTCACATCGGTGGAAAGAAGTTCCTGAATTTAAGATAGTCAATGTTGTTGAACAGATGAAATATCTCATTCCTCCAATAACCGGAGTTTCGGACACTAGATACATAGATGTGCTGGAAGAACGTCAACGCATGAGTACGAGCCTAGTGCTAAGTCTAGGCACCACTCTTCGACAATCATTTCCTAATGCAACGATTGACGAACTGGTGGTTGATGGAGACCCCAAATCAAAAATACTCGACTTGGCACAAGAGTGGGAAGCAGATTTGATCGTTATGGGTTCCCATGGTCGCCGCGGACTAGAAAGGTTGTTTTTGGGCAGCGTTTCTCTCGCGGTGCTTTCACATGCCCTATGCTCTGTAATGATTGTCAAATTGGCTGAGGAGAGTGCGAAAAGCGAAGTTGAAGCACAATCGGCAAGCAAGGATAAGATGAAAGTCTCTGCAAAATGAGATTTGGCTCTATTGCCTCAAGCACCATATACGGTGCAACGCCCCCCGATCTGAAGGAGATTTTCAAAATGGCGAGCGTCCTGGAGTAAAAGGACACAGGCGACAAAACGGTAAGAGGAGCATCCCGGTTATTCATTACGAACAAACAGCACTAACCAGAAAAACAGATATCAGGGAAGAACAAAATGAAAGTTTTAATTGCCGTCGATAATTCAAAGTTTGCCGCAGAAGTCATGGGAGCGGTTGCTAAACGCGCCTGGCCAAAAGACACTGAATTTCTCATCTTAGATGTGGTCGAAACATGCTCTCTTCCTGGCAGTACTGAGAGTTTCCTTCACCAGTGTCGGATTTTACTCGACGGCAGGGTAACTTCACTTTTAAAAAGATTGCCAACCCATAAGGTCGAAAGTGAAGTGGTTGAAGGAGCGGCAAAAGAACAAATTGTCGAAGTGGCAGATAGATATGGGGCTGACTTGATCATCATCGGCGCACACGGCGAAAGTGGTATCAAAAGACGCCGCGTCGGTAACATTGTGACGGCAGTTGTCAATCATGCAGATTGCTCTGTTGAAGTGATCAAGCCCCATCGAGTTAGCCCACCCCAACAAACTGCAAAGCGTAAACAAACCAAATCAACAAGGAGCCAACACGCTCTTCATAACGCATAAGAACGTGCTCTGTTTTCAAAGGTCAAAGGATTTAGATATAGAGGCCGTCACATGAAAGTGCTACTCGCAATCGATGAAGACTGTTGCAAAGACTCAATTGTGCAGTTCGTGACTAACCGTGAATGGGCCCCGCAAACGCACTTTTTGGTTTTGCACGTTATAGATTCAAAAACCGAAAACTTAGAAGATGCAATTTTTGTTGACGATCGCAAGGCAGCAGCCAGGCTAGTGCGCAAGATTGCCCTGGCTATCCGAGACGCATTTAGAACGCCATATGTTGAAGAAAAAATTGAGATAGGTAGGCCCAAAGAAAAGATTGATGAAATTGCCAGAGAATGGGGAGCAGACTTGACGGTCGTTGGCTCTCAAGGAAAGTTTCTAGATTACCTATTTGGTAGCGTATCTGAATCCACCATCACAAAATCCGATTGTTCAGTTCTTGTGATAAAACAAAAGGCATCTGACAAATCGAGTTCAAAAGCAGTGGCACTCAGTTCTTAGGACGGTTCACGTTTCGCGTGGAATGACAATATAAGTGCTCCCCATCTAGTCAGCAACAGCCCATCTGGTCAGCAACAGGCAGATCTCGCAAACAAAAAATCGTATTGAGTAGTCATCGAAGACTAACTACTTCTTCAAGCTTGGGCTTCTCGCACTCGATCTGAAATACTTGCTTAATTTGGTAAGCGAGTTCATTTATAGACTGACTTTCGCCATGGGTCAACACCACCCTAGGATGATGCACCGCCATTGGCTCAAGCCATTTAAGAAGATCAGATTGGCCAGCATGCGCGCTAAATCCTCCCAATCCCTTGACAGTTGCTCTCACATGCACGGTCTCGCCAAGAATTTTCACTATTGACGCTCCCTCGAGAAGATCACGCCCCAAACAGCCTTTTGCCTGATATCCGACGATAATCACAAGAGTCTCTGGCGTCCCCAGGCAGTGGCGCAGATGGTGCAAGATTCGTCCAGCGTTGCACATTCCGGCACCGGCCAGGATAAGGCATGGTCCATCGACGGCATTCAAAGCTTTTGATTCGAGTGCGGTTTCACAAGTGATCAGAGTGGACAGATCATGACGAAGCTGTCCATTTTTCTCTAACAATTGCGCCTCCTCATCCATAAATTTGAGATGCTTCCTATAAAGCTCAGTTGCTGCGATGGCCATAGGACTATCCAAATAAATCGGAAATGGAGGAACAATCTTTTTGCGGAACATGGCAGCGACGTGATAGAGGATTTGCTGTGCTCTTCCAACTGCAAATGTAGGTATGAGAATTTTTCCCTTTTTCTGTACGGCCGATATGATCAATCCTTCAAACTCACTTATCGTATCCTTCAATGATTGATGTTGGCGATCTCCATACGTTGATTCCATGAAGACGATATCGGCCCTATCCAATCGCGCCGGATCCCGAACAATTGGTGCATTCCATTGCCCGAGATCACCAGAGAACACAAGTTTTCGCTTGCCACCATCTACGTCAACCACCGCTTCAATACAGGCAGAACCAATGATATGTCCAGCCTCAACGAACTGAGCTTCAACGCCTGGCGCAACGCGCAGCCATTCGTTGTAATTAATTGACTGAAATTGCTTGCAGACTTTCCTTACATCTTGCACCCGGAACAGTGGTTTGATCAGCTTTTGTCTATTTTTTTTACGGTTGCGATTCTCCTTCTCTGTATCGTATTCCTCTATATTGGCCGCATCGTTCAATATAAGACTTGCAATGTCTATCGTTCCTTCTGTAGCGAAGATCGGCCCCTTATAGCCAGCCTTGACCAGCAGAGCCAAACGCCCACAGTGATCCAGGTGCCCATGCGTGAGCAAAACCGCATCAAGCTTTTTGGACAGAATGTTTGCTGGAATCCGATTTTGCCTCTCTAGACGTTCGGAGCCCTGAAACATTCCACAATCAATCAACAGTCTCGCCGATCCCGTTTCTAACAGGTAGCACGACCCGGTCACTTCTTCTGCGGCACCGTATAAAGTAATGTCCATGCCTCACTCCTGCGGTGTTCGATTAGGGGTTATCACATGCACTCCTCCCGATTTCTTTGCTTTAATAAGTATCACTGCTGAGTCAGGTTGTCTGCAGAAACTTTCAAGCGCACGATGACGACCGAGCAAGGAGCATGCGAAACAACTGCCAGAGAAACGCTGCCCAACATTAATTTGTTCAATCCTGTTCTACCATGAGATCCCATTACAATTAAGTCCGCATCCCAATCACGAGAGAATTGAAGAATCGTCTCTGCTGGATGTCCTTCAATAATCTCTTCTTGCACGGTTGCTGTCATGAAAGCGTCACGAATTGAACTGGCAGTAGCGCTAACAACTTTTTGGGCAATTTTCCACTTCGCCTCGAAAATCTCATCTAAAATCGGACCAGGCAGCACTGCCATCAAGTTACCCACCTTCAGCGACTCAACGGCACTTAAAACAACGAATTTAGCGTCCGGACACCACTGGTCGTGAGCAACAAAGTGACCAATAGCGGTGGCATATTCGGATTCATCGACTGCAATCAAAACCTTCATAACAACTCCTCGAATTCCGTCAATTTACTTTGGCCTAAATGTTAGCCTGCCGCAGGCTTCTTTTTCCTTTTCAAGCCACCTCGATCTTCTTTTGCGGAACCCGAACAACGATCACCGTGCACTTTGCCTGCGTCAAAACCGAGAGTGACACACTGCCAAGCGAAACACGCTTAAGATTGTATCGTCCGTGAGAACCAATCACTAGCAATTGGGCTGGCCATTCTGCTGCTTCCTTCAGAATCTCCTCTCGTGGATCACCAAGTCGAATTAACTGCGAAACATCTAGTTCTGGGCGAGCCCGATCAATACGAATGGCAATTTCCTGCAACAAATCCGTGGCAGCTTTGGTTGACTCACGCTCGAATTTTGCTTCTGGATAGACATCATCTGTTAATGGCTCAATAAGGTTTATCAGCCTTACATGGGTGTGTGGAGACCAGTGATGATTGACGACAAAATCAGAGATGATCTTTCCATAGAGAGGACCATCAATAGCTAACAATACATTTGTCACGGCGAAAAACCTTTCAGGTGAGATAGACAGAGCACATTGCCGCTGTGAATTGACGACCGGCTTCTAGTTGTGCTGATCTGCAAATGCCAATACGTGCCCATCGGGATCGAGACAGTATGCTACGCGATCACCCCAATCTCTTTGTTCAAAGCTGCTCAGATGTGTTGCTCCTTTCTCAAGGGCACGAGCATGGAAATGGTGGGCATCCTTTACACGCAAATAGAGCTCAGCACGCGGAATACCAGAGCCAAGAGAAGGATCGGGTAGGACCGCGCCCAACAGCTTCTTAATTCCGGACTCAGGCATCAGACCAAGAATGCAAACTTCATTCAGTGTGAATTCGGTCATGCCTGGCACGTGCAAGGTCGGTTGCATAGCCAGCACATGCGAGTAAAAATCTGTGCTCCACTCCTGATCTTTCACGTACAAAATGATGTTTGTTTTCAACTTGAGCCTGCAGTTAATCGGTCCCGACATTCACTGAATGCAGGTATAACATGTGTAAATGCATGCAAAAACTTTGCTTGCCTTATGCCTGCGCATGCATAGTGAAATATGCTGCGCTCTTGTCGCAACCCTCAACTGCGCGATACCAGATCTTTTCCTTTTTTGCTTGTAAGTTGTTCTGGATGTTCGACCTTCTCCTCTGGATATAGAAGGATGTTTGGCAAAGTGAGATGTTGAATAAACATTTCAGGAGGTGAGCCAAAAATTGTGATTCGTTTGCCACCAATTTCTCTCGTTGGAATCACCACAAGGTTATCAGAGTACGCGTCAAGCTCGACTCTAACGGGCTTGTGCGACCATAGTGAGGCGCCATCTTCAATTTCAAAATCTCCAAAAAGCGCAACTTCAATTGCCATTTTCGCAAGTTCTTTATGCGCTTCCCGTAGATCGCGAATTAGGTTTTTCGGAGATTCCTCACGCACACCTGTTGCTAGACAGACCAGTTCTGATTGCAGTCCTAGTAACGACGCGGTCTGCATACAGGCTCGAATGTACTCTATATTCAAATGATCAACCGAGACCAGTATCTTCAGAGTCTTCCAAGGTTGCCATTCACCTTGCACTATTAACAGTGGGCGCGGACATTGGTTCGCTAATCCTTCTGCAATTGATAGCCTAACGTATTGACCTCTTTCGCGATCAATCGCTTTGGTTTCAGACGGTTCATGACCAGTGATGACAAGATCGTGATCTTTTGCTCTCCGGCAGATTTCATGAACTGGATTGCCTTCATCGATCAGGCAAATACTTTTTATTTTTTTCGCGCTAGCCATAGCTTCATATTTGTCCGCTAATTTTTTAGCCAGCTCGCGCAAAGAGTTGCACAGGGACTCATATGCGGTCACGTAAAGACCACTGCCTATGAATCCTGGTTTGCTGTTTCCTAAAAGTGCCCATGCCGTGCGAGTGTCTACAACATGTTGAGCAACTACACTGGTGTCAGCCTGCTTGGCTAACATCCACGCCACCTGCGCCGCCTGGTACGATTGTTCCGAGCCACTTAAGGCAAGCAAAATTGACATCTTGTGCATGATTATTCCTCCAATCATGGACTAATTGTGCCAAGTTCAAAGAGAATTTACATCAGTCGGTCGGACTAGGCAGATGGATTAGTTGGAAGAGAAAAACTAATTACCTTTATGCGCTGCTGGTTCACACAGCTGATGTACTTTTTTGTTTCTGTGGAATTTCATTTTCAAAAATACCCGATTGAGGAATTATTATCCAAACAGAGCAATGAGCTTGCGACGCAACACTTCGCGAAACACTACCCATAAGCAGCCGGCTCAATCCGCGCCGCCCATGTGATCCCATAATAATCAGATCAGCATTTAACCGTTCCGCTGCCACAACAATCTCTTGTTTGGGAGAACCTTCTAGTATTTCCGCAGTTGAGATAGAGCTCGGCACTGAGTTTTGCAGTCTGTCAGCAATTTCCTTCAAGCTTATTTCCATAAGCGCTCTATATCGTTTAAGGCTTTCCCAATATGACGGTGGCAGATTAACTGGCGGAGGCGGTTCAAGCACGTGGATCGTTCTAAAAACTGTATTCATCGGCCATCTGCGAGCGAGCATTGCTGCGACAAGTGGCCTGGCGGTGTACTTATCTTCTACGGCCACTAGAACTCTTTTCATTTGATTGCTCCGGGAACAGAAAAACATGCCCCCAGCTTACGACCTGTCAAGGCGCATTCGCATCGTCCGATTGATGGACTGAAGATAACCCAATAATCTTAGTAAACAAACGATACTCCAATTGGTCGATGTGGAGATCAGCCGAATCTGACATTCTAGGTTCAAGGCAACCGAAACAGGAGAGCAAAACGATGAACGTCCTGGTCGCAATCGATGATTCTGATCTCAGCAAACACTTGATTGAAGAAATAGCAACACGTCAATGGCCTGGAGATTATTTCTTCCTGGTTTTTCATGTGGTGGCAATGCCTTCCTCTGAATATTGGCAGGATTGGGGATTTTCGGTTTGGCCCGATCTGAAAGAAAAACTCCTGACAGAAGCGGACAAGCTTGTTCAGAAAAATGTCGCATATTTGAACGAAAAACTTGAACCTAAAACTCCTGTCGAAGGCAGTGTCGCCGAAGGGCATGTTTGTGACTCGATCATCAAATTAGCGACGGAATGGCCCGCCGACTTGATCATGTTAGGCTCCCATGGCCGCACTGGCATCGAAAAGTTTTTTCTTGGCAGCGTTGCAGAAGGCGTGCTTCTACAAGCTCCGTGTTCGATCGAAATTATCAAGTTGAAAAAGGAACACAGCAAGTTCGAGAGCGTCGTTCGTTCAGCCGGCTAAAGACTCAAAAGTTTTCAAAGCGTTCAGAAGGTAGATATATGCAATCGGTGCGATTACTCAGTAATATGGAATGCAAACATGCTTTGCTTAAGGAACCGCAAGGGCTTGCTCTCGTTACTATTGGTAATTCTTTAAGAGGAGACGACGGCATTGCAGCAATTTTGTCCCGCTGTCTGCCAGAGCCTATCGCTAAAGACGTCTGCAGATTTGATCTTGGTGCACACAGTGGGTTTCTGGAAGATTGTCTGGCTTGTCATAAAGCAGCCATCATCATTGATGCCACATCTAACGGCACCGCCCCTGGTACCGTTTCAATAGCAGACGTTAGTCACATTCTCAATCAGGCGTCTCCGCTGAACTTCCGCTCATGTCAAGGTTTCTTACTTGCCGACGAAGTGCGGTCGGCAAAGAAACGAGGCAAACTGCCGACCCGAATCATTTTCTTTGGCGTAGAAATCGACAAGACCGAATGGAATGACAAATTAAGTGCGGACCTCGCAGCAAAACTGCCTAAGTTAGTTAGCAAGCTCTCGTTTCTCGTCACGAAAGTAGCGGAGACGTTGAAACGGGATGCATGAATCATGCTATAGCAAGTCTAAGCATCTTTATCATCTGGAGCCTAAACTTTCATTTCGCTGCACTGAATCTGGTGGTGGAAATTTTTAGTGGTCCATTGCTTTAACGTGATTTCTAATGCTCTTTGCCCTAGCTGTCAATTCATCTGCCTTAGCTTGAACATGTTCAAAGCAAAAGATGTTTGCGGCGATATCAAGAAAATCGGCAAGTTCAGGGTGCTGGCCACCGGTCAACAATTCGAAGCTACTGATTGCTCGTTCGATTAATTCTTCAGCTTGGCCGAAGCAGCCTTTTTTCACGCTCCTCCATCAGGCCTTAGACTGATTCAAGAAGCTCTCTATTTCGAGTACACTCATGTGAGTGATTCGTTGCACCCTGCGAAAAGGAACATTTATGTTGGCAAGGACCGCCGTCAGAAGGGGAGCCAACTCAGCAGTTACGGCTCCCTCCGACGACAAGCGCTGGCGTATTGTCGCCACTGCCATGCGAAAACACGGACATGCCCAGAGTGCCTTGATTGAGACTTTGCACACAGTACAATCCAGCTTTGGTTATCTTGACGAAACAGCTTTGGACTATGTTGCTCATAGTCTGCACATCCCTCTAAGCAAAGTTTACGGTGTCGCCACCTTCTACAGTCACTTTCGCCTCAAGCCCCAGGGGAAACACACTTGCGTCGTCTGTATGGGCACTGCTTGTTATATAAAAGGTAGTGCCAAGCTACTGCAAACACTTGAACAAAAATATGCTCTCAAAGCGGGTGACACTACTACCGACAATAAAATCTCGTTGCTGGAGGCTCGATGTCTGGGAGCCTGTGGTATTGCTCCTGCCGGCATATTTGATGGGCAGGTGGTGGGAAACCTTGCTTCCGAGACAATTGAATCGAGGCTCAAAAGTTGGCTAGCAGAATCAGATTAAGTGGGACAACGCCAGAATAGCGACCTACACTACCGACGTGAATAACAACAACATGATCAACCACACAAACGACCAACAAATTTTTTCCAGCGAAGAGCTTGCTGCAGTAGCGGCTGATGAGAGAGCCCGGCAAACTCAATACAAACATCGAATCTTTGTCTGTATGGGTACGGCCTGTCAATCAGTAAAGAGTGCCGCTGTTTTGGATGCGCTTAAAGCGGAAGTTAAAAGCAGAGCAATTGAAGATCAGTGCCTCGTCTCACCAGGGGGGTGCCAGGGCAATTGCGCTAGCGCTCCGCTTGTCTCGCTGCCGCAGCAAGACGTGCTTTATCAAGAAGCCTCTGCCGTCGACGCGAAGGACATCATTAACTCACTAGACAGCAAACCGGTGGCTCGCATATTGTGCGATAACAAAACCGATTTCTTTGTCAAACAAAACCGCGTTGTTACTAATCATCGCGGTTTACTAAATCCCGAGAGCATCGAAGATTATATTGCTGCTGGCGGCTATAGCGCTCTTTTTAAAACGCTCACTGATCTATCCCCAGATGCAGTCGTAGAGCAAGTGAAGAAGAGTGGACTGCGTGGTCGCGGTGGTGCCGGCTATCCAACCGGTCTCAAATGGAGCACTGTAGCCAAGGCAAGCGCTGAGCAAAAATATGTGATCTGCAATGCCGACGAGGGTGACCCCGGTGCTTTTATGAACCGCAGCGTCTTGGAGGACTATCCATTTCGGGTGTTGGAAGGCATGACCATTGCCGCTTACGCCGTCGGTGCCACTAAAGGCTATGTCTATGTGCGAGCTGAATATCCTCTGGCAGTACAACGTGTGGAAGCGGCAATCCGGCGCGCCGGAAGACGTGGTCTCTTAGGCAATAAAATTGGTTCCAGCGCATTTTCATTTCATGTGGAAATCAGACTTGGTGCTGGTGCTTTTGTATGCGGCGAAGAAACGGCACTAATCTCGTCAATAGAAGGAGGAAAAGGTCTACCCTGCCCTCGCCCACCTTATCCGGCCGAATCTGGACTTTGGGGCATGCCCACCTTGATTAACAACGTCGAGACTTATGCCAACATAGTGCCGATTATCACAGATGGTGCTGATTGGTACGCGTCCATTGGCACCTCCCGGAGCAAGGGCACTAAAACATTTGCCTTAAGCGGCAGGATTAAGAACACTGGACTGGTTGAGGTGCCCCTTGGTACTTCCCTGCGCGAAATGATCTTTGATATTGGTGGCGGCGTACCGGACGGACATAAATTCAAAGCAGTGCAGACCGGCGGGCCGGCTGGCGGTTGCATCCCGGAAGAACATCTCGATGCAAGCATAGACTATGAGTCTCTCATGGAACTCGGCTCCTTCATGGGCTCCGGTGGCATGATCGTCATGGATGACAGCTCTTGCATGGTAGACGTAGCCAAATTTTTTATGCAATTTTGCGCGTCCGAGTCCTGTGGCAAATGTATACCTTGCCGCGTCGGTACTGCCCATATGCACGACATGCTTGATCGCATCACTAAAGGTGAGGGCACCATGGAGGAGTTGGGGCAATTAGAGTCGCTGTGCGATGTGGTCAAATTTACCAGTTTATGTGGACTCGGACAAGGAGCACCGAATCCGGTGCTCAGTACTTTACGCTTTTTTAAATCAGAATATCTCGCGCACATAGTGGGACATATCTGTCCCGCCGGTGTCTGCGGTCCGATCGGTGAAGACATCAGGAGGCCAACATGCGCGTTGTAACTCTCAAAGTAAATGGTCAGGAAATGAGCGGCCGTGACGACGAAAACATTTTGCATGTGGCCAGAGATAACGGCATAAATATTCCAACTTTGTGCCAACTTGACGGCATATCCGAATGGGGCGGATGCCGTCTTTGCCTGGTGGAAATTGAAGGCAATCCTAAGCTTTTGGCGTCGTGCGTTACAAACGTCAGTGAAGGCATGGTAGTGAATACCGACTCGCCGCGTTTAGCCAGTTATCGCAAAACAATAGTAGAGATGCTCTTTACCGAGGGCAATCACGTTTGCTCGGTTTGTGTGTCCAACAACAATTGTGAGCTGCAAGACGTATCGCACGAACTAAAAATAGACCACATATCATTGCCGTACCGTTATCCGCTTAAAGAAATAGACGCCTCCCATGAGCGTTTTGTTTTTGATCCGAACCGCTGCATACTATGCACTCGCTGCGTGCGGGTTTGCGACGAAGTAGAAGGCGCGCATACTTGGGACATTGCCGGTCGGGGCATTCAATCACAGTTGATATCTGACCTGCACCAGCCCTGGGGCGAGTCACCAAGTTGCACAAGCTGCGGCAAATGTGTGGAAGTCTGCCCGACAGGAGCATTGTTTGAGAAAGGTAAGGCCGCGGGTGAGATGGTTAAGGATCCCAAATTTCTAGTATACCTCGCCGAAATGAAAGAAGAAAAATCATGAGCCTTGACGCCAGCGTAATGCCAAAACTAGCCACCGTCTGGTTAGATGGATGCTCGGGATGTCACATGTCCTTGCTGGATATGGACTACCGGCTTCTGACGCTTCTTGAACAAGTCGATCTTGTCTACAGCCCGCTTGTTGATCAAAAACACTTCCCTGAAGACGTCGACATCACTCTTGTCGAAGGGGCTGTGAGTAGCGAAGATGATCTAGAGAAAATACTTAATGTGCGCGCCAAAACAAAAATATTAGTCTCGCTTGGTGACTGTGCTGTCACCGCAAATGTCCCTTCACTGCGCAATCCACTCGGGGTGAAAGCAATTCTGGATCGAGTTAGCGACGGAGCCGCGCCAAGACAACCAGATACGGTGCCTATTCTTTATGCTCATGCTAGACCTGTGCATACTGTCGTAAAGGTAGATCTTTTCGTGCCGGGCTGTCCGCCCTCTGCCGACACTATATACACGGTAATTACTGAGCTTCTGGCCGGACGTCATCCGGATCTACATGCCATCACTCGTTTTGGTCTTTGAGATCAAGCTCTTATTAGGAAATTTGCATGAGCAAAATAATAACAATTGACCCAGTCACCAGAATTGAAGGGCACTCCAAAATAACAATTCATCTTAACGACACTGGAGAAGTTGAAGAAGCGCTTTTTCACGTCACACAATTGCGTGGGTTTGAAAAATTTGCAGAGGGTCGCCCCTTCCATGAAATGCCTTCACTGATGGCGAGAATTTGTGGCATTTGTCCTGTCAGCCATTTAATTGCCTCATCAAAAGCTTGCGACATGCTTATGTCGGTACGCATTCCGCCGACGGCCGTTAAGCTCAGGCGAATCATCAATCTGGCTCAGATAGCCCAGTCACATGCGCTGAGCTTTTTTTATCTATCCTCGCCAGACCTGCTTTTAGGAATGGACTCGGATCCTGCCAAACGCAATATCGTTGGTGTGGCTCGAGAAAATCCAGAGCTAGCGCGCAACGGCATACATCTGCGGGCGCTAGGGCAAGAGATTATCGAACTCTTGGCTGGCAAAAAAATTCACCCCGGTTGGGTAGTCGCCGGCGGTGTCAGTCATGCCTTATCAGCGGAGCACCGCGACCATATTCTAAACAAGCTGCCAGAGGCGATCAAAATAGCCGAATCCACTCTTTTGTGGTTCACGAAACAACTAGAAAAATTTACCGAAGAGATCTCAGTCTTTGCCAACTTTCCAAGTCTATTTATGAGTCTTGTGGGAGATCAAGGTGAGCTTGAAACTTACGACGGACACCTGCGCTTGGCTGACGAGCAAGGCAAAGCGTTGGTAGCAAAAATGCCACCAGAAGATTACAAGTCAATCATTGCCGAAGCGATCAGTCTGCACAGTTATCTTAAGTCGCCCTACTACAAGCCTCTGGGTTACCCCGCCGGTATGTACCGCGTTGGCCCACTAGCGCGCTTACACCTGGCCAACAGTTGTGGCACGCCCAAGGCAGATAAGGCGTTTGCCCTGTTTCAGCAGCTCGATCACAAGAGCGCCTTCCACTATCACCTGGCCAGACTGATAGAAATACTCTATGCCTTTGAAATGATCGAGCAACTACTGCGCAGCGATAACATACTGGACACACATGTACGTGCTTTCGCCGCAGCCAATGCTCACGAAGGCTTTGGTGTATCTGAAGCACCGCGTGGCACGCTCATGCACCACTATAAAATTGACGACAACGGGCTTATTACTTATGCCGATTTGATCATCGCCACCGGTCACAACAATTTAGCGATGAACCAGGGCATCACTCAGGCTGCCAAACACTATATCAAGAATGACAAACTCACAGACGGTATCTTAAATCGCATTGAGGCTGTGATCCGTACATTTGATCCATGTCTGAGCTGCTCTACGCATGCGATCGGGCAGATGGCGCTCGACATACAACTACTGAGCGCGGATGGTTCAGTCATTGATCGGGTGATGCGCTAAAGGATTGACGCAATGGCTTGGCTTGTTGTTGGCTTTGGTAGCGATTTGGCAGGTGACGATCGCTTTGGGCTGGCGGTGGCGCATTCGGTGGCACAAAGAAAGCTGCCAGTCGACATCCTGACCAAAAGAATTCTTGGTCCGGAACTGATCGAAAAGATTCGTGGCGCTGATGGTGTGATCTTCGTCGATGCCAGTGCATCTTTACCTCCGGGAGCGCTGCAGTGCATAAGCCTTCAAGACTCAAACTCAGCAAGCTGTAAAGAAAGCAGGCAAAGCAGCTCTGCTATTGCCATCAGCCACTATTGTGATCCTTTAATGTTAATGCAATTAACTGAGACTTTGTACGACAAGCGACCACAAGCATGGCTGTATGTTGTCGGCGGCTACGATTTTGGCTTTTCCGAGAGGATGAGCCCCGCTGTGGAGGCACGTGTGTCCGAAGTGGCAGAAAAAATAATTAGTCAAATTGGCGCCTCAAGATCCGAGAAATCGGAAACGCTGTAAAACGAAAACTTTCGGTTAAAGCGCATTCGTCCCTTAGATTGATGGACGGGGCAAAAATTTAGTGTGTAATCAATTAAGGCAGAGCCGCACGACGTCCTAAATTCAAAGGAACACACTAGTGATTCAGACCATCACGCCTAGGCCCAGCTGGCAACAAGATTATGCAAGAAAAGTGGTCAGTGCCCAAGAAGCTGTGCAAGCCATCAAATCTGGTGACACGGTATACATACAATCTCACGCTGCTGCTCCCGAACCGATAATAGACGCAATGGTGAACAGGTCTTACGAGTTAAAAGACGTCAGTATCATGCACATCATGACTCTTGGAAAAGCCGCCTATGCTAAGAAGGAATACGCAGGATCGTTCAAAGTGCATGCCCTCTTCATTGGTGCAAACATTAGAGATGCAGTCAATGAAGGCAGAGCAGACTATACTCCAATCTTTCTAAGCGAAATCCCAAGACTCTTCGCCTCCGGCCAAGTGCCCTTAGACGTGTGTTTGATCCAAGTTTCTCCCCCTGATGCACACGGTTTCTGTAGTTATGGCGTATCCGTTGACTGCACGGTGGCCGCCCGCAAAGCAGCGCGCCTAGTAATTGCCGAAGTTAATAAGCAGATGCCTCGCACACTCGGTCGGTCTTTTGTGCATGTGAGCAGGCTCAATTATATTGTTGAAACTGATCGACCTCTGCAAGAATTAGCTCCGGCGGTGCCAACGCTCGTAGAGGAAGCAATCGGCAGGAATGTGGCATCTCTAGTTGATGACGAAGCAACGATTCAACTGGGTATCGGTGCGATACCAAATGCAGTACTTAAGTATTTGACTGATAAACGAGAGCTAGGTGTTCACAGCGAAATGCTGTCGGACGGCATTATTGATCTAATCGAAGGTGGTGTCGTCACCAATGATGCCAAAACCATTCTGCCTGGGAAAATCGCAGTAAGTTTCGTGATTGGCACAAAGAGGCTGTATGACTTCGTTGACAATAATCCTCTTGTTGAATTTCAAACCGTCGATTACATCAATGATCCGTTTATAATTTCCCAGAATCACAAGATGACCGCAATAAATTCTGCCCTCGAAATAGATCTATCTGGGCAGGTTTGTGCGGATTCAATCGGCACTTATCTGTATAGCGGTTTTGGCGGACAAGTTGACTTTATCAGAGGAGCATCACGCGCCAAAGAGGGGAAAGCAATAATTGCTCTTCCTTCAACCGCGAAGGATGGCAGCGTTTCTAGAATTACCTCCACTCTCGATCCTGGCAGCGGCGTGGTAACAACGCGCGCAGATGTGCATTATGTAGTCACGGAATATGGTGTTGCCCAACTCTTTGGAAAAACTCTAACGCAAAGAATGCGCTTATTAATCGAAATAGCTCACCCAGACTTTCGCGAATCTTTGGAAAAGCAATATTTCAAAGATCATTCGAAAGGATGATCTTTGGTCCGTCCGTCTTTTCTGCACGTGCCATTCTTCTTAAAAATGAGAACTTGGCAGACTGCTTCAGAAATCATTCTTTTGGTCGATAGTAAATAGTGGTCGAAAAAGCACAATACAAATATCGAACCCCAATTCACTTTAGGATTGAAATTAACTATGCGAATACTGAAATCAATTTTTATGCTTTTCGATCCATCACAACAATGGAAACTCCTCTTTTTTGCGCTCTTTCTAGTCGGACTGGAGTTAGTTTATACGGGTTGCGATCTCGTTTTTACATCACGAGGAATTATGGATGGCATTGTTTGCTTGATAGTTTTTCCGGTTGGATTGCTCTTCGCATCAATCGCCGCTATTGCTATGGGCGAGCTGATCGGCATCCGTACAGAGAAAAAACCGATAACGGATAAGATAGCCATTGAGTCGCCGAGCTGAAAGAGGAAGGTACTTTACTAAAGAACTGTGAAGCTGAACAACTCTCGTCGCAAATTCAGACCAGTCCGCGCCGCATGGCATGAACAGCAGCCTGCGTTCGATCATCAACGGAAAGTTTATTCAATATATTACGCACATGTGTCTTTGCTGTAGCCAACGAGATAATCAGCTTGTCTGCGATTTCCTGGTTCGACATCCCGTCCACAATCAACTTTATTACCTCTAGCTCCCGCGGCGAAAGTGGCTCTGGAAGAGGTCTTTCCAGAAATGCCGACATCTCATCCGAGCCAGGAGAACGCGGAGCGACAGGCGCCTGCGTTTGTGCAAGGACAGGATTAGGAGCAGATTGTTCGGGTGATTGCGCAGCCAGCGGTTCCTGCGCGTAATGTTTTAAAACCCGGCTGGCGATCGAAGCGTCTAACCAAGCATCACCTGCGTAGACAGCCCTTATCGCAGTGTATAGACGGTCCGGTGCTACGTCTTTAAGACAATACCCGGACGCACCTGCTGAAAGGGAAGCCAATATGTCACGGTCATTATCATGCTGTGTAAGCATGATAACTTTGATGTTCGGATCGTTTTCAATAATCTTCCGTGCAGCTTGAATACCATCCATCACTGGCATGCCCACGTCCATCAGTATGACATCCGGACTGAGCTGCTCAGCTTGGCTTATAGCTTCTTCACCATTGGCTGCCTCTCCGACTACTGAAATATCAATTGTTCGTTTGAGCGCCGTTTTCAAGCCAATGCGCGTCAACGCATGATCTTCAACTAGCAAGACTTTAATAATTCGGGGTGTTTCGTCAGTTGGTTGTTCAAGCATGATTCGCCAAGGGACCGGACAATCATTATATATTAGTGCCACGAGGAAACGATGCAGAAGGGTGGACTTGGCAATCCAACTTGCCTGGAAGGCTGATTCCTAGTACTAAGCAAAAGTGAGTGGGATGAATGAGTGTTTCTAAGGATGAAAATTTAGTTGCTCTTAGTTTGAGCGACGGGGAAATTGAGCTACGTAAACAATGGTTGCAATTGGGCGAAGACGACGAAAAAATCATCACGGAGCAATTGGATCCGTTAATCAGCGATCGTGTGGATGATCTGATGGATGAAATGTACCGACATTTTTTAAATTTCGAAGATACGCGATCATTTTTTCCTAATCAGCAAATATTGAATCATGCCAAAGCAGCCCAAAATCAGTATTTCAGGAGACTGACGAAAGGTGACTACGATGCCGACTATGTGGCCGATCGATTGCATGTTGGCACAACTCATCACCGAATTGAGCTGGATCCCAAATGGTATTTAGGTGCCTACAATCACGCTCTTGGTTTTCTGTTTCCGATTATCGTTGAGCGATATGGTGCTGATTCAGAAGGACTTTCGAAAGCACTCCTAGCTTTATCGAAAGTTATTTTTTTTGATATGACTCTAGCTATCGAGAGATACATCAATGCAAAGGAAGCATCGATCCGTAAACATCGCGATGCAATTCGTGAACTTGAAACAGAAAGACGAGTCACCAAAAGCATTTTAGAAAGTGCGCCAATAGGCATTGTCAGCTTGAATAACGATTTTAATTGCCTGGAATGTAATGAAGAATTTATTGAAATTTTGCCTTCGGCAATTAGAACTGAAGTGATTGGAAAACCACTCTTTGCAATTTTGCCGGGCTTGAATCGCTCTCTCTTCGAAGAAGTAATTATGTCAGGACAGCCGTGTCGGAAGTTCGCAGATCCTGTGCCTCTCCCTGGAAGGGGTGACACCAGTTACTGGGATTGGGCAATCTGGCCGGTCAAAGATCACTCAAGCAAAATTACGAGCCTGGTTGCCATGTTTGCAAATGTGACCGACAGGGTTCTATTGCAACAACAACGCGAAGACTTTGTTGCCACACTGACACACGATCTAAAAACCCCCGTGCTGGCGACAAACAGAGCCATCCAATTTCTTTTAGATGGCGATTTTGGGGAGGTCGCAGATGCTCAAAGAGAGCTCCTTGAAACGATATTACAAAGCAACACTTCACTCTACAGCCTGGTTCAAACGCTCTTGGACGTCTATCGCTTTGACAGTGGTGTCAAAGAATTAAAAATTTCGAGCTGCAATTTAGCCGCCATGATCATGCAAATGGTGACAGAAATTATGCCTCTGGCTCTGGAGAAAGGGGTTGCCCTGAGGGCGGGTGTGCCCGGAGATGCCGACGACGTATCCTGCGACCAGGCAGAAATCAGGAGAGTGCTGCAAAATTTTATCGATAATTCACTCAAGTTCACGCCAACTGGCGGTTCGATAACAGTCACCATGAATCAATCGCACGAGGGCACCGTAATAAGTGTCGCTGACACAGGTAAAGGAATACCAGATGAGAACCTGCCAAAATTATTTCAGCGCTTCTGGCAGGCTGGCTCCACAGGCAGATATTACGCAAGCACCGGACTCGGCCTGTATCTGTCGCGACGTATAATCGAAGCGCATGGTGGCAAAATTTGGTGCGAAAGTAGGGTCGGTCGCGGCAGTATATTTTACTTTTCGATAAAATAAATTACTGCGGATGCCTGCTAAGTTCTTGCAGCAAAAGATCAAATAAAGCTGGCGCAAATTTGCTGCAATCATGTGAGTTCACCTTGAAATCCAGATCATTAGTTGGATTGCATTCCTCAGCATAGGCTTGGGCATCGCCTTGTAAAACAGCCCAAATTTGCTCTTTATTTAATTTTGGTTCGTTAGGTTGCTTCCCTCTCTGTTCGCAATACCTGGCTATTACATTTCGAGCCGACGCCATGCAAGCGCAAGGGACTGCACCAGATAACGGCAATATCTCACCAAGACATTCCCGATCAACGAGTCCAAGTTCACACGCACTATGAATAATAGCTTCAGAAGCAGCTCGGCCACAAACAAGAAGCTCATGAACGAATAGCCTGGCATTTGGGAATTTCAAGGACCTGTTATTCACGTGTGATTCTGACATGCATGGTTCCCCAGTAAATTCCTAATAAGACTTATGCAGTTATGATCCCAATTCTTCGAACGTTTGGCATCGTTCCTTAGGCGTAAATCTAAACAATTAAAGTGTAAAAAAGGATTCGAATTTTACAAGTCATTCCTAAGAATGATGGCCGCAGTGATTATCTCTGCCAAAGTACTCCCTGCAGCTTCTTGAAAGGCAAAATGCATTTTTCAATCCACGATATAAAAGCAGCGCTATATGTTCTGCAAACGTTAATCGGGATTTTTCTCCTTGGTTTATCCATCTGCCTATTTCAAACCGCAGGCTCACAATTGGAGCCAATCAGCCAGCTTGTATGCGCCGTTGTAATATTTGCTGTTGGAGCTTGCTCTACTTTTTTCGGAATAGAGACTTTCTTATTACGAGACGATCCAGATATTTGGCGTTGACAAAATAGCGCTAGAAGTTATCTTTATCCTGCGAAGCGAACTCAATTGCCGCCATCTGCCCGGCAGCTGAGCCGGTGTCGATGCCTTCTTGAATCGTGATCAGATGCTTACTCTGGTGACAGAAAAAATGATGAATGAATGGGCGCAAATCTCGGATGCGATCATTTTCGTGCTCAACAAAAGAGTTAAGGTCCACGGCAATTAAACCATCATGTTCCTCTAACTCCTGCAACGCGTTCTGCAACTGTTGAGATGGCTTACCTATATCGACGAACGTTTTCGCTAAGCGAAATCCGTGTTGAGTGCAGTAGTGGGCAATTAGTCGAGCCTGCTCTTCCCTGGCCGGCTGCTGTCCGCCAAGCCGTATGTATGCCACCAAATTAGACGCATGTGGCACATGCGAAGGCTTTGGCAAGCTGTCTCTGGACCGACGCTTGCTTAAGGCAATACAATGACAGAGCTTCTCAGAGATGTGCGGCTGACACGTGCACAACCCCTCGCTTGCTAGATTATAGTAACAAGACTGAGCCAATTGTTCACCGCTGATATTATCATTTTTAGGCATGTCATTAATCTCCGGTTTGTCTCAAAAACAGCAGCGCGTTAGGCAACTCATCAATCAATTATGACGTTCACAAGTCCGATCGTCATCGTCCTCAAGAGCGACTTTTCTTTGTGCATATCATGCCGCTTCAATGAGTCGTTTGGCTAAACACTAAAAAGGTCCCTTTCACAAGCTCCCTATATATACGCACTAAGGACGATGCTGGCTTCGATTAGACTTGAGAAGATGCCTACATCACGCACGAGTAGGAGATGATATGAGAGTTCTTATTGCAATCGATAGTTCCGAATGTTCCGCTTTCGCACTCAATTCAGTTATTGAGCGCTCATGGACAAAAGATGCGGAGTTTCGCATTATCACAGTTGTGGAACCTGCATATATTCAGGCTCCTTTTGGTGGATCATATGTAGAACCAATGATCGAACTTCAGATTGAATTCGAAAAATACTGCCATGAGATGATCAAGGAGAAAGTTGCACAGCTCAAAGAAGCGCTTCCCGACCGTCAAGTGACGGGCAAGACTTTGGAGGGCATCGTGGCTGCGTCCATCCTCGACGAAGCCAAAGCTTGGAATGCGGACTTGATTATTGTGGGTTCTCACGGTCGCAAAGGAGTAAACAAATTCTTTCTGGGTAGCGTCGCGGAAAGAGTGGCTTGCCATGCCCAATGCTCGGTTGAAATCGTCAAACAAAAAACACATCCAGAAAAGTCCAAACAAGCGGATGCACAAGAAGTGGCAGCCGTCGGAGGTAAGGTTTAATCATGAAAGTTATTATCGCGCTCGACCAAACAGGATTTGCCGATCAAATTATAGAAGCTGTCACCAAACGTCATTGGCCTATTGATACTCAGTTCAAAGTGCTGACAGTGCTGGAACCACTTCAGTGGCAAGCCCCATCTTGTATTGAATGGAATAAGATTGCCGAGCAAGTTCTTGAAAAACGGAACCATCATGCCCATGAGATGCTGATTGATGCCAAGCACAAAATTGTTGCAGCAGTCTCTAACTGCACTGTGCACGTTGAAACCAAGAGGGGCAGCCCTCGCGAACAAATTGTTGCAGCCGCGATAGACTGGATGCCCGACAAAATCATTTTAGGGGCGCACGGACATTCTCCGAATCGTTTGTTTGCTGGCAGCGTGTCGCGTTCAGTCGCCCAGCACGCCATTTGTTCTGTCGAATTAATTAGACTAAAAAATCTAAATGCAAAGGAGGGCGAGCGAAAATCAGCATCAGCAAGCGCAGCGGTCGCCAAAAGATAACGAAACGGATTAAGCATGCTTGAGCTAATGTTTACAGAGCTTTTCCCAAGTATAACCAGATGGTCATGCTCGATTTTGTAGAACCAGCCAGCTCAGACGTCATCGTTAAAGCGTCCCAAACCCTATGGCCAGCGTATGCTAAAGCTATTGGGCGACAGCTGCATTTGCAGGTTTCAGAAGAGGTGTTGAGCACTTTTCAATCGCTTAAGAGCCAGCCACTACTGATCTGCCCAAACCACTCAGCGCATGAAGACCCGGCTGTTCTCTTTATTTTGTCAACTTTGGTTGCTCAACAATTTCGATTTCTAGCAGCGAGGGAGAGTTTTGGTGCAAAGAATACTTGGTATGCAAAATGGCTTCAGAAGATAGGCTGCTACTCAGTCGAACGGGGCGTAGCAGATACGCATGCTTTCAAAGCAACCAGAAATCTTCTGATTCAAGGAGCCAACAAGATTGTCGTATTCCCTGAAGGAGAGGTCACTCACCAGAATAATTACCTTACTGAGTTTGAAAACGGCCCTGAACACATGGGCTTATCGGCCCAAGAGGATCTGAAAAATAATCATAGCGAGCAACGCGTCTTCATCGTGCCCCTCGCCCTGAATTACAAATACCTAACTGACGTGAGACCAAAATTGGATGAGGCGATCATCGGCATCGAGGCCGCGCTAGGATGCCAGGAGAATTCCAGCGAATCGCTGAAGCAGCGCATTCAAAAAGCATTTTCTGCCATGCTCCTTGTTCTTGAGTCAGAACACAATTGTTCCTTGCCAACTGAGACAAACTTCGAAGACAGAATGAGCGCGTTGCGAGAACAGTTGATTTTCGAAACAGAATCATTTTTGCATGTCGAATTGCCGAAAGATCTGCCGCAAGTACACAAAATACATATATTGAAAAACAAATTCGCAGAAAAAAGCTGGTGTCACGAGGAAAAACCCAGATTTGTTCATTTTCGCTGTCGACAATGTCCCACAAAAATAGAGAGGCTTTATTACAGACAGCTCAAGCAAGCTACTAACTTCCTGGCTCTGGGCAATCATAGTTTCGATCATGACCTGACCCAAGAAGAAGCGGCGGAACTGCTCAGCATTCTGCAGCACCAAGTCTTGGGAAAAGTATCACTGAGGCGCCCCGAGACAGCATTCATCGGTGCAGCATCAGCGATCGACCTTGACGAATTTAGCACGCTCTATGAGAGCGACAGAAAGAGCGGCATTCAAGCAGTCAAATTGGAACTGGCGCAGAGACTGAAGCAAAGGCTCTTGGCACTGGAAAAAAGTCAAAAAATATTTCTTGTTACCTGACACAGGGCATGGGCCAATTGGAAATCTGACGGAGTGTACGAAACCCACTAATGGCTTTAAAATCATCCTCGGTCGATACAAAACCTTATCGGAAAGCACATTCAAACATCCAACAACGGTGGTGGCAGATTACCATTGTTTGCCTGCTCACTGAATACGGTGGCATTGAGAGTTGAAAAAACAAAACTTTAACACCGCGCTCGAAGGCGCCATTGGCACCAGAATCAGAAGAAATTATTTTGGTTGAGAATAAAAAGATGTTGAAAGAGCATCCAGAACAGAGACTTTAGGCAAATGAATTATTAGAATGAGTACGCGCCGGCAGCATCATGAGTAATTAGCGATGGAAATAGCGTTCTCAACAATATTGATATTCACAGACGGCGCATGCACAGGCAATCCTGGACCAGGAGGTTGGGCGAGCATAGTGTCCTTGCCTGATGGAACGGTTCACGAACTGGGTGGTGGCAACCCAGCGACAACCAACAATCGCATGGAAATGGCAGCTGCAATCCGAGCACTGGCCATGCTGGAGCCAACAGAACCGAACAACATTATTCTCTACACAGACTCGACTTATTTAATTCGTGGTATCACTCAGTGGATTTGGGGTTGGCGTTCGCGTGGTTGGAAGAGCGCAGAAGGCAAAGATGTTGCGAATCGGGACCTATGGGAAGAGCTTTTGCGACAAGTAACTAGGCTCAAACCTTCTAACATCGACTGGAAATATGTCCGCGGACATGCGGGCTATCCAGGAAACGAACGTTGCGATGAAATAGCAGTGTCATTTGCAAAGTTTAAACCAGAGCCATTATATGTTGGACCACTGGATGGCTATTTTGTGGATTTGACTGATTTACCTGATGAACAGGATTTACCGGAGCCCAAGAAACCTGGTGTCAAAAGCAGCACATCGAAAACGGCTTCGGGACCAGTTTCGTACTTGAGTTACCATGGTGGCATAGTAGAGAAACATTCGACATGGGCGGAATGCGAACGGCGAGTTAAAGGTCAGTCCAACGCTAAATTCAAAAAAGTCAAATCACCACAAGAAGAAAAGGAAACTTTGACTGGCTGGGGAGTGGCGGACAGATCGTGACCGGCGAAACACCTTTATTTGTTGAGGCGGAGAAACCTCCAAGCGATTTAATTTCTCATGCCAATATATGGCGGTAACCATCAACCCAGTCGGCTACATCTTTAAGTCGACTTGGGTCTAACCGACAACGCCGCCACTGTGCCTCTCGGCTGCGGGTAATCAAGCCGGCGCGCTCAAGCACCTTGAGATGCTTAGTGATGGCAGGAGGACTTATCGAAAACGGCTCAGCAAGCTCTTTGACAGATGCTTCACCGCCGGCGAGTCGGGCCACAATGGCGCGTCGCGTAGGATCTGAAAGGGCAAAAAAGATTGCGTTGAGCGAGTCGTTCATGTGGGTGCTATATAACCAATCGGTTAATTAACTTATTAGTGAAGTATACCTTCCTGCTCCAAAATCGGTCAAGCAAATGAAATTGATAAAGTAAGTCCGCAAAGCGCCAAAGTAGTACGCTAAAGTAGTATGTGCGTCTACAAAAACGGTTCGCGGCTGCAGTTATTAACGAAACGATGGCCCCCGTTCAATACAAGTAATTTTAAGGAGGGTGGCAAATGAAACGTATCTTGGTTTTGTTAGGAATGTTCTTGTGCACGTTCGGTTTCAGCCTTGGTCAGTCCGCATACGCGCAAACGACTGGAGAAATTGCGAAAGGTAATTGCACGTCGTGCGCAGCTTCATGTCAAAAGACGCTTGATTATTGCAATTCGAAAAAAGGTAAATATTCCGAAGCAAGCGTCATGAACTCGCTGAAAGACTGTATTACCTCATGCAAAATGACCGCTGATTTCTTGAATAGAGGTTCTGTAGGTTTAGAAGCCAAAGCATGTGATTTGACCGTACAAGCGTGCAATGAATGCGCCAAATCGATGGACAAATTCAACAAGGACGATGCCATGCAAGCGTGTGCCAATGAGTGCCGCAAGTGCGTCGGCAATTGTCAGAAATTATCGACGAAGAAATAACTGAGTCGAAGATGCTCCGATGCTTCACAACTACCAGGATTGGTCTTCCCAGTCCGTGAGTTCGGCTCGGTTGATCAATCCTCTGCGGAATGCAAGATTGAGGGCGCGACAGCGATGGTTGTATTCATCTTCCTCGGAAGCGCCCTTACTCGAAATTCCGAACTTCGTGTAGAGGCACTTCAGACGAGCTTGCACAGCCTTTTCGGTAATGTACAAGCGCTTTGCCGTTGCTTTGTCCGTAAAACCCAGGGCAATGCAGACAAGCACCTCAAACTCGGCCTCAGTCAATCCCGTTGCACCATTTTCGGTGCGACGAATAATGCGTTGAATGCGCGGATGTATCCAGCAGTCTCCGCTGAGAACGGCTTTAGTGGCGTCGATCACCTGCTGATCCGTTGAATCCTTTAAGACATAACCAAAAGCTCCATCGGCTGGAACAAGTTTCCACAACTTGCGAACAAATATTTCATCGGAATGATTTGAGAGAATAATAACGCCCGTTTGCGGAAACTCTTTCAAGATTTGCTCAGCAGACTTGATACCAGATAAGACTGGCATTTCGATATCCAAGAAAACCACAGGTGGTCTATGCTCCCGCACCAGCTCAAGAGCTCGCTGCCCGTCTTGTGCTTCATAAATGGGAGCCAGATACTCGAGATTTTTGCTTAGCAATTCTCTCAACCAAGTGCGCTCGCGGTCTTGATCATCGGCAATTACGATTCCCACGATGGAGAGCTCCAATATGTTTCTGGATGATCCAGACTGAATCACTATTGTAACCTGTTTAGAATTTGCTTACTGACTTGTTTCAGCGTTGTAAAAACACCAGGGCCAGTTGAGGCAATGGATTCAAACGATGTGATCTTCCCCTCCGGATTGAGATCATTTTCCATCATCTCCAAGTTCATCGCGGTGGATAGATCCCTTTTGTTGTACTGCAATACATAAGGTATGGATTCCAATGTCAAACCATAACTTGACAAATTTTCTTTCATGTTCAGCAAAGATTCAATGTTTTCACGACGACGGATAATATCCGAATCTGCAACGAAGACAATCCCATCAGCACCATTTAAAATCAGCCGGCGGCTGGCGTTGTACTCAACTTGACCAGGCACCGTGTACATTGAAAATCGTGTGGTAAAACCTTGAACTTTACCAAGATCCAGTCCAAAATAATCAAAGAACAAGGTTCGCTCTGTCTCAGTCGCCAAACTGATAAAATCGCCCCTGGTTTCAGGTGATAGCTGGCTATATATGAACTTCAAGTTTGCGGTTTTGCCACCAAGACCGGTGCCGTAATAGACGATCTTGCAGTTTATCTCTCGGGTTGATATGTTTATCATTGCCATTTTAAATCTTCCTGTAAAAGCGTCAAAGGCAAGCTCCCACCTCCAAACAGGAGGAGTGAGTCTCGTTTTAACGTCTGCTCTCGCACCAGGCCGGCGGATAAAATGTCCGCGCTTCCTGATTGATTTGATACTACGATTATTTCATCGAAGAGCAGATAGCGGAATGTGGTGCCCCTTAAGGATCACATGGGGTGCACCCTATGAATCTGCTGGTTCAAAACATTGAAGTGAGATCGTGACTATGGTTCCGCTGGCAAATGACACGGCATTTTCCCAGGCAACCTTTGCCCCGATTCCGCTCGCTCGCTCGCGAATGTTTTTCAATCCCCGTGACAGAGTATTGCCAGAACTTTGGATGCCTTTGCCATTGTCTTCAATACAGACTACTAAGTGATTTGTAATTTGTTTCACAGTGACAAGCGCATGAGTGGCAGCGGAATGTTTTTCAATATTGTTCAACGCTTCTTGAGTAACTCGATAAATCGCAAATTTTGCTTCCTGAGAAATATCGATTTGTTCGGAGACTAAGTTCGAACAAACGGTTGTTTCGATTAGACTGGCTCTTCTAAACCTATCGACAAGAGTTTGTATCGAAGCAATCAAACCAGCCTCAGCTAATAATCGCGGATGAAGCGCTGACATTATTCCTGTGACTCCAGCGGCAATTACTTCCATTCGCGTATCCACATCGCGAGTGATCAGGTGATCACCATACTGATGTGCAAGGGAAACAATTTGCTTCAGACGAGGCAAAATCAAATTATCAATATCGCCAGATATTCTTTTGCGTTCCGACTCAACAGCAAGATTTTCAAAGAGTGCCCGATCTCGATCAATTAATCGAGCCCACTCTTCTTTTGCATGAATGAGGATGTTGTCTAACTCGACCAGTCTTGCTTGTGACAGGTCTCCGATCTCCTCGGGAGTGCTCTCCTGAGCAATAAACGGGTCTTCGGGGATTGAAATTATCAAGTCATATGGAAATTGATCGCGAACGCCGACAGTTCCTAACTCTACTTTGGCACCTGCCAAAACACACCAAGATTCGAAGCAATCAAAATCAGCTTTCTCGGACGTTATCCATTCAGCTGAGGAAACCAATTTGTCGGCACATCTAACAATAATAATGCTTCTGCCATCAATGCGATTGTAGTTGACCATGAGCATGTCATTTTTCGACTCAGCGAACATTCTCAAGACAGCTTGCATGGCGCGGTAGATACAAAGTTGTTGCAACTCTGAGAGTCTGCAATCTTCAGTTTGTTCGAAGAAAAGCACAAATCTTCCGCAAACGCGCACATATCTCTTGCAGATGTTGTCTATCGCTGAGACAAGTCCCAATTCTTCCAGATCTACAGGATGGAGTTCTCCTAGTAGATCCCTGAACGCCGCGATGGCGCCATGCACCTCATCAAGCAAGGCATTAACAACTATCTTTTCTTCTGATTGCATGGAGCGGATCAGCCTTGCTAACAAAGGCAATATTTCATCGTGCAGGTCTTTGGCGACGCGGCGCCGTTCTTGTTCGACTGCCTTAAATTCGAAATCGAACTGGATGGCGCGCGCCTCTGTCGACCAGCGTGTGCCCAAATCATGGACGCGATCATTGATTGCGGACTGATTATTTGTTGGTTCCGCTTGATTCGACTGCTCAACCAGCGCAAGAGGAACGCCTATTTTAGTGCGCACCAAGAGTGAGGAGTATTCCAACCAAAGCTTTTTAATGGTGAGCAGTGATTGCAGTCGCGGCGGCAGTACAACCGCTGAAATCTGTTCACAATGCAAGGGACGCTGTAGCACGCCGCCTCCTAACTGAATTTCCCGACACGCCAATGCCTTACTTCGATTCTCTCACAACAATGTGGATGGTGTGATGGGAGGACGCAGAACTCGGAGTTAGGGTGGACCCTAATAATTAAAGTAAAATGGTCTGACCAGTCAGGATTTTTGCGATGCAATTTCAAATTCTAGTATTCGATGGCTTTGAGGAAATGGATGTCTTCGGTGTATTCGAGCCGCTGCGAATGGCCGGGTTTGACGTAAAATTAGTCAGTCTCGAAAAGCAGGTGTGTGCCGGCTCCATGCTTTTGGCGAAGGCAGGTCTCCTATCAGGTCGCTCCGCCACATCCAACTTATCGCTCTTAGATGAGCTTGGTCAAGGTGGAGTAAATGCTATCCAAGCTCGGGTTGTGGACGACGGCGATATCATCACTGCCGGTGGTATCACAGGCAGCCTCGATTTAGGAGTTTGGTTAGTACAAAGATTTTCGAATGTGGACAAAGCCCTAGAAGTTTCGCGCAAACTTGAGTTTGAACCGAGAGGTTGCGTCTGGCAGACTAAGGAAAAGACTAAGGAGAATGACAATTGAACAACGCATTTGGGCTCAAAAGAAAAACGGAGCAATCCATAATGCAGTCACAGAAATTAATTGCTGGCGGTGATTATGCTGCCGCAGAACAATTACTTAAAACAGCACTGGATGTTTGGCGCAAAAATTCAGGAGCGAAGCAAGATGAAGGTCCTCTGATTATCGGGTTGGGCAAATGTCTAGAAGCCCAAAGAAAATACGAAGACGCTTATGAGCTCTATATGGAATCGCTAAACAATTTGACAGGTAAAACCTATGATGAAGTCTACACAAGTTTTCTGTATTTGAATGAACGAATGGGTACGTTCACGAAAAAGGACTACTGAAGAACTCTGGCGAAATGCTTCCGTAGACTTCTTTTACGGACAAACCGGATATGAAGAAAATGCACTGATAATGATTCCAGATGCAGAAACTCAAAAAAGGATTTACGAATCGGTGCTCACAGGTGACGCATGGAAACTGGCATTTACACCCAATTACAATTTGCTTTCCAAGTACGACAGCGATACCAGTCTGAATTGCAATAAATGGATTTTGATGACGATTGCAGCTGCCCGAACGCAGGATTTCAATCCTAATCATGCGCTAAATGAGATTCGACGAGGATTCGAACCGGCAAGGCTGCATTTGAATTTTATCGAGAAAGAAGTCGCTAAGCACAAGCCTAATCTGAGAAGGTCAGAATTGCCAAGCTTTGGTGCAATTCAGACCGTGACGCCCGAGAGCCTCTATTACTCAGGGCTTTTCACGAAACGAATATTCAAAGCTTGTCCCGCGTCTTTCCCGAAGTAAAATCTATAGATTTGTGTCTAATATTTTTGCCTGCGCGAGCTAGTGCAAAACAACTAGCAAAACTAACCAAAGCCCCCTGGCTGAAGCTTTCGATCGTATAGTCGCACCTTATGTGGTGCAGCAACGAGACTAGACCGCCGTCTAATCAACGCACTTTATGTGGTGCAATCGTATCTTGCGAGCATTTCACGCTGACTTCATTTATGGACAGCAAGACCGCAAACGTAGTTCCAAGCTATCAATCGGGATTTTTCAACCAACTTCTGCTTTGGCATCAAAGCAATATGTATAGCCGATCACTATATAGATATAGCAGTAGCCAAAGGCATTCTTGATCAAGAATAGATCGAACTTTGTTTCCCCCAGGTAAGCGTTATGTCCAACATCGATAAAATACTGAGCTGCTGTAATTGCAACTCCTCCTTCGTTTTCACAGGCGGCGAGCAAGATTTTTTTCAGGCCAAAGGCCTGACGAATGAACCAAAACGCTGCCCCAATTGCCGTATTCTAGTGCGAGTGCAACGTAGCGGCAAAGACATAGCAACCACAGCAGAAGTCGTGTGCGCCGATTGTGGATTGCAAACAAGAGTACCTTTTCAACCGAAAGGATACAGACCGGTCTACTGCAGCACATGCCTGCGAACACGTAAAGACGAATTGGTCGCCGCTACGGTTTAGAGTTCCCTGTTTCAAAATAGTGAGACAGTTCAAGATCCGCTAAATTGAGCTATTAACTATCGCGGTTCATTGTTGCGAGCTTAATTGCTAATTGAGCTATCGAGTTATCGCCGTTAATTCGAACTATCGAGCATCTCTATTGGTTTCTCTACAGGAGAAGTCACTTGGCCTATATTAGGTGATGCGACGCTCATCCAACCAAATGAGCTGGAATCGCGGCAATGTCCTATAGATATCGAGGTTGGTGCAAAGCGTAAATATGCGGTGGCATTTTCGACTACCTTCGGCACCACTTTCGATACCAAAACATGAGTCATGACTTTGCTGTCAAGCTGCTTTATATGGAAATATGTTGATTCGAATAAAAGGATGAACAATCACTTCGTTTAGCAATGTATTGCGGCAACTCGACGATTTTCATCAAAACCTTAATGTCGACTGATAAACTACATTAGGCACCCCAAAATTTTTCACGTAAACCACAAGGTATAGGAGCATAAATGAAAAGAATAGTATTAGCAGCGGCCGCCATGATGGTCTACGGCGCAGCAGCCTTGGCACAAACCTCGACAACTGCCGAACACCACTCATCCACCACGAACGACGGCGTCGGCACAGCTCACCACTCATCAACCAGTGTTAAGCAGTCCGATGCAACTGGACAACATTCTGCCACTGCCGAACGTACATCGGTCCAAGGAGGCGGTGCATCAGCTCACAAAACAACGACTTCTGAAGCTCATGTAACACCATCCGGCACAGCAGTGCGTTCCTCCACATCAGCAACTCATGTGTCACCAGCAACGGGTACTGCAGTGCACCATTCATCCTCAACTCAGAGCACTGCCTCACCAGCCGGCGGTTCTACGAGCAACAGCTCGAGCACTACCGTCGCTCATTAAGCACAGAAGCTCAACAGCAGCAACTTGGAAAGGAGTCGACTTAAGTCGGCTCCTTTTCTAATATTTACATGTCGAGTATTTCCGAAAACGGTGCTCGGTAAGTGTTTCGCGACTGTTAACTGAATGTTATTTAGCCGACGCATACTCTGCCAATAGACCTCCTACCCAAAACCGAGGTCTCGGACAAGAACTTCCCGATTCTATGGCATCTAAGGAGCGCGACAAAAAATGGGACACTTCGATAAAATCACCCCCAATCCAATAGATGATCTTGCAAAAAAGGTCAGTGAGCAGATTTCGAAAGGTCAACTCGATTCCGCATACTCAATGGTGAAGACCGAACTACACGCTGAGTTTGCGACGATGCCGCTAGCAGAAAAACAAGAGACTTGGGCAGCGCTCTCGAAGAAACTGGAAGAAAACGGCACGCTGCCTAAATTGGCTGCTGCATGGTTATCTGACGTGAGCACAGAGTTTCCAAAAGGCACAGAAGTGTCATTCACGAAAGGTCAGTTGGATTCCATAGCGAAAAATGCAAAAGATCCTTTTTATTCAGGCTTTGCAGCGGAGATGTCCAAACAGTTTGACGTGGCCTCCAGACTCGACAAAGTAGATGGGAAAATCGATGCTAACGAAGTCGCTGCGTTCAAGGAAAGACAAACGCAAGCCAGCTCAGAAAAATTTTCTGACAATGTCGTGAAGAACGTAGAAAAGTACGCAGCCACTTCTCCTTCTGAGGCATATTCATATTTGTCATCGGTTGTCTACGACAGAACAAAGCGTGAAACACCTGAAGAAGAAGTAGCGACCTGGAAAACAATCGACGAACAATTGAACGCAAAAGGTCTCGTGCCAAAGCTGGCGATGGGATTTTTAGAAAGTAATTTCCATCATGAACCAGTCACTTCAGCTCAAATGGCCGGCATTGAAAAGGGCTCGCAAAATCCACTCACCAAGGAACTAGCCGGCTTCATTGTCAAAGAGTTTCCAAAGATCGGCACTGTGGACTATAAACTCGATGAGATTTCCGAAGCAGAAAGGAAATTGTACACACAAAAAATTAGCGACAAGCATTAAGAACTGCACTCGCACAAATTATGGGTACCGGCGGCATCATCGAGAAATCGGTGGTGCCCGACCGTTTATTTGGATTGACTGGCTCCTGCAAAGAAAGAGGAACCATTGGCAACCAACCAGCGTCGACTCCAACTGGTGAGATGTGTGCGCGAACCTGTGCAGCAAGATGACCAATATTGGTATCAAACCAATCTTTTAGAAACAAGGTGAAATATGACAGTGTCAATTCGGCGGATATTTCCGCTAGCGCTCGTTGCTGCGTTTGCAATCGGACCCAACCCGGCTCAAGCTCAAAATGACCATCAGCAGAGAGAACAGCAACAACAATTCCAAGACTGGGCGCGGAATAATCCAGATTGGACCCGTTCTCATTCTGCTCAATATCATAATTGGATGAAGCATCCAGCAAACGCCAACCAAAATCGCTCGCAATGGGAAAATTGGCGGTCTGGCACAAACAATAACAATAACGGCAAAAACTCATTCCAGGAGTGGGCTCGAAGAAACCCAAACTGGGTGCAATCACACAACGATAGATATCAATATTTTCTCTCTCATCCCGAAGACGCAATGCGTTCTCAATCAGAATGGCTAAATTGGACCGCCACCAACAACAATACCAACAATTCGTTTCCAGACTGGGCGCGTAGCCATGAAGATTGGGTGAAGACGCACAGCGATCGCTACCAATACTTCTTGGCTCATCCGGCAGACGCAAATCAAAATCGGCACGAATGGGAACACTGGCAGAACACTAACACGAACACAAATGCCAATGTAGCTCACAGTGGTGGCTTCGCTAACTGGATTCAAAATAATACCGGCTGGGCCCAGGCTCATCCAGATCGGCATCAGTATTTCTTGCAACACCCACAGGAAGCTGAGCAGAATCGTCATGAATGGGAGAATTGGCACAATGATCAAAATGCAGCCAACGCAGGCAACCTACCTCATCATGACGTCAATCAGAATCTAAATAACGGCGAGAGACCCTTGGATGGCAGGCGGATGGACGTCACTCAGGAACGTGGTCAGGAACATCGACAGTAAGAGCACAATCACTAATCACTAAGTTCTAAAACCTTAGAAGCAGTGCGGTTTGACTAAATATCAAACCGCTTTTGCTTGCAAAATATTTGAGGGACAGTAGCAGATTAGGGCAGCCACCTTTTTGTTCATTGCACCGCGCGTAGTGCGATGAACAAAACAAAATAGCATTATCAGTCACTCGGAATTGTCAAGGAGTGACACTTCGATAAGTATGGGGCAAATAAGTGACACAAACGGATATCATAGACCAGGAAAACCTGACTGCCTGCCCCCCGGACTGCGGCTACCCCGCAAGGAGTTGAATCGATGAAATTCAGAACAATTTTGGCTGCTGCGATAGCTTTGGTAGCTGTCCAGTCAGCACACCCACAATCTGCCAATGCGCAATCTTTTACTGCCACTCCATACGTCAGCGATAAAGACAGTGACGTCGGTGATGCCGGTGGAGAAGTATTTTCTTTCTACACCAATATGTTTAGCCGCACACCACTAAGACTACTTTTCCCTGGTGCTGAACCTGATACCGGCGTTGCACTCCAAGCTGGAGCTCGCTTTGGAGGCGTTGCGCACCAACCATGGAAAATATTTTCAGTGGATGCTCAGGGCCCACACAACAATGCTAATGGACCATTTGTTGCGATTGTCTTTACCGATGTTGACGGAGTAAATAAAGAAAGAGTATTCCCACTTTCGGCTGGACAAGCTCACGCCGCAACCAACGGCTTCACCACTTACACTTTCGATCCGAGACTCTTGGGCTTTCACCCAGGCTTGCCAATTGTAAGTATGGGTGTCTTCGCTACGGTTCCAGATGAACAAGATGTTTTCGGACCTACCTACCTCGATAACTTCGTCCTTAACAACAACATTGGTCACCCTGCCACAAAGATCCTAACAACTGACGACTTATCTCCTAATTTCCCGTTCTAAAAACCGAGATCAAATAATCGTAAGGACCGCAGCGAATCTATGACTAGCTGCGGTTCTTTTTTTCATGGTGGTATATCAGTTTTTTATGATGGTATCACATGCAGTATCACACGACAGAAGTCAAAGAGCCAATCGAAATCTAAACAGCGGCGAGAGATCCTTGGATGGCAGGCGGATGCATGACAATCAGGACGCAGTCAAGGGCGCCGCTGCTGGATGCTACCTTCAAAGCGAGGCAGCCCTTTTTTGACCATTATTGTTATACACTGAAGGCAAGTCTAGTCCTTCATCGCGAAGAAAATTACTACTTGAAAGTACCGAACAACATTGCCTTGCCTGCTTGATCTTCACGGTATCATCTGCAGTGTCACAAAGTTCCGAAGCGAATACTCTAACTTTCCAGGATACGCCCATCAAGCAAGTTGTTGTTGATGGGAAGTGGTCAAAAGGTGTTATTGCAAACGACGTGGATTCGGCGAAGGGCACGATCTACTTTTCGGAAACTTCTCCTGATCAATTTGCGATAGCGGTCCTGAATAGATCGATAACACCGGCTACAGAACAAATTTTAACTGCAACAACAGTCGGCGGTCTTTCTGCGACACAATTGTCCGAACTTATGAGTGCTCACAATCCAACGATCTTGCGATACTGCGCTGAACGAGGCAAACCCAAACTGATGCAGGTTGGGAAGAAGAAATTGCTCGTGAACAGTTTCAGTCAAGAAGAACGCTTGCATATAGCCACTGCGCAAGGTGCAGTGTGCACCCCTGCCGTTAAATACGAGGCACACGCCTTTGCAGTTGCGAACAAAAAGCTTGTGCACATCTACCTGGTTCGACCAGTCAGTGCAGAAAAACAAGACTCACTTCTAAATACTATTTCTGAAAAATTTGATTCCATTCTTTCGAAGATTGAGTGGGAATAGATATCGGTGAGGCAGCGCCCGCTCGGCTCGACACAGCTCGCGCCTCCTGTTGGCGTGTCGATCAGGTGAGCGAGTTTCCGCTTCCAGACGCCGATGGCAGGCGCAAAGGCACTGAATGTGGTGCGGATAGAATTTTCAAGACTGAAAGTAAATGGTTTCAAATTCCTTTCAGCCCTTACCACCTTAGGTCCTGAGTTATCAGAAACTGGACCCTCAAAAGGATGACAAGATTCAAGAAGAAGTGAAAAAAGTGCCAATTTTGAGCCGATATGCGCACGAAATTTATCTTCTGGGGAATAAAGAATTTGTGCCCTGTCTGACCCTGAATGAATTCAAGTGTCCGATTTTGTCTTTTTACCGCCTGCTTTCGCGCAAAATTCGACTTAACTGGCAGTTTTAAGGGACCAATTGTTTGCTCTTACTGGTCGTATACTGATTAAAGCGGCTATATTTGGAACTTATGGAAGAGTCCTGGCAAAACTACAAGATACTGGGAGAACGGGCAACCGGTTCTTTGAACTATCCATACGCCGAAGCCATGTGGGCAATGGCGGTTTTGATCTCCGAAGAATTCGGGGAAAAGGACCCTCGTTACTGCTTCAGCATCGATTGGCTGAGCCATGTTTTATTAAAACAGCAGAAATATGCGTTGGCGGAAAGGTTCTTAAGTCGCTCCTGGCGGCTCAAAACAAAGGTTCTCGGCTCCAGTCAATTGGAACTGGCTCGAACTTTGAACACTATCGCTGAGCTCTATTACCTACAGGGTAAGTTTGCAGATGCCGAACAGCTTTGCCGTCGAGTCTATGAAGTTTACGTGCAACAGTATGGGCGGGACCATCCAAACACTCAGACAGCTCTAAGCAATGCGCTGTTGCTTGAGCAGACAAACGCAGCCAGAAACGCCGCTGCCGGACTTCCTCAAGTCCAACCACAAGTGCAACAACAAGTTCAGCCTCAAGCTCAGGCCCAAGCTCAGGCCCAAGCTCAGCCGCAAATTCAGCCGACTTCTGTCCAATCTTCCTCATCTGGCTATCCAACTGTGCAAGCTGCCGTCGCACAACCAATCTCACCTTCACGACCTCAACCTCAACCGATTCGACCGACCGGTGCGGATGGTGCAAGGAGTAAGGAAATTTGTGAAAGCTGTGGTCAACCGATAGATGGTGAAGAATGCGTGCGTTGTACTAGCACCACGCTGCGCGCTTATCGCATGGACGAGAAACTAACTTAGTAGCAACAAATGCCATCACATATGGTGCATGAAGCACGTCGCCCGATTTACTGATTTATTAGAAACGTAGAAAAATCTGCAAAGAACTTGAATAGATCATCTTTGTGCGCTGCAAATTCAGGAACGGTTTCAAGTGCTTCAGTCATGTTGTGCATCCACGCGTCCCGTTCCGGAACACCAATGCGAAACGGCATGTGTCTGCCTCTCATACGAGGATGACCTCGCTCGTCACTGTAAGTTGTTTGACCACCTGTTCTCTGAATCAAGAACAAGGCGAGATGTCTTTTCGCATCGCTTAGATCTTCTGGGTACAAGGGTCGCAATAGCTTGTCTTTTTCGACGCGCGCGTAAAATTCGTCTACTAATTTATAGTAAGGCTCCGTTTTGCCGACGTGCCGGTATATTGTCGCAATCGGATCTATCATGCGCCAATTTTAGCGCATAGACACCAACAGTCGACAACCTGGATTTTCTCTATGCTAAGATCCAATCTTCGCGAAAGGAAACACGAGTGAGTGAATTAGGGCCGATCCGCCTTGATCAGTACTTGAAATTGATGAACGCCGTCAGTTCTGGCGGCGAAGCAAAACACCTGATTCAAAGCGGACAAGTAACGGTGAATAATGAGATTGAAATGCGTCGAGGCAGAAAACTTGCGGTTGGCGACGTAGTTAAATTAGACGAACTGGAATTTACAGTCACCATAATCGAACCGTGCTAACAAGTGCACCATAGGCTTTGCTATGGTCAATTTTACATCCACAACGAAAGCAGAATTTTGGCCAAAGAGAATGCAGCGCCTGACTCTTCTTACCTCACCGCATCAGACCCCAAACGCCTTAAGATCGTCTGAAACCTGCTACAGGTTTGCGTAAATTATCGAAGCACTGCATTTTTTTCGAGCAATTTTCGTGCTGAACTGTCGGATGCCAGGCTACACCGTAGTGCGACGTCCGGTGACCAGATCAAAAACGAAGATCGCCAAAGCAAGAACTAAAAGACCGTGAATAAAAGATCCACCTACGTGAGCCACAAGCCCAACCAACCACAAAACTACGAGCAAAGAAATTAGTGTGTATAGCATTGTCCGAATCCTCTTCCCTGTTGAGGGTATTGACTGGCCTACGACCTACAAAGTTCCCAAACTTAAACACAGCAAGCAACCGCAGACGAGCTTGGATCAAATGGTCACGGGTATAGAATTTGACTGTGAAATGGGTTACATATGTTAGGCGGCAATCAAGCGAACAAAGCGAGAAATTATGCAAAAACGGAAGTTCGGACGGACTGGTGAAGTGGTACCAGTTATAGGACAGGGCACATACAAATTCTCTACTGCTAAAAATGAGCTTGATACCGGCATAAAAGCCCTCCAGCGGGGCATTGATCTCGGCATGACGCATATTGATACGGCAGAAATGTATGAAACAGAAGAAGTCGTCGGTGAAGCAATCAAATCCGTTCCACGGGAAAAGCTATTCCTCGTCAGTAAGGTGATGCCCTCCAATGCAACCTATCAAGGGACCATTTCCGCGTGTGAAAAATCATTGAAGAATCTGGGCACCGATTATCTGGACTGTTACTTGTTGCATTGGCGAGGATCCATTCCGCTGTCAGACACGATTAAGGGACTTGAAAGGTTAATTGATGACGGAAAAATTCGCTCAATGGGAGTCAGCAACTTCGATGTGTATGACATAGAAGAAGCGCTTGGAATCGCGACCCACCCGATTGCCTGCAATCAGATTCTCTACAATTTGTTCACTCGGGCCCCCGAGCATCAGCTTATGCCACTATGCGCGTCCAAGAAAATTGCCGTGGTTGCTTACACGCCATTCGGCAAGACACGCCCTCCCGATGTTGGCACCAAGGGTGGTGATGTACTTCATGCTCTTGCGGAAAAACACGCAAGCACCGTCAGGCAAATTATGTTGGCCTTCATCGTGCGAGACGAAAATGTTTTCACGATTCCAAAAGCCTCCAGTGAACAACATGTTAACGAAAATGCCGGAGCGGGTAAGGCCATTCTTACGGAGGAAGACATCAAGCAGCTTGACGAGGTCTTCCCAATGCCAAAGAACAGCGGTCCCTTGGAGATGAACTGAGCACCCAATGAAGAAACCGCGCCTCAGTTTCTGGCAGATCTGGAACATGAATTTCGGCTTTCTTGGCATCCAATTCGGCTGGGGTCTGCAACTGGCGAACATGAGCGCGATCTATACCAAGCTTGGTGCATCGCCTGACAGCATCCCGATTCTCTGGTTGGCTGGACCGATCACTGGATTGCTTGTTCAGCCGCTGATTGGGGCAATGAGCGACAGAACATGGAATCGCCTCGGTCGCCGAAAACCTTACTTTTTAGTGGGAGCGATTCTGGCCAGCATCGCCTTATTCTTTATGCCTGACTCGCCGACGCTCTGGTTTGCTGCGTCACTCCTTTGGATACTTGATGCAAGCATAAACATTAGTATGGAGCCGTTCCGTGCCTTTGTGTCGGATAAGCTGAACAGCGAACAAAGCACCACTGGTTTCATTATGCAGAGTTTTTTCATTGGCATTGGTGCGACGCTGGCAAACGCGCTACCTTTGATCTTCCGCAACCTTGGCATGACTGGTATCGCGTCCAACGGTGTGCCACTAACTGTGGTTCTCTCATTTAGGATCGGCGCGGCAATGTTTTTGATCTGCGTGCTATGGACAATATTCACCTCATCTGAGTACCCGCCAGAAGACCTCGATGCCTTCAATAGAAAGCGCGCTGAAAATCCAGGTTTTGTCGGGTTGCTCAAAGAAGTAGTTCAGGAAATCCCGCAAGCCGTCAAAGACATGCCGGTGACGATGAAACAGTTAGCACTGGTGCAAGTGTTCACCTGGCTGGGACTGTTTTGCATGTGGATGTTCTTCGGACTTACAACTGCCTATCACATCTTCAATGCACCATCGTCAAAGTCTGAACTATTCGACCGTGGAATCGAATGGGCGGGCTGGTGTTTTGCTATCTACTCAATCGTCTGTTTCATAGTAGCGTTTGTTTTTCCAAAAATCGCAGCAATGACTAGCAGAAAATTGTTGCATGGTGTTTCACTGGTGCTTGGCGGACTAAGTCTTCTATCGATCTACTTCATTCACGATCCCACGACGCTGCAATTTGCGATGATCGGGGTCGGAATCGCCTGGGCATCGATTCTTTCCATGCCTTACGCAATATTGGCGGGAGCGATTCCACCCGAGCGAACAGGAGTCTACATGGGTGTCTTCAATTTTTTCATTGTCATCCCTGAAATCATCGCTTCCATAACGTTCCAACCCCTGGTCAAATACGTCTTCCACGACAACCCTCTTTACGTTGTAATGATGGGTGGGGCATCGATGCTAATCGCAGCGGCGCTAGTCACGCGTGTACAAGACAACGCTGACAAAACCACTGATCCGAGTGCAGCAGGTCATTAGAGTGAATTTTTTCGAAGTTCTGGACAAATGCAGGAATTACCGCAGTCGTAATTCTTGAATCAGTCTCCTGATCAACCTTCGCCTGGGGTGGAGGAAGTCGGTCATGTGACGCCTCTTGTCGAATCAGGATACTGCGAAAAATATTGTACATGTTAGTCGGTAGAGGAACTCCGATAAGCTCTCAGGTGTTACTAATTTCTTTCACAACCTGAGCAATTCCCCACACGACTCGCGCTAAACGATCGTAGTCAACCTTGTCGGGCGTATCTTCTTCAGTGTGATAGTGGGGATAGCGATAGAACGCAGTGTCCGTGATCATAATTGCGGGATAACCGAATTTCCAAAATGCGGCGTGGTCAGAGAAAGCGACGCCTCGAATATTTTCTGGAACGGCGACGCTTTCAGAAGGAAACTTTGTCGCTTTGCGAAACAACTTGGTGAAGCGATTGAGAAAACGTCTAGAGCCCAAGTTGGAAACAAATGAAATGAAGTCACCTTGATTCGGATAAATCAATCCAAAAACATCGTGCGGAAACGTCTGGCTTCCCGGCTGATCAGAGAAATAGCCCATAGTCTCAAGAGATATCATTGAAACGACATTCTCCTCATGATCGTGACAGAGGGATGCGTATTGATCAGCTCCCCAATCTTTAGTGCCGAAAAAAGGTGGCTCTTCATTTGTAAAGGCAACGAACCGAATTGTTCGTTCGGAACGGAAATGTGAAAGAACTCTTGCCAGTTCAAGCAAGCTGGCAACACCGCTGCCATTGTCATTTGCCGCCGGGCAGTCATAAACAGAATCGTAGTGGGCGCCCAAAACGATAATTTCGTTTGGGGTTTTATCACCCTGAAGCTCGGCAATTATATTTCTGGTACACAATCGCGTCGATTTAGCACTGATACCATCCGTAGTTCCTGTAGCGGCTGCTGCATTTGGTACATCCACCATAAAGTCTTGCTGACTTCGTACGTAATCGAATTCTGAAAAAATTTGTTCAATATATTTGGCCGCCTTCTCAAGTCCCACCGGGCAACTCGTTAAACTGCGTGCACCAATGGTTCCGGCAAGCATCGAAACGTGCTCTTTCAACTTGGCGCTAATTAGTTTCTCTTCCTCGCTTAAGGGCGAGAGCGGCTCACGACGAAACTTCCGAGCCATCAATGATCGCCTCCGCTTCAATTTCCACCAACATTTCGGGCGAGATCAATTTAGAGATTTGCAACATTGATGTAGCTGGTCGGATCTCTTTAAAAAATTCCCCGTGCGCTCTGCCAACGTCTTCCCATTGAGCGATATCCAAAACGAAAATGCGTGTTCTGACTATGTTAGAAAGATTGCCACCAACTGCTTTGACCGCAGCTTCAATGTTTTTCAATGTTTGAACAGTTTGTTTGTAGACATCGCCCTCGCCCACAATTTTTCCGGCCGCATCCGTTGCCGTTGTGCCCGACACGCGAATGATATTTCCAACACGAACAGCCCTTGAATAACCAACAATCGGCTCCCACTTGGTACCAGTTGCATAATTTTGTCGTTTCATCTTCACCTACGCCAGCCACTTTGAAGGTGAAGTCTACACTCCTCTCGACAAAAAGGCAGCTCCGGTATCTGAGCCGCCTTAAGTGTCGATTAATTTGTAGTCCTTGAACTATTTTTTGCTAGCCATTTGGGCCATCGCAGCTGCTGCTATGCCGCCGAGGACGTAAAGCCCGACAGTCGTCAGGGCTGTGGCGGTTGTTCTCTTGGTCAAAAGGTCTGAATCCTTCCCAAGTCCCACATTTTGAGGAACAGTAATCGCTCCTACGCCGGCAAACAGTCCCAGATTGATGCCCTTCAGCCATGCAGCCAATCCGGGCTTGGCACCTACTCCGCTGAAAAATACAGTGTTGGAGATAATGTCGCCCACCAATGCGTACTTTCTGAGCGTGGCGCCCGAAGGCGGCTCGACTCCAAAAGCGGTCATCAATTTCGCAACACCGCGCATGCCAAGAATGTCTAGTCGGGGCGCATTGGGCTTGGTCTTGCGAACCAACTCATGAGCCACAGTCAGCGCGCAAGCGCCTGCCAGTCCATTTATCAAAGCTCTAATCATATATTCTCACTTCCAGGTATTCCATTCTAATGCCGAGACGAGCCGGGCAGGCGAAAGTTTCTCGTTCAGCTGCTTAAACTCTTACGAAATTCACGACTGGGGCCGGTGGGCTCGTTCCCCAGTCAAATTTAAACCGATGACGGTAAAAATTTCCCAGGTGAAATTCCCCGGAGACCCATCACTGCCGGTCTGAATTTTTACCGATGACGGCAAAAATTTCTCAAGATCACAAGGAAAAATCTCTCCTCGATCCGGCAGTTTTACAAACAGACAAAAGTCAGCTCTATACGAGTATTGCGTTGATTCTGTTAGGAGGCGTTCTTTTGGGCGGCACTTACCTTAATGAATATATGGCACGAGCAAGCAATGAGGATCCTACACTTACGCTAGAAGGCGCGCTGGCAGCGCAGAAACAACAAAGGCGATCAGGGAATTATCGATAACGATACCCATAGCCCGAGAGCGGAAATAAGCAATAAAACGGGAGTTGTAACGAGACCGATTTTGAAGAATTCCAGGGCGCTCAGATCTTCACCCTTTTTTCGAGCCGCTGAAATAACAAGCATCGTGGCAAGTGACCCGGCAATTGTTAAATTAGGTCCGAGGTTACAGCCAAGCAGCGCACCATATTGCGCGGCAAGAGAAGAATGAGAATGGCTGAGCACGGATATGGACAGCAATGCCATCGGAATGTTATTAATGACGTTACTACATTCACGTCAAACTCTTTGGGTAAATCTTTCCGGAAAATGAAACGAAGTAAGTAATAATTCGCAGCCAGCGCAAGAATTTGAGGCAGAGCCATGTGCAAAGCGAATCTGGAGAAATCATAGTGAAAGGCGCTTTGAAAGAGCAAATTGGTCAGATTGCTAATCGGCAAAAGCAACGAACCCGTGTTCGCGACAAAAGCACAAGCGACAAGAAACGGCGTGGATTTTAGCTTTAAATGTCGAACGAATGAAAGAACTACTGGTGTCAAAATTATTGCAGTTGTATCGAGAGATAAAAGCGCAGTTGTAATTCCGCCTAGCAGAAACACATTGAGAAATAGTGCATCCCCGTTTCCTTTGGCTATTCGTGCGGAATACAGAGCCGCCCATTCGAAAAACCCAGCCTTATCCAAGAGCCCTGAAAAAAGACATAGGGCGAATAAGAAGATTAGGACACCAGAGCCTTGTGCGATAGTTTGCACAGCTTGTCCGACGTTCTCGAGTCCGAGCAGAAGCATAAGCGTGCCACCAATGACTGTCGCCCAAGCCTCATCCATTCCCCGCGGTTTTGTCAAAACGAGAGAAAGCGTGAAAACAAAGACGGAAAGAGTGACTATCAGATGGAGGTTGGCTGGAACGGACATGTTTTAATCCTGAAATATGCTCAGTCTTAGCGATCCGATCTGATTAGGGATCTAAGGATCGCTCTGCTTAGCGATGAAGATCTGGAAGTATATTGCCGTAACCACTGGCGAACAGTGTGCCGATAACAAGACTAAAAAATCCGGTCAGAACGCTGGTGGCAATGAACAGAGGTTTAAACTTTGCAGAACTGACAAAACCCACGCTAGCAAGAACAGCAACAAGTGTGTTTGACACCAATAAACCACCGATGAACGAGAGCAGAATTAGCACGCCTAACAAATGATTAGAAGAGCCGCCGACTGCGGCGATCAGAAGAACTTGGGTACCTGTTTCTGCACCAAAACCATGAATCAAACCGATTCCAAAAGCAGCGGGTGCATTATATTGACTCAGTTCCTCCTCGGGCGGGGGTTTTTCCCCGGTAACGCGACGATAAAGCCAATTTTTCGCCTGGCGAACCTTTGAGAAAAGAAACATCCAACGGCTTTGCAAAACGAATGTTCCATCCAACGGTCGCTGCATAATCGAATAAAAGATCCAAGCACCCAGCAAGAGAAGCGTGATGCCCACCACCCTTTCCATTAAGGGATCGATCCACTCTGGCAATATCGTCGCAAACGAAAGGGCCATGATGCCAAGCACAAGCACGATGGTGGCATGACCAACGGCGTAGCATGAGGAAAGTCGAATCGCATTCGTTTGCCCCAAAGTTGCGACTCCATTTCCGTCGACTTTAGTAGCGCTGGCGGTGCCAACGATATCTGTGATAGCGGCAATATGATCCCAGTCAACACCGTGGCGGATCCCCAGGATGACCGCGTTACCAAGAATTATTAAGGAGCTGATATCCATGGCTTAGCTATCCGCCGTATCCAGACATTTAGATAGATCCACAAACAGCGCGGCGGACTGGCTGTCCCAGGTCGCGGCATAACTTCCCTCTCCGCTATCACTCAGACCAAACTCCTGAAGAAAATCCGTAGCCGTAACTACTCTATCGCCCAGCGCATTGCGCATCTTGAGCAAGCGACCACCGCTGGCCTGGCTGAAAACAGGCATTAACAAAAAACCTGAATCACGTTTCAAAAGGGCGATCGTCTCTATTCCAGAGAAAAATTTTGTGTACAGCTCGTGATCCACATATACGTTGCCATTTCGAATAGAGACATTTTGCAGAGTCATAATTTTTTCAAACGCTCCACAATTTTGTTTACCACCAAATTAGCAGATATTTTCACAACTTCACTCAGTTCCGGTCCAAACGCCAGAGACTCCGCTTCAATTAAGAAGACCTGAATGTCGGTAGGAAAGTCATCTTTGAAAATCTGACGACCGGCAAATATAGCATGGTTCCATCAAAAATCGTGCAAACCAAAAGAAGGCTCTGGACATGCGGCAACGTCTCGCCTGGGCTTCAAAGACGGCACCCGGTTCTGACCCTGAGCAACTGGCATCGATGATGATCAAGGCGTTGCTTCCCCGCGCTTGAAACATGACATCCATTCCGGCGGTACCAGCGTCAAAAATCTGGACATCCAGACTGGGCGCTTTTGATAGCTGCTCTTTTAAGCGTTGCACAACGTAGACACCGGCACCGTCATCACTGCGATTTGAATTTCCACAACCAATAATACTGAGCAATTCTGATACCTCGATCAATCAGATGGGGCACCATATGCGGTGCAATTCCTGGCATCAAATTGCTGATTGTCTTCTGGAATCGGCTCGGTGACGGTCTTTAACCCACCCGAAAGTAATTTCGAAATGCGCTGCAGCAGTTCTTGATCCGCCGATTTGCTCACGTTACACCTCATCATGAGGGATCAATAGAGCAGACAAACTCTGCAGCACCGACGCGGGGAAAGAGCTGGCCAGATTCCGAACGATGTAGCCGATATTGCGATAGATCGCTTTCACTTCATGCATTCTGGCAAAGTGTCGCAAAAGCACACTGGCGCCTCCCATCTTCTTATACATATCTAGAACGAGAGGATCGTGATGTTGCCAGCTCTCACCGTGCTTGCCGCCGTACACCATTTCTCTGGCGAAAGGACCGGCTTCGAGCCGTCCGAAATCAGCGTGAGAAACTGAAGTAGCCCATGAACATTTGCCATTGAAATCAGGATCATTCTTGGCAATCGGCTTAGTCACTCTTTCAAATGGATGAGTTGAGCCGGTCTCCTCATACCAGGCATGCTCCATATCTTCCCGACAGAATCCATGCTCCATTAAGGTGTGAATATCTTTTTGAGCATTGTAAGTGCCACTGGGCATCCACATCGAAGCATTGCGATTTTCGATGGTGGGTTTTTGATACTTGTATTCGTGTGGCAAATAGCCCCATGTTACGTACCTGCCAACTCCGTTGCCGAATTTGTCCAAGCCGACGTCAGTACCCATCGTGTTCATATCCAATTTGAATGGTATATTCTGGTGTAGGTTTGTTTACACAAGTCAGCAGACCTGTCGACTGCTCTTGTTCATCAAGAGTTTTTTCGCTTTGCATTGTATTGGGAGCCACCATTCATTGAGTAATCAGCAAGCCCATCATCAATACGAACAGGCAATTGCTGCTCTGGATGATGGCAACGCCTCTATTATCGACAAAGTGGAAATGCTCATGGAGATAGCCATAGGACTGCAGATGCGCCCGAAGACCCCGGAGCAGCTGATCGATGCAATATCATTATATGAGCGCGCTCTCGAACTTTGCCCAGAAGAAGAGCTGTTGCTCAATGCGCGCATTCGAGCGCGCAAAGCGACTGCACTACAGATGGTGCCAAGCGAAGAAGTCGGTTATCTTCTCCAGGCACGCGATGAACTGGAAACGTCTCTCACTGTTCTAACAACCCAGGGCAGCAATGTGGCGGCTGACCTGGTGCTCGGACAATCCCATTTCGGTGCAGGCGAGGCCAACCGAGGCGCCGACCATCCAGGCGCCGAAACGCTTCATTGGCCCTACGGAGTGCAATCCATCGACAACACGGTTGTAATTTCCGACTCGGGCAACAATAGAGTCTCAGTTTGGAGGTTGGCTGTGTGACCAGACAAACTCAACTCGATGAAAAGACGGCGGTGGGCTGGTCCATCAGAGTACGCGGCACCGTCCAAGGTGTAGGATTTCGGCCGACTGTTTTCAAATTGGCGAATGATTTGGGTATTCGAGGGCACGTTCTCAATGACGGTGAGGGTGTATTAGTTGAAGCTTGGGCTGCCGAGTCCGAGTTAAGACAATTCGTGCAGGCAATCCAAAATAATTCGCCACCACTTGCTCGTATTGAAAGCATAGAGCACTCTCCGATTTCCGAAGACAATTCTGAGGTTCCGGTTAATTTTGTGATCACTAAAAGCAGCGATGCTGGTTCAGCTACGACTGCCGTTTCAGCAGATGCAGCCACTTGCAGCGCTTGTATCGAAGATGTATTCAGCCCCTTCTCTCGTCGCTTTCGCTACCCCTTTACCAACTGCACTCATTGCGGGCCCCGACTCTCCATCATCCGCTCTATCCCATACGATCGAGCCAGCACAAGCATGGCAGACTTTACGATGTGTGTCGATTGCCAAGCCGAGTATGACGATCCCCGTGACCGACGCTTCCATGCTCAACCGAATGCCTGCCACGCGTGCGGGCCGAAAGCATGGCTGGAGCGCAGTGATGGCCGAGCGTTGTGTACAGAAAGTTTCAGTCAGCTCGATCAAGTTGACGCAGCGGGGACACTAATTCAACGCGGTGAAATTATCGCAATTAAAGGAATTGGTGGCTTTCACCTAGCCTGCGACGCCACGAATGAAGAAGTGGTGGCAACACTGCGCGAGCGTAAGCATCGCTATCACAAGCCATTTGCATTAATGGCTAGAGACTTAGAAATAATAGAAAAATACTGCCGCGTAAGCGACCTAGAAGCCAGGCTCATTAAGGATCATACAGCACCAATTGTGGTGCTCGACAAAATTGAACGCGAAAATCCAAAACCTCTCGCGGTCGCGTCGTCAGTTGCGCCGGGACAGAAGACCCTCGGTTTCATGCTGCCGTATACGCCACTACATCATCTTTTGCTGAAAAGAATTGGTAAACCAATTGTGCTGACATCGGGCAATCGGTCACAAGAGCCACAGTGTATCGATAACGATGTCGCCAAAGAGAGATTATGCGATATCGCTGATTACCTGCTGTTGCACAATCGGGACATTGTAAACCGACTAGACGATTCAGTGATCCGAGTAGCTTGCGGCGAGCCCTCTTATCTACGTAGGGCGAGAGGCGCAGCACCAGTACCGATACCATTACCAAACGGTTTTGAAAATGCACCAGACGTGATTGCCATGGGCGCTGAACTGAAAAACACTTTTTGCCTGACTAAAAACGGCAAGGCAATAATGTCTCAACATATCGGAGACTTGGAAGATGCGCGGACCTATGCTGACTACAAGATGAGTCTTGCGCTCTACAAAAACAGCTTTCAGCATGACGCGAAGCGCGTCGCAGTGGATCTTCATCCAGAATATTTATCCAGCAAATTAGGCAGAAGTGAAGCTGCCAAGCAAAATTTGTTCTTAGATGAAGTGCAACACCACCACGCCCATATTGCCTCCTGCATGGCGGACAATCAGTGGCCGATCGATGCCGGTCCAGTATTGGGAGTAGCGCTGGATGGGCTTGGATTCGGATGTGATGGCACATTCTGGGGCGGAGAATTTTTGCTGGCTGATTACACATCCTTTGAGCGTCTAGGCACGTTCAAACCCGTCGCCTTACTTGGTGGCAGTCAGGCAATGCACGAGCCCTGGAGAAACACTTATGCGCACCTCATGGCAGAAATGGGTTGGGCTGGATACAAAATCAATTTTGAAGATTTGGAACTAACAAATTTCTTCGAAACGAAAGCACTAGCAACTTTCAATAGCATGCTTACATCCAGAGTAAATTCTCCATTAGCTTCTTCTTGTGGAAGACTCTTTGACGCAGTCGCCGCGGCGATTGGAATTTGTCGGGAGCATGCGAGCTATGAGGGGCAAGCTGCAGTTGAGCTGGAAGCAATCGTCGACTTAAATGCTTTAGAACATGAAACTGAGGCTCTCGCCTATCCCTTCGCGGTGCCAAGATTGGGCGGCAAGGGTATTCCATATATTGAACCGCTCGCTGTCTGGCAAGCCATTTTAGGGGACTTGCTTCTAAACACTGATAAAGCGGTGATGGCAGCTAGGTTTCACAAGGGACTGGCTAAGGCAATTGTCCATATGGTGAAAAAATTGTGCACACGCGACGACGAAAAATGGTTAAGCACGGTCGCCCTCTCCGGTGGTGTATTTCAAAATAGAATTCTTCAAGAACTTGTTCACAAGCGTCTTTCGGACGAAGGCTTCAACGTCTTAATCCATCATCAAGTACCCGCGAATGATGGCGGAATTTCGTTGGGTCAAGCGGTAATTAGTGCGGCATCCCAAATTCAAGAAAAAAAGGAGCGGAGCCATGTGTCTTGGCATACCTGGTCAAATAGTTGAAATCGTCGACGTCCAGAAGAAGCTTGCGAAAGTGGATGTGTCTGGAGTAAGGCGTCAAGTCAACATCGCGTGCATTGTTAACGAAGAGCATTCTGTTCAGTCGTGTGTCGGTGACTGGGTACTTGTGCACGTCGGCTTTGCGATGAGCCGCATCGATGCAGAAGAAGCCAGAAAGACTTTGGAGCTGCTTCACGAATTGGGCGAAGCACAAAAGGAGATCGAGTCTATGACTCGCCCGGTTGGCTAGTGGATTCATGGATTGACTGACGGATTGATGGATTGATGGAACTGATCGATAGTTGATGGATCGATGACTTGATGGACCGAAAGCTATTCGATTGTAAGCTGGACAGACCAACAAATAAATATGACTGATACCAACAAAAATCTCGAGGCGCTTTATCCATTCCTTCATGGCAAGGAGAAGAATCCTCTGTCTGAAAATTCCTCATTATTAGAATCGATAAATCAGAAGGTGGCGCAAAGCGTCGACGAGAAAGAAAAGTTCTTTGAGGAGAATGGTCAAGCACTAATTGAAACCAGCAAAGCGATTGCCAACGTTTATCGTGATAAGCGTTGCATGTTTGCAATGGGCAATGGTGGCTCCAGTTGCGATGCAGCTCATTTTGCGGTGGAGTTTCAACATCCTGTCACAGCTGGACGTCCATCCTTACCCGCGACAAACTTGACTATGGATGCGGCAATGATTAGCGCCGTCGCAAACGACGTTGGCGTCGACTACATTTTTAGCCGTCAGCTAGAAGCATTGGCGCGAACCGGCGACGGCTTAATTGGTTTTTCAACAAGCGGCAATTCAAAAAATCTGATCGAGGCATTTCGGTTTGCTAAAAAAAGTGGCATCGTTACGATTGGAATGGTCGGAGGCGATGGTGGTGCCATGCTCAGCTCTGGCTTGGTTGATCATTGCCTAGTGGTGCGGACTGATTCGATTCACCGAGTGCAAGAAGTTCACGTCATCACCTATCACATACTTTGGGATCTCGTCCACACACTATTAGCGGATTACCGCGGCTTAACTGTTTAAGAGGATTTGCTATGAAGTATGTTGATGAATTTCGTGATCCAGTTCTGGCAAAAACTTTGATAGATGAAATTAACAAACTAGTTGAACAAATCGACTTTGCCAAGCATCGGCCGATCCAATTGATGGAGTTTTGTGGTGGACACACGCACACTATTTTTCGTTATGGGATCGAACAACTGCTTCCTAAGTGCATAGAACTGGTGCACGGACCGGGATGTCCAGTCTGCGTTCTTCCCATGGGTCGCGTCGACGACTGCGTTTCCCTCGCTCAAAGACCAGAGGTGATATTCACCACATTTGGTGATGCCATGCGCGTGCCCGGTTCGAAAAAAAGTTTATTGCAAGCAAAAGCTGATGGCGCTGATGTTCGGATGGTTTATTCACCTCTCGACGCGCTTCAACTCGCGCACAAGAATAAAGATAGAGAAGTAATTTTCTTTGCTCTGGGCTTCGAAACAACAATGCCATGCACGGCTCTGACTGTTCTTCAAGCAGAGTCCGACGGTTTAGACAACTTCTCTCTTTTCTGCAATCACATCACAACATTGCCAACGATTAAAGCAATTCTTGATTCACCAGGAATGCAGCTTGATGGTTTCGTAGCACCAGGGCATGTCAGCATGGTGGTTGGTGAACAGCCATTTCACTTTGTTTCAGAGAAATACAAGAAACCGATCGTGATCACTGGTTTCGAACCCTTGGACATATTGCAGTCGATATGGCTGCTGATCAAACAAATCGCTGAGAACCGATGTGAAGTAGAAAATCAGTACGCGCGCGTGGTCCCTGCCGATGGAAATCATCCAGGACTAGACGCGATCAGCCGTGTTTTCGAACTGAGAGAATTCTTTGAATGGCGTGGTCTTGGTTCCATAGACCATTCCGGAGTTCGTATAAAAAACGACTACGCAAGATTCGACGCAGAACGGAAATTTCCCGTTCCCAATATCAGGATCGCTGATCCTAAATCTTGCCAATGTGGGGAAGTGCTAAAGGGTGTCATTAAACCCTGGCAGTGCAAAGTATTTGGCACGTCATGCACACCAGAAACACCGATGGGTGCCCTGATGGTGTCATCGGAGGGGGCGTGCGCTGCGTACTACAATTTTGGTAACCTTCCCGAACTGATGGCGCTAAAGGCCGCGAGAGAAAAGGAGGAAGTCTTATCGTGACAACATCCGTACCAGGTATGCGAAAAAGAAGTGGCGTCTTGCGGGCGGACACGATTAACATGTCTCACGGTGGTGGCGGAAAAGCCATGCGTGATTTGATCGAGGATGTTTTTCTCGGAAGCTTCGACAACACGCAACTTGCCATGCTCGAAGATCAAGCAAGAATCGATATGTCCGAGTTGACAGCGCTGGGAAATCGGCTGGCTATGACGACTGACTCGTATGTCGTAGATCCGATTTTTTTCCCAGGCGGCGACATAGGCAAATTGGCTGTCTGCGGCACCGTCAATGATTTGGCTGTCGGAGGAGCCATTCCTCTTTACCTGACCTGCGGAATGATTATTGAAGAGGGGTTGGCAGTCAGCGACTTACGCCGTATTGTTGCATCAATGAAAGCGGCTGCAGATGCTGCGGGCGTAAAGATAGTCACCGGCGATACCAAAGTGGTGGACCGTGGTGCAGCGGACAAAATATTCATTAACACGGCAGGGGTTGGTGTAATACCAGCCCATTTAAATGTCAGCGCTCATCATGCCAGACCCGGTGATGTGATCTTGATTAATGGCTACATAGGCGATCACGGAGCAGCGATCGTGGGAGCGCGCGGCGATCTCTCAATCGAGAACGACATTCAGAGCGATTGTCAGCCTCTAAATGGATTAATAAGGAATCTTTTGCTAGCCTGTCCGCAAGTTCATTGCATGCGCGATGCCACCAGAGGTGGTATTGCTTCGGTACTCAATGAATTTGCCATTAGCAGCGGTGTATGTATCAAAATCAAAGAAACATCGATTCCAATTCGCAGCGAAGTTCGAGGTATGTGCGAGATTCTTGGTTTGGATCCACTCTACCTCGCCAACGAGGGAGTAGTGGTTGTGGTCGTGCCGCGAGAACATGCGGAAGCGGCACTGGATTCCATGCGCGGAACTGAGGGCAGTATCAATAGCGCCGTCATTGGGGAAGTATCAGGGGCTCCAGAAAGCACCGTGATTTTGCAAACCGCATTTGGTGGCGAACGAATTGTAGATATGCTCGTGGGTGATCAACTTCCGAGGATATGTTAATGCATGAACTCGGTATTACTCAAAACATTGTTGCTATCGTCGGCGAAAAGGCCGGAGAGCAGAAAGTAAGCAGAGTAAAACTTGAAATCGGTAAGCTATCAGCGATCATGCCGGATGCAATACGCTTTTGTTTTGACTTGTGCGCGAAGGGCACTGTTTTAGAAGGAGCAATTCTGGAGATCGATGAAATCCCCGGTCGGGGCAAGTGTAATCTTTGCAGCGAAGAGATGGATCTTTCTCTACTGGCCGGAACTTGCCAGTGCGGCTGCCGGGAAATTACTTGTGTAACCGGACAGGAGCTGAATATCAAGGAAATGGAGGTTGTGTGATGTGTGCTACATGTGGATGCTCCGACGATTCGAACGTGAAGGTCGTTAATTTGCAGAGTGGACAATCAGTAATTGTTGGACACGATCATTCCCCTGATCATTCTCATCCGCACGATCACTTTCATCCGGACGATCATTCTCATGAGCACAATCAGTCCCACTCGCATGATCATTCTCATCCGGACGATCACACCCATGAGCACGATCACTCACATCCGCATGATCACTCCCACGAACAAGATCACTCCCATGCGCAGGGACAATCGCACGATCATAAATCAGATTCTGCGAGTGAACACAGTAGCAAAATATCTTCAGGTTCAACAGTAATCTCACTTGAAGAGCGCGTGTTAGCCAAAAATGACAAACTTGCTGAACGCAATCGAGGCTGGTTTGAGGGCTCGAACATACTCGCCCTCAATTTTGTTAGTTCACCCGGCGCGGGAAAAACCGCGTTGCTGGAGCGCACTATTAAAGATTTGCAAACGGTTTTGAGTATTTCCGTCATTGAAGGCGATCAAGCGACCCTTAACGATGCTGAGCGAATCAAAAAGACGGGCTGCAAAGTTATACAAATCAACACAGGCGCTGGCTGTCATCTAGACGCTGAGATGGTGTCTGCTGGGCTAAAACAGTTGACCCCTCCCCGCGACTCGGTGGTCTTCATTGAAAACGTCGGCAACCTGGTTTGCCCGGCTCTGTTCGATCTAGGGGAGAAGTGCAAGGTCGCCATTCTCTCAATCACAGAGGGAGAGGACAAACCAGTCAAGTACCCACACATGTTCCGAGCGGCTGAAATATTGCTGTTGAACAAAATGGATTTGCTGCCACATTTAGATTTCGATATCGAATCTTGCAAACGGTTCGCGCTTTCAGTTAATCCGAAGATCAAAATATTCGAGATCTCGGCCCTTCGCGGAAATGGTTTAGACGCATGGTATGAATGGATTAAAGAACAAGTGTTAAGCCCTCAGTTGCGATAGCTTGCCGACGGAGGATGTTTTCCTTAGTCTACTTTTCGTCGTCCCGAGTTTTTTGATGCCGACCGCTGTTGCACTGATCGATAACATTGCGGAGCATGGTAAGCAGCTCGTCGTTGCTACGACGAATCCGAATGAGAAGGTCCCGTTGCCCATCGGAGATCGTTTCACTTTTGTCAGTGACCATCAGTTCAAGCATTCGATTTGCACCGATCAGTGGATTTTTCAAATCGTGTGAAATCGTCAGCATAAAGGAATCGAGTCGTTTCCTTAGTCTCAGCACATCAGCTTCAGCCTGGTCTGCGCGATGCCTCTCCATTGCATAATTTATTGAGCGCATCAATTGTCGCCCATTTAGCTCAGTTTTCAAAAGATAATCGTGCGCACCATAATTGAGACCTTCTATTGCGTCGCGTTCATCATCTTGTCCTGAAAGCACCACAATTGGTGCGCTAGTCTTACTGCGTATCTCTGTCACAGCCTGCACGCCGCATCCGTCAGGCAAAGTCAAATCAAGCAATATTACACTCACTTCAAGCTCTTCGAGTTTGTGCACCGCGTCGTGCAGTGAACTTGCGACAAAAATGGTGCTGGTATTCGTGAGTGAATAGCGAAGCATCGCGACTACACCGGCAGCGAAGGCTGCAACGTCTTCAACCACCAGAATGTTTATCGACTTAGTATGTTGTAGCTGCGTTTGTTCCATGGCGACCTCAGCCGTCCAAACCTTTCCCTCGTCAATCGGGAAGTAGGCGAAGTCTCACCTTCTATTCAAAGGCGAACTCTATTACCCCCCGCATTTCCGTTATAGGAGAAAGTTTTGGCATTTGTATGGCATGGTCGATAGAAGGTCCATTAAATCGAATGGACTCAGGCGGTACACCTTAGTCTTGAAGCTAAGCGCTTCGGCCGGTGAGACAGATCCCGAAGCTAAAGCCTGATCTATTTTCTTTTCGTAGAGAGCAAATCTTTGCTGATACTGAGCATCAAGGGAAAGCTGTTTGGGTTCATTTGAACTCTTCGGAACCTTAGTTTGAGCTTGTGCCGAACCAATTGAAGGGAGGACTAGTGTTGTCAGAACACCGACGATCAACAGAATAAAAAACAAACGACTCATTGTGCATCCTTATAATCAGATTGGGCTATCAGTTATTGGTGTTCCCCTATAGTGTCACTGTGTTTAGCACCACTACTTGGGAGAGATTCCGCGGTAGCGTCCTGTAATGGCAGTATCCAATCAGCAGGCATCAGATTTAGTCCTGCGCTGAGAGATTTTCCAAAATGTTCGCGATTTAGCATTTCCGCTCTAAGAGATTTTCCAAAATATTCCGATTAGCACTCCGCTCCAAGACGTAGTGTTCCAACTAACAAAACGTTAGCGATTTAAGCAGCACAATTTAAATTCGACAGACTGCCGCTCCAAAGCGATGGAGGCGAACATTTACATGTAATTTTGCAATCGAGGATTAAAATCCCTCCAAAAACTTTTCTTCGTAAGCGGTGCCGTAGTCAAACACGGCCTGGACACATTTGCCTTCCTGCAGTCTAAACAAAGTCTTCTGAGCTCGCGAGGAAACATATGGATTCTCATCCTCACCGAGTTGCTCCAGAAGATGAATCGCTAGATTGTGATTTTCAGCCATTGTGTATCGAACATCCGCAGACTCATCCTTTAGCAAAAACGCTAGAACATCGGGCGGTGTGCTTAAATTTTCACTGACCGCCGCTCTTACGTCAGGATCATGATGCATGGACAGACGAACCAATGTGTATTGCTCCACGTGCGGATGCCCGGCAATTCTCTCTAATAAATAGTCAGGTAACACTTCGCACAGTTCATGCAAAACCAATCCTGAAGTATTCGGGTCATGCACCAGGTTCCAATGCAATTTGCTTGTGCTCTTGTACATCGGCTCACCATCAGAGTCTGAATTCATAGTTTTATCCGGAGGTTTCTGGGAAAACGGGTATGGAACCGATTAAGGCGAAGACAAGTACCCTTTATAACCATAGCCGCAGCAGGCTCATTGCGGTGTTAGGGAAGACCATATTTTTATAGAGGATCTTTTACATTCCCTGGCCTGAGCTAACGCCGGCTTCAGTTAATAGGATTCAAGCGAGCCTGAATTTTTACCGATATCGGTAAAAATATTCGGCTGGAGCCACCTCTATCAGAGCCCCTACTTGAAATCGCCTGCCTAGTCATCCTCTCGGGAAGTTTGTGAGATTTTTATCATAGTTTTGTCCAAAATGTTCGCTGTTTGTGTACATGCAATCACGGCGATTCAAGACTACTATCCAAACTTCCAAATATTGGAGGGAGAAAAGTTATGAACATGACAGGATCAGATCTCATCGTTAACTCGGTCTATCCCGCGCAGCCGGCCCAAGCGCTACAAGGAAACTACAATGCACCCGTCACGATAGCAAGCAGCCCAAACAGCTCGCCATCAGTGTTAGAAGGGTTAGCCAGAGTTTGTTCGACAGCGGTACTCGAGCATATCGGAGTCAATCCCAATACACCGCCAAGCATTCTCAACATGGTGGCATCCCATCCCAACATAGATGTGAAAGTGTCGGTGGCAGAAAATCGAAATACGCCACTTGAAACGCTATGGATACTAGTTATCGACGAAAATCCTGATGTTCGATATCAACTCGCGGAAAACCATCAATTGCCTATGAATATATTGAAAGCGTTGAGCGAGGATGATAATCCGTACGTTGCTTGTCGTGCTCAAAGAACGATCAGTCGCGTCCAAGCCATAAAACCTGTGGCAGCGGCGTCGGTAAATTGGAAAACCTTCCGAAGAATGGAGCTTTGCCGCAGAATGGACGAAATTCGTCAAGCTGAAGAAAGCAGACCGATTGCAGTCGTGAACCGATTGTTCACAAGCCTCTATCGATACGCTCGAGCGATCTAAGTTGGACAATGCAGCTGCAGAAAGAGCTATCATCGGCTAAGCAAGGCAGCGAACTGATCTAAAACCTAGGGCAAAATGTAACGCAGCCAACAGGAAATGCCTATACGAATATATAGGCGTTCCTAACCGGAGCTGCGTTACGTTTCGGTAATAATTGATATAGGACCTGGCAAAGGCTCATTGCAATTCTAGGAATAAATCTCGAGGCAGCACCTGCTGGACGATCCAGTGAAGCGCTGTAAGCCGTATGACTGAAACTGAAGAGCAGGATTACGACCTTTCATTCGCATACTGTTTCCATTGGGAGAGCCCAGAAGAGCACATAAGGGAGGCGCTTAAAGTGTTACTGTTCAACAGCGTGGCTGAAAAAACCGGCACAAAATCTGGCGAAAAAGAAGCGAAGAAAGCAGTACAAGAAGAAGCGGCTCGAATCCGCTGGTTACTGGCCATAAATCCGAACACGCCCCCACCAGTACTGGAACATCTAGCTCGAGATCAGTCACCAACTTTGCTTGAGAGGATTGCCGAGAACCCGCGCACCCATGTGACTACGCTAGCTCGCCTGTCCGCGCATACTCATCCGCAAGTCAGAGCCTCGGTCGCAGAGAATCCGACACTCTCGATCAAGACAATTTGGCGATTGGCTAAAGACGACAATCCGGACGTTAGGCATAGATTGGCGGAAAGCTATACGGTACCGGTGGCGGTGCTAAGAGTACTGTGTGAAGATGAGAATCCATACGTAGCGTTCAGAGCTCAGCATACAATGCGACGCATTATGGAAGAAGTTAACCACCTTCGATCGTCGGCGTAACAGACTTCGGTCCGTGACTTCGGTTCGTGACTTCGGTCCGTGACTTCGGTCCGTGACTTCGGTCCGTGTCATGGACTTCGTCCGTTTAATGGATTTCGGTCCGTGTCATGGGCTTCGGTTCGTGTCATGGACTTCGTCCGTTTAATGGATTTCGGTCCGTGTGGACTCGGTGTTGGCATGATTCTCTCGCTCAAATATCCGCCCCAGGTTTTAGATGGCGGCGAGGATGCCGGCGCTCTTAGGCGCTCCCAGGGATTAAATGAAGGTCTTGATGCGTGTGCGTAATAGTCGATTGAGTTCAGCTTGAATCTGACCTTCGACGAATCTCGATTGGCTCTTGGCGGTATCTTCCAGAGTGTCTCGATTCGAATGCGCTTCGTATGCAGTTGGTTTCAATACCGACATTTTCCACTTCACAGGCAGTGTAGCGAGGTTGGCCGGGAATGGGAACCAGGGAAAGAAGGGTGTGACGGGATAAGCGGGTATGCCCAAAAACTTCGCTAGACTATCCAGATTGACTAACGTTGGCGATGCCTCATCGCATCCGATCGTCGCCATCGGATAAATGGCGGTACCCTCTTCGATCGCAGGCAACAATCTCGTCCAATCAAACTCGCGAACCCGATACCGCTCTGAGAACGGCTTGCTTGACGCCGGCAAACATTCAGGAAAGATGGCTACGACTTCGCCCTTCGAGAATAAATACTTCAAATTGGTAGAAGACCAGGGAACGAATCCGAGCTGAAGCAGATAGGAATGAACGCGCTCGTCCTCGATCCAATCCATGTCTGCAACGATCGTCAAACGTCGCGGGTTGTCTTGACTCATCAAGGCATACATCAGCATGAAGGCGGGCCAGGGAATCAATCCATTGGAGTTACCGACGATAAGACAAGGACCTTCTTTGGGCAGAGTCTCCAACCCAGTGAACTGAACTCGCCACCAGTCTGTGTATAGAAACTGCAGAAAAGGCTCAACAGATGCGAGTCTCCGAATGTCGAAACCAAAATAGTTGTCGCACTGTTGAGTGTTCTTAATATAGTGTCGATAGGCTTTGGCGAATGGTGTCACGTGACTGCTCCTGTTATAGCTCGTCGGGTTCCCAGCCAGTGAACAAAGACTTGCGTTCACGCAAGAGCTTATTCAAATCCCGCTGAATGTCGTATTGGATTTCTCTGGCGATTTTGAGAACCAACTTTCTGTCGTTCGCTTTCTCTGGTGGATAGCCAAGATCAATCGGTTTGTGGATATTGATCAACCATCGCACGGGCAACGGAATGAACATGTGAGGAAACGGCATCCAGGGGAATGACGGGGTAATCGGGAAAAATGGCATTTTCAAAAGCCGCCCGACAGCCTTCAAGTTGACAAAATTTGGGAAGATTTCATCACCACCCACGGTAGCAACAGGAATAATCTTTGTCTGCGTGGCAATCGCCAATTGCACGAATCCAGGATGAAAATCTAAGAGTCGATACCTTTCCGGAAAAGCTTTGCCAACGCCTCGCAAACCTTCCGGATAGACACCTACTAGTTCTTCACGTTCGAGAAGTTTTTGAGCGTTCTCGAGTGTGCCTCGCACTTGTCCAGTTTCTTGAATCCAATTACCTACACCAGGCAGAGTGAAAAACCAATCGGTGACAAGATAGCGAACTCGACGTGGCGACTTGTGCGCGTTGCACATGCCGATCGTGATCATTGCACCATCTAGAGGCAGTAAGCCAGAATGGTTGCCAACCAAAATTGCGCGTCCTTGCTCAGGAATATTTTCAATGCCGCGACAATCGACTTTGAAGTAGTCCTCGTAACAGAAACGAAAAATCGGTTCCCAGCGCGCAAAGGTTTCAAGCTTGTAGCCGAATTCGTCATCGAGTCCGGTGTACCTGCTGAAGTAGCTAGGATTTCGCTTTTCGAGAGCTTTGAGCGGGTCGATTAAGCCTAGCGTTTTAAGATTCGTCCAAGCAGCCATAGGAAACCCAATACTCCTGGTCCGAACGAGAGAAATAGAACAAATTTCTTCAAAGCACCTTTAGCAAAAACGCGAAATTTTTCCCGGTTGCTCTCACGTGTCTCCTCGTTCTCATTGGCTGAGGTTGCGCCGTCATCAGTTGTCGTATCAAAATCTTGCATGCTGACTCTTCCTTGTCGGGGAACAGGACCTATTTGTATATAGAATGCACAGTATAAGTTGAAAGGGAGTTCGCTAGCCAGCAGCTTGAAAGCTCTCCTTAAGAAACATTTACTGTTACTGCAGCCAACCAATCGCCAACCAGAGCTGGTGCGATAATAAGCGAATCATTCATCTTCGTGGAGTACACACATGCAGCCTGACCTGAACAAAATGATGCAAGAAATGCAAAAGGCACAGCAAGGAATGCTGAAGGTTCAACAAGAACTTGCCCAGGCCACTGTTGAAGGCTCTTCCGGTGGCGGTGCCGTGATTGTCACATGCAGCGGCGCGATGGAATTTAAAAGCGTAAAAATCAAACCCGAAGCGGTTGACCCAAGCGACGTTGAAACACTCGAAGACCTTGTCCTCATGGCGATTAAGGATGCATGTGTGAAAGCGCAAGAGCTTGGCGAACAAAAAATGAAGCCAGCCCTTGGCAATATCAAAATGCCGCCTGGTCTTGGATTTTAGGCTTAGCAGCTTGGTTTCCTGAGCCAATTTCAGCTAAACTACGAATCAGAGAGACTAGTTGACTGGATTGCGATGTTTTTCACACCACCGCTGGCAAAGCTAATTGAGGAATTCCAAAAATTTCCCGGCGTTGGACCGAAATCGGCACAACGGATGGCTTTCTATGTCCTCAACATGAGCCACGATTCGGTTCAGAAGCTGGCTTTTGCGATCGTCGACGCTAAAGACAAGGTGCGCAACTGTAGCAAATGCTTTCATTTGTCGTCCATTGATCCTTGTGAAATTTGCACGAGCGACAAAAGAGATCGGTCAAAAATTTGCGTTGTTGCCGAATCGCGAGATGTGATTGCCTTGGAAAGAACGCGTGAGTTTAAAGGAAGCTATCACGTCCTGACCGGATTGATTTCACCGCTGGACGGCAAAGGTCCAGAACAGCTGAGCATCCGCGAATTGCTCAACCGGGTTCACGACGACGAAGCGGAGGAAGTTATACTGGCTATTAATCCCACCATTGAAGGAGATGCGACAGTTCTCTATTTGAATCATCTGCTCAAGCCATTGGGAGCAAAGATCACTAGAATTGCGTTTGGATTGCCCGTGGGAGCCGATCTGGAATATGCAGATGACTCAACCCTATCCAAAGCGATGGAAGGACGCCGAGAAGTTTAGAGCACCAAATCTAATACCAGGCTAAAAGTGTTATCCGTATACCGATTTAAAACTCCACCAAGTCAGTGCCAGTATCTGGCCGATCGCAATTGGCAGCTCGAGTATGAAATCGTGGCGATGTTATCGGCCAAAGAATACGAACAGAAAATCAATCAAGGCTGGAGAAAATTCGGCTCAGCTCTTTTCCGACCACAGTGCCAAACCTGTACGGCATGCGAGTCTTTGCGAGTGCTGGTGAGCGAGTTCAAACCAAACAGAAATCAGCGCCGAGTCACGAAAGCAAATCTTGATACGGAACTGAGAATTGCCGTTCCTTCGGTGACAAAGGAAAAGGTGGCTCTATATATCCGCCACCACGAACATCATACGGAAACCAGAGGCTGGCCGAGACGGGAAAACTCACCTTCTGCCACCATTTCTTCCATGATCAAAAATCCCTTTCCGATGCAAGAGTGGCAATACTATCGAGATGGAAAGTTAATTGCCATAAGCTACATAGATCCATTGCCAATGGGATTTTCGGGCGTCTACTTTTATTATGATCCAGATTACCGCCATCTCTCTCCAGGCACATGGATAGTTCTTTCCATGCTTGAGCAAGCAAAGCTGGCTGAGAAGCCTTACGTTTACCTGGGCTATTACGTGCAAAATTGCGGCTCGATGGAATATAAGGCGCGCTTTGATCCGCACGAAATTCTAACGCCTAGTGGAGACTGGGTGCCGCACGAAAGTAAAGAGTAAGGAAGTTAGGCGCGCGAGAAATCCAGAACGAACTTAGCTACTTTGTCTGGGCTCAATCCATAATCATCTAGTAGGATGCTGCGCGCACCGTGCTCAACGAATCTGTCCTCAAGAGCAACGACGGCAATATCCGCTTGTTTGACCTGTGGATTTCTGGCTTTGTGTTGAGCCGCCCATTCAAGAATTGCCGCCCCGAAGCCGCCTGCCATGCAGCCTTCTTCGAGAGTAACTATCTTATTGGCAGTGTTTTCCACAAACGATTTGAGTAACTCCGAGTCCAACGGTTTGGCGGAACGAGCACTTACGATGGTGGCATCCACCCCGGTAGCCTGAAGGAGCGGAAGTGACTGCTTAGCCGTTTCAACCATCGCTCCATAAGCTAGGATAACCATTTGCGGGTGACGATCAGATTTGCTATCGGAGCCCTTCGATCCGCAATGAATAACGTCCCATTTGCTGAAATCTATGATTTCGAATTCGCCAGCTTGATCCGGTTCAATAGCCTTGTCTCGTGGGAAGCGGATCGCGACTGGACCCTTGGCCTGCTTAACAGCGGTATAAACCATGTTGCGCAGTTCACGAGTATTTCTAGGCGCTAAAACCTTCAGATTAGGAATGCTGCGCATAAAGGCGATGTCGAAAACACCTTGATGAGTTTCACCATCTTCCACCAAGCCGCCTCGGTCGATCCCGAAGACAACAGGTAAATTCAGGATCGCCACATCATGAATCACCTGGTCGATCGCTCTTTGCAAGAAAGTTGAATAGATCGACACAACCGGCTTCAATCCGGCCTTAGCCATACCGCCTGCCATCGTGACAGCGTGTTGTTCGCAAATGGCAACGTCGAAAAAGCGCTCAGGAAACAGCGTGCCAAATTTGACCAGTCCGCTTCCCTCAGCTGTAGCTGGAGTAATCGCCACCATATTTGGTTCTTGTTCGGCGATCTCAATAAGTGCTTGAGTGAAGATGTCAGAGTAAGTTTTGACTTTTGGTTTGGCCGCTTGAGACGGTTCGACCTTTTCGCTCAAAGGCGGTTCCAAGCTGAAAGCCGGCACTCCATGAAACTTAATGGCGTCCTTTTCGGCAGGCTCGTAACCTTTGCCTTTTTGAGTGATGATGTGAATGATCTGCGGAGTGGTCAGATCTTTCACTTTGTTCAGAGCCTCGATCACAGCACTGACATTATGTCCGTCGATCGGTCCTGAATAATTGACACCAAGTTTCTCAAAAACGATTCCAGGCGTGTCAAACCGCTCCTTAGCTTGCTTCTTCACGGACATGATCATTTCCCAAACAGCTGGTGTGAGCTGCGCTCTGTCTAACCTGCCTTCAATTTGATCAAGCTTTTCCTTAATGTCTTGGTAAAAAAATGTTTCCTTGATTCGCTTCATGTATTGCGAAAAACCGCCCACATTCGCGCTGATTGACATTTCATTATCGTTCAAAATGATCAGCACATTTCTTTGAATGTGACCGAGGTGATTGATCGCTTCTAGTGCCATCCCACCAGTTAATCCACCATCGCCGATCACCGCAATGACCTTGTGCTTCTGATTGAGGTGATCTCGCGCAATGGCCATGCCGACGGCCAAAGAGATAGACGTTGAGCTGTGTCCAGCTACGAAAGCATCATGCTCACTTTCGAGAGGGTTGATAAAACCACTCAAGCCTTTGTATTGACGCAAACTTTTGAACTGATCCCGACGCCCAGTCAGCATTTTGTGCACATAACATTGATGACCCACATCCCAAAGAATAGTGTCTTGAGGTGTTTGAAAAGTTCGGTGCAGGCCTAAAGTAATCTCGACAATGCCCAGGTTCGATGCTAAGTGTCCACCGGTCTTGGATAAATTGTTGATGACCTCTTGGCGGATCTCTTCTGCCAATGATTGCAGTTGATCCTCAGACAATTTTTTCAGTTCTGCAGGACTGAGAATGGCATCGAGAAAAGACGTGGGCGGCTTTGCTAGTGTGTACATAGAATGCCGGGGTTTCCCTTATAAGAGTTGGTTAGAGTAAATAATATCAATCTGGTATTGGCATTAGCTTAATAAATTCAACTATTTTGCTTTCAAAAATTGGGTTTACCGGTGCAGTTGCTTCTTTCAGCCTATAGAGGTGGCTGCAAAGAGTTTACGCGGGGTTAACGATCTGGTTACTTGAGGCTCAGGGTGAACTGCGTCTCACCGCTTTATAAAGGAAAATAGGGTTGCTCAACTTCAATTTTAATGGGCGAAAGCGTCTTCCCGCAAAAGCGCAAGACTGCAAACTTTGGTACCAAATGCGGTACCGAGGCGCAGATCAAGCGAGGTAGATGACAAATGATCAATTACGAAAAGTTTTGCCGGCAAAACAATCAGTTAAGCGGTCGTCCGTTGTAGACTGAATTAGGCATGGGGATCCTGTTCGCGAAGAGACCCTCTAATAATGGACACGCCACAAATATTGGTTGTGGATGATCGCTCCGAAATACGATTCTTGCTTCAGGCTCAGCTGAAGAAGCTAGGACATACTTGTGATGCTGCAGAAGATGGACTGGAAGCGTTTGAGCGCTATGAAAGCCACTATTACCCAATCATCTTTATGGATTTGGCAATGCCAAGACTCGACGGTCTCAGTGCTACTAAAAAGATCCGGTCGTACGAACAAGAAAACAATAAACAACGAGCGGTAATCATCGCAGTGACAGGGCAAGGCGAAAGAGCTGAATGTTTATCGGCAGGCATGGACGATTATACGGAGAAGCCAGTCCTTATTGACCAACTGCGAAATCTTCTTGAGCGTTGGTTGCCCGGGAACTAGACCCGAATCCGGAGAATAGAAAAGCTTGCCTTAGACGCTTCGGTAGCATCCGTCCGCCCTACCAAACATCTTCTTCATGCCGGAGGAAGTGTGTGACGATTCCACCAACAATGCAGATAGCGCCGGCGACCAGCATAAACATACTTGTAATGTTCGTGATGGCGACTTCGGCATCGGGCATGCCGTTTTTCAATAGCATCGCTACACCTATAAAGATGACACCTAGAAGTACAACTGAAGCCGGCAACCATTTTTTCATGGCGATGTGATCATTATTAGCACTCGTCTGACCTTCTCTTACTGTAACAGCTGTTTCCACATAGTGTTACGAGCCCAGAACTAAGCTGGCGCTGCTTCAATGTGACAAGCAGGCGCCCAGACGGTTATATAATTAGGCACGTGGTACGTTGGATGTGTGCTGATTCACTAGAAGGAGTTATGAATGGCTCGTAAATTCGTTGAAAAGGGGTTGCTTGCGTTCATGTGCAGTTTTGGTATCATGACGCCGCCTTCAATCGCGGCAACCGCCCCGGTTAGCAATCCCACATCGCCTGTAACCGGCACAGCTACAAGTCCTGCGGCCAGCACTACGTCTACAACGACGACCGTTACTCCGTCTTCTTCAACCAGTACAAGCTCCACAACATCGGTTACAACGCCACCTCCTGTTACACCCACGACAGCGGTCCCGCCAGCAAGCGCTCCCGTTGTAAACCCGACGGCAACCTCAGCGGCAGCAACTGCGGTTCCCGTCAGCACTACAACCACTACACAAAGCTCGGCAGCGCCGGTTACAACCTCCAGTAAAGACTCGAAGACTGGACCAGCAGAGAACTTCGGCTTGTCGCTTCCCAATGCCTGCCACTCCGAGTCTGTGATCATCGCCGAATATCTGGGATATGAGAAAAATTCTGATATCCGCTGGAATCAGCCAGCCCGAGCCGAATATAAAATCATCAAAATTCTAAAGGGACCGCCCTTAAATCGTCGTCTGCCGATCAAATACGAGTTTCACGATCATTCAAATCCGCCTACACCCCCTAATTGGAAATTCAACGAAAAAGATATGCCTGAAAAGGGCAGTCGTTGGTTGATCTTCATAGACCATTCAGTGCCTCATAATGGACAGTTCGAGACCTACGAAGGCATTTATGGTCGGCAACAAGAGAGCGAAGATAACTTGAACAAGGTGTACTCGCTCCTCGAAACCCATGGCGAATAGCGAATCTATAGTTTATCGCTCCGTCGCCTTCAGTTCCTTTCGGCTGGGCAGCTTCGCGGAGTCGGGCAGCTTCGCTGCAGCAGCCGAGCAGCTTGCTGCATAGGCGCTCCTAGGATAGACCCCACTAGTGTGCATAAGCCACCCTAGGGCGGCTCCTCCGCTCAGACCCGCTCGCTGCGCACGTCATGCCGCGCTTCGCTCTCTACAACTTCGTTACCGTTTTATATGTGCCTGTCTGCGCGCTTATCCAAGCAATTTCCTTTTCTAGAATTTTTACCGATATCGGTAAAAATTTAGGCGGCCATCGGCTTGACGCCGGAGCGCGGCAAAACCAGGCTCTTAAGGCGTGGACAGGTATTAAAAACGACGAATGTACTTAATGACAATGGGCTGTAAGCTTTCCTAATTGGATTCTTGGAGCGTTCGAACCAACTGGTAACACCGCTTAAACAGCCAGATTTAGATGCAGCGAAAAGCACGTCCTCCACAAGAGAAGCGGCTTCGACCGAGCACGGACTGCTGACAATGAGTTTCTCGAAGACTAGAGTGGATGCATCCAAGCCCCGGCGCGCACTTAGTCCACCTTGGCGGGCCGGTGAAGCGGTCAGCGCAGCTATCGCCTCGTTGATCATTTTCGTAGCCGTATTGGCTGCTACGACAGGCTTTTTCTTTCGCTGGAAGCAGTCGTCGACCCTGAACAGTATGCCTCTCGCTTCGCGCGATTGCATCGAAAAAATTGACACATTTCTACAAACTGCTGCAGATCCAGATTGCCTATTGTTGGGATCGTCCGTCTTTCTTGTGCCAGCCGTTTACTGCGAGGAGCATAGACTCGGTCGGTCACTTAAGGCTCGCGAAGCTGACTTCGAGTTGACCAAGAAACTGCTGCACTATGACAGCGCGCCCGAACTCGAACGCCAGCTCAGTGTGCACTTGCAAAAGCCAGTCAGCGTACACAGCTTAGCAGTTGCAGGATCCAATGTTTCCGATTACTTGATTGAAATCGAAGCACTGCAAAAGGCTGGTCGCAAGCCCAAACTCATCGTTTGTGGATTGGGTGTGCGGGATTTTGTACAGTCCTTTTGGCATATGGATGCAAGTAATAACCCCGCCTACAAATTGTTGAAGCCCGGCGCTCAGAAGGCGCCGAAGCTCGACGACCAGATGTTGAATGATTTGCGGGAAGAATGCCTGACCTCTATCTTTAGACAGCCACGCCTTCTAATTGCAACAACACAGGCGAGTCTCACGAACAATTCACCTGTTCTCGTGCTGCCCAAAACAGACGAACAGATGGCTGCCAAAATGATGCAAACTCTGAATGAATTGCCCAAGCATGCGGCTTTCATTGACGGACAGATAAGCGCTTACAAGGAACTCTTACGCTTTTGCCATGCACATTCCATTCCATTTATGATCGTCGAAGTGCCAAAACGCACTGGCTGGGCAGGTGTTATCGATGATGAGACTGTGCAAAAGATTGAAACAACAATCAAGGCTGAGTGTAAAACTCAAAGCATTCCGTACTATAACGTGGGGCGCGGATTTAGCGCGTCCGATTTTGTTGACGACATTCATCCAAACGAAACGGGCGGAATTAAGCTCTTCGACAAAATGGCAACGGCTATTGTTGACGCGGGTGCTCTCTAATATTGTGCGACTGGCATTCACAATTGTATTAATCGTCCATCTAATGCATCTCATGGTTGCATCGCCAGCGGCCCAATCGGCAGACGTCGCTCGACCAGTCTCCGCTCCTGCGCCAGTGGGGACAAGCCAGTCGCCGTCTGATAGATCGGTGAGCCAAGCCGCCGCTGCCGCCATTCGAGCCACTGCAGTTTCCCCGAGTACCACGCAGATCCAGCAAATGGAAAGGGATGCCTTTTCACACGCATTTGCCAGTGATACCGATGAACAGAGAATTTGTCGACTGGAACATTTTGTCTTCGGCAAACAATTTGTTGGCAATCTTTCAACTCGTTATACGAAACTGCGAAAAGCATTAGCACCTAAAGAGCCACCAATCGAAACTCCATCAACAAATGGCTCTGATAGTCAACTGACGCCACCGACAACAACGTCCTCTCCGCCGCCGCAACCGACTTCAACGCATACAAGTTTGATCGACATCATGAATCGTGGAATCGACAACTACAATCGACATCGTTACCAAAATGCCGAGGATGACTTTGAAGAGTGTTGCGCGATGGCTCCTGGAATGTCGCGATGTTACTCGTATCTGGCCATAACAAAAATGCAGTTGAATTTACGGCAGGCGGCGATTGATGCTTTCCGCACGTCAAACATGCTTGATCCATTTGGGACGTACGGTCGTTACGCCAGAGCCTGCCTGATAGTGCTTGCTGGCGATGAAGCGATGAGGAAAAGATCGCCCACCGATTCACAAAAAGTATTAGACATAGCGATGAGTCAAATTGACAAACAATCTTCCGAAAATATTTCGCGTCATAGACAAGAAGGAAATGAAATTGCGAACTCTCGTCTTATCTATCGACCCGACTTTTCGTACGTTGATGCCAGGGTACAATCAAATAGTGCAAGAACTGAGGGAGCGTTGCGAGCTGCCCATACAGCCGAGTCAGCGAATAATCTCAAGCACATCCTTGCTGTGAAAAAGATGCCCGGAGATGCAAACCTGCGAGCATGGGGAACTACATTGACGACAAGATATTATGGCAATGAAACGTACTTGTCTGCGCCTTATTACATTCCCCGCGAAAGACCGATGGAACTCAAGGCAATTGTCCAGTCCCTCCAATCATCGCAGCGAGCTAGCAAGCACTTACAGGCGTCTCCTCCCAACCACCACGCGCATAGCAAGAACGCACACGTTACGAACGCTCCTGGTCACTCAGCGCCACATTCGCACCACGCACATTCGAAAACGAAGAGAGGTTAGTTAGATGCAGCGTTCACCGCGACAGTTTTTGATCACTACTTGCATCAACGTATGTTGCTGCCTCACCCTGTGTTGTGAAGCAACGAGCGCTCAATCAGCACGTGATACCACCGCAGATCAAGTGCCTGACAGTCGCACAAACACCACAACCATTAAGGCGGATTCGCCCAACCGGAGCGAGGATCCACGATCAACTAGCGCGCGCGAAATAACTCAAAAATGCAACAGGTTTGTTGATCAAGCACGGCACCTCATAGCACAAGCAAGCGAATCCACCGCACAAACACATCGACTTAACGGCGCGGCCAATAGGTACGGAACTACGCTAGTTCCCACAATCAAGCCGCTCAAAGGCGCCAGGCTTGCCTCTGCACACCAGATGTACAAGTCGGATCTCGAACAATTCGCAAACCACGTTTCTGAATATCGCGAACACAATGCAAATGTTCGCCGCCAATTTGGTGAGTGCGCAGCCAGTCGTGCCGCGTACGAGAAAAACAAAAACTCTTACCTGATCCACTGCAAAGAATTCCACATGGAGGACCTGCCACCACCGCACGTGTGCGTCACCATGGAACAGGCAATGGGGAATGCGGATTTAGCTGCAGGCAAATTAAAGGACTCTGTAAAACGCCTTGTTGACTCGCAAATTGAGCTGATGAAAACGGAAGGACGCCTTCAGGCGGCGATGCTAAACAGCGCAAATGTAGACAAGGATGTCAGAAAACAGCACGCTTTAAATTTGCAAGAACAGGATCTCGCAGTCGAGTTCGCCAAAATCCAGGAAGAACACAAGCAACTCGAAGTCGAGAAACGAACTCTTTCAGCTTCTGGAGTGAAAGTGCCGGTTAGCTCAGTGCGGGCGACAATCCGCAAGAAGTAGACGACTGGGCGCAAACAAAAGCCGCCAGTTTCCCGACGGCTTTGTTGCTTTTTTGTTCTAACCTAGGAGGCTGATGGGCTCACTATTTTATAAGTGTGACCTTTGAAGACAACAATTACTTCTCTGCCCACGCTCAGGTATTTTGACAGACCTGGAGTAGCGTGAATCAAGTCGAAATATTCCTTGCTGCCGAACTGAATCACTTGTGCTTTCGGAGATGACGATTCGTTGTATGTAGAGTCTACCCAAGCACCGCCCCGCAAATAGAATGTTTTGTCTTCAATCGATTTGATGGCGCCGCTCGACTCTTCATCTTTGGCAAGAACATCAACATTTTTCAGCTTGTTCAGAGCTTTCTGATTGACTACGGCGCCTTGACCAACTTCAGAAACTGCAGACTTGGACTTGGGCAACGCATAGAATCCGCTGGAAACACTTGCCATACGAGAGTCGCGCACCTTAGGCGAGTCGTCCAAGATTTGTACTTTCTTGTCCGACTGACGATAGCGCACGCTCTTTCCACCTTCATCCCCATAAACATTATCGCCGGCGCTATGCACATACCGTCCCATATTCGTCGCAGGAAGCGGGCTCGCAGCAGCAAAGGACAGCGTCAAGGCAGGTGGCGGTGGAACCATTCCTGAGCTAAGCAATCTACCAGCGACCGGAGCACTAGTGGGACCACCACCACCGCCTCCGACGCCACCACGGAGTGTTTCCTTGCGCCAGACATTTGGAGCAAAGTCCCAACGGGCAGATTGAGCTCGTCGCGACACTTCAGCACTTCTTTCCCTGGCAGGCATCGGACGACCCGAATTCATAGCAGATCCATGTGTTTCGCTTGGATCAGTAACGAGGAAGGATGTGTAATTTGAGATAATGCCATATTTTTTGGACAAGGCGATGATCTCATCCACTACTTCTTTGTTCTCCCCGTTCTCTTGGGCAACCTGAGTTAAATGCCCAATACGCCTCATTGCCCAGAGTCTAGGTAAATAAGTATGTGCGGCAGAATTGTTTTCAAAATTCAACGGGAATGAATAAGCTTTGGCGACACCATTTACTTTTCCAGTCAAGTTCACAGTTGCCTTAGCACCATTTTTGTACTTGCCGATTAACAGAACCTGGGATCCGGCAAAGATGTCCTTAACCTCGCGTGGATAACAATCTTTGACCGTTATGCCTTCATAAGCGATCGAAACATTGCTCAGAACTGGACTTTTGATCTTTTGATAGAATCCCGAAAGAGCTGTTTCAAGATTCTCGCTTGGCTCAACGTATTGAGCAGTACCATGGTGATCTTCTGCCAATCTGTTCAGCAGTTTTGTATTCACATCATAGCCAACACCGAAATCAAAAATTCTGGTGTCACGTTTTGGGGCGATCGACTTAAGCAAAGAGTTGATATTGGTTTCGCCAACTGTGGGTTCACCATCTGTCATCAAGACAACATAAGCAGGACGATCACTGACTTGATTCAACATAGTCAAGCCCGTATGCAGAGCATCACTAATATTAGTGCCACCACGTGCTTCAAGGTCATCGATAAAAGTGACCGCCGCTTTTTTATTCTCGGGCGTGGCAGGAACCACTTGTGATTTAAACGAATCAACATCAGTACTGAACTGAACGATACTGAATTTGTCGGCGGGCGTTAGTGCCTCCACGATATACTTAAGAGCCTTCTTGGTTTGTACAATCTTGTCGCCTTGCATAGAGCCGGACGTATCCGCAACGAGCACAATATCTTTGCCGATTACTTGTGTGCTTTGCACCGGAGGTGTCAGAGTGAGCAAGAAATATCCGTCCTCACCTTCATTCTTGTGGGTCAATAAATTGGCGGCCAGGTCTTTGTTTGAAACGCTGTAATAGAGCAAGAAATCTTTGTCCGGAATGGAGTCATGCGACAACATCGCAACTTTGGCTTGGTTGTTGTCTTGCCGAGTCGATGTGATCGTGTGCGTCGGTGACCAAATTGTTCTCAAGCCTTGTTTGCTAGAAAGCTTGGCATCGATTTTCACTTCATCAATGGGTGCGGTTTCCCCTTCAGCTTTGAGTGGAAAACGATACTTCAACATGCCGTTTTCAGCGTGCAGAATTTGCGTGTACTCTAATTCCACTTTTTTGGTGCCGTGAGCAGGAATCGGAAAAATACGAGCTCTTACGGTTTTGTAATCCGCGTATTCAAGCAGCCCAGGGTCAACCATGCTGCGAACAATTGCTTCGTATTGTGTGCGAGCTTCTTGCGCTTCCAATATTTTTCCTTCGACAGGTTTGCCATCTATATGCAACGAGAAGGAGCTAAATGTTGTGTCTTCTGGAAGCGGAAATAAGTAAGTGCCAGCCAAATTACGATCGGTGTCGTTTGAAAAAGTTTGAGTAATGTATGTCTTTGCGACTTGGTCTGTGATATCCACTTTGATCTGCTCGGATTGCATATGCAATCCAAATGAAACTCCGCCCTTCAGAATCGGTCTGGGTCCTGGATTAGGAATGGGAGGGACGACGGGATGTCCCGGGCGAATAGGTGGAACGGGCGCCATGATTGGCCGGATTGGCATGAGCATCGCGCCACCGGATACGGCAGCATCAACAACAATAAAACCCGATGCCTTGGACATCGGTGCTAATAGAATCGAGGCGGCAAGCGAAATCGCGGATGCCATAGCCAAACGTTTCATATTTATTCCTCACAGTAAGTGCCAGCACACAGCCAGAAATCAGTGCGATGCGTTGTGCAGCTTTTGGGTGGTTAGCTTGGAGTACCACACTTGAGTGCCTTAACTATCTTGGGATCATTTCGGTTGCTTCTACTGTAAGGTTACTCGGCTGGCCGATAACAAACTGCCGTCAAAACGTACGAGAAACTCTGGGGTATACCCCAGAGTTTCTCGGGCTCTAAAACGTGTGCAAATCAATCGCCGGCGCTAAACTCGTCTTTTCCAAGCATCTCATCTCGCTTTGGATCTTCTTCTGTGTAAATGGGAGTCAACGTCTCGGCGGACGTGTTCTTGCATTTTGGACATTGCAACTTGGCAGCTTCATTTCCTAAATATGGAAACTGTGTCTGACATTTCTGACAAAGGTAGTCGCCTGGTCTGATCAACCCGATACGCTGAGCCCGAACCGCGTCTAGTTTCAGATCATCTTGTTTATAACCAATATCGTCTTCCGGCAACAGCATCTTAGCCCCCTGTAAGTGTCAAACTAGATGGCTGCTGACCGCTAAAAGTTCCCGCCAAGAGTCTTGTGCAAAAGCCATGTTCGGGAGACGCTTCAGGCAACTGGAGGACAGTAATCTAGCATCCTACGATTTGAGCCTAGAAAAGTCCACGCTACAGACAAATAATAAATGAAAAAACACCCCAGGGAAGTGTGGAAGGAACCTGAGGCATTTTAATTTGTTCGTTCAATTTGTCAATTCGTTCTTGCAGACTTAACTTTGGACAAATAGTTCCCACCAAAAACGCTTCGACTAAGAGCTGTGCGTTGCCGAACTGAATATTTTTACCGATATCGGTAAAAAAGAGACCATTTGGTCTGAATAACTAATGGCTCGCTTTGCCAAGGGGCGAAACTTAGTTGGAGCAATTCCGAGCCGGCCACCACGAATTTGAGCCAAATGTGGTTCGAAATGTGGATCGAAATCAGGTGAGGCAGTGCGGAATTTTTACCGATATCGGTAAAAATTTTGACTGGCACAATGCAGGATGCTACATGGCAGTTGAACTAGTTGCCACACTTGCCGGGGCATCCAACTGAAGATTGAAGGCATCGCCCGAGCCCAAGGTTACGTTATCCCCTTTTCGGAGCATTAAGCTCTCCGCCACACCGAGTCCGGCGCCCAGACCCAGGCCAGCAATCGCGCCTCTTCCCACTCCCCTGCCATGACCTGCAATTGCACCAATTACGGTGCCAAGCAAAGCACCTGATCCGGCGCCAATTGCTCCATGGATAGCAGCCTTTTCGACCTTTTGTTTCGTGGTCTCGCCTCTGAAAACGTCACTTTGAGCCCCAGATGCAAGCTGGAATTTGCCTAGCGTGCCAACGATGTGAGCTGTAATTGGGGTTTCCACTCCGTCGGGCGTTCTCAGTTTTGTGAACTTAAGTCCAAGATTGCCCGAATGTGACATCCTGGCACCAGGAACTGCATCCGTCACTTGACCTAAAAGCAGCGAACCAGCAGGAATTTCCGTGTCACCAAGGTTAATTGGTTGAGCCAAGCTCGCTTCTATTTTGTCTCCCACCCGGGCCGATTGACTAGAAATCGACGTGTTTACTGTCACTGGCATCATCATGCCAGCGGGAATGTAAGCAATGCGACCTTGCCGATAATATGGATAAGAACCAGACGACGTTGTGGTTGTACCAGCTTGTCCAAGGCTCGGCTTGTTAGAGCCAGTCAAATTAGCAATATAGGTGTTAACCGAACTAGAATTGCGAAGTGACGCTTTTAAACCAGCCGCCCACTTGTTTGCCAGAGCAGTCGCACTTATGCCTTGATGCTTGGCGCTTAAGGCATCTGCGGTGGCAACATAGAATCCACCAAGGGTTAGCACTGGCTGGCCATTGACGAAAGTAACTTTGACAGCGTTGGCTGATTTGTCAGTAGATGCAACGAGGGCATTATCAATATTCTTCTGCATGGCGCTGGCACGTTGGCTCGCGGTCTGCCCGCCTGCACCCAACGGAACACTGAAGGCAGGCGATCCAGCAATACGCACTGAAGTGTCAGCCATCGCCGGTAGTATTGCGCCCGCCCCAATCTGGCTAGTCAATATGGTTGCCAGCAAGATTCTCTTAGAACGGTTTAGGTGGGAAAAGGTCATGAGATTGTCCTCGTTTCAGTGCATGTATTAGTTCGACGCTGGCGAAACCTAAGTGTTTCCGCCAGCGCGATTTGCGGCAAATGACAATATCCCTTAGTTAACACTTCAGGCCGACTTCAATTCCTCATCGGGATGAGAAAATGCCGCTAGATTCTCATCTTCAGGGGTAGACGGTTTAGCGCCCAACTTATCCGCAAGTTCCTGGGCTTTGTCAGCATCAAGCGCCATTGCCGTGCCACTTTGAGTCTCGTTTAACTGCGACTGTGGTTCGAAGTTTTGTTCCATATCCTTTGTGTCCGAACTATGTGTGTCCGAACTATGCGCTTCTCTTTTCTGTGATGACTTTTGGGTTTCATCCTTAGGAGAAGAGTTTCCAGATTTAAAAGAGTGACCGTTGTTATTTCCATCTTTGTTTTGCCGTTTGACAGCCACATCTTTATCCGCTGAGTCAGTCGAATCACCATTGGTCTCGTTGTGGGAGAACTTCGCAATAGACTTGGACGCCATCTCTGTGAATTCGTCTTTCTTTTCGTCGAGCATCTTCATGGTATCGCCCGAAGTCAACTCGGTAAGAAAGCCGTCGATTCCCTCACGCACGTCGTGACCTTTTTTTGATGAACCGAAGAGGAAGCCTACCAGGGCTCCTACACAAAACGATCTCAACATGTCGATTACCTCCAAGGGTGTGTGCTATGGCTTAGATTCGAGATTCGGGCCTGGTGAGGTCGAGCCGCATGCCTAAAATCAATCTGTGTTCCCTATCTAGCCAGCTTCACGGCGCATAATCGAGGCGAAATGTTCCAGAAATGTCAATTTCTAAAACTTTTGATGCACCGTCCAACAACTCAGAGCATTAGTGCTCTCGTTGGGCGAGTCTGAGACTAGGTCATGGCAAGCACAGTTAACGTTTTGTCCTTAGCCGGCAGAATACCCGCCTCCTATGCAGGGAGAACGCAGCAGGATCTTCGGGGTTTACCCCAGCCATTTGCCGAAAAACCTAAGCTAGACTACTCTTGGAGCAGAGAGATGCTCCGAGGAAAACCATGAGGCTATCGCTGGCGCCCGTTAAACGCCTGCTACCCGCCGGACTAAAAGTACATGGACGCGATGGACTTTTGTTTCAACGCCTGTTTTGGGGAGCAATGGCGGGATGCTTGGCGACACTACTTTTAGCGGAGTCGCCGATTTTAGAATCGATGGAATTGAGCATGCTCGAGTGGCGGTACAAAGTGGCAGACAAGATCGCAGCAATATTTCCGAAACCCAAAAAATCGCAAGATATCAGTCTTGTCAATTTCGATGACTTGTCACAATTTGACCTGGGAATTGCTCGCTTTAACGATCAAGCCTCCCAAAAAAAGCTAGCCCATGCCCTCGAAGTGATCGAAAGCGGACAGCCGACCATGGTGGTAATCGATCTCGATTTACGCGGTGCCACTAATCCAGATCTGATCAACACGATCAAGAAATATAGAAACGTTATAGTGGCGCTATTTGGTAGTCTTGAAGGCAGCACTGAATTACCAGCGGCAGATTTTTTGTCACACGCAGCCTCGTACGGATACGATGAACTGATCCACGAGCCGAATGGCTTGGTGTGCAGATTGCCGATAAATTATCGCGGCATCGACAGCTCCAACGAAGGAAACTTCAGCGCCGAGGGCTTGGCGCCAGTGCCGTCCTTAACTGAGGCGGTGATTAACTACTACCGACGCGTGAAAGGAGTGGGTCCGCCGAGCCAGTTTTTCTCGGTGCCATCTGACCAACCTTTATATATGAGCTACAGACGTATTGATTATCCGACGATTTCATTACGAGACACGATGCAGCCAGATTTTGATCCGGCCCAATTTCGCGACCGCATAGTAATTATCGGTTCGACTTTCACTCAAAGGCACAACGATGTCAAAAAGAAAAGTCCATTCCAAGAATCAATTCCAGATATAAACCTACATGCCGACGCAATCTCGACGTTGCTCAATGACGACGTGATTTACAGTTTTCCCAAAAATATCTCTCACCATCTTCTGCTTTTGATTGGTGCCGCATTCGGTGCTGTTGCATCAATTTTGCCGCTCGGAACAAGAACAGCCGCGTATCTATTCACATCGATGACTTTGGTCGTGGTGGCTCAATTAGCCTTTCAAGTTTTTCACCTGGCACTGCCAACCGCCTCACCACTTGCGGTACTGACTTTAGGTTTTAGTCTCGGCACCTTCATCTATTTAGACACAGACCTGCGGCAACGAAACAGAGAATTGGCCCAAGCTCGAGAGTCAATGCAAGTCAGAGCCGAGGAAGAACGACAGCGAATTGCAGAGGATCTTCACGATGAAACTTTACCAGCGCTCTCATCTGTGGCGCGAATGGCTGACCGGCTTGCGCACGAGTTGCAAGATAACCCGGTGCCAACTCTAATGCGCGAAAAGCTTGATCATGCCGTCGTCGAAATGCGCCGCGTCATTAACGACCTCCACCCATCTGTGTTGGAGACCATGGGTTTCAAACCGGCGATAGAAAATTTGGTGGCCATCTGTGCCCGCGAAACTGGAATCGAAAGTAATTTCGAAGACGGAGATGGAAGATCGGACTACAACATGACGAATTTCACCAAGCTTCAGCTTTACAGAATCGTTCAAGAGAGCCTCAACAACGTACAAAAACATTCGTCAGCATCAATAGTCGAACTAAATATTCGCGAACATGAGGGTTACCTTTTTATCGTCGTGACGGACAATGGGAAAGGGATCAACTTTAAAGCGATTCGGAAGGATGCACATGGTTTGCTCAATGTGCGTCAACGGGCACAATTAATAGGCGCTCTGGTCGAATGGAAAAAACCGGAAAAATATCCCACGGGAACAGAACTGAGGCTTAAGATACCAGTCGTAGAAACTCCAACAACAGGTGAAGCTTGATGACGATTTTGATCGTTGATGATGAAGAACGGGACCGGATGTGGCTCAAGAACCTTTTGATTCAAAACTTCCCCGAGCGCCAACCGATTCACGAAGCGCATGACGGTCAGCAGGCTGTAGACATGGCTTTGAAGCTGAAGCCAAATCTGGTTTTTCTCGATATCAAAATGCCGCAATTGTCGGGCATTAAAGCGGCAGAATTGATTTTGCAAAAACTCCCGGAAACGGGAGTGGTCATGCTTTCCAATTTTTCTGACGAAGTCTACGTTCGCCAGTTATGGAAGATAGTTCCTCCGAACGGAGTATTTGGCTACGTGTTGAAGAATGCCTCCAACGAGCAGGTAGTAGAAGCGGCAAGAGCGGTGATTTCTGGCGATTGTTGGATTCACCCAGGTATTGCCAGAGTCATTCAGCGAACTCAAAATAGAGCCACGAGTTTAACTAGTGCAGAGTATGAAGCGCTTGTATGTATAGCGCTTGGAATGACGGACCACGCTATCGCCAAAAGACTCTATTTAACAGAGAAGGCTGTTCAATCTAGACTCAAATCTCTCTACGCGAAATTAGGAATTCCAGGCAGAGGCGAGTCGCATGAAAGCGAATTCAATCAACGTTGCAGAGCGTGTTATGTTGCGACAAGACGCGGACTCATTAACCAATCCGAGTTAGACGATTGGGAAACCAAGCTTGAAGAAAAGAACAAAGGGGGGCCGGCTGCGGTCTAACAAATGAAGACACTAAGGAAATGGACGCCAATCACTTGCACACTGCTTTCGATAGCAGCATATACCATTGCCATTACCTGTAGTGCGCAGGCTCAACCGGAAGCCAAAATGATGATGCTCAAAACAATGACATCACGTAAAGTCGTGAGCACTATCCCAGCGCCTGAATCAGGCATCAAACTGATTGAAGATATTTCTCAAAAGATGCATTCACTAAAGGGTCCAGTGATCGCTATGACCGGCTCGAAACAGCTTTATGCGCCACCGCCGCAGGAAAAATCTCAAGGTCCGACAATACCGAATCTAGCAATCAAACCGCCTGTAATCGGATATGGATATGGATATCCGCGCGAAGCTGATCGTGAAGTTGTTATGGATAAGAAAACCAATGAAGAGTCCAAACCGAGAAGAAAAAGTCAGCTGATAGCGGCGCAGGCTGAGGAGAGTAAAGAGAAGGATAGGGAAAAGGGGGCATCATATGGAGATGAGGGAGCATCTGCTGGTCGACGCCAATCAGCAAGATGGGACTATGCCCCAAATGTGTGGAAAAAAGACGCGGCCCCAGTTTTAGCGTCTAAGCCCGAACCGGCTTCTTATGGCAGAATGACTGGATCTCTTGGACGAATGGCAAACGGACCACTCGGCGCTTCTTTAAGTAAATTCAGCGGCGCCCTACAACAGGCAGACAGTTTGCAACGGGCGGCCGAAAGCGGCAATATAACCGTAGCCAAAGCTAAAGCAGCGCGCAGCGAAGCAAGCCTGAAAATTGCGAGCAAGAATTCCGGAGGGCTTTGGGAACGGGAACGAGGGCAAATTTATTTGCAGCCGGGCTATTCTAACGCCGTCAATATCAAAGACGCCCGCATCAGTTCTGCAGCCGGAGCCGGAGCAGCAGGTAATTCTATTGGTGACGACGAATCGCTAGCGCAATCGCCACCATTAAATTCCAGTATATACAGAACCACGCGCCTTCCCTCAACAAACATGGGCAAAAACGTTGCAGCGCCCGGCGATAATCAATACTTTCAAAGCGCAAACAACGGTCCAACCATCCGTGATTACTATGCTCGAGGTAAGATGGTTGCCGCATCAGCTGCTCCTGCGGCGCCAGCCACAGTGCCGCCCCCCCCGAATCAGACACTCGCCATGTTGCCTCCGACATTTGGTGGTGGTGGTGGTGGTGCCGGTGATCAGCTTCCGGGTGCACACTTCAGTACTTTCTCCAACAAGAAAACTGAGATTGCTATGTTGCCACCAAATGTGATTACCGGCATTCCGCTGGTTCGTCTCGGCAGTTCCGCTTTTGACGCCAGTAAAGCCTTAACTTCCGTCAAAGGCAACAAGCTCAACAAACAATTGATAGGTGGCTGGACGGTGCTTGTTTTGCACAAAGCCAATTCAACTGAACCGGCAATGCATGTCTACATGCGCCATGGACTTGTGGAAGCATTGAGAATTTTTGACAGTTCTTTCATCGCACCAGATTTCGGAGTACAACTTAACGATGATGTTCAGACAGTGAAAGCAAAATTTGGCGAACCAGCATTCATGCTGCGCGAGTTGGATTGCCCGACGGCGCAAAATTATGTCTATCCGATCAGCCAAGTAAGCTTTGAACTGGCTCGACCGACGAACTCAAGTTCCCCAATAGTAGTAAGCGTCCTCATCTTCACTGTGAAGTAGAGAGCTGGACTGAACCTGCAGGTAAGGCGAGTTCTGGTACAAATTTTGCCCAGGAATTTTTACCGTCATCGGTATAAATTTTGCATAAGGATCAGGAAACAGCTCAATTAACAAGCAATTTCACTCATCGAAAACGAAACGCTGCTCTTGACTTCGGTTTGCGCGCCGGTAATAGAAAAATATAGGCACACCAAGCAGCAATACCAACGTGCCAGCCACTTGATGGGTCCAATTGACGCAACCGAATGCCGCATAGCCCCAAATCCCAGCAGTGATGGTCGCCATCAGCCAGACAAGCCAATTGCCGCGAGCGCCTATGCGAAAGAGACGCGGTAACTCGGGATCGGTGTATCGCAAACTGACCACACAGAAGCCGTACAACATCGCAACAAAAGCGTACATGAAGCCGAATGTTTCGCCAAGAAAAGTGTAGGCATCCACAAAGGCACCACTTCGTGAAAGCAAATTTGCCGCACAGCCTATTATGCAAACGCACCAGAACTGAAAGGCAAGTGCATAGACAGGAACTTTTGTAACTGGATGCAATTGTGCGAATTGGTGTGGAAACAGTTTTGTCTCGGCCATCGAATAGCCGACTCGCGCTAAGGCCATTAAGGCGCTGAAACTGCAGCCAACGATCGAAGCGACCACACAGGCGGTGAAACCTATACCCCATGCTGAACCACCGAGATAACCAGCGATCGCCGGACAATTAGCTTGGATAGATGTACCCGCCACAACGAGGCTGGTTCCGTCCACGCTCAGTGAAAAGGGTGACGAGATGCTAACCGCAAAACACATTATCAAATAAATCGACGTCACAGACAGCAACGTCAGCAACATGGCTCTAGGCACTGACTTCTGTGGATTGACGGTCTCAGAAGACGTACAAGCGGTGCATTCGAGAAACGCGAATCCTGCCAGCGCAAGCATTAAAACGGATGATACGCTCTGAACAATATTGGCACCACCTACGGTGTGATGAATTTGCAAGGCGTTCGAGACTGACCAGTGTTGCGAAGAAAATACCAGTCCCACAAATGTCACGACCATGCCAATTTTCATCGCTGTAAATACATTGACTATTTTGGAAACTATTTCAACTGAAAGGCAGTTCAAAAATGTTGTCGCGCCAAACAAAGCAATGATCACAGTGGGACCAAACCAAATTGGACTGTTTTCGCCACTGCCCCAAACGCTCGTGCTGAGCAAATTTACCAGCCCATTAGCCATACACGCCAGTCCCACAATTAGAGCCGCCCAAAAGAGCCATCCGGTCAGAAAGCCAAGCAGTTCACCCATCTTCGGCATCAGCCGTTTAAGCGCGTAGTACTTATATAAATATGGACCACCAGCTGATGGAAACATTGATGACAATTCCATCAAAATCAAAGCAAGAGGAATGACAAGCACTCCAGCAATCGCCCACGCTGCCATGGCACCTACCGCACCAGAGCGAGCCAGCATGGGGGCATGAATCAGCCAAGCCATGGATCCTATAATGGAGCCAATACCAAGCATCCAAGAGCCAAAAGCGCTAATGCCAGTCTTCATGCTTGCGCCAATGCATATAGGCATTTTCGTGGAAGAAAGTTGTGCGACTTGCTTTGGCGCCAGTCGAATAGTTTGGCTCACTAACATCTCCCTTCTTTTATGATGAATTATTCAATCTTATCCGCACAGGTGTGAAAGCCTTGTGACTGCAATCGAGGCTCAGTGGGGGTCTTACGAAAAGAATTTATCTAGGCGCGTATTTATGAACCCGTGGAATGGAAATCAGAAATCGGTTAGGATCTGACCATAGATAGTCACTTTCGAGCAATTAAAAGCCCGTGGCACACACATACCAGCCACTTTATCTAAAATATCGGCCTCAATCGCTGTCAGATCTCGTCGGTCAAAAATCAGTAGCCCAGACTTTGACAAATGCGATTGATCACGATCGTATTTCCCATGCATATCTCTTCACCGGTCCTAGAGGCACTGGAAAAACATCTTCGGCCAGAATACTTGCCAAGTCACTGAACTGCGAGATCGGGCCGACCGCATCTCCTTGCCTCGTCTGCGCATCATGCCTTGAAGTTAAGGCCGGCAACTCTCCTTCTGTTTTTGAGATCGACGCCGCTTCGAACAATAGCGTTGACGACGCTCGCTCTTTAATCGAGCGTGCGCCGCTTGTTGCCCAGGGCGGACGATACAAGCTCTACATCATCGACGAATGCCACATGCTCACTAAAGAGGCATTTAACGCGCTGCTCAAAACAATTGAAGAGCCACCACCAATGGTGGTCTTCATCTTAGCGACAACAGAAGAACACAAAGTTCCTCCTACTATCATCAGCCGTTGCCAGAGATTGATGTTCAAACTAGTCAACCAGAAAGAGTTGACGGGACACTTGCGATATATTTCCAATCTCGAAGAGATAAACATCCAAGACGACGCCCTCGAGTTAATCGCGAGGCGATCGGGCGGAGGTCTTCGAGACGCGCTCGGACTGCTCGATCAAGCAAGTCTCCTTTCAACGAAAGAAAAAGCGGTAGGCGTCAATGATCTGCTCATTCTACTTGGCGCCGTGCACGAAGATGTACTTTTACAGATCAGCGGAGCGATCCAAAATCGGGATGGGCACGCAGTTTTAGCGGCGGCAAATACTTTGTTAATGGAAGGCAGAGAGCCAGCGGTTTTGGTTCTCGAATTGGCCAAACATTTTCTCAACCTGACAAAAGCCTCCTATATCAACGAAACAGGCGGAGTCACTGTTGATTCTCTGACTTCGTTAGTGCTTGGCTCTCCGTCGTACTTGCAAGCCATAGTGACTCAATCCAAAACATTCAACCGAGCCGAACTGGCCTTGATGGTTGAGTATTTAGACAAGCTCGAGCAAAGTTGCAGGAGAGCGAGTCAGCCCGTACTTAGCGTTGAGATGGGACTACTCGCTTTGTGCCATCGCCACGATATGACATTCGTGCGAGACCTTGATGCTCGCGTTAGGCTGATTGAAAATGTTTTGGGCGATGACATTGCTAGGGGTCCAGCAGTCCTCCCCGCGGCCAGACCGACTACTTTTGCGCCTCAGATAAAGCCTGCTCAACAAACTACTCCGAGTCCATCCTATGCGCCTACGACAGCATCACCCGTTGCCGCTGTCTCGGTTGTACGGCAACTTCCAGCGGCTGCTTCGAACTCACCACAGACACCTGCTGCTTCGGTCGGAGCAATCAAATCCGCTATTCCAGCCGGTTCAACGACAACTTCCCGACCAATGCCAGAAGACGTAGCGCCACCAATGCCGGTGCCGTCGGTACAGGCTAGAGGACAAGACTCTCCCCGCCCAATAACTCAAGCGGCACCTCAAGCCGCATCAAAAGCTCCTACACCCTCATCCTCTTTCGCCTCAAAAATGAACGAAGCCATGGCAGCAGCCGGGCTAGGAACAGCATCGACGTCTCCCACAAAGATCGGCAATGGCCATGGGGACGTAGGCAAGGTAACGGCGAGCGCCGCGCAAACTGCTAAAATCCCGCCAACCGCACCTCCTGACGACAGCTCTTATGACGATGTGGAGCCTGAGCCTTCAGGCAGGGCTGCATCACCGGTGGTGCGTCCACCGATTGTCGAACCGACCCTCGAATCACTCGAAGCACAACCAGATGTCGTTGAGGAAATCGATGAATACGATATCTTGCCTCGATCGACTGAACCCCGATTAACCGATGATGCCGCGTTTTCAACTGCGGCGTCGCCACCAAGCTCCGCAAATGCTTCCGCATCGCCACCCAACTCCTCAGATGCTGAGGAAGAAGAGGACGAAGATAAGCTCCTAGAGGCGCCGACTGCACAAGAAGACAATTCCGACTCCGATCAAGAAGAAGAAGAAGAAGAAGAAGCAACATTCATCGCTCCTCCAAGGGAACGAGCCGAATCGACGACGCAAGTCGGATCAGCAGCCGCGCCGGCGCTTGAAGCAGCGGTAACAGCAGCGATTGAACCGGCACCCAAATCGAAGCACTCAAACACTCCCGACATTGACGAATTTTGGTCGGATATAAAAGAAGCCTTGCAGAAGCGCCACATTCCAACGTTCAGCATTGTCAGCACTCATGCTTTCCCCATTAGTTTTGACAACGACGAATTCTTGATCGGTGTGCGCAATGAGACTTTCCAAAAAACTCTTGAAAATAAACTTGAGCATCTGAAGGCAGCCGCCGCTGCGGTTACTGGACGAACAGTGTTGGTGCGAGTGAAGGTAATTGCCGACTCTTCAGCCAAACACGTCGGCGCCGCGAAAACCGGTCAAGGCTCAGCCAGACCGAAGGAAATAAGGTCAGCTCCTGCAGATTCTGAGGAAGGAGAGAGTAGGGGCCAACAGCCTCCTTTCACCTCCCCGAATAAACCCGCATTGACGCCTTCGCAATTGAAATCGGTGGCGCCTCTATCGCCCCAAGAAAATGGCGCGAACGACGCCTCGCCCGTGCGCACTACCCACTTAATGGAAGTTGAGACTAGAACGGGTGCACTCTCAATTAAAGAGGTTTATAAACTCTTCGAAGGTCAAGGCTCAAAGATAATCGGTTAGCGAATCTCGAAAGGACGCTTCTTGGGCTCATCATCTTCTTGCCATTCCACATCGACCGACTGAACATGAGCTGAAGGTGGACCAACTTTGCACCACTCGATCAACGCCTCAATTTCGCGACGGTCGCCAAGTGCGCAAGCCTCGACATTGCCATCCGAAAGATTGCGCACCCAGCCGCCAAGCCCCAAGGCATCAGCCTTCTCACGAGTGCTGTGGCGGTAAAATACGCCCTGAACACGTCCCTTTATCAGTAGCTTTGCCTTGCTCATATCCTGAATATTGAACTGCTTTGGAACAAATTGAGCAATAGATCGTTGGTGCAAACAATTCATTCTGTGGCATGAAACAGATAAGATATGAAGAAGGCTATACTTTTCCATCAAGGGAAACAGGCTGGATCTCACTGTATCGGTCACTTTGTTGCCGATATGGGAATTTAATCGGAACATCAACGCGCGACCGATGCACAACGACGACGGCACACAGACTAAAAACCCAGATAAAGACCGTGTTGTCGCGGCTATAAGCGCTCTGAAAGAACAGGGCTCTGATATCAACCCTTACACTGTGTCGGGCGAAGCCCAGGTGCCGCGTTCAACACTGTACAGAAATCCTGAGTTGATGGATTTAATTAATCGAGAAAGAAGCGGAGAGTCGGCTGACAGACTCTCAAACGATGAAGTTACAAACAAAATCGCGGAGTTAGAGGAGAACAATCAAGCTCTCAACGAGACAATTTGGGATTTGGAAAAACAACTAGAATCTCTGACAAAACTTAAGCAAGATGCTTATGTTCAGGGATTTCAGGCAGGAATTGAAGAGGCAGCCAAACGTAATGCAGTTATCGCAAGTGAGCTAAACACCGCGAGTTTCCAACCTGCCGCCGAAACGGCTCAGACTATCGTTGCAGAGCCTGATTTAGAAGCTCAGTCTAGTTATGAACCTCCTATACCTGTTGCAGCTGCTCAGGAGCTGGGAGTGACTAACTACTCAGATCCGCCTTCAAACGGTGAAGGCAAAGGCAATTTGAGGTCTCAGATTGTCGAAACATCTACTGGTGACTTTGAACCCCTAACTTCTGTCTACGATTTTGGGCGCTCACCTAATGACAGCCATTTTGCAGAAGAATTTCAGTTTGGCGGTGGCTCTTTGACCGCACAAGACCCTGATTTGAGTGAATTGACAAACGTAGTTCAAGAACGGCATCTGGCCCATTCTCCCGTGACTGAGTTAGAAGAGACCGCTAGCGCTCATTCTCAACCAATCTCGTCTGAGGATGTGGCGGACGCGCTTTCTCAGCAAATTGAGGCTGAAGATATGGAGCCTGCATACACTTCTCGTGAGATGGCGAGTAAAGAAGCGAACGCTCAAGGAAAGAGCGAAACGCCACATGCAACTGCGACGAAAGAGCACATAAATGCGGAACATGAGGTCCACCAGGCGTTGCGAGATCCAGATGGGATTTACAATATTGCCCGTTCAGGACCGACTATTAGCAGCAGTGCCTATAATCCGCTGGTTGAGTTATCTTGGAAAGATCTGCAAACTGTCTACAATTTCAGTGTTGCCTCCCTCAAAGACTATGCCAAACCGGGTTTTGGCTACGACCCGGGGCCAATGGGCGGAACGAATTTCGCCGACAAATCGACTCAGGAGAGGACACCTTCTTTTGTGCCGCCTGAGGCTGATGTTACGTCTGATCAGTTGGATCGGCTAGAACCAAGCGGACCTGACCCTGACTATGACCCTAGAAGAACCGGAGATCGCTTGCAAGCATTCTCGGATCCGCGGAATTTGCTTGATTCGGAGCCAATTGTCGATCTCGATGCCCTGGATATTTTTGACGACCTTGATGACTATGTTGATCTAGACAAAATCGAGATCATGAGCGATGTGATCACTAAGCCGAGCAGAACAGAAGAACCATCGATGGGTGGCGATGAGCTGCGTGAGTTAATAAAAGGGCGAATTAAACAAGCGGCTGACATTCCACACGAGCCGACTGCCCCAAGGACTACTTCACCGCCTCCAGCCGCTGGTGCAGCAGCATCAAAAGATGAGCCAGGAGCCAAGGGAGCCGGCCCTAGGAACAAGTTTGTTGGCGGGGCTAAACCTGCGCAGGACCCGCCTGTGGTGTCAAACTTCGTCGTCAAAAGCATTCCGCCTGAGATTCGCAAAGCCTGCATGATCCTTGGTTTGAAGCCTGAAGAGGCGACGCAGCGCTCAGTAATCGACGCCTGGAAGAAACAAATTGCCTCTCCAGGTGTTCATCCGGACTTGGGTGGGGATACGGAAGCAGCTGTTTTCCTCAATACAGCTAAAGACACGTTAGTTCGCTGGCTTGATGCTCAGGCACCGAAACTAGGCAAGAAGTTCGGTCACAAAGATCCACCAAAAGACAAAGACTCCTAAGATGTAACGAAACCGGGTAGTCAAGGGGCGGCGCCACCGGCCAATGCGCCATCAGACAAGTGATAATGGTTGCCGGCCGCCGCACAGTTGAACTCATCTATATGATCTTGGATTTAAACCGATGACGGTTTAAATTTTGTGTGGCAGTCACCCGGGGTGGCTCAGCTCGGAAACGAAAGTGGCGAGTCAAAACGCGGCATCTACGCGTAGACCGAAGGAAGCAGCGAAAAGAGCGCGGCATGTACGCACGGCTTGAGCGGGTCAAAGCGGAAGGAGGCGCCCTAGGGTGGCTATGCACACTAGTGGGGTCTATGCAGCGAAGCTGCCCGACTCCGCGAAGCTGCTCAGCCGAAAGTTGCTGAAGCCGACTGAACGCATAAAATGTGATCCCGAAAGCACTGAAGCCGACGGAACGCATACAAAAAGGAAAGGAACTAAAAACATGGCCAAACCAGTGGTCGCAATTGTTGGCCGCCCGAACGTTGGCAAATCCACGTTCTTTAACCGCTGCGTGGGAGCACGTCACGCCATTGTTGACGATAGCCCAGGCGTTACACGCGACAGAATTTATCGCGAGACAGATTGGGCCGGTCGGCAATTCTTACTCGTAGACACGGGTGGCGTCATTCCCAACAGCCCGGAATCCATTGCCAATGAAGTGTTTGACCAGGTCACTCTTGCCGTCGACGAAGCTGACGTGATCATTTTTATGGTCGATGGGAAATCCGGCATTTCTGGCGCGGATGAAGAAGTGGCAAACTTACTGCGCCGCAGCAAAAAACCAATTGTGGTGGCAGTCAATAAAATTGACGAACCGAAAGAGCAACCCAATGCCATGGAATTTTACGGTTTGGGTTTAGGCGAACCGCACACACTTTCAGCGATGCGAGGCAGCGGTGGCGTTGGTGACTTGCTGGACAAAATCGTCTCCTATTTTCCAGCCGATACTCGTCCAAAAATCGACCTGGATCTTATCCCTTTCGACGGTACTGAGCTGGTCGAGGAAGAAGAGGTAGGGCCACTCTCCGTAGCCATTGTTGGACGCCCGAACGTGGGCAAATCATCAATCGTAAATGTTCTGGTTGGCACAAATCGAAGTATTGTCTCCTCCGTACCGGGCACCACCCGTGATGCCATCGACACAAAAATAAAATACCAGGGCAGAGAGCTAATTCTTGTCGATACGGCTGGAATACGAAGAAAGTCCAGAGTCGATTATGGCGTTGAGGCATTCGCCGTTGTTCGCTCTTTGCGAGCCCTGGAACGAGCTGATGTTGTGGTTTTAATTTTAGATGCCACTCAGGAAATTTCCGACCAGGATCAAAAAATCGCCGGTAAAATCGACGAAGCTGGTCGCGGCGCAGTGATCGTCGTCAACAAGTGGGACTTGATCGAAGACAAATCTTCGAGACTGATGAAGCAATATACCGAGAATGTGAAAACCGAGCTTCGCAGCCTGGCATTTTCTGAAGTGATTTTTACCAGCGCTATTTCCAAACAGCGCGTCACTAAGATCATTGAGGCAGTCGAACGCGCTCATGCCCAAACAAAGAAGCGCATTGGCACTGGACTTCTCAACCAAATCATCAACGAATCCGTGGCCCTCGTGCCACCGCCATCATCCAAACGTGGAAAACGTCTCAAAGTCTATTACACAACTCAAGTTTCTACCGCTCCACCGACTTTCATTTTGTTTGCCAACGACGACAAATTGATGACGAAAAATTATGAGGCTTATTTGGAAAGAAAGTTACGCGAAGCATTTGGATTCGAAGGAACGCCGATTAGAATAGTGACCAGGGCCAAAAAGGATAATCGCTGAGGAGTCGTTAGGTTGATCAGCGCACTGCTATTAATTATTTGTGCGTACGTAATGACGTCTATTCCAACTGGATATTGGTTGGTTAAGGCTTTAAAAGGAACCGACGTTCGTACTTTCGGCAGTGGCTCAACAGGAGCCACAAATGTTTGGCGTTGCGCCGGACCAGCCGCGGGGATCTTTGTTTTCTGTTTCGATACTTTGAAGGGATACATACCAGTGGCGGCTGCCGTGTATTTCGACAACCACGGACTGGCGCCCGAATGGAGCTTCACTTATCCGCATTTGATACCATCTATAGTGGCGGCAGCGGCCCTGGTTGGGCATAGCCGTTCAATCTTTCTCAAATTCCAAGGTGGCAAAAGCGCTGCCACAGGGCTGGGAACTCTGCTCGCCTTAAGCCCGCTTGGTGGAATGTGCACTTTTCTAACCTGGATGTTAATCGTCAAAACGAGCGGATATATATCCTTGGCATCAATCCTGGGCGTCGGCTCGTGCCCCTTTTGGTTTTATCTCTTTGGAGCGCCCTGGGCGGCGATTGGTTATTGCGTCTTTGGCTTCATCTACGTAACCTACAGGCACAAAGCGAACATAAAACGTATGCTTAAAGGAACAGAACCTAAAGTTGGAGATAAGAAAAAGCCTCCTCCATCCGAACCAACTGTTTCAGCTGGCACCACATCCAGCGGCTTGGAAGCAAATGCTCTTACTGACACCACATCTAACACCACAGAATCGACTTAATATGAAAAGTTCACTACCTCTAATTTCCACAAGCGCCCTAGTTTTGGCTCTCACGACGACTCTAGACTGTGGCGCTCAGCCACCACATGCTGCAGCGGCAGCAAAAACTGCCGTCTCGGCGGCAAGAACTGCAGTGTCAGCCGCTAAAACAGCTGTCTCTGCGGCAAAAACGGCCGTCTCAGCACAATCGCACTTAACCCCGGAAGAGACCGAAAATATTCGCATCTATAAAGCTGTCAATCGAGCTGTGGTGAATATCTCCAGCCAGACCTCATCTGAAGACGTTTACCTCAATTTGATTCCTAAAGAAGGGTACGGGTCGGGCACGATCATCTCGCCGGATGGTTATATCCTGACAAACAATCACGTAATAAACGGAGCGAGCAGTGTTCGCGTCACCTTATATGACGGCTCCAGCTTCCCAGCCGTGCTCGTCGGTGAGGATCCAACGAACGACTTAGCCGTGATCAAAATTGTTGTGCCAGCAACGCAAAAACTGACCATGCTGCCCCTGGGCGATTCGTCCAATCTCGAGGTCGGTCGCCGCGTCCTAGCCATTGGCAATCCATTTGGCCTGGACCGGACCATGTCCCAAGGCATAGTCTCAAGCCTTGGTCGAACCTTACGCACCGACAAAGATAGACTGATCAAAGGAATAATTCAGACTGACGCGGCCATAAATCCAGGCAACTCTGGTGGACCGCTGCTCGATTCGTCAGGACACATGATCGGCATCACGACAGCGATTTTGAGCCGCAGCGGTCAATCAGCTGGAATCGGGCTAGCCATTCCTATAAATATTGCCAAACGAATTGTGCCAGAGTTAATTGCGCATCACGGCGTCAGTAGACCGGATCTAGGCATAGAGGCGTTCGAGCGCACTGAGAAAGGGCTGAGAATTCTACGCTTGGACCCAAAAGGGCCGGCAGCCATAGCTGGCTTAAGCGGACCAAAGTTAGTTATTTATAGAGACGGCGACTTTCTTTTTCAAAACGTGGATCGCAGCCTGGCTGACGTTATCACCGGGGTTGATGGCACTCCAGTCAAATCTCAAGATGAATTGTTGTCATACGTGGAGCAAAAGAAAGCTGGTCAAGTGGTTACACTGACTGTATTGCGCGCAGGGCGATCGGTCAAAATTCCAGTAAAATTGTCACTTGTAAGTTCTGCATAAGGCTGAGGCCACGGAGAGGAAATTGTCAAGGATTCTCGTAATAGACGATGACCAGGCGATCGCTGAGCTGGTAAAGATCAATCTCGAACTGCTCGGGCACCAGGTCACAACCGCAAACGACGGCATAAAAGGACTGGCGCTAGCCCAACAGAATCGACCGGATTTAGTCGTCCTCGATGTGATGATGCCTGACCTGGACGGCTTTACCGTATGCCAGCGCCTGAGGCAAAATCCCGCTACTCATCCCATCCCAGTATTGATGCTAACCGCCCTGGGCATGACCAAAGACAAAGTGACTGGCTTCGATTCCGGAGCTGATGACTACCTTGTCAAGCCATTTGAAATTCCAGAATTGCAAGTCCGAATCCGGGCCTTACTGCGCAGATCGGGCTCAGTGCCACAGTCGTCCACGTTGCCTGAGATTCTTCACGCGGGTGAAATAACGCTAATCCCGGAGAATTTACAAGCCAAAGTGAAAGAACGCATCGTCAAGTTAACGCCGACTGAATTCGAAATTCTGCATTGTTTAATGCAGCATCACGGTCAAACCGTCTCCACAGGAAAGCTTCTCGAAGAAGTATGGGGCTACTCTCCAGACGATGATGTAGACACAATTCGCGTCCACATTCGCCACTTGCGGACGAGACTGGAAACGGCAGATCGAAAATACATCAAAACCGTATATGGTGGCGGATATCAGCTGATAGCGGAGGGATTTGAACGGGCCGCGGGCGAGTCGTAAATCAGTCATTTCTATGTCGGTCAAGTCCCTTCTAATCACTGTGCATGAGACTTTCTTATGCTCCGGACAGCCTTTTAATTTTTACCGATATCGGTAAAAATTCTAGCGCCCCTCGGGGTCGATGCCTTCTATGCCTGGCTTCAGCTCATCAACCCCAATCAAATCCCGGTCACACCGGTCACACCGTTGATTGTGGCTGTTTGCTTGCCTTTTTAGCCACTGCGCGCCACTATATGTAGTGACATTGATTTGCCTAACTGATAAAAAAAGTGTCTGGCAATATTACAAATTCACCAGCGCCGCTTGACATATACCGATTGAATATCAATTATTTCGATCGATTTTCTCAGATGAGAGAAGACTTCAAATAGCCGTAGTCAAGCACTCGAAACCGCCACGTATTCAAATTCTATAGAAATCATGCAGAAACAAACTATAGACATTTTAAGTTAAGAGAGGGGCGCTTCGGTAGACATTCTTGAAATCCACCCGATATGATGTGCAGCGAGCCATTGATAACTTATCAAAGGCTTGTTGTACCGCCATCGGTGTCTAAGGAGAAGTAACTTGCTATTCAACAGTTTGCAGTACTTGGTGTTCTTGCCCACAGTATTTTTGCTGTTCTGGCTGCTTCCGCATCGCGCTCGCGTGCCACTACTTTTGGTGGCGAGTTATGTTTTCTACATGACCTGGCGTCCAATATACGGATTGCTAATCCTTGGCTTGACTGTCGCCAACTACTTCCTTGTTAATCGAATTGAAAAATCGCAAGACAAGAAAAAGGTGTGGGTCGGCGTCACGGTTGCGGTTAACCTCGTTACCCTCGGCGTCTTTAAGTATTTGAATTTCGGTCTCGATACGATCAAAGATGGTTTAGCTCTGGCTGGCGTCAATTGGCACGAACCTCATCTTCATATTCTTCTGCCGCTCGGTATTTCTTTCTTCGTCTTCGAATTCATTCACTACGCAGTTGAGGTCTATCGAGGCAAACCTGTCGTTAAATCGATTTTTGACTTCGCCCTGTTTGCCTCCTTCTTCCCCACTCAGATTGCCGGTCCTATTAAACGGTACCAAGACTTCATTCCCCAGCTGAGTATCTCTGCCAAGTTCAAGTGGGAATATGTTGATGAAGGTATGCAGATGATCCTCATGGGTCTCGGCAAAAAAGTATTGATCGCCGACAATCTAGCCATGGTCGTGCAAGCAGGATTCTCACATCCGGAGAATTTCTCTTCCTTAGATCTATGGTTGATCACATACGCTTTCGCTTTCCAAATCTTCTTCGACTTTGCCGGCTACACCGACATCGCTCGCGGTTCAGCTATGCTTTTCGGCTACAAAGTGCCGATTAACTTCAACTTGCCTTACCTGGCTGCAAACGTTTCCGACTTCTGGAATCGTTGGCACATCAGCTTGTCCACCTGGTTGAGAGATTACCTCTTCATCCCTATAGGCGGCTCACGGTGCGGCAAATGGTTGAATTACCGCAACTTGTTTCTGACCATGGCCCTGGGCGGCTTGTGGCACGGCGCTGCTATGCACTACCTGGCCTGGGGCGCCTATCAAGGTGCACTGTTGATTCTGCACAAAGAGTATTCAAAGGGTCTAGAGAAAGTCGGAGTGGCATCCAAGCTGCTCAGCTCGAAGCTCTATCACGTCGTTTCAATTGGGATCACGTTCCACATCGTATGTCTCGGTTGGGTTCTCTTCCGCGCCGACGATCTAAATATTGCCGGCAAGATCCTTTTAAAACTGGCCCAAGCTCCGGCTGCCCTGGCCCACTTCAACTCTGCTCAACTGGCAGTGTTGCAGATTCGCGATCCTATTATCTTCCCTTCGTTGGTTCTGATTGTGCCAATCCTGATGATCTCTCAAGTAGTCGTTAATTGGCTGAATGACAAAAAGTTCTATCAGAGTCCGCCCTGGGCAGTGCAAGTGGCAGTCATGGTGATCCTCATGTGCGTGCTCACAATCTTCAGTCCAGATAGTTCTCCGAAGTTCATCTACTTCCAGTTCTAATGGTCACTGCGACGTCGGCGGTAGAGTCCAGGCTTGTGCAAGCAAGCTCTGCGAGTCGAACGATTCAGGCATCTCCTTTGGCAATAGCACAATCAATATCAACAAAAAGGCATCCTTTCGCGAGTAACCTTGCGAAAAGCCGCTTCTTTGCTGCCACTGTCTTGTTTATTTCAGTTAGCGCCGCGTGGGGTTGCTTGCGCCTTGGCGCCCTCAGCCCATCAGACTTCCCGTTCTACACCTGGACGGCCTGTGCAATAGAGGACTTTCTCAGCAACGAGCAGGCCCGACCGCAAATCGACTTTGTCGGTTCATCGTTGGTTCTCGCCCCTCTAGGCGGCGTTGATGCGGATTTCTTGAATGCTCCAGTCGACGCCCCGCACCACCATCGCAGTCTGTTTTTCGAAAACGCTTTTGCCAAATTGACTGGTGAAAGTGTGACAACGTTCAACTTCGCTTTGCCTGGAGAAATGCCCTCCGACGCTTATTTGATCACCAAATTTCTGATGAAAGGCGAGAAGCGCCCAAACGTGATTGTTTATGGCGTAGGTCCAAGAGATTTCCTCGATAACCTTTTGCCGAGTCCATCTGCAACTGATCCGTATTCATTGCTCAGTCGATTCGGTGATGTGAACGATCGCATCGCTTTAATCTCTCCTGACTGGCAACAACGAATGAATTACGAGTTAGGCAGATTATTGTATCCCTATGGCCAAAAAGTAGATTTGTCGACATCGTTCAGCCGTGTTGTTACCGCAACCCTAGCCAAACTGCTACCGCCCACTAATGGTGGGTCGCCAATGAGTGTTCGTCGCATTATTCTGCCTGAATATCGCAACTTTGAAGTGGCAAAAAACGAGTGCTTATTCACACCAACGACCGCGGCCAATCGACCGGCCTTTTCTGACAATATCGCTGAATACCGCAAACGCTATAAGAGCTTGAAGTGGGACACTTATTTGACGCAGATGCGGTTTATGACTGACATTCTGAACATTGCCCGCGAGCGCAAAACTCACGTAGTAATCGTGGCCATGCCGATCACGCAGATCAATCGCTCCTTGCTCAGCGATTTAGCCTGGGATGTATACAAGAAAAGCATCAAAGTGGTGGCCTTGGCAAAAGGTGCATCTTTTATAGACATGGAAGCTTCAGGAAAATTTCAACTCTCAGATTTTGGTGACACAGTCCATCTACACTCAGGTGGTGGTGCCAAGTTGCTAGATTTACTGGCTGAGCGCTTAGTTAAAGACCAAGCCGTTATGACTGCTTTGAATAAACCTTCTCGAACCGACGATCATTCAACCACTCTTGCCGGCTTGAAAGGAACTATTCAATGACCGGTCTACTGGCACCACCTGCAGTGAATCAAGCGCCTTCAATAATTGAAGGAAACGCTCCCGTTCCTTTTGTTGACCGAAGAAAAAACGGTCCTCGGCTTAAACGTGGCTTCAACAGCGTCTTCATCATCGCCTTTATTGCTTACGCGGCTATTAATTTGTACATGTCATTTTCTGCGCCGATCGACTTTGATCCCTACAAGTACATTTATCGCGGCTGGTCCTGGTGGATTTTCAACGATTTGAGAGAACATCCCCAACCTCACAATATTGCCCTGCTGGGCTCTTCGCTCATGGTCAGTGCTGTTGCCGGGACCGATGCCAACTTCCTCAATCAAAAGATCGACCTTACCAAATACCACAAAGCCGCCTATCTCGATGATCGCCTGCAGTCCAAGTTTGGTGGTAAGTTCAATACCTTCAATCTGTCTGCGCCAGGACAAATGCCGTCTGATGCTTTTATGATGCTCAAGGGCATGATGAACACCGCAGACCGTCCGGAAGTCGTAGTCTACGGCGTAGCACCAAGAGATTTCATCGACAGCACATTGTCGAGTCCGGTTGATACGGAGCCGTTCCATTACTTGAAGCGCATAGTGAATTTGGATGACGTATCGAGTGCGTTATTCAGAAGCCCGCAATCCAAGCTGGATTTCTGGCTCTCCAAGAGTTTGTATTTCTATCAATACTCATTGGACATCGAGATGGCTGTTAGCGAATTCGTCACTGACAAACTTGTTGTTCTATTGCCACCAGACAAGCGACATCTTTTCACGTGGTGGGATCGTACACGCTTGCTGCCTAATTATTTGCCAGGCGAAATCAAGCCAGGCGCCATGATTAGCGCCCCTATGGATATTGAAACAGCGAAATCGCATTTCGCCGACAACACCAAGGAATACATTCAACGCTACAAAAAGCCAGACCGTCATATCTACAAAACACAGTTCATTTTCTTGAATAAACTGGCTGAGTTTTGCCAGAGAGAAAAAATCGAACTCGTGATTGTGAACATGCCGATCACTCGGTACAACGTCAGCATTCTCAAGCCACAAGTGTATTTGAACTACATCCAGGCGTTGCGGGAATGGTCGTTCTATCACAATTTCCTTGCCTATGACTTGTCGAATTTCGAAAAGTACGAGCGATCAGATTTTCACGATTCAGTTCACTTGAATGCATTTGGTGGCAAGAAACTGTTCGACAATATCGTCGACATTCTTGGATCAAACTTGAGAACTTCGTCGGCTATGGAGATGGCCGGTAAAGAATTGGAGCGGCATCGCGCCGTTGCTGAATACAACAAAAACAACCCAAATCAGTCGGGGCTTCGACCGCTATGACGAGTTCCACAGTAACGGATTTGAAGGATAGTGTTGCAAGACTAGGTGCGTCGACGAACATTGACCCAGCCAAAATTGTAGCGACCAAAAGCGGCGGCACCAAGAAACAATCGGTAGCGCAGTGCCGAACGTTAGCGGCGTTCTTGCTTTTTATCGTCGTTAACGTGGCGATATCGTATATAGTGCCGCATCCAGCAAAAGTTATCGATGATAACTTCATTCAATCAAGCGGCTCAGAAGCTCGCCAGCAGGGCAAGTGGACGTGGTGGGTGACTCGTAACTATCTGAATAGACGTCAAGCTCCGGACATTGCAATGTTAGGCAGTTCGCAAATGGGCTCGGCTGTTTTTTCTTCCGACGCTCATACACTAAACAAAGTTTTGGATTGCGTCGTACACCGTCGTGGTTCGACTCTAGAGAAAGAAATATTCGACCGCACCGGTAAACGCGTAGACACCTTTAACTTCGCCATGGGCGGATCGATGGCGTCTGATGCTTACATGATTTCCAAAGCCTTGTTCAAAGGCGACAAGAAGCCTCGTATGGTCGTTGTAGGAGTGAGCCCGCGCGACTTTATCGACAACACACTGCCATCGGTAAGCTCGACGGAACCATTCAACTTCTTCGCTCCATTCGTAGAGCTGGGCGACCTTGCAAATGTCGCTTTTCCGGATGTTCTGGGGCAGATGAACTTCCTGATCAAACAAAATTTGCCACTGCAAAGAATCCACGACGCTCTTGAGATTACCGCAAAGAACTATCAACAAGAAGCGCCACAAAAGATGACAGTTCTGCCCAGAGCTTCTGAACACAAACAACTCCTACGCGCTGTCTTAGGTTCTGTTGACGAAGTTCGCCTGAACGAATGGCTGATACCAGCGACGATACCAGCCTGGATCTTTGAAGACAACACGAAAGAATACCTGAATCGATTCAGAAATTGCAGACCACCGATTTATAAAGCTCAAAAAGCATTCTTCAATTCGTTCTTAGCTGATATGGACGCCGAACACATCCCAGTTCTGGTAGTCGGAATGCCAAGCCTGAATGCCAATCGCACGATCTTGCCAAAAGACTTCTGGACAGAATTTCGAGGCAACATAGCGAACATGTGCCAGGAGCACGGGGCAAAATGGATTGACCAAACAGACAATCCAAACTTTGTTTTAACCGACTATTTGGACACAGTCCACTTAAACGCAAGCGGCGGCAAGAAAATATTCAACGAAATTGCCAAAGCCATAACAGCAGATCCCGAGCTAGTAGCAGTAGTCCAATCCAAACCAACCAGAAACGCCGACGGCACCCAACTTTCTGAAAAGCCGGACACACTCAAGGATGAAGCCCTCCCGTCGGCTCACCGGAATGAAAGACTGGACAGCCCTGGGGGTGAAGGCGCCCCGCTGGCTCCGAAGATCCTGACAGCGCCAAATACAAATAAAACGCACTAAGCCTGGTGCACAAAATGTTGAACAAACAAACACTAGTTTTTGTCAGTGCACTCATCCTCGCGCTGCTCACCGTATCGGCGCAAGCTCAACCACAACCACTACATAACTTGCACGACGCATACGTCCCGTTCGCAGGCATAATTGACTGGACTTTAGTAAGTCGTGCACGGACTTACCAAAGTCCAGTAATTGAGGGAGAAGGACCAGCCGGAGTCGGAATGGAAATAAACCAGGACCGGGCGGGTCACTTCATTGTGCAGCGCCTAGAGCCGCAAGGTCCCGCTGAGAGGTCCAAGATTTCTATCGGAGACAGAATTCTACGAGTAAATGGCACTCAAATTGATGGTTTGCACATAAACGAAGTCGTAAGCTTATGCGTGGAGATATTGGAACAAAAGTAAGGCTGCAAATCCAAACTGTCAAAAGAAAACGCACAGTACTACTCAAGAGAAAGAAGATGGCGCCATCAAACCAATTGGGCGTTTTTGAATAAGGACCTCCCGGATTCGTCACACAAGTGAATGGTTGATAAATGAATCAAACACACTCGAACATCCTATTTCTAAGCCAAAATGCAGAAGACGGGCAACAAGCGAAGACACTTTTCACCACAGAAGCGCAGAAAGCAGAACTCGCATGGACAGCCAACTCGGGACTGCTCTCAGATCTGCCAAGCCTCCAGGGACAAGCGAGTTTAATCATCATCCTAGAAAATGCAAACGAACCACCTGCAGTGCTGTCAAGCAACACTATTGAAGTAGAACACTGGAGGTTCTCAGCACCATCTGAAGTATCAAAGACAATCGAACAAAACCTTGGAAAGTTAATAGTCCGCCTGATTTTAAAGGGTGGAAAGCGTCAACCGACAACATCGCATCAACATCCCACGCACAACCAACAAACCGCTGCAAAGACAGCTGCGAAGACAGCAGCAGTCCGCGTCTCATTAGACTCAAAAGGACGAGGAGGCAAGAAAGTTAGCGTCGTCTCCGGAGTACCCTTATCTGAATCAGCATTGGAAGATCTAACGACAAAACTGAAACGCACATGCGGCTCTGGTGGCACACTGAAAGACGGGCAAATTGAAATCCAGGGTGACCACCGAGACAAACTCATGGCGGAGCTACAGAAGCTCGGATACAAGCCAAAACGGTCTGGCGGCTAATCTATATCAATCTACGCGACGCCGATGCTTCGAGGCGAACGACCAAGGCGCAAACAAACCCGTCCCAAATAGCCGCTCGAGCGGCTACGCAGTTTCCCCGATTCTAGGAATTCAGCCCATAGGCAGAAGTATTACCATATGCCATACTAAAAGTAGTACCGGAGTATTTACTGAGGTAATAACCAGGGAGGAACGTTCCAATGTCAACGACACTAAGAGGAAACCACAAAAAGGAGAAAGTCACAATTTCAGTCGATGCTGAGCTGCTGCATGCGGTAGACGCTTATGTTGAAGACTTCAAGACCGCAGGACTGTCCAGAAGCTCAATCATCGAACAAGCCTTGCATCTGTGGAAGCAACAAGTCAGAGACCAGTTCGACGCTAAGTACTACGCAGAAAATGCGGAAGCCCTTAGAAAAGACGGTGAGTCATGGTCGGCTGTCACAACAGAAGCTGCAAAACACACCTGGAAGGACCACTAAAATGTCAGCTCCAGAGCCCCTAAACGGTGAAATCTGGTGGGTAAGCATCCCCAACCAGCCAAATGACCCCCACCAGCCCCGAACCGCGATTATCGTTTCGACTGACGGACGAAACAAGAACGCCAATGATGTGATTGTCGTTCCGACCACCTCCACAATGAGTTTCAGACCTCATCCCGAAGTACATATTCATATACCAGCAGGTGAAGGTGGTCTTCCAAGAGACTCCTACGGCAGATGTGACCAGGTGACCACTATCGACAAGTCGTTACTGGATGCCACAACAGGTCCACTGGGCGGCCGCATCCACCTCAAATACAGATGGGCGATTGTCGATGCCGTGCGCGTAGCTCTCGGCGACACCAGAGCCTAACACATGGACTACTAAAACCACCTGTTGTGAAGATTCTGATTTCTGAAGCAGTGCTCAGTTCAGGCAGGCGCTAAAAGTACTAGTTGGAGAGCTGAGAATTTAAAATTCGCACCGCAGCACAGGCGGCACCAAATCCATTATCAATATTGACGACTGTTATGCCGGGCACGCAGCTAGACAACAAGCTGTTTAAAGCGGCATGTCCACCCGCCGTAACCCCGTAACCAACACTTGTGGGCACCGCAATCACCGCCGATGGAACAAGTCCCGCCAGCACCGTTGGCAGTGCGGCGTCCATACCGGCAACAGCTATGATGATTGGAAAATTCTGCAGCGCAGGTGCTGCATCAACGACCCGCCAAAGTCCTGCCACACCTATGTCTTGGAATACCGAGGCGACGTATCCGTAATACTCCAGAGTTTTCGCAGCCTCTGCAACGACGCCGACATCAGACGTGCCACCGGAGACAATTGCCACCAGCAAACTGCGATTCAGTTCAATTGTCCCACCTACTACTCCGGTACTGGACAAAGCGTCATATGCAATCAAAACCTTTGTTGCAACAGGAAGCTTAGCATGCAGTTCGGGACTCAATCTCGTCAATAACACACGTCTGCGCTCATCCGAAATCTGGGACACAATCCGCGTGATCTGGTCAACGCTCTTGAAGGCACATAAAATACATTCATCTAAACCCGTGCGATCGCGTCGGTCTCTGTCTTCCATAAAATCGTCAGTAAGTGTCATTTAGTAGTCTGAAGGAATGCACTTCCAGTGCGATAGGCAGTCACGTCTAGAGGATGACCTTTGAATCGAGTGGACAGCAACGAACGGATTTCTTCCTGAATCGGTTCGTTTTTTTCAATGTTCGAAGAGATCTCAGGTAGAGATTTCTCATCGATCTCAATGACCACTTTCCCATTTCGCAGTCGACACCGCACAGTTTTACAAGAATATTTTTCTGCGATAAGCAACTCGATGGCATTAATGCTTCTCAGCTCATCAGGTTCAATAGAAACCCCAGTCTCCACACGGCTTGCCAGACATGGGGCGGCAGGCAAATCAGCATATTGAGCGATACCGTAAATCGTTGCGAGTTCTCGAATCATCCTTTTGTTGATCCCTGCTTCAACAAATGGATGTCTCACTCCGAAATTTTCAGCAGCTTTTAGACCGGGACGAAATTCCAACAAGTCATCCTGATTGGTGCCGGACACGATCACCGCAGAAGTCGCAGGACGAATGGTTCCATACAGAGCTGACTTGCAGTAGAAGCAGCGGTCCACGGGATTCTCCCGATAGTTGGAATCGGAGAATTCGTTCGCGTCAACTAATTTTAAACTCCAGCCGAATCGATTCGCACAGTCATTAACTCTTGCCGTCGCTTGTTCTGGAACCGCAGCAGAGACAGCGTGAAACATCGTGCACTTGACTGAATGTTTTTGAGAAACAGAAAAACAGACTGCGGACAATACAAGACTGTCAATGCCGCCGCTGAGAGCGATTGCCACGTCATCTATGGCACCGATAATCGCTTCCAGGCGTTGAGCGGTGTCAGTTATGCTGTTCATTGGTTTCCTTTAAGACACTGTTCTCAGCGGCATTAGCAATTTTGCGCATGTCATAGCAATTGGACGACGCTGAGCGAAGGTCGTCGATATCAACTTTAGCAGTCTTCGTTCCATCCGGTCTGTCGGCTACTTTCACCCGAACTTTACTATCGCCAATTTTTATTGGTCTGATTTCACGCGGCAAGATCGTGCGTGAAATGATTTGGTGCCTTACACCTAACGTTGTGGTGCTGGTCAGAATTTTTTTGATTACTTGCTCGTAGAATTCAGCGCGCGCCAGGACTTGAATGCACATTGTGACGCGGTTCTTCTTAGCATAAGCTGAAGTCTGGAGAACGTCTAAGACGCCTTCCGCTTCGCGCAGAGTATCTAGACTGACGGACAACTCTTCACCAGTCATGTCATCAATCTCGAAATTCAAAACCGCAACAGGTTGCTCTTCGACTGGCAAAGAATCAAAGAACAGAACGCGGAGAACATTGCTAAATCCAGGAAATTTTTTCATTCCAAATCCGTGCCCCACACCCTTCAACTCAAGCGCTGAAGGCAATCTCATAGCGGGCTGCAGATACTTCAAAATCGCTGCACCGGTCGGCGTAACGCGCTCGCCTAACACGCCATCGTCATGGAAAACAAATCCACGCAAAATCAGCGCCACCGCTGGCGGAGGCACTGGTAATTTCCCGTGAGCCGTTTTTATATAGCCGCCGCCCTTCGGTATTGAGGAGTACGACCAAGTAGAACCTTCGAGATAATCTAGAGCACAAGCGGCTCCTATGACATCGACGACCGAATCCCAACCACCCACTTCGTGAAAGGAGATGACATCGACAGAAACGCCGTGCACTTCAGTCTCTGCTTCACCAATGATTCTAAAGATCTCCAGACTATGCTCACGAACACGGGCTGGAAGTTTCGCCTGCTCAAGAATCTGCCGAATCTCTTTGTATGTTCTATGCTTATGTCCATGACCACGCGCTTGCGCGTACAAATTTTCGTATCCTGTGTCATAACTGTGCACATGAGCCTGATCGTGTTCGTGTTCGTGCGTACAGTCGTGCTCATGCGCAGGATCGTGCTCCGGCTGCTCAGAGTCCGAACACCTAACTTGAAAGATGGTTCCTAGCAAAACACCGTCGTTTTTCGCAGAGTATTCAATTAAAACGTTCGGGAAATTCGCCTCAGCGATGACGCGCTCTATGCGTAGCCTAAGCTCCGGAAATGCATCTGACATCGCGGCGATAAACATATCGCCAGCAATTCCACCGAGCGGGTCAAGGTGAATGTGCAAATCCGAGCCTCCAGTGAGTATCATCATAAATCACTTGGAGGCGATCAGAAAGTCTAGTGCCCAAACATCCATACAATCGAAACGAAAAGCTCATCAGTTCGCGTTATCATGGGGTCGCTCAACCAAACGGAGTTTGCGAACAACCGGCTTCGGAGTTTCATCAACCTGGTGGTCTGTCTTCAGGATTCTGACCCACGGCTTGGCGAGGTTTTCTAAACCGGTCCAGAGTGACCACATTTTCAGCTTGTTCATCGGCAACGTCAAACTGCTCGAGGTCTGGCAGTTTGTCCTGAAATTCGGCAGCTGGCTCGTCTGCCTGATGTTCTGAGTTATGCCCCTCTTGGCACTCCCCGTCCGCGGGCAGACCTGCTTTATCCACTCGCTCAATCTCTTCCGCGATATGCATAACTTTGGCTGCATCATCCAAATATCCGCTATTCATGGCCTTGATCGCAATCGTTTCCAACTGCTTTATTGCCCTATTAACATCGTCTTCCATGTTTCGGCCCTCCGCCAAGTATGACGCGGAGCCGAGTAAATAGTTGCTGAGGGCAATTCCGTGATCAACGAGAGATCGCGTCAGAATCCAGACCGTCAGAGTGGAGCAACCGATCAAAAATAAAGGTCAAATCATCTCGATAGAAGACATCCTGTAAAAATACATGACTACCTGGTGGCCACATCAAATCGTTCCCGAACAATTCATCATCCAGATCGCGTAGATACAATTTGTAGAATCTCGGTCTAGCCTCAATTGGATGCAAAGCCAACATGTAGAGCCTGGGTAAAAGTGCACTCTCGTGATTTTTCATTGCTTCGTTCAATTGAGCAATCGCTTCTTTCTTGTGACCGCTTAAAGCCAGCAGTCGAGCCAACCTCAAGTTAAGCCTAAAACTATTAGGTGAAAGTGCGAGCGATTCTCGCATCGAACTGATCGCTTCGTCCTTTCGACCAATTGCCCATAACGCTTCTGCCCTGGTTTGAAACAGTCCGGAAGCGACTTTACCTTCACGCATAATTTTCATGCTCACCCACGAAAAGGGCAGCGGATGCTCACGAAGCGATTCTGCTCGTGCAAAATATTGTGGTGCCTTTTTTTGTTCTGCGGCTTGATCTGAGATAGCAGCTGACTCACAGAGGTAGTAATTTTTGAGCATCTCTAAATAGCTGAACATACTCAAGCCAACATCCATAAGAACGGCAAAAAGAAAGATCACCCCCAATTGCTGCACATAAACCGTGCCTTTGACTTCTTTTGCCTCAATTCTTTTAGTTAAACGGTCGTTCAGCTTGAGGCCGGGATTGTAGTGGAGCATGGTCTCTATAACCAGCTTTTGGTCAGCCAACGTGCCCACGCCAAATGGGAATTTAAGAACTTCCTCAGCGCTAGTTGCGCGACTAAATGAAAAAAATTTCGGCTTCTCATACGCTCTGGTGCTGGCCGCACCACAAAGGGCGCGTGAAAATACGCGGAGATTGCCCCATAAGGTCAACTCCACTTGCTCAATTGACTTCCAAACTACATGTCTCTGCCCGAAACTCAAGCCAGGCTCAAGATCTGCTTCGTTCAAACGCAGCCACTGACGATAGACACAGGGTGGTCGCCGCCTCCAAATAGTGGCGAAAAAATTGCATCCAGACTCACTTTCAGCCCAAGTCAACAATAGGTGAGCGATAAACATTGCGATGATCGCCGCCGGAACGCCCAACCAGACAACATTCACATCGAACCAGAATTGGTTTGAATAGAGAATCAAAAAACCGCATTCAAAAACGATGAATGAAATTCCGATCAGTGTATAGCCTTGGTGCGCAATCGTTGTGCGCAGATTTAAATTGGACACTGAATCAGGATCCGACGGCGCAGAACTACTTTCAATATTGCCTTCAGGCTCATTTGCGGTTGAAGCGACACTCATCCTTAAAATCCCACAGGCTGGTCGAACCAATCATAATTCCTTTTCATTGATCCAGACCATGCCCGCTTAAAAGCTAGCTGAAACCAGGAAAAACCCTGAGCCAATCAAGCCAAAGGTACTAAATGACTCAATCGAGGGAAGTGCCACCACATGCAGCGTCAAAAGCCAAGACACGATGAACCGTTCACTCTGAATTCGAGGGTCCACTTGGTAGCCAACAGACAACACCAGAAAAGAGCTGAGCGGCACCATGAGCGATGGCAAGCCCGTTTTCCAAATGACGTCTAGTTATTTGCGCGCTAAGCCGCTTATACTATTTGGTATGTTGTGGGGTTTGTCGCGTTTAGCAAGCCTGGCGCTCGGGCACAAATATCGCGGGCTAGAACGTAATAGGTAATGTTGAAAGCAACCAGGTCATTATCAGACGCAATGAGGTTTGACAAGTACTTTCATATTGTTTTCAAGGTGAATTAAATGGCATCCACTCGAAAGGCGATTGGCGATTTACTTGTCGACAATGGTCTGATCACGCCTGAAGAACTCGAGCAGGCTCAAGCAGAACGAGAGAAAACCGGTGAACCAATTGGCCTAGTCTTGTCAAAATTGGGGTTAGCCACCGAAAGCAACCTGAAGAATGCGCTGGAACTACAGTACGGCGTCAACTACATCAACCTAGCCAAGCGAGAGCCCGAAGACGATCTTATTGCCTTGCTGCCTGAGCACCTAATTCGAGAGCAGCTAGCTGTGCCCGTTTCTCAACAAGGTGAGCGACTGACTATTGCCATGGTCGACCCAAGCGATCCAGCCGCCCTGGATGAAGTGAAGAGCAAGTTGGGTGACAGACAACTGAAGACTGTTGTTTGCCTGGAAGAGGAGTTTTTCAAGTTCGTTGACAAAGCTTTTGCTGTCCAAGAACGCTTAAAAAATGGCGCTTCGGAACAACATTTGTTGGTCGAGTCCATCCACGAACAGGAGGCGCAGCATAAGGAGCCCGAGACAACTGCCCACAGTCCTGAAGCTAGCCTAGACAAGCCCGAGTCCCAGGAAGAAGGGGTCGGCACGATTCCTATGGTCTTAGGCGAAGGTAAAGAAAGCGGCGCTGCAGATTACTCGGAAATGAAAGAGTTTGACACCCAAGAAATGAAGGCTAGACCTACACCTGAAACTCAGACTACGCAAACGGAGAGCGCTTCCACCAGATCGGTTGAATTGCCGTCAAGAGAAAGCGCGGACAGTCGGGAAGAGGAACTTCAGCACTCGGCTAAATTAGAAAGTAACCTCGATGTCTTCAACGAAGTCGAGCTTGCCAAAAGGGCCCAAGAGGAAGCTATTGTTCTGCTTGCCAACCAGATTTTAGGTAGCGCAATTAGACGGCACTGCTCAAATATCCACATTCAAATGGGTATTCGTGAGTCCGTCGTCCACTACCGATTGAACGGTCGGCTAATCGTGGATAGAAAACTACCTAATACCGTTGTTACTGCGCTGGTGGCACGATACAAGATGATGGCAAGACTCAATCTAGCTGAACGCAAAGAACCTCAAGACGGTCACATCAAGGTTAAGTCATCCGCCAAAGAGATTGTCTGTTTGATTTCAGTGGTGCCTACAGATCACGGTGAAAACGTAGTGATCTGGATCGTTTAAAGACGCGCACAGTCGGACTTTCCGACCGCTGTTGACTATCTTTGCTCTGGCGTTAGTACGTTTAAGCGACCGATTGCACTGCTTCTCTAAGATTTCCAGAAATGTCAGTCGAGCAAGCGCGATCAAAAGCCGCCTGCAACTTCGTCCCGGCTTGGTACTGCAGCCACAGGGCGATGATAACCAGTAGTCTGAATAACTGTTGCTCGGTCACTGCTTGTCAGCTCAAATTCACACGTCTCATCTCGAAAGGCAAGGTAGATATCCAAGAACTCTGTTGATGTTACCTTTCCGACTAGCTCAACTTAAGAGCTGAAGCCACTTCCCGTTTAAGCCAGAGGGCGCTGGGGCACTAAATCTATGCGGGTCTCTAAACGATAGCGGCGTCCTTCATATGGGCATCTTCCAATAGAGTGCCAACTCCGCACGGAAGCAAGGATATAAAACGCATGGCTCTAATCAAAAAGGAAATCGGCGAATTACTTGTAGACAACGGTCTCATAACTGCTGATGAGCTGAAAATTGTTCAGCAAGAAAGAAGGAAGACCGGTGAACCAATCAGTTTAATTCTTTCCAGACTTGGCCTTGCAAACGAAACTCACTTAAAAAATGCCCTTGAACTACAGTTCAATTGCAATTACATCAGCCTTGCTAAAAACAAACCCGACTATGCCGCAATGGACCTGCTGCCTGAAAAATTGATCCGCCAGCATCAAGTGGTGCCTCTATCTCAAGATGGCGCGGAACTTGTCATTGCCATGGTCAATCCCAACAACTTGATTGCTTTAGACGACATCAAATACAGGTTGAAAGGGATTCGAATCAAACCTATGGTTTGCACCGAAGACGACTTCCAACACTTTATGGAAACAGTCTATGCTCACAAACAAGAGGAGTTGCATCAAGCCGGAGAGGCTCTCGCAGACCAAACATTCATCGAGTCAGAAGTTGATTTAAGCACCCTCGATGTGATGTTCGAAAATGATGATGAAATTAACGACCTTGATCTGGCCAAACAAGCACAAGATGCTCCAATTGTGCATCTAGCCAATCAAATTCTGGCCAAAGCAATCAAGAAAAGATGCTCAGATATTCACGTTGAGCCTCAGGATAAACACGTCACCGTGCGATATCGCCTCGATGGCGTTCTGTTCGTCGACCGAAAGTTGCCCAAAGCAGTCATGGCGGCGCTCGTTTCCAGATACAAAATCATGGCGGACTTGGACATAGCCGAAAGGCGCCTGCCACAAGATGGTCGCATTAGAGTGCGCTTTTCAGGAAAAGACATTGATTTCCGCGTTTCGTCGATTCCGAGCAAACACGGCGAAAAGGTCGTTATGCGTATCCTCGATAAAAGTACGACCACCCTCGGTCTCGAGAGTTTAGTGACCGACCCCGCCACCCTAGAGTTGGTGCGCGACATGGTCAGCAAACCGTACGGCATTATTTTTGTCACCGGACCGACAGGTTCCGGAAAAACGACAACGCTCTATTCGGCACTAGCAGAACGAAATACACCGGAAGTGAATATCGTCACAGCCGAAGACCCGATTGAGTACGATATGCACGGTATCACTCAAGTTCAGGTACTGCGAGAAAAAGGACTGGACTTCGCTCGCATACTTCGTTCATTTTTGCGGCAAGATCCAGACATCATGCTTGTTGGTGAAACTCGGGATAGAGAAACTGCAAAAATAGCCGTGGAAGCGGCTCTCACTGGTCACCTAGTCTTCACAACCTTACACACGAATGACGCCCCTGGATGTATCACCAGATTAGCTGAAATGGAGGTGGACCCATATTTGGTGGCTTCTGCCACCATCGGCGTGATTGCTCAAAGATTGGTGCGCCGCATATGCAGCGAGTGCAGAGTCGAGTACGTGCCGGAACGCACCACCTTGGAGTATTTGGGGCTCTTAGAAAAGACTCAAGAACGTGTCTCTGAACCGATTGCACAATACTATCACCTTAATTTGAATGAGGATGGACTGCCAATTTTCGCCCATGGCACCGGATGCGATGCCTGTAACAGTACCGGTTACAAAAACCGAGTCGGTGTTTTTGAAGTAATGAGATTAAATGATGAAATCCGCGACCTGGCCGCTAAGGGCTCGACCACATCGATGATCCGTTTTGCTGCCAAGCAATCAGGAATGGTACCTTTGAAAGATTACAGTTTGAGGTTAGTCGGGCAGGGATTAACGACGCCTGAAGAAGTGATTCGGGTCACCCTGGCTGACACCACAGGTGAAGACACCCTTTGCAGTAAATGTCGCAATCCTGTCGGCGACGATTTTATTAAGTGTCCATTTTGCCAGCATGAGCTGAAAACGTCCTGCACCAGATGCGGCACTATGCAACTAGAGGGATGGGCGAGCTGTCCAAAGTGCGGATTAACGAAAGAAGAAGCAAATCAAGAAATGTGTTGCCACGGCTGTGAGGCGGAAATTTCCGGAGATTGGCACATGTGCCCATACTGCCAGACACCACGGCATCCGCTCGAACGCGTTAGTTAGGTAGTTTAGAAAATTGGAGCGCAATGCTAGAAATTCAGGAACTGCTGCAGCTCGTTTTTGACAGAGCCGCTTCCGACCTTCACCTAAAAGCGGGGCAGCCCCCGATTATCCGCGTTGCCGGCAAATTGATCAAATCGACGCTCAACCCACTGAGCAAAGATGAAGTGCAGCGCTTGATTTTTTCTATAATTACAACCGAGCAACGAAAAAGTCTGGAGCAGAATTACGAATTAGATTGCAGTTTCGGATTGGATGGCATTGGTCGCTTCCGAGTCAACGTATATAAAGATAGAGGCTCGTATGCTGCCGCACTGCGCGTAGTGGCAACACGAATCCCCTCCCTGGACGAATTGGGTCTGCCCCCAATTTGCAAAGAAATCACACAAAAGCCCCGCGGCTTGATTTTGATCACTGGTGGGACGGGACAAGGCAAATCGACAACGTTGGCTTCAATGATTGATTGGATCAACGAAAATCGCTCCGAACATATTCTTACAATTGAAGACCCGATTGAATTTATCCATCTAAACAAACGCTCCGTTCTCAGTCAAAGAGAGTTGGGACAAGATACCAAGAGCTTCGCCAACGCGCTTAAAGCCGCGCTGCGTGAAGATCCTGACGTAATCATGGTTGGCGAAATGCGCGATCTTGATACCATTCATCTGGCCTTGACGGCAGCAGAAACGGGTCATCTTGTCTTTGGCACCGTGCATACATCGTCAGCCGCTCAAAGCATCGATCGGGTGATCGATGTTTTTCCTCCTGATCAGCAGCAACAAATCCGAATTATGCTCTCCAATGGGCTTGTGGCCATCGTCAGTCAGACCCTGCTACCGCGGCTGCAGGAATCAGCTGGTGGCAACCCCGTCACCAAAGGAAGAATTCTGGCCGCCGAAATTTTGCTGAACACACCGGCGATCGCTAATTTGATCCGAGAATCAAAGACGCCGCAAATTTACTCGACAATGCAGATGGGCGGCGCACTTGGAATGCAGACGCTGGAGGCATCGCTTGCCGGACTCGTCAAAAATGGATTGATAAGTATGTCCGAGGCCATGGCGAAAACTACTCGACCTGAGGATTTAGAAAGATTGTTCAGCCCGGCGTCAAAAGCTCAAATAACACCGAATCGAAACTATGGCGGCAGGTTCTAAGCGATGGTGGATTTTACTTATAAAGTACGCGACTCACAAGGGCGCATCCAAGAATCTTTAGCCCAGGCTGATTCATCGGCGATCTTAAGAGCGCGGCTGACGTCACGTGGATTAGACGTCATCGAAATATCTGCTAAGGCGCCAGGCGTCAATTTCCGCGAACTTTGGGACAAAGCAAATGGACTTTTTGAAACCGTAGCCCTCAAGGACATGGNNTCGCCGCTATGGTCTCTGCTGGAGTGGCAATGCTGCGCACTTTGACAATTATCGTAGACCAATGTCAAAACAAGAAAATGAAACACACATTAGATGAAGTGAGGAAATCAGTCGAAGCCGGATTGTCGCTGTCGGACGCTATGGCCAAGCACCCAGCCGTATTTGACAAGCTCTACG
>PLXC01000166.1 GCA_003151275.1 Candidatus Melainabacteria bacterium
CTGCGCTCATATTGATCTGCAATGATGTGCCGACACAGAGCTTGATGTTCACCAATCGCGGCGCTAATCGAAAATTGGAGTGCCAGGCGCGCTCTTCTGGCAAATTTACGCAAAGTGCCTGACAGCCCAACGTCGGGGTATCTATAACGATTGCTGCAATATATTGTTGAAAGTACAACTGGCAAATTGTTCTTTTGTATTTTGCAATACTTAACGTCTGCAGCACTAATATCATAGCCATGAACGATATCAACACCGCTTAGAGAGACTGGACGAGTGAAGATAATCGATGCTTGTACATCCAGATCTTGGATGTGTCGCATGGTCTGCTCAAATTGCACGCGGTGTCCGCCGGGAATCTGCGCTGCCGCTCCACCAATCCAATACAGGACATACATAGTGCTTAAAAACTCCCTCAACTAACAAAGTCAACACATTATGATAGAAGGCAAGAACTGCGTTGTGAGTGGATTATAACCGACACTCAAATCTTGACCGCATTTCGCAAGTGAGTTGTGTTAAGAACTCTGTTATAGAAATCGAATGTCAATTGAGCGACCTGTTCTAAGTATACTGTCGCAGAATAAGTGCTAGCGCTTGATTGCGCAGATCCTGCCGGATTTCAGCATGCGTTGCTAGCAGAGAAATATAACTATCAAAACCCTTTAAAGAGCAAAACGTCTCTAACTTCCTTGCTGCATGGATAAGCTCTAACAGCCGTTCGATAGACATACTGCTCCATCCAGGAAGAGGGCGCTGGATATTTTTAGAATATTTTGCGCTGAGCTGAATAGAACACACAAGCAGCGCAAATGGCATAGCGGCAAATCCACTACCAACTACAATTCAGCATTCAAGATGTACTGGCGAGCGTAAGAACTTTGGCGACTCGAGCCTCTCACTAGATGGGACACCAGAGCAAGACTACAAAGCGATCATCGACGAAGAAGGCAAAGTAAGCACACGTACTCCAAACGTAAGCAAATTTCGCCACATGCCTGTGAAAGGTCAAACCTTTCGTTTCTACCTCAACTCAAACTCGAGACAAGCGGGAAACTTGCTAAAGTTTGAAAACATGGTAACCAGCACACATTCCTAGAGAAGAGTACTCACTCATCGAATCACCAATAAAATTACTTTTTTCAAGATATCGAAAAACTGAAAAATCCTTTGGCAGTGGCCAAGAATAGTCCGGAATAAATATGAGTTTTGGACGACGGTGGGAGATATCGTACCTGACCTCCGACAGAACCCTTAGTTCAATCGATTCCGCTCTTTGCTTTTCAAATTCACTTAAGGCTTGAGTTTCTAAGTATTTAGCCATTGCGAACGAAAAAACATGCAAATATCTTCCCCCTACTTGTCGATTTAACTGCGACACCAATGGAAATTCCGAGCCTCCGCCAGTATCAAAGAAAAACACTTTATCTGAGGGTCCGCTTTCTTGCAGCACCAAGCTCGCAATAGGTTGGCGAAACGGTTCTGAGCAATTATCCAATGTAAGCCCTGTTACAAAGAATTTTGTCACTGTATACACGGTAGCTGCAGTAGCCAGCGTGAGGCAGCCTATCAATACGGACGTGTTGATCCAGCTCGAGAACTTTCTTGATTTTGTTAGCGCCACGAAAGAAGAAAAAAGTAGAGAGCAGTCGAGAATAAACAAAATTACGCAGCCTGACTTCATCGGAACCACATGATAACCGAACCCCTTGTGCTGCACCACCAGCATTAAGTAACCAGACAGAGTCCATATCAAAAGCGGAGCAATAATCGAAAGTCGTTTGCGGAAAAACAATGCCACCACTATCGACACCATCCAGAAAGCGACATCACGCATAGGGAACTTGGTTAGAGTGACAATTGGCACAAGCGGATAATTAAAAGCGCTGTATCCGCTAAACACTAACGGCAACACAAATCCAAAGTACCCCTGTTTCATCGCCGTGGGCCAGAGCAGAAACTGGAGGGCGTATACAAATCCTGCTGCCACTGCTGTAAAAACCTCGGGGTCTCGCAACATGGAGAACGAACGCCGGTGCTTAATTAGGTACAATTCATACAGAATCGGGGCAATGAGAAACTGCGGCTTTATACAGCATCCGATTCCAGCTAAAAGTCCGACAATCGAAGCGATCGCAGTGTGAATCGTACAGCCTCGTAATCGTATCCATCGTAGAAAAATGTAGGGCAAATAACATAACATAAAAATGTGATCTCTCTGCCCAAAGTCGTCTTGCGAGCTCAAAGACAGTTGTGCAGCTGCTGTGGCAACAAGAAGTATCGGCATCAGTTGGCGATCCTTACTATAGGTAGAAGCGTCCAAAACAACCAAGCAGAGTCCGATGGACGTTACAACAAACAGCCAAATGAAAATCGTAAAGACAAGTAGTGGATGCAAGTGCCACCATTCTGCACATGCAGCCGGCGCTAGGTACAAGTACATAATGAGCGGAGGGTTCAGCTCGTAAAAGTCTACGTATGGCAGTTGTCCGGCGTAGATCAGTTGAGCGCATCGAAGCAATTCAGAGCAATCTGCAGTAACAATGAGGGGCTTTGTAAACCTATGGAAGATGATGATAGTTATTGCAAAAAAAACCAACAAAATCGCGCAATTCCGTTGCATTGGTTTTATGGGTTTAAGCTGGTTGAAAAGTTTTCGCAAAATCATACCCAAGCGTTCAGAGAAACGGCTACAGTGTCCACTTAGTCAGGTTACAGTGAGGTGGAAATTCGAGGGTCATTTCTTGATTCGATCGCCTGCTGCAACGATATCACAGATGGTGCGACGCAATAATATAATTTCTAGCAATGGTCTTTTACCGTTGAAAAAATGCATCAAACTGCCGTTTTCATAGCTCCGAAAAGTGAGCCGGTGCCTGCTGTCGCTCATGGTCCCCGCTTCCATACTTGCGTCTTGGAGTTTTTCGCGCAGTTCCCTCTTTACCGAAATTTCGGAGTCTTCTCGACGTCGCTATGAGTCAGAAACATATCCAAACATTTACGGATCACTAAATAGTTTTTTAACCATCCAAAAGGGGCCTCGATGGAGGCCCAAGCAAGTCAACCCCATAAAATCGTACCGACTCGAGCACTTGAGAACTTTCATATTGAGAACTTTTAATTGTCTTCAAAACTAAACCTAGTCCAATGTGGTTTTTTGCAAGAGAGCTGTGGGGTAGACTTGTTTGGTCCAATTTGGGCAGAGCCCATCTTTAATTAGCCGTTCAATCGGAAACGACCCACGTGATTAAGTCGAACAGCTTGCGGAGTCGGGCAGCCTAGCTGCATAGACCCCACTAGTGTGCATAGACTATGCTCGGATAAATAACTTGCAGATCAATAACGCCCCCACCAAAAGTTCGAAATACACAGCTCCTGTCATTCCAAATCTGACCGGACTGAAATTGCGCAAAACGATCATCGAACAATCGAAGCGAGCCGGTGTCGGACATATCGGCTCAGCGCTCTCTGTAGCTGACATAGTCGCTTGCTTGTACGGAAAAGTGATAAACGCAAAATCGCCAAGAGATCCTGAGCGCGATCGTTTTGTTCTTTCAAAAGGTCATGCGGCTTTGGCGCTGTACGCTGCCTTCGCAGAGCGCGGATGGATCACAAATGAGCAGCTCAATACTTTCTGCGGTGACGGAAGTCATCTCGGTGTGCATCCTGAACACGCTTTGCCTGGAGTCGACTTCGCGACGGGATCATTAGGACAAGGTCTGTCGTTCGGTGTGGGCGCAGCGTTGGCGGCGAAAAGACAGAAAACAGACCGTCGCGTTTTTGTTCTTTTGAGCGATGCTGAATGTAATGAGGGCTCCGTCTGGGAAGCAATTATGTTCGCGGCTCAGCACAAACTCAATAACTTGTTTGCGATTGTCGATTTGAACGGTCAGCAAGCGTTTGGATATACGAAAGATGTGCTCAACCTTTCACCGATGGATGAGCGATGGAAAATTTTTGGTTGGGACGTTCACAATGTCGACGGGCATGATGAAGACGCCATGGCCGAGGTAATCAAAAACCATTCCGGCGTCGGCGATAAGCCTCATGTTTTAATTGCTCACACTACTTTTGGAAAAGGTGTTTCGTACATGGAGCACCAAATTAAGTGGCACTATAGCCCCCTGAATGATGCTGAATATGCCCAAGCAATGTCTGAATTAGAGAGGCAATCATGAGGGGCGCATTTGCCAAAACACTAACCGAACTTGCCGCAAAAGATTCGCGCATTTATTTGCTCACTGGCGACCTTGGCTATATGGCGTTGGAGCCATTTGCTGAAAAATTCCCAGAACGATTTATCAATGTTGGCGTCGCCGAACAAAACATGGTCGGCATTGCCACAGGGCTGGCTGAAGCGGGTTTCATTCCTGTCGTTTATTCAATCGTCACTTTTGCTTCACTGCGTCCTTACGAGTTCATTCGCAATGGTCCGATTCTTCATCAACTGCCCGTGCGGATCGCCGGAGTTGGCGGTGGTGTGGAGTACGG
>PLXC01000171.1 GCA_003151275.1 Candidatus Melainabacteria bacterium
AACCGCCGCAGAACATGCGCAGCGGATTGAACACTGGCGGGATGAGAGACTGCCACATCAGCGTCCAGCTCGGCTTGCAGAGCTCGTCGATGAAGACCTGGCGGATTTGCTTGGTGCTGTAGCCGTTCGTGTAGAACGCTGCCACGATGCTGCCGATGCTGACACCGGTGAAGTCTTGGCAGATGACACCTTCGTCTTCCAGGAAGTCGAGGAAACCGAGAAGCGAAGCGCCCCTCATTCCGCCTCCGCCCAGTACGATCGGGATGCCTTCCGGTTGGGTTGTTGATTGAGTAAGCATATTCCACCTCGTTTGTGGAAAGGGCTCGGGCTAACAGTGCGCGGGCCGGGTGAATGAAAGGCGCCGAGGCGCCGGCGTGCTCCCGCGTGATACGAAGGGCGAAGGCGAACCTTCGCGCTGCGGATCACTCGGGGGTCTAGCAAGCCTCTGGTGCCGATCGTCGAGCGCTATGAAGCAACCCTGCGACCGGCACCAAAAGCGATGGTCAATATCCGAACCGCCAGCACCTGCCCTCGAGGATGAGGGCAAGTGTGTGCGGACGGGGCTTCTGGTTAGTTCAGGCTGAACGGACCCATGAAGCCGGGGTTGCCGGTGCGCGGGGTGAGCATGCGGCCACCGAGCATGACGAACGGCTGCAGCGGCAGGCAAGCGCTGATGGCGCGACCGGCGAGGCTGGGCAGCTGACCGAGGTCCTCACCGCGGTAGATGCGGGCGAACTCGGCGATGCACTCGTGCACCTTCATGGCGCCGAGGTTGCGCTTCTCGCACTCCTTGGCGATCAGATGCATGACGAGGAGCTCGTCGGCGGTGAAGCCCGAGCAGAAATCGCGCAGGGTGGTGAAGACAGCCCACTCGTTGGAGGTGCGGGAGGTCGAATCCGGTTCGTCGCACTGGACGGCTACCGTGTGGACAAGGGCGAGCTGGCCCGGGGTGAAATCGACGTTGGTCGTGTTCGTGTTCTGGTTCATGTTTGAACTCCTTTTTGTTTTTGGGAGCTTGCGCTCCTGGTGAGTAAAAAAGAACCAACCGTGGCGCACGCCTCGGTTGTAATTTGACCCCGCTCAAATTTGCAGCCACCAGAGGTGATGGCAACAAATTTGAACAGGGAGTGATGCGGGCAACATCGCTGCCACCCGCACCACTTTGTTCACGGCAACTTGCCGTACTGCTTGCTGGTCAGAGCCGTTTGAACATCAGCGATGAGAGCAGCATTGCTGCCACTCCCACCACTTCAGTTCAATTGGTTAGACCAGGTCGATCGTGCCGCGAGCGACGTCGACCGACTTCACCGTCGCGGTGATCTCCTCGCCGCTCTCGTAGCGCTTGCCACCGGTCTTCGGCAGGAAGCCCCGCGCGCCGACCGGCAGGTCGACGATGACGACGTTGTTGCGCACCTGCACGACGGTACCCGTCACCGAGCTGCCCGGAGTGACGTTGACCAGACCGACGCGGCGCTGGCTCAGACGCACTTCCTTCTTGGCCCGGTTGACGTCCACGACGACGAGCTCGAGCTTGTCGCCGACCTTGAGCGCCGCCAGACCCGCATCACGGACCTCGCGGTTCTCACCGTTGACCTCGCTGACGTGCATGAAGCCCGTCGTCAGTCCGAGGTTGATGAAAGCGCCGATCTCCTTGGAACCGCTGACGGTGCCCTCGACGAGAGTGCCGACCTTCAGCGTGTCGAAGAACGACTCCTTCTCGCCGGCGATCAGGCTGAGGCCCAGACGCTCTTCCTTCAGGTCGATGGTCACGACCTGCACGGTGAGCTCCTGCTTGTAGCGCAGCCCATCGATGAACGCCTTGCGCTGCTCGGGCTTGGTGCCGGGCACCTCGCTTACGTGCAGCAGACCGAAGCCGATTCCGCCGACGGTCATGAAGGCGCCGAAGTCCTTCTTGAACTTCACCGTCGCCTTGACGGTGTCGCCCAGGTTGAGGGACTTCAGGTAGGCCACCTTCGCCGAATCCGGCTCGGTGGGGGTGACGACGACCGGCTCGAGCGTGACGACCGAGACGGGAACGACGGCGGCTGCGACCTTGATGGTACGCGGCTTGGCCGGCTTGGTGCTGGTGGGGCGCTTGCCCGTCTCGAACTTGACGCTGGCACCCCAGGCACCGGCGAGCTTCAAGATCGATTCCGCGAGCTCGTCGCCTTCGACGGTCTCTTCGCTCTCGACGGCGGTCTCGGTGACCTCGGCGATGGCGACGCGGGGCTTGGCGCCGGTGGTGTCGACGACGATGACGGCGACCTCGGTGCCCTTGGTGAGATCGCTGAGCGAGGTGTCACCCAGCTGCGCGACGGGCAGGAAGGTGGACTCGCCGGCGACGTTGACGGTGGCGCCGTGCTGGTTCTTGCTCTCGACGACACCGGTGACGGTGGCGCCTTCGACGAGCGTGGTGCTGACGTTGGAATCGTTGTTCATGTTGAGGGTTCCTTTCGGGTTGATGGTTTCGGTTGCGGTTGCGGTTGCGGTTGCGGTTGTGACTGAATCGGACGGTTCTGCCGTTGGCACTTGGACCTCCTGTGGTTCTGTGTTTGGTTTCATAACAAGACTGTCTCCTTTCGGAAAAGACCTGCTCATCGCAGGTGGGTTGATACGAGCCAATCTGTGAACTGGCGACAGGCCAGCTCTAGCTCGCGGGAATGAGATACTCCCCAGCCAGACCCCTTACCTGGTCTGACCAGCACCGGTCTCTCTGAGGTCGATTTGCGGCGAACCGCAAAAGCACGACCTCCCGGCCCCACCGCAGGATGGTGCGGATAGGGGATGCACTGCCTGCGGTGGTTACCGGAAGCAGCGGAAGCGCATGCAGGCGCCGTCACAGAGGTTGTGGCGGTGGAGCAAGCGGTCTTCGGCGTCGGGGTGAGCAATGAGCAGAAGCTCGTTCTCACGCGCGACTTCTTGAGCCTGATCGACATCGGCATCGGTGAGGATGAAGGCGGCGACGGGCTCGGTGGACTGACCAGTGGTGTGTGTGGATACGCTCATGTTGTTTCTCCTTGTGCCTTGCGGCGGTTTNNTTTGATTTGGGATGATTCCCCAGCCAGACCCCTTACCTGGTCTGACCAGCACCGGTTTCCCTGAGGTCGATTCGCGGCGAACCGCAAAGACACGACCTCCCGGCCCCACCGCAGGATGGTGCGGATAGGGGATGCACTAAATGCGGTGCCATCGCCTGATCAGCGATAACAGCGCACCTCCGTATGCACACCCCTGTTGGGCTGTGCGATTTGGTGTTGGTTACTGTTCTGACCTGACGCGCCAAACGGCTCTCTACTGAGTCCGGGCGCTGTGCGGCAAGCCGCCAACGCAGGAGAGTCAGCGAGTTACCGCTTGCGCGCCTCGGTTATCTGGGTCAGGAGTTGACGTGCCGATGCGTCCGAGTGCAGACGGTGATCAGCCCGACGATGCCGGCGACGACGATGGCGGCAGCCATGTAGGCGAAGCTGTGGATGTACAGCGGCGCGGCGACTCCGATCATGACCGCGGCGGTGTAGCCGGCGGAGTGGTGCCGCATGCAGCGCAGCACGATGATGAAGAGGGCGATGCCGATCAGAATCTGCACGTTGCAGGGCATCGTTGCGGTGGTGACAGTTGCAATGGTGTTCATAACTTTCCCTTTCGAGTGGATTGAAACGAAGTGAAAGAACGTGCCCTACTTGCGCAGGTGGTTTTGCACGTCCATGCCGTAATCGATCTGCTCTTGCGTGCAGACCTGTTGGTCAACGAGGATCTCGCCTGTAAAGCGGGTCTTCTTGTTGGCTGCCTTTTCCTCATCAGTGCGCGCATCGCGTTCCTGTGTCTGGATGGCGAGTGCGGCGTCGACTTGAGCGCGGGTGGCGAAGCCGAAGGCGATGAGGATGTCTCCGATGAACGACTTGTTGGTCAATTCAGCGGGGATGCTGTCGGAGGCGGGATTGAACTTCTTCATGCTGTGATGTTGCTTTTTACTGTGATTTGACCTGGGTTTCTCTCCGCGCCGGTTCGGTCGTGGCCGAGCGGTGTTCTTGTTGTTATTGGCGGTTCAGGAGCAGCCCGAAAGAATCTCCGGGCTGCTCCCTTGCCACTAGTCGTCCAGTTCGACCGTCAGGTCTGCCGTGTCGCCGTCGTCGCCACCATCGCTGGCGGGAGGAGTGGCGGCGGGCAGTCCCGGCTGGTTGTCCCGAGACACCTGGTCGTCTCGCGCATCGTCGTTGAGTGACTCTGCGTCACGCTCCAGGATTTCCGCCTCCGACATCGCATAGGTGCCTTCCGGCACTTCCGCTTGGGGCGGGTACTTGGCGTCGAGCTCACCGCGCAAAAGCTCAGCCGTGAGGCCGGGCTTCGTTGCGATCAGCAGGTCCATCATGGCCGTGTAACTCTTGATCGCCACGCGCTGGTGGGTAGCAAAAGGCACGCCCCGATATCCCCACTTCTGCTCATGCTCAGACCACTCGGGAGCCGAGATGACCCGAACCTCGAGCTTGGTCTCGAAGTCGCCGCTCTCGTAGTAACTCCAGATGATCACCGACACCTCGAGATAGGTGCCAGCCTGGTCGTCGAACTCCGGCTTGCCGAGGAAGCGCTTGCGCTTGCCGACCTGCCAGTACTGACGGATCAACGCAGTGCTGCCGGTGGCTCCGGGGTACCAGCCGTTAGGCTTGGCCCGGTCACCGAAAGTGGCTGCGTCATACGGTCGTCCTTCCGCCAACTCCTGAGCGTGAGCCCAAGCGTCGAAGTCCAGAATCTGGTACTTGATCCGGTCCGAGATGTCGAGACCCGGACGACGCCCATCGATCTGGATGAGGTCGTACCTGGCCGCGAGCTTCTTGAACTCCGTCAGGATGTCGAGCCTGCCGTGCTTCGAGATGTGACAGATGTAGCCACGAATGGCCTCTCCGTTTTCATCTGTGGTGGGCACGTTCACGTCGACGAGCGAGGTGACGCTGTTGCCCTGGGGTGAGATGGCAGTGTGAACCGCCAAGGGATGATCGTGGTTACCGCCCGATCCGCCGTTGTAGGCGAATGAGAAGTGACCACCGCTGTGAGTGCCGAGACTGGCGATGAACAGCGACTCCTTGGTGATGTGACCACCCTGTCCGCCGTGTGCGCCGTCTGAATGTCCGCTTCCGTGATCCATGATGAACCTCCTTCTTTGTGCTACCGAGTTAACGGCAGCGGGTTATTTGAAAGAAATTGCTCAACGGATCTCCGCTAGAAGCGGTTTCCTCGTTCAGCAAGAGTCACGCAGTGTCAGCCAAAGCTTCTTCTGCGCGTTGCGCGACCAGTGCCTGGTAGGCTGGACAATCCAGCTTGAAGGGGCAGCGATCGCAGTTCCAATCGGTCTTGGCAGGAAAGTCATCCGCGTCGAACGCAGCTTGAATTCCTGAAATGACCTCTCGGATTTCAGCCAGTTGCTCCCATTGCCGACCGCGCGAGTGAAAGCCGATGCTCACTTCGCGTTGGTCGCCGGGATTGTTGTTGTTGTCGCCGAGCAGTCGGATGACCAACTCGATGGATGTGTTGCTGTAGAGCACCTCGAGCCCGAACTCATTGACCAGCTCAGCGAGAAAGCCGCTGACCGTGTAGGTCGGATGAATATCGAGTCTCTTGGCTTCAGCTAGTGCTGCTTTCTTTTCCTCATTGAGCTGCTTAGCTACGACAATGCCGAGGAAGTGGAGAAAGCGACGCTGATAGTTGGTGATATGACCGGATGTCTTCTCGTCGATGATTTGAATGACCGGACCACGGGCGTCTCTTGCGAATCGCACGAAATCAGGCTTAGCCATCAACGACCAACCGGTCACTTCGTCAAACCACTTGAACTGATGCTGTGTGCGTACCTTCGCGGTCTGCTCGTCGGAGCGAAGCTCGTCAGAACGTGAGACACAAGTCTCGACTCGGCGAAGTGCATCAGGTTGCTCTTCATCAGGAAGTTGCTGCAAGGCAGCTTCGACGATGATGGAGCGTTCTTCCGGGTCAGAGGTAGCGGTAACTAGCTCAACGGCCTTGCCGATGATCGCTGCGATCTGATCCCCTGTTGAAACTTCTCCCTTGTGTTTACCGACTGTTTTGCGAAACTTTCGCTTACAGCGGAGGAAGAGTTCCATCTTTTGGTGCGTTAGAGTTCTCATTGCCATGATGGTGTTCCTTTACGTAAGTGAATTTGGGCACGCTATTTGCGCGACCACGGGAAAATTCCCCAGCTATGTCCCAGATTTCCTGACATAACCAGCACCGGCACCGGCATGAATCTCAAAGAGAATTCAAACCGTATCCGGCCCCACCACAGGAAGGTGTGGATAGGGGATATAGAGTGATGAAGTTAGCGAAGCGCGTAAGAAAGGCTTGCTAGGTGGTAAGTGGTCTTGGTCGGAGCATGTGATTGTTGCTTGTGAGCCGCTGAGAGTGAATGGGCTGTGGGGTTTTAAGGGTTTTGAGTGCTGCTCTTGTTGGGTGGGTGGTGTTTATATGTGTGTTCACCTTATTAGATCGGGGGGATGTCAAGCAATGGGCGGTAATGTTTTCTATACGCGTATGTGATTAAAGAGCCATAGGTACTGTTTTACTGGGATCTTAGTACTCGCCCTAAATAACTAATAACTGGCCCCTATTATTGGGGTACCACCGGCTGGCACTGATATTGTCCGAGCCATGGTGGGATTACTAATGACAGCCGGGATCAACGGATAGCGCGCCTGGGCCAGCTTTCCATTTAATCTTTGTTTCGAAAATCCGCATCCCAAGTCGTTTTTCGCGTTATGAAGCCAACATTAGAGGCTGGCCTAGCTGTGCACTGCCCGTTAGCTCGCGCTAACATTCGCCCGATCGGAATTTCTGGAGATTTGTGAGGTTGCTACCCATGATCGAAATCTCTGATGGGGACATACCCGTTGTTAGAAATACCGTCGTTTTTCTAACAAGGGCGACATCCGCATTTTGTGAGGTTGCTAACCTGATCGAAATCTACCGGACGATCCGTGATTGAAATCTCTCGGACGATGGAGTGATCGAAATCTACCGGACGATCCGTGATTGAAATCTCTCGGACGATGGATTGTCCGTGATCGAAATCTCCCGGACGATGGAAGGTCAAAACTAAGAGGCCTGACGCGGAAACTTGCCGTTGAACCTTGTCAAAGTAATCCTTAGCGAGCGTCCGCAGTTAGAATCCCCAGCCCATGCTGGTTAGCTCACCCCCAAGGAACAGTTATTTGGAGGCTTACGTCATATTTTCAAAGACAAAGCAAGATTAGAACGGCAGTGACACATCAAGCGTCACAACACGGAGCGGAATCATGAACACGATAACGAAAAACATACTGGCTGCGGCGACCTTAGTAGCACTAGGAAATACTGCAGCACCAGCCATGGCGCAAGGGTACTACGACGACTATAATCGAGTCCCGTTGCGAGGTTATGGAGCATATAACGGCTTCGATGGATATGGCGGGTATGCCAATGATTACAACTACGCCCCATATTATTCAAGACCATCGCAGGGCAGACGAGTTTTAAAAACGACCTTAATCGGTGCTGGAATTGGTGCTGGAGCGGGAGCTTTGGTTGGACTAACTTCGCGCCGCGGTCGGATACTCAAACCCGCTCTGATTGGCGGTGGTATCGGAGCTGGTGTCGGGCTTGGTTATGGACTGCTCACCCGTCCACGTGGCTACTACGGATACGGTTATTAATTCAGCGGACGACTGTGGTCTCTAAGCGCGCATGTTTTTGTGCAGCAAATTGCGAGCGCAGTTAATCTCCTCAGTAGGCTCGATGCCGGCAAGCGTGCCGGCGCTCCCAGGATCAAAGATCTAACAGGCTTGTCGGTAAAGCCGTCAGAGGGCGGACAATCGTGTCCGCCCTCCGGTATCTTATACAGATGGACTTACTAGGAATTTTCGTTTGCCTCGCGTTAGTTGGCGCCATCGGTTTTACGATCGCGTACGGAAGAAAGCGCTCGTCCATATCGACACAGTTATCAGCTCAGGAAAATCCTCCACCGTTTAAAACATCTCTATCAGTTGGCGACGCTGTTAAAAAAGTGCGGGCGGTTCTAAAAAATCAGTCGTTCGTTTCGCGAAGGTGGTCTATCAAAGAAGACAATCCAAACGGAATGTTGATCGCCATCCTCACATTCGAAGAAGACTTGGGCAATCAGGCGGCGGTAGCCAAACGCCAGCTCATTCTTACGGTGAGCATAATTGTGGAGGACGAAATCACTCTGGTTCGGCTAATGTACAGCGTTTATGCTCCTTTTGGCAGAACGACCTGCGCGGCAATCTTAAATGAAACAACGGCTGCAATTGAAAATGTTGTCCAGCAACTATAGGTAGGACCCATTTTTGTCACAATCGTACTCTATTGTTGGATCATCAAATCCGGCAAGGTATTAAACACATGACAGCATCACAAGCGACCCAAAAGAATTTCCAGAGAATTGACGTTGATGCATTGGAACGTTTGCTCAAAGTTGATGCCGAAGTAGTGCAAGCAAGCTCGCGAATGAGTCTGCTTGGATATATCAAGGACGCCTTCAACAAATTTTTTAGCCACTAACCCCGGTTCGACACAAACCGCTGACACAAACTTCTGCCGCGTCTGCTATCCGTTAGCAGGCGCGCTTTTCGTCTGCGGATGGAAGCCTCTTTGCACTTTCCATACTTCATTGTCATGACAAAAATTATGACGAGGCTGAGGCGCTCCTCATGCAAGCCATTCAGATTGACATCACAATAAGTGGTGGGCACCATATATGGTGCTGCGATGATCAAGCATCAATTGATTCTAGTAATCAGGACTTGAGTTTCTAAACCTGAAGTCTCCATGACGGTTAAAAACAGTTTCTTAATTTTTGGTCTGTACATACCGAAGTTTCATTCGTAAACTAAATCACCCTAATTTGGGGTGCGTGTCACGTGATAACCATGCCATGCCATAGGAGCAAGCCGGTCATGATTGATTAACGAAGGCAGACACAAGCCTAAAAACCAGATTCTATGCCAGCTCAGCCAAGACGGGAGAGATTCAATACTCTCGTGTATGGAGCTTGTGGAATTGGATCACAGAGAATCGCTCTACGAGCCGAATGAACAAATTGAAAATGCTTATTTCCCTGACCGTGGACTGATGTCCCTCGTTACAGTGGTGCAAGATGGTACTTCTGTGGAAGCTGCCATTGTTGGCAACGAGGGCATGGTCGGAACACCATTGATTCTAGGCGCGAGTACCAGCACAACAAGAGCAATTTGCCAAGTTCCGGGGCGCGCCTGGCGCATCGGCGCAGATGACCTACTGCGCCAAGTCGCTTTAAATTCAAACTTGTCATTGTTGCTGCATAGATACACCCAAACATTGTTCGACATGATGGCACAAACTAGTGCCTGCAATTCATTGCACTCAATTGAAGAAAGGTGTGCGCGCTGGCTTTTACTCACACGTGACCGAATGGATTCCGATTCGTTCCTACTTACTCAAGAGTTTTTGGCGATCATGTTAGGTGTTCGTCGCGCCGGTGTGAGTAAAGTGGCAAAGACTCTCCAAACCGCCGGTTTAATTGACTACAAGCTAGGCCGAATCGCGATCTTGGATCGGCCAGGACTGGTCGAAGTGTCTTGCGAATGCTATGCGGTTGTTCATGGACTTTTGAATAAATAGATCTGAGTCAACCATGTACGGTAGCGCACAACTCTCGTTTATATAGAAGCGAATAGTACGGTACTGTACACAGCGTCGACACATTTTTTATCAATGTCTGCAAACAATCTAAGGGAAGATAATGGACATTCTGCTCAGGACGCGGCAGCGGAAATAGAAGAAAATTGGTTACCAGGATAAGACCGTGAGCAATAGAGTGATTTTGGTTGTCGACGATTCAAGCATCGTCAGAGTAGGAACTGTATTGGCTCTACAGTACATGTTCAAGTATGAAGTGCACGAAGCTGCTGACGGACTGATCGCAATCGAAAAGCTAAAAGTCACAACCTTTGATGCCATCCTGATGGATTGCGATATGCCCAAGATGAACGGTTTTGAGTGCACTGAACACATACGAGAACTTGAAATTCTAACTGGCACCAGAACAGTAATAATTGGTCTAACTGCGAGCAACGCCAAAGACATTCGGGAAAAGTGTCTCAGAGTGGGCATGGACGAATATATAGACAAGTCATGCAGCGACGTGGAATTGAATGAAGCCTTGATGAAGTGGTTTCGCTGAAGCAATATAGTCAGTTTCATTCATTTTCTTGATCGCATCAAGCAGCGAAGTCGCCACCAGTATGATGCTTGAGCTGCTGAAACAATGTCTGAGCATTGCCTGCACCGCTTGTGAAAACAGTTGGATAATACTGGTGCAGAATAATATCCGTGTACGTAGCCGGCAATTCTTTTTAGTCTCGCTCTTACTGCGAAGAAGCAGCATTCTCAAGCGACGCAATGCTAGCAAAGTCGTCTTTCAGGGAGCGATACAATTTTTTGAAGATTGGAAAACCTCGGTCGTAATAGTGAACGTTTGATGCCTCGCAGGGGGTCTCGCTTACAACCTTGATGGTGGCATGGCAAGCCTCTTCGACACTGGCAAAAGCGCCAGCGCCCACTGCTGCAAGAAGTGCCACACCATAAGCTGGTCCTTCGTCACAGTTGATCGAACAGACATTTTGTCCAAATGCGTCAGCTTGGATGCTGCGCCATAACGCGCTCTGTGAGCCGCCGCCAGAGACTCTGATTTGATTGACCGGGACACCAAGCGCTTTAATAATCGATAGAGTTTCGCGCATGTTGTAAGCGACGCCCTCCATGATCGCACGCACCATGTGTGCGCGAGTGTGAGCAAGCGTCAAGCCGATGAAGCATGCTCGCGCTTGTGGATCATTGTGCGGTGATCTTTCTCCAGATAGGTATGGCAAAAAGATCAATCCCTCACTGCCCACTTGGATCTGAGCAGCTTCGGCTGAGAGCGTTTCATAGAAATTCTTATCGCTTGATGCGTGGTCGGTTTTGCACAATTGATTTCGAAACCATTGCATCGATCCTCCACCAGATAGATTGACGCCCATCATCAGCCACTTTCCAGGCACTGTGTGGCAAATTGTATGCAGACGACCCTCTGGTTCGATGGCAAAATCATCGCTGTGCATCAGCATTACGCTCGACGTGCCGATGATCGTAGACAAGGCGCCAGTATTAACGATGCCGTTGCCCATTGCACCAGCTGGGCAATCGCCGGCACCCGCAACAACAACACAGTCCTTGCTTAAACCGAGGAGTTCAGCGACCTGAGGACTGAGTTTGCCTGTGACCTCAGGTGATTCGTAGCATCGTGGCATCAAGTCCACATCGAGGTCAAGCTTGGATAGCAGTTCAGTCGACCACTTCCTGGCAGAAACATCGAGCAGCAAAGTTCCGCTGGCGTCACTCACGTCAGTCGCGAACTCTCCTGTCAAACGGCGCCGAATCTCGTCCTTAGGCAAAAGCACCTTCCGTGTGCGCTCAAAATTCTTCGGTTCGTGCTTGCGCAGCCATAAAATTTTAGGCGCGGTAAAGCCGGTCAAGGCTGGATTGGCGACAAGTTTGACAAGATTTTTTCTGCCACCAACTTTCGCTTCAATCTCATCGCATTCCAATGCTGTGCGCTGGTCGTTCCATAGGATCGCCGGGCGAATTACCTGATTATCCTTGTCCAGAAAAACCGAGCCATGCATCTGACCGGACAACCCAATCGCTTTTACATCAGCCGCTTTGAGTTGCGCTTGGGCAATGACCTGACGAATCGTTTCAACAGTCGCTGACCACCATTGATCCGGGTCCTGTTCGCTCCAAAGTGGTTTGGGCTGAAAGCAGGGATAGCTGACCGTGGCCTGAGCCAGCAAGTCTCCTTGAGCATTGATGGCTATGGTTTTTGTGCCGGAGGTACCGATATCAATGCCGAGGAAAATGCTCATCTCGCAATTGTACTGACCTTATGCGCACATTCCAACCAGTCGAAAAAGTCGATAAAAATGGACAAAATTGATGTTTGACCGTAGTTTCACCACTGCAATTGAGAGCTCTCGGACATATTCTAAGGAAATTCCTTGAGTAACTTCAGCATGGCAGAAACGGGAATTGGCGACGGACAAGTTGCACACGTGACTAACGTGGTTCCTGACGCGTCGCCAAAACTGAGCCAGGAAGCTAATCAAATCGGCATGAATGGACTCGGCGGCGGCGTTGCCCGGGTTGTTCTAACGACGGCCGATGGCGTCGCCCACCTGCCCCAAGGTTTTTCTCATGCTGTAAGCTACGAACTTCACCATCCACTGCAAATGCTTGAGACTGTTGCCGGATCGGCGGCGTTTGCCACTGCGCTGAAGGTTGCCCTGCCGGAAGCTGGACCGGTCGGCAAGATTGCTGGGCTGGCCATGGGTGCATTGTTCATTGGCAGCGCCGCGCCTGGATTTTACGGCGCTTACAAGACTGGTTTGAATGCCAACACTTGGACGCAAATGAATCAGTCTGGTCAGCAATGGGGTGATTCGGCTGGAACATTGGGCGTTAATGCTGGTTTGGGATATGTCGGCTTCAAAATTGGCTCCGCCATCAGCGGAAACATTCTAGCCCGTGAATCGTTCGACAAGTTCGCCGACGTCAAACAGAACTTTTGGGATGGCGCAACTGACAAAGTCAGAGGCTTAATGCGTATGGATACCTCTATCCCTACAGCCTCAACTGTCGGATTGAAGCCTAATTACGTCATTGAAGGCGATAAAGTTAAGCTGCTCGACAGCCTGCAAGAAGCACCTTCTGCCAAAGTAGTTGGGCCGGCCGATCTTGAAGCACCAATGAATGCGACGGTAATGCTGAAGAGCACTGCGTCGGTGTTGAAAATGGATCGATACATCGCTCGTATGTCGCAAGGCAAAGCTTCCTCACTTACTGACGAAGGTGGTGCTTACGAGAAGAAGTTCGGCGCCAGTCAAGAGTCATTGGATGCCGTTCAGACTTTTGCCAAGCAGCATAATCTATCGGTTGCTGAGTCCGATCTGCGCTCCGGCAAAGTGTTGCTTACAGGAAGGACAGGGGATTTTCAAAATGCTTTTAGCGTTGACTTGATGAGCTATGCCAGCGACGATGGTGTGCATATCGGCCATACCGCAGCCGTCTCTCTTCCCAAGGAGCTTGCTCCCCACGTCCGCGCAGTGCTGGGAACTGATGAGAGAGCGATTGCAACGCCTAGTTTCCGAGTGCAAACCGTGGACTCGCCAGGCGACGGCTTTGTCAAACAAGGTGGTTATCTCGCCGTTGATATTGCCAAGGCGCAAAACTTCCCTCTGCGCACTGGTGGCGAAGGGCAAAATGGTGCCTTTATCAGTTTGAGCGGTGGAATTGATTTGGCCGATTACAACAAATTCTTTCCTGATCATGGGTTGGAACAGCCACATCCACTGCGCATTGTTGAAGTTGACGGCGCCAAAAATTCACCCGGAAGTCCTCACGGCGGAGACACGGAAAATGTTCTTGATGCCGTGCAGATGCAGTCGATTGCACCCAAAGCTCACATCGACATGGTGCTTGGACCAAACAGCGATCAAGGCTTTGCTGACGTATTTGAAAGAAGTATTTTTCCTAAGGATGGCGAGGCGCAAAAATCCGTAATCAGCACAAGCTGGGGACTTGGGGAGACCAAGCAGTCACCGCAAGCTCTGAACACACTGAGCATTGCCTTCAGACAAGCTGCCATTCGCGGCGTGCAAATATTTGCCGGAGCCGGAGACAACGGCGCAAAGTCAAATTCTTCGTTCTTCCAAACAGAGTTTCCCGCTTCTGATCCCAACGTCACAGGTGTAGGTGGACTGAAGATGGTGCTTGGTCCGGACGGCAAGGCATCAGTCGTTTCGGCTTGGGACGAGGGCGAAAATAGCTCCACAGGTGGTGGCGTCAGCAGAATCTTCCGTTTGCCATTCTGGCAACGTGATGCGAAAGTACCTGTCAATCTTGACACTGGTAAACCTGGACGTGGAGTGCCCGACATCTCTACCAATGCCGCTAAAGCGACGGGATTTCCAGTGCGCGTTAATGGGGAAAATTTGGTCATCGGTGGAACAAGTGCTGGTGCCCCACTTTACGCCGGACTGATGTTGAACATTAATAGCGAGTTGGCAGCGATGGGCATCAAGTCTGTGACACCGCTTAATCCGTGGATGTATGCCCGGGCTATGACACCCATATTCCAGGACGTACAGACTGGAGGCAATCACGGTTATGAAGCTGGAAAGGGCTGGGACGCCGTGACTGGCTTGGGCTGGGTCGACGGGCAAGAGATGCTTAATGCCATGAAAGTGAATCAGACTGCGGTTACTGGTTTAAAAATCGCCGACTTCATGGGCAGCGCCAGTAGCATCACTAACTCTGTCGATTTGAGACAGTCCGGACGCTAATACTGTATATTTGTCCAAACATTTTTCCCGCGCTCGGCTTGGATTTGCCAGGTCGGCAGTTTTCAATGAGAGGTTAGTGCCATGCTGCGTGATCAGTTCACCCCTAAAAAGGAAGACCATTTCACATTCGGACTATGGACCGTTGGAAACCGTGGTCGCGACCCTTTCGGCGATGCAGTGCGTCCACCGATCACACCAGTGCAGGCAGTCAAAAAGTTGTCCGAGCTCGGCGCTTATGGTGTCAATTTGCATGACAACGACTTAGTGCCTTTTGATGCAACAGCGGCCGAGCAAGATAAAATCGTGCGCGAATTCAAAGCCGCTTTGAAAGACAACGACATGAAAGTACCGATGGCCACTGTGAATCTGTTCTACCATCCAATTTTCAGAGATGGTGCATTCACGTCAAATGACCCTCGCGTGCGGGCCTTTGCAATCCAAAAAACATTGCGCGCAATTGATCTTGGCATTGACTTGGGCGCGAACATTTTTGTGCTCTGGGGCGGTCGAGAGGGTGTAGAGACCGACGCCAGCAAGTGTGCTCTTGAGGCACTTAAGTGGTATCGCGAAGGCATCAACTATTTGACTGAATATGTTAAAGAACAAAAACTCGATTTGAAATTCGCCCTCGAAGCCAAACCGAACGAACCGCGCGGCGACATCTACCTGGCTACAACTGGACACATGCTGGCTTTCATTGGAACTCTGGACCATCCTGAGATTGTGGGGGTGAATCCCGAGGTGGCGCATGAGCAGATGAGCGGATTGAATTTCTATCACGGTATAGCGCAAGCAATTGATGCCGGCAAGCTGTTCCACATAGATTTAAACGACCAGAAACCTGGACGATACGACCAAGATCTACGCTTTGGCAGTGAGAGTATCAAGCCGATGTTTCATCTCGTTAGGTTGCTAGAAGAGTCTAAATATCAGGGTATGCGGCACTTCGATGCCCATGCTTATCGTTCTGAGGATGAAGAGGGCGTCTGGAATTTTGCCTCTGGTTGCATGCGCACGTACAATATTTTGAAATTCAAAGCTGCCCAATTTGCGGCAGATGAAGAGATTCAAGCGTTGAAGCGCGAGATCGCTGCTGCCTGTGGCAACGATGAATATCAGCTGCACAAATACAGCAGCGGTAATGCTTCCAAACTTAAAAACGCTAGTTTTGACGTCAATGCATTAGCGAGTAAAGGTGCTGGATATGAGCGTCTCGACCAAATGTTGACGGAGTTGCTTTTGGGTGTTCGTGGTGGCATCTCTGCCGCCAAACAGTCAGAGCATGCTGCTGCTACTTCTCGCTGACGCTGACTACATAGGATTTTGAATAAGAGTGAGGAAGAGCAATGTGGTTGCTTCGATGGCTGCAATCTTCTCTCTCTCTCTCTCTCAGTTTTTACCGTTTAATATGTTAAGCAAAAAACGCGGGCTTGAGCGATCCTCGCAACCACTTCTCTGCAATGGATTACGGCTTTTGCAAAGTCTGTAAAGCCTGATGTAATATAGCTTTACTTGAGTGGGGATCCCGAAAAAGATCAAGGGGTACCACCTTTTAATGTGCACTAACTCCGTGTTCTGGAGAACGTTGAAATGAGAGTCGAAATAGATTAAGCACGGCAAAAAGAAACTTTGTCCAAAAACCTGTCTATTCGCATATAGACATGACAAGGCAAGTTAGTTGACAAATTACCAGGAAACAAATGAGTATATTTTCCCGCATTGAACACTCTGTTGAGCATGGTTTGTCGGATTTTGGTCATGGAGTCGCGAATGAGTTTTCAACGATCGAACATGATATTGTGAATTCGGCGCGAGTTGGAGAAGTGCTAGCTAAGGGTGCTTGGGATTACACTGTTGCCCATCCAGGCGACGTGGCAAAGACTCTTGTTATAGCGGCTGGAGTAGGACTTGTGTCCGGTGCCTTAACGCCACTCCTTCCAGCTGTGGCAATTGTTGGTGTTTGTGCAACTCTTGGTGTAGTTGGTACTGCGGCGATGGGTATTCAAACTTTTGATTCATTCAAGAAAGCGATGCCCGATCTAGAAATTGTTTGGGACGCCGATCATCACTCAAAAGCTGAAGTCGCGGCTGCGGAAAAGAATGTCGAAAGAGATACCGGCTCTGCAGTGACAAATCTGGCACTTCTTCCCGCCACTTTCTTGCTTGGTAATTACACCGGTAATTTAGGTACTCAGGCTGTTCTAGCTGCCAGCGCCGGAGGCGAAATCGCAGCCACCTCCGCCGTGGTTACTGAAGCTGCTGTGACTGCCGAAGCGGCGAGTGGATGTGCTACCGCCACGGCCACCGATGCTGCAGTTGCCGCCGATTGCCCTACCTCTTTGCCCAACGTTGATTTTTGGACCCGAGTAGAAAATAATCCTGTATTCGGTTTCTTCTCAAGTCCATATGTAGAAGGAAGTGACATTAAAACTTTCGCGACGGGGCTGAGCAGAATTGCTTCTACGGGAAGTGGTGCTGCCCGCCATGAGAGTTAGTTATAGACAGCAGATGTTCGGTTTGTCTAGAATGCTTTACCGTGGAGATAGTTGAAGCACGGCAGATTTCTAGGGCAAAGAAAACGAGAGTTGTGGAAACATGACCATTGATGTTCATGCCGGATTATGAAAATTTCTCAAAAAGGAATTGTCTTAGTTTCCATCCCCTTGCTGTTTGAACTTATTTTTGTGGCATCCCTTGCTTTTATGCTCAATCAAGCCGACTCGCAAATTGAGCGCTTGGCTGAGTCACAGATCATCACAGCTGAAGCAAATAGCCTGACGAACAGCGTTTTGATGACGGGAACGCAGGTCGTTGCTTACCGGTACATGCATAAAGAGCAAGTGCGTAAACGACTTGTCGACAGCATTGCGAAGATGCCTAAGATGCTGGAGCATCTTAAGCAGCTGACTAAGGGTGACGAACGCCGACTTCGTCACGTCACCCGCATGGAACAAGACATGAGGCAGTGCAGTTTCTTTTTCGCACAGTACCTGAAACTAGGAATCGATCAAGGTGAATCTGATTTCGGGACAATCTTGAAGCAGGCCCGCGAGACCGAACGAGCAATTAACTCGCTTGCAGCAGAAGCGCAGGCGCTCACTCGAGAGGAAGAAGCAATTCAGTCCGCTTACCCAGGCGGTGCCGATGAACCGCGCCGCAAAGTAAGAACCTTTCTTTGGACCGCAGTTAGTATTAACGTCCTGATCACCATTCTAATGGCGTTGTTCTTCAGCAAAAGCATTACTAGCCGATTGGCTATATTGAGAGCAAATGCGTTTCTGCTTGCCAGTAGAAAGCCTCTTCTGCCGCATATTGCCGGCAACGACGAAATCACATACCTGGATTCGGTGTTCCATCAAGTCGCTGTCGAGCTGACCAGTGCAGAGCAGCGGAAACAAGAGTTTGTCTCGATGATCAGCCATGACCTGCGCACACCGCTAACCTCGCTGCAGGGAACACTCGCGTTGTTCGCAAATGGTGCTTATGGTGACCTCTCGACTAAAGCGTTAAAACGAGTAATTAACGCGGAGGCTAATGTCTTTCGTCTCATAGGTTTGATCAATCAGCTTTTGGACATCGACAAAATTGAAGCCGGTATGCTTGAGCTGCATCCAGTGGACGTGCTGGTTGTACCTATGGTAATGAAGGCAATCGAAGCGGTGCAAATATTCGCTGAGCAAAACGAAATTAGTATTGAAGAACCAAATCTGGAGCAAGATTTAGCTGTGCACGCAGACGAAGGGCGCATCATCCAAGTTCTGGTCAATCTGTTATCCAACGCAATTAAGTATTCTGAGCCAGGAAAAACTGTTCGGACTAATCTCGTTCCCATGGATGGCTTCGCTGAGATCCAAATAATCGATGCGGGATTCGGAATACCAATCGAGTATCGAGACAAAATTTTTGATCGCTTTCAGAGAATCGAAAGGAGCCAAGAAAAGCACGACAGCACTGGGTTAGGTCTTGCTATCTCTAAGGCTTTCATCGAAGGCAGCGGCGGGCAAATTGGGGTTAGGAGTGGTGATGCGCAAGGAAGTACCTTTTGGTTTCGATTACCACTTGCAGGCGGAGTTGAGTCCCCGGATGCTCAGGCATAGCTTTTCTGGGGCATGTTCACCGAGTTGAACCAATGAACAATTGCGTTTGCATATCCTCGCCTCGAAGTGGGCACACCGATTCATGGTGCCTGTATCGTTATCGTGATCAAACTAAATTCATCCCTGAGGCGCGACTGAAAGCAGGTTGATTGGGAGCTTTGTCTTTGCATAATTCGCGATCCTGCGTCGGATTCGAGATTGGCGGAGGGAGCGTTAAAGCAACAACACTCGCTGAGTCGATGATTTGTGGCAAGTGAAACGCAGGAAGATTTTGGTACGATTTGCTGCAACGACGATCTGGCATGTTTTTACCCAAAATGTGGTGTCGGAATGTGCGAGAAGCATAGTCGTCACCTCGTGACTTTTTCATGACAGGCATGTGATCGTAGTGTGGCGATTACGAAGCTCCTAAGCGTAATTGTCCGTCCCTGCCGGGAATTCTCTAGGAAAACTGATTGTGACGTTGGCATCGCTGGCTTGATGCATTGGTGTTACATATGGTGCGCAAGACTGGGCGGACTCTGTAAGAGTTCAACACTAAGGCGTGCGTCTTGACTGGCAATTTTCGAATATGGAAAATCGAATCGACATAAGCTGTATACTTAGGCATATAGTTGGAATTTGCCAAAGATCAGACCCGGTGAATGGGTCCGATCTTTTGGCAAACGTGCTCTTCGAAGTGAGCTGAACCATGTTGAGACAACATCGTGCCGAAAGGCTGGCGGGCGATGTTAGTGCACTATATTTGGTGCGGAGTTAAGAGAGTCGGCCCGGTTGCTAAGCAACTTTGATGCCAACTGCCGCCCAGGCTGCCTTCAGCTTAGGGGCATCTTGGGGAGCTTGCTTCGCGCAAGCCGCCATAGTCTCATTGGCGAAAGTCTGAAAGTCGCAATTCTGCGCCAAGTGACCGGCGGTTGCCACTTCAAACCAGACGTGTCCAGCGGTTTTCCAAGCTTTGCCGCCAATTGCGGTGGCGAACAGTGCAAACGCCTTGTTCGGTATGCCGCTGTTATAGTGGACGCCGCCATTGTCGTCGTCTGTGTAAACGTAGTCTTTCATGTGCGCGGCTTGCTCGTCTTTGCCCATGAAAGGGTCGTTGTAAGCTGTTCCGGGGTAACGCATGTCGCGCAGGGCTCGACCGTTTACCTTGCCCGTGAACAATTCTGAGCCTAACAACCAGCTATCTTTGTCGGTTGTTAGATTCTCGTGCCACTGCCGCAGAAGCACCCCAAAGACGTCGGAGAGGTGCTCATCTAGTGCACCGGATTGTCCTTCGTAGACGAGGTTGCAGGCGCTGTCGGTAACGGCGTGGAACATCTCGTGACCGACGATGTCGATTGAGATAAATGAGTTGAAGAATTCGCCATCGCCATCACCGTACAGCATCTGGTGTTTGTTCCAGTAGGCGTTGTTCACGTGCCAACCATAATGAACAGTGCCTACTAGATCGGCGCCTTTATCGTCAATCGAGTTACGATTGAACACCTTCTTCAAGAAGGAGCGCATGGCGACTTGGAACTCAAAGGCTTTGTTGACGCTAGTGTCCGCAGACTGATCACCGTGCTCGAAACGAGCTCGGAATCCAGGCAAGTAGTTGTCACCGCGCGCATCATAAATGAGCACGTATGGGGTGGATGCAGCTTCCTTGCGCTCGGGCTCCTGGTAGGCGGCAGTCGGATTTGAATCAGGCACCGAGGACGACACCGCAGAGGGTGTTTGCTGGTTGTGCAACTTTGCATAAAGGTCGGCTCTGGCAATCAGATAGGGCGGCAGAAAATCGTGATCGGGAGAGTCTTGAAAAGCAAGAGCAGACGGCGTCTTGCAGGGCAAGAATCTAACCTGCAGCGGCATTTCGCTGGTGGCTACAAATGACAGGCAGAGAACAACAATCGTGGTAAATCTGACGAAAATGTTCATGTTGAGACGAGTGGAAAATTTGGTACGCATACTTTTCTCCAACTGAATGTCATTTTGAGACCACTCAGTAAAATGCTCATGCGAGCGCGTTTCCCCTTGCAGGGCTACCGGAAACCATCCGCTTGATCGAATGGCGAAGATTCTATTTTTGATGGGCGCACCGAAGGCTCGATGCTCTGCTTCTCATTTTCAGCACTAGCCTCGTCCAGAATGAAAGAGAGGAGCTGGACCATGTCTTCATAGCCCTCCGTGTCCTGTTCTGTGGCTTGCAACTGCCGACAGTAATCACGATAACTCTCGACCGTTGTCTTGAGCTGCTCGTAGACTGTCGAAGTGATGCCGGCATGTGGCGCTGCTGCGAAAAGAGCCAGCTGAGTTGCAGCCAGTCCGAAATTGTCGCAACGCATTGGATCGTTGTTCGAAAACATGAACGCAAGCGTGATCAACGCCGTTCTGGGATCCGACTTGATCAGCGCTAACGGAAAGTCTTTTCCGATTGCATCCAATAAATGACCCGACCGATTCAGAATGAATGTCGGTTTTAAAGATTCAGATGTAGTTTTCATAATTCTCCATTTGGCGAAACCGACATATAGAGCGGCTTCGTTAAGTTAAAAATACGCCTCAATGCAGATGGCGATAGACGTACTAGAATGCAAGCCCCATGAGGAACATGACTGGGGCTGACTGGGGGCGAAATCCACTCGTGCATAAATGCCCGGTTAGGCTTTAATGCAGCGTCGAGGACCGGGAATGATCGGCTGCTCTACTGGTTTGGGGTTGCCCTTGCAATCCGTCGGTAATCCGACGCTGTTCAGTCTCTGTGCCTTTTCATTGATGGAAAAGCCGCAGTGTTCGCATCGTTGCTGTTGTTTTTTCGGCGCAGAGACCATAAGTTTTTGGTCCTTTAGTGTTTGACAGTTTGTACAGTACATAGTTCTCCTATTGCGAAACCTGCATGGTTTCAGCGTCTAAAAGGACCTCCTTTCGAAAGCCGGTTATGTGTGACGGGATTGAATTTGTTCGAGCAAGCGCTTCCTGAATGAAATTGTGGAGCTACGGCTGCCTTGTTAACTGGTAGCGTGAGTTGCGACTGTCGAGGAATGCGCTATTGCTGGTGCTGTTTTCTCAAAGTTGATTTATGGTGGAAGGAATAATTCAGGCTAACAAAATGCTCTTGGGGAACCATTAGCAATTTCAATTAAATGAGCGCCTAGTAGAGGCTTTACGACTGTATGACTTTGCAGTGGACCTATAGTCTATGACATAGTGGACTTATGCTAACCAGGTGCACCGGCGATTTCAGATCAGGTTAGTGACTGCGCAAATTTATTCACTAAGTCCTGTACGTTTTCGCTGGCTTTTCCGGCGAATGAAATCAGAAATTCCCCAGAGCGGTGACCGGTTACGTAATAAGCTTCTGTGGATACGATGGGCAGTCCCGCCTCTCGGCTGCGCCTTAAGATTTCCTCGTCAGTAAGGGGTAAATTGAAGCGCACCGCAATATGCATTCCAGAACTGTATTTCGGGATTGTCACCCTGTCACCCAGCGAATGAGTCAGGGACGAAATCAGAGACTGCCTTCTCAGAGCGAAAATTTTTCGGGTCTTGCGAATGTGCCGCTCAAGCAATCCATCGTTTATGAAATCGGTTAGAGCATACTGTTCAAGCATCGAGAAGTTGCGTTCCGCCAGCGTCTTCGCTCTGGCTAAGATCGGTATCAGCGGCAGTGGCACCACGACAAATCCAATCGGCATTAGGGGAAATAAGATCTTCCAGAACGTGGAGATGTAGATTACCGATTCGTGGCGGTCCAACCCCTGTAACGCTGGTAGGGCTGGGGTTCCATAGTTGTATTCGCAGTCATAATCGTCCTCAATTATGTACGCATTTTGCTGAGCTGCCCAGTTCAACAGTTCGTTTCGCCGCGGTAGTGACATTACAGCACCCGTCGGATCGTGATGTGATGGCGTTACATATACGACTTTGCAATCGGGATGGCTGTTCAATTGGGATACGATTAAGCCTTCCGAATCGACAGCAACAGGCACCACTTGAGCACCGAGAGCGCGGATTGTTTTGCGCGCAAACACGAATCCCGGATTTTCGAGCGCCACTTTGTCCGACTCGTTGATCAATAGCCTTGTGACTAGATTGACGGTTTGTTGAGAACCAGCAAAAACGGCAATCCTATCTGCGGTGCAGTCCAAATTACGTGAGCGTCTTAGGTAGGCTGCAATTGCTTCACGCAAAGGCAGAAATCCCATCGGATCAACGCTGGCATCCAATCGTTTGGTTATGTGAGTTCGGCAATGCTTGAGAAGCAGTTGGCGCCATTGCTTGAGGGGTAACAATTCAGTCGGTGGTGCACCGAAATTCAGCTCAGGTTGATCAGCCGAAGTAGAAGTGAGCGTCTGTAATTTCATGATCCGCGAACTGTACTCAGACAGATGTATGTCTGAGTAGCCTGAGGTGTTCATGTCCAACTCAAGATCAGATGGACGGGCATTGCTCAAATTTTGTCTGGCACGAACGAATGTTCCTGATCCAGTGACAGTGTTTAGGTAGCCCTGGCTAACGAGTTCATCGTAGCTGTGCACAACTGTAATGCGAGAAAACCCGAGCGACTTGGAGAGATGACGCGATGAGGGCATCGCATCGCCGGGTTGTAAACGCCCGAGTTCAATGGACTCGCGCAGCGCATTCGCTAACCTCCTGTATAGAGGCAGCGCTTCGTTTTTATCCAATTCGATGGCAAAGTCCAATGCGTCCCTGTTCTTGTGGATAGGTCCAGTTTAACATGACAGTTCGGGTGGACTGGACTCACTCCTGAAATGTGCTGATATATGGGCGTCGTCCGCTTTTTCGGAATGTTATGGCTTAGGTCCACTTTGCGACTCGCAGGAAGCTTGATTGTTGCTTCAATAGCAATGCACCGGCGATGGCACCAAAACTGTCGTTGGGGTTCAGTGCCCATGCATTCCACGGACTGGTGTTAGCTCGGCCACGTGCAGTCCACTTATATAAGATCGATAGGTCCAGTGTGAATCATGTAAGGCGTAAACCCGCTGAGCGCGTTCTAAACGACCTGTTTTACATAGAGAGGTCTTCAAGATATTTGTTAGGGTAAGGCAATAACTTCAGCAACCTCACAAGAAACATTCGGAGCGCGCGCTCACCACCTATGTTCTCTGCATCGCGAATTTCTGAATTCCACTTTGGTGGTCTGACGCGCTTCATTTTCCGCTCGCCCATGCGAGTTTTGCTAACCGGGGAGTGATTTCGCTCGCCCTAATTGACAGGCTCGCGTAAGAACGAGCTGCGAAAAGGAGGCTTTTATGTCAGGTAACGACATCTACTTATTCAGTCGCCCTGCTCCGCGTCATGCACTCAAAGTCGCATGTCGGGCTGTTTGGGCTGTAATTCTAGTGTTTTTTCTTTTGGGCATTGCCATTAGCCCTAGCCAGAGTGTCAAAATGCTAACGGCATTGCACGGAGGCTATGAAGCGAATCTTGGTGTGACCGTGGTCACCATTGTTCTAGAGATGATACTGAAAGCGGTGCTTCTAATTGAGGTTGTCGGCTACGTCTATCATCGGTTTCTGCAGCATCTGGGGCTGTTCACTCGCCTTGGTTATGCCTTCCGCAGAAATCAAAAGTACCATTGGAATCATCACAATGTTCGGTATCCAGTCGGGCGCTTTTACAAACGGCCCGTCAAATACTCGCCTTCCGAACAAGGTTTCTCTTGGGGCTGGGCCGTTCCTGGAACAATTCTTGCTTCCCTCTACTTGTTCTGTTATGGCATTCACCTGCCCTCGATCAGTTTTGTGGCAGGCATGGCCGCCTACGCAAAGTTGGTGGTCGATAAAGTTCATCAGCGATTTCACGAGGGTCTGAATTCCGAGGGCAACGGCGCTTACTTTCGTTGGTTGGATAAAGTGCACTTGCTGCACCATTTCGATCAACGTTGCAACTTTACGATCGTGCATCCGCTGATGGACTTCCTTTTCGGAACATACAAGAAACCCGGCAAGCACGCAGACGAGTTGGCGATTGCAGTCGACGAGAGCAGAGCGATTGTGTCTGACTTAATCAACTGGTCATACATGCTCATGGAAGCAAATCCTACTGAGTATGCCGTTTTCGTCTCTGCCGTTCGGAAACATTCCCGCTTGCGCGGCAAGCTCATGAAAGTGGTAGACGTTCTCAATGAGCGCCTCTCTTTTTGTGCACAGGATAAACGAGCAAGGACATTACGTGATCGAGCGATCGACTTGCTTAACGCCACTGCTCTTCAATGAGCGTGAAAGTTCGTCGATCCTCCCGGCTAGCCTTGATCGGCTAATTTTGATCAGCGTTGCTGCACAGGCAATGCTGTCTTTTGAAGGAATGGAGGCTTTTTATTATGAGCGACTTTTCAACTGCATTGTTCGTCCTGCTTGGTTTGTTGGCAGGATCTTTGAGTGGCTTGCTTGGCATCGGTGGCGGAGTTATTCTCGTGCCGGCGCTTGTGCTTGTCTTTGGCTTTTCTCAACATTTGGCGCAAGGCACCACGCTCGCGCTGATGATACCGCCCATAGGGTTGTTGGCTGCCTGGAATTACTACAAGAAAGGCGGTGTGGATTTACGCATCGCCGCTCTTGTGTGTGTTGGCTTTGCTTTTGGTGGATTGTTTGGCGCCAAACTTTCCGCTTTGGTTTCGAGTGCGGCGCTGTCACATGTGTTTGCGATTAGTTTGTTTTTGATTGCAATCAAAATGTTGTTGCCGGGCGGATCAAATCGCACAGAAGAGTCAGTGGAGAGCTATCCCTTCAATTTCAGGAATGGCGCACTTTTGATTTGTCTTGGCTTAACGGCCGGGATTGTTAGCGGATTGCTTGGCATCGGCGGCGGTATCATCATCGTTCCCTCACTCGTGTTTTTGTTCGGCTTGCCTCAGCATGTGGCGCAGGGAACAACGGTTATGCTGATGGTTCCACCGATTGGATTGTTAGGGGCTCGTGAATATTTCCTGCAAGGCAATGTCGACCTCGCCGCAGGCGGTCTGATTTGTGCGGGATTTTTCGTCGGCGCATTTTTCGGTTCTAAACTTGCGGCGTCGGTGCCAAGCCAGGCGCTGTCTAAGGTGTTTGGCATAGCCATGCTGCTCATCGCTTGCAAGATTTGGTAGGACACAAGTCCACTTTATGTTGCAAAACTTGTAGGGCGAAGCATGTTCTTCACCCTCACTGATGTTCTACGCGCTTGCCCTGAGCGTCGTGAAGATTGTTTAGACCATTTGCGATACGAGTCGATCGATCGTACCAAATTGGTTTAGGCAATTTTTGCGACGCTGCCAGATTGTTTGCTGGGATCGTCGGATTCCGCACCGTTCAGCTTCTACAGCTTTTTTGAAAGATGTTTGATACTACACTATGTCGTTAGTTTTGGAAAAAGATAACGCAGGGGGTGGGCTGTTTCCAGCTTCCCTGCGTCATCTTAAGAGGCATGCTACCCAAAAATCAGACCCTGGAAAGGGTCTGATTTAGTCCTGGGCGAACATCGAGTGGATAACGCAATAGCAAGGAGCTAGGGCGAACCCCAGGTCAGTTCTGCCCAAGCGTCTGCTTAGTGCTTTTCGACAGCGGTCTTTTGCTCCAGCCTGGTGCATTCCATGGCGCTGACAGCAAGCTCATTGCCGCCCTCCAAATCCAGGTAGGAGATGGCCACGGTGTCACCTTCCTTGACCATCGAGATCTTGGCGTAGGTGTCGCGAGTGACGGTGAACACGCGCGTGTCGCCCTCGATCAGGAGAGTCCACACGTTGGGCTGCTGCATCGAACCGGGCACGATGCCGTAGCCGATCACCTTGCCGCTCAACTTCTTTGCTTCGGCCGCTTGCGAGATGTGCCCGGTGCCGCTGCGCTTGTGAGCGAGTTGCGAGGCATATTGTCCGAGCGCTCGGTTCATGTCCGGCGCAAAGATGACCTCCGAGGCGTTCTGTGTGTGAGCATGAAGCAACGCCACACCCGCGAAGCCTTTGCCCGTTGACTGGGGGCTGGTAATGACTGCCATCCAGGTCAATTCTCCATAGATGGAGTAGAGCTGAACCTGGTCGACTTCGAGATTCTTGCCCAGGAACACAGGCGCGTGCTGAATCGTTTCCTGGACTGTATTGCCGGTGTTGAAGCCGCGCACACCCTGGTAGATGACCGCTTCGTTCTTCCGTGTGTCATAGACGACCAGTCCGGCCACTGCGTGATCAGAAGCGTTGATCGAGGTCATCGGAATGACCCAGGCGCTGTGGCTGTCGGTGGTGTAGTTGAGGTCGAACTCAGAGGGCTTGAGCGACCCATCTTTGCGGAAGCCAAACCAAACGCTCCAGGGATTCTGGCGCGCGTAGTCATTGTCGTAGTAGCCATAGCTCGTCACGTAGCCCGAAATCAAGGAAAGAGGCATGGCACGCTCGATCCACTCAGGCTCTTTGCCCAAGTCGTAGGTGCTGACCTTCGGAGTGGGATCGGAGACGTCGACAACGATCACCTTTTCGATCTTGAGACCGCCGACGCCTTCGAACTGGTTCAAAGCGTAGGAAACTATCCAATGGGGATGCCAGTCGTCGTCAACCTCGAACTTCTTCTCCACCATCTCGCCTTTATCGAACCCCATTTGATAGAGGTACCGATGCAGGTTCTGGTGGAAGCTTCCGTTCTCGAAAAGCGTGATGTGGAAGTCGAGCCGAACCGTAGCGTCCTTGTTCGGATCCTGGGCATCAACCACGACGTAGCCAGGGCTTTCGAAAGTTTCACCGCGCAGCGGGCCCCAGAAGTCTTCCGAGCTGTTGGCGAAGATCAAGGGTGCAATCCAGTAGCGGTGGCCATGAACTGCCTGCAGCACGTAACCATCGGGATCGATTTTGAAGCGGCTGCCCAGATTCTGGGAGGTACTGGTCAGCGCGGTCTGTCCTTTAAAGACGGCGACGTTCTTCGAGACTTGCACCATCTTGTTCGGGTCGGTAGGAGGCACTGTCTCGTTGGCTGCGGCAACGCGAACGTTAGCCAGGCCGGCGAAGCGTTGACCGTTGCCTGGACCCCAGGTGCTGTAGCCGATCTGGGTGAGCGGAATAGCAATTAGCAGCAAGACGGACGCGCCGATGCTCCAGACGAAAGTGCGCACGTGATGTTCATTGAAGGCAAGCCCCAGCACTACTGCCGGTGCCACTGCCAGGAAGATGAGAGGCCAGAATCCGCCGAGTGTGCCCTGGAATTCGGGGGTGAAGTAGTACATCATGAAGCGCGTCAGAAGCAGCACGCCAACAAAAGTGCCGGCGCACAGTTTGCCGAAGTGTTTGGTGCGCTCCGCAGCGATCATGCTCAAACCGGCGAAGATGCCGGTGGCGATGGTCGCGATAATCAGGGCCAATGGCCAGAAATGCGAGTCGAAGATCATTTGTGTATGCTCCAGTGGCTGAGTTCACGAAATGCGATTAGCCAGGTCGCATCCGTTGATCTCACGGCTGTCAAAATATCAACTGCTGTGGAGATCGAATTGAGCTAACGCGCTAGCGCTGGCTAATGAAGTAGCGGATCCACTTGCTTTCAACCCTTATTTGCTCGAAAGTGTTCCAAACCAGAAGCGTGGTGCACGCATCTAACTAACTCTGATAAAGCGCTGAAGAATTGCTTGTGGTTGGGATTCGGGAGGGTTGAAAAGTAGACAGCTCAACCTATCAAAAGAGATCAGCGTCCCTCAAGTCTTATGCTGAAAGCGATACTAAAAGCACAGTTACAGATTCCTAAGAAAGCCGCAAAGAAGGAATGCGGGGCTTTCTCAGAGTAGCGCTAGCTTGCGCCACCACAAGCGCTGACTGTAAAAAATTGATTCACATTATCAGTTCATGTCGCCTGCATTTGTTCAACAAGCTCGCGCTAAGCGCCTTTAGCCTTCGGTTTTTATTTATTTTTGGGCATCGATCTTTAATAATCTGCGCCCGATGCAGTCACCACTAGTGGTGCATTTTTATAATCAACCGCTGGAATGTTTCCTAACATAGTATTGCGTTTCAAGCTAATCTGCCCTGGTACGCTGCCAGGGCAATTTGATCTTCACTGTCGTCCTCGGTTTAGAATCCGCGAATTTGCCTGATTCCGTCTTCGTCGACGCGTAGATCTAGCACGCGGGGGTGATCATTTTGGGCTGCTGCCCACTCTTCGATATGAGCGAGAACATCGGCTCGATGTCTTTCGTTGACGATAACCAGCATTGACGGACCACCGGCGCTTAAAACGCAACCCAATATTGGTTGATTGACCATGGCCCGGCGCAATGATGCCAGTTCCGGGACGAGGACTTCACGATAAGGCTCATGCAAGCGGTCGTGAAGCGCTTCTTTGAGCGTATTCTCGTCACAAGTTGTGATCGCTGAGATTAGCATGGCAGCGCGCTGCATGTTCCATACGGCATCTGCGTGGCTGACTGTCTTGGGCAGAACCGCTCGCGATTTTTCTGTTTTCATGCGATAGCTCGGCACGACAAAAATTGTGCGCCAAGTGGTGGGCCAATTAAGCTGACGAGCGACGATGCTATTCGAGGTTGCAGATGGCGCCGCGATCACGAATTTACCCATCAGGCTGGCAGCAAGCGTTTCGCTGTGCCCCTCTAAGAGAGACGCTTGAGCGAGCAGGCTACCCGTAGTTGGCACCCGATCTTTGAACACGTTGTCCGCCCAAAGGGCGCCCAGGATGGCCGCTGCGCTGCTTCCCAGTCCGCAGCCAAGAGGGATGTCCGAATCTACGTGGATGCGGATGCGGTCCAGCATGTCCGTTTGATCCTTCCAAAGTTGTTTTAGGATTCTGTAGACGAGATTGCCTGTGTCTTGCGGCAAACTCGACTGGGCGATGGCGCCTGAGAAAGTTATCAAAGGCATTTCGCTGTTCTTTGTTTCTAAGAGCGTGAAGGTGAGCCGGCAATACAGAGACAAAGCCAGTCCAAAGCAATCGAATCCTGGTCCGAGATTGCTTGTGCTGCCAGGTATGCGCAGCGTAAGGCGTTTCCCGCTTTGAGAGGGAGCATCGGCTGCTGTTGTAATGTGTGGCTCTGACATTTGAAACGATCTTCGCATTACTTGCTCCCAAATCATATACCGCAGTGAATTTCTTAAATAACCTGCGTCGGTTAAATCGCGGGATATTTGATTATGTAGCCTCAATTTACACGCCGACTATTACCAAGAGGTTACTGATGATATAGACTCGCCTGGTGCCACTATCTGCGGTGCGAAATTTTGTTATTCGAGTGTTGATCGTAGAAGATCAGGAGATGGTCCGATTGCGGTGCTAATTCCCAGAAGGAATGTCGGTGTGCACCGTCGACGGCACTCCCTTGAGGATGATTGCCGATCCGTTGATTGGCAGGGTTTTCGCGGATCGTTATGATATTCTCGCCCAGTTGGGTGTTGGCTGCATGAGCACAGTGTATAAAACCAAACACAAGTTCATGAAGGCTCAAGGCTGATTTGATTCAGTCCGCGAAGATGTCTAGTCGGGAGTGCTTGAGTTTAATGGGATCCGCCTAGGATTAGGGGCAAGCCAAGAGCACAACTATATTCTTCGTCTAATGTGTGAGCCTTGCTGATTAGGGTTATACAATTGGAAGCGGGCGAAACCAGGGTATGAATTGAATGTAGTTGGCCAGCTGTAGTTGATTTTGTCGCAAGGGTTCCATGGCCAAAGTCCTACTAATAGAAGACGATAACGATCTTGCGAACATGGTGCGCACGTTCTTATTGTTTGAGCACCATACGGTCGATCGCCTAGCCAACGGCAGCGAAGCATCCGATCGACTGAAGACTTTTGAGTACGACATCATAATTCTTGACTGGAATCTGCCTGGGATGAGCGGTATCGAGATCTTGAGAGCTTATCGAGATCAAGGTGGTACAGCACCGATTCTGATGTTGACTGGAAAAAGCACGATCAACGACAAAGAGCAGGGTCTAGACAACGGTGTCGATGATTACCTGACCAAGCCCTTTGATATGAGAGAACTTGGAGCTCGTATAAGAGCGTTATTGCGCCGCCCTGCTGTGATGTCTTCTAACATTCTCACAACTGCTGGTATTTCCCTTGACACTTCCAACTACAGCGTGGTTAAGGATGGTGAGTCACTGAATTTGGTGCCTAAAGAGTTTCAGCTATTAGAGTTTCTCATGCGTCACCCGAACCAGGTTTTTACGACCACGGCGCTTCTGAACCGAGTCTGGCCTACCGATTCTGAGTCTACCGAAGAAGCGTTGCGCACAACGATCAAGCGACTGCGCAAGAAAATTGATCCAGACGGGAAAATGTTGCAGAATAGGCATGGAGTTGGCTATTTTCTTCACACAGACTAAACACGTAGTTATCGGTAGTTAGCAATTGAAAATAAGCAGTGCTATCGACCCCTCAGCGTTTAAACTCAGTTACCAGGGTTTGCTGCTCGTTTCGATTCTGCTCTTATTTGAGTTGCTTTTTATCGGCGCACTGTACAAGTTGCTCGACGAAGCTGAAGTTGAGGCCGTGAGAGAGGAGCACGCCAAGCAGGTTGTAGCCAAAGCGACTCGTCTGGTCAAAGTAATATTTGAAACGGGCGACTTCGCTGAAAAGTACGCGCTCACTCAAGATCCTAAAATGCGAGCTAACTACCAGGCTGGTCAAAAAGAAGCCGCTGAAATCCTGCCCTGGCTGAAAGCGAACATTCATGATCCTGAAGAACTCGAACCCATCCAACGGGTTGAAGAGACTTTGCTACGCGGCACAAAAATGACTGATTACGTCGTGCACTTGATTGACGGAGGGCAGCTGCTCAAGGCGGCGGCATACGTGCACAAAAAACAGCAAGAGCTTCAACCAGTTATTAAGACACTTATCCCGGACCTTGAGCGCCTTTTGGACACCCAAAAGAAGATCGAACTCGAAACTCCAAATCTTCAAAGAGCCGCTCGCGATAAGGCAAAGTTTTTCTTGCTTGTTGGTCTGACCGTAAACATAATCATCGCTTTGACGTTGGCACTTTTCTTGTTCAAGAGGATTACCTCGAAAATTGATCTGCTCGTAGACAACGCCAAGCGGCTTAGTGCGGGTGCTGAATTGAATCCGAAGCTCAAGGGAAGAGACGAGATTTCGGTCCTGGATCGTGTTTTTCATGAGATGGCTGACTTCCTAAAGGAAGAGGAAGATGTCTTGCGCACCAGCGAAGCGAGGGTGCGCTCGATCATTGAAGAAATGCCGGTTGGACTGATCATTCTGACTGAGAGCGGTGCGCTTGAATTCGCCAATCCAATCGTCGAGAAAATGTTCGGGTACTCGCCGCGACAGTTGATCAAACGTCCGCTATCAGATTTATTCGTGACCACCGATGATCTCGATTCCATCCTTCACAAAGCGGAAAGCAAGACTGTTGAACTAACAGCTGTAACCAAAGAAAAAGTAGAATTTCCAATTGAGCTGTCCATTTCCCCAATCACGCTGTTTGTCGGTGAACGCAGACTGGCAACAGTGCTAGATGTTACCGAACGCTCTGAAATACAAAGGTTGAGGCAGGCCTTTGTTGCTATGGTCAGCCACGAACTGCGCACGCCACTGTCCTCGGTGCGGGGCTTCCTGACACTGTTGTCGATCGGTGCCTACGGCAGCCTCTCAGCAGAAGCGGCGACTGGAGCGGAACGCGCCGAAAACAATGTTGTCAGACTGATTGCTCTGATAAATGACCTCCTCGATCTCGAAAAGATGGAAACAGGCAATTTGGATATGGAGCCTTCTGATACTTTGGTTTCTCTCGTGGTCGGTCAATCAATTGATGCAGTTAAACAATTCGCCGAAGAACATGAAGTAGTAATTGAAGCACCGACAGCGGACTATTCTTTCTATGCCGATCCAGATCGCATCGTTCAGGTGCTCGTCAATCTTCTGGCGAATGCAATCAAGTATTCGCCACAAGCATCGATCGTCAAGATTGAGGTGAGCCAGAGTTCAGACAAGGTCGAATTTAGAGTAATTGATACCGGCCGCGGGATCCCAGAAAATTTCAAGGAAACTATTTTCGAACGCTTTCAGCAAGTGGATTCTTCTGACGCAAAGGTTAGAGGAGGCACGGGTCTTGGGCTAGCCATTTGTAAAAGCATCATCGAACAGCACCAGGGCACAATTGGTGTGACAAGCGAGCCGGGACAAGGTAGTGTCTTCTGGTTCACATTGCCTACTCAAAAGATGCCCAGTGCTAAGCAGCAACAAGACGCGAAGACATAAGCTGCGCCGTGAGCCGATGCCACCGTATATGGTGGCGTTTTGATCAATTTTTTTTAGAGTCAGATCTGAGAAGACGGCGGAAACAACCTCTTAGGGCGTCTCCACCGCTTCTCAGATCTATATCCAGCGTGGCAACTGCGGACTTACTTCCTTTCCACAGATGCACCATCTTCTACCACACACGTGTCAACGTGTTCTGAACGAAAGATCGGTGCTGTTTGTCACCGGTAGCGGTGCCTTACCTAATTCTTCAGTCAGCAGAAACTCACTAAAAAGAGCATTCGGCCAGCCGAAGTCTTTGCGCGTGAACTTCTTGGGATCGTTCGGGTCAAACGATTCATGCAAGCGCTGATCGCCTGGATCGCTAGCCAGAAGCTGCGCGATCACGGCCTGCTTTTCGGCAGGAGATTTTGACGTGATTGCTTGCATGATTAGGGATAGAGGCCACACGTTGTCGTTGCGTGTGTGTTGGCTTAAGATGCCCTGCGCCATGCTTCCCGAATGGAAGTCAGGATTGTCGCGTTCCATCGTTTCGAGCACCCTGTCGAAGGACAAGGAAAGGTGGCTGTTAAATATCGACCCGTCACCGGTAACCTTCCAGTACGAAGGTTTTACGATGTTGTATAGTTGTTATAATCTTTTTTGATCAGATGCAAAGAAACGAGGTGGGGTGCTGCTTTTGCACTGCGCCCCACCTTACCCAATGTTTGAAGCTAGCTAATATTTGGCTAGCGAATTATAGGCGCTACCGCTCAGACAACTTCTTCACGGCACCACAGGCGGCGGCATAAGCGTTCCCGCAGGCAGTGCCGAGCAAGGCGGCGATCACCAAGCCTCGGATTGTCCAGCCGGAAGTGTTCATGTGCAGAATGACGTTCCAGTTATAGACGGTGATGGCTGCGACGATGCCCATCAGGTTGAAGATCGCGAAATCCTTGACCCGTCCATAGTGGTAGGTCATGAAGTCCATCAGCACGAGCGCAGCCGCGATCAGTCCGCCGATGATGGCGCCGACGAACACTGACATGCTCAGATCGGATCCGATCATGTAGCGACCGTAAGTGAGGTTGCAGAGCAAAGCGAACACGACAGCGGCCATGATGCAGCTCTGGATTGCGAAAGTCCGAGAAACGAACACTTTCAGTGACATGATTTTATTCCTTGAGATGCTAGATGAGAAAGAGCCTTGCGGCTCGATCCGATTTGGCGAATTACCGGTAGCATCCGCCGGTTAAGCGCCAGATTGGGGTGAGATGGTGGTGTTATAGGCGGTGAGGCGGTGTGCCAACAAGCACACCGCGTTCATCGGCTATTAATCTGTTAATCAGGCAACAGCGGTTTGCAGCAAGTTCAGGGTCGCCGTTGTGTTTTCGCGCGCCGTTACGGCTGCCGCATCCGTGTTCCGTTCAAGAGCACAGATCGCTTTGGCCAGCGGGAGGCGAGCCAGTTCCAGCTTCTTGTCCAGCTCTTGGTTGGCTTCGGTAAGGGTTGCCGAAGTCTCGCGGAGCAGACGCGCCGAGTGCACGAGAAGAAGGCGCGCGAATTGAAAGTCGACGTGGTTGTGAGACAGCGTTGTCGTGCAGAGCTTGAGCGTCTCAATCGTCGAGGCCAGCACCTGTTCGGTTGAGCCGTACAGCTCGACGGGTGAGAAGCGCCGGGCAAGCACGTCCAAGACGTCGTTCAGCGCCGCCCACAGCTCCACCTGGCAGTAGAACTCAGCTTCGCGATGAGCAGACATGTAGTGCACGATGCCCTCCATCGTCCGCACCTCGTCTGCGATCCGCGGCGTGTCCGAAAACAGCTTGATCAGGTCCCACGAACCGTAGGCGACTGAGCTGCTGAACTGGTGAGACTTCCACGTCTCGCCTGAGCTGGCAAGAATGAACTTGCGGAACTCGTTGGCGCGACGCACAAGCGACTGGACGGCGCGGGTTTGCAAATCTGTGTGATTCATACAAAACTCCTGAAAGTTGCCACCTGGGTGGCGTTGTTGATCTCGGAGGTCCTTTTCAGGCGACTCGGAACTTCTCGGGCTTGTAGCCGATTTCCGCAACGCCTGAAACGACAACCTTGCCCTTCTGGTTGGTGACGGTGGTGTCGAGGCGCATGATGCCGTCCTCGAAACTGGTCACCGTTGCTGCCGCGGTAAGGACGTCTCCTGCACGCACCGGTGCATGGAAATTGACGGTCTGAGAGCGGTAAATGGCACCGGGACCGGGCAGCTTTGTGCCCAGTACGGCGGATATCAGACCAGCTGAGAGCATGCCGTGGGCGATGCAGCCCTTGAAGATCGTGCCGGCAGCATACTCTTCGTCAAGATGAACGGGGTTGTTATCGAGGGTGATTTCAGCGAAGCCGCTGATATCCGCCTTGCTGACTGTCTTGGACAGGCTGGCGGTGTCCCCAACTTTCCACTGTTTCATGGCTATGCCTTTCAACGTTGAGGCACCGGGTTTGGTGCTCTCTGTTTCTAGATCAAGCTGCTACTGCGGAAGAGGGGCATGGCAAAATTGCGCCCCTCCAGTCATCGAAATTCGAGGCAAAAGAGCTTTCCCTTTGCCTTTCAACTGGCAAGCTCTTTTTCGAGCAATCACGAAGTGTTATTGTGTTTCGGAAAGAAGGTCTTAGATGAAAAGCGAAGAATCAAACGTTGCCCTGGCTCGGTTTTCCTATGGGCTAACGATTTTTCTGGGCGCCTTTCTGATGTTTCAAATTCAACCTCTGATTGGAAAGGTTGTCACCGCACAGTTTGGTGGCGTTGCCGCGATCTGGTGCGTGTGCATAATGTTTTTTCAGATCGCGCTTTTGTTTGGCTATCTCCTCACTTTCGTAATTACGAAGTTGCCAATCAAGCACCAGTGTGTTGTCTACTGCCTTTTGATGGGCGCATCGGTGGCGCTTCTGAACGTGCCGCCGTCGAGCGGTTGGGTGGCATCGGCTGGGCTGCATCCGATCGAAAACCTGCTTCTCTTGTTGACGTTGCACTTGGCTTTGCCATGCACATTGTTGTCCACGGTCAGCGGTTTGATGCAGAGCTGGTACACCTCTTTGAAGCTTGGTGATCCATATCCGCTCTACGGTATTTCGAACATTGGCTCCATGACCGCCTTATTGCTTTATCCGATCGCGGTCGAGCCGCTGCTTGGTGTGAACAAAGCTCTGTTCGTATGGAACACCGGTTACATTCTGCTAGCTTGTCTGGCGGTTCTTTCGGCAGTCTTCATGCTGCGCCGTGCGCCGACCCGTGAGGGGGTTGAGGAGGCAGCGGATAGCCCCGCGCCAAGCCCTTCGTCGTACGCCTGGTGGATTGGGCTCAGTGCTCTAGCCACGATTATCCTGATCGTCTACACCACATACATTACGCAAGATATAGCACCTGTGCCGTTTTTGTGGATCCTGCCGTTATGCGTTTACTTGCTCGCCTTCATTGTCTGCTTTGGCAAAACCAGCTCCTACCATCGCACTTTCTACCTCTACGTCGGTCCAATCTTTTGGCTGCTGGACCCATTTGCGCGCAAGGTGCAGCTGCTCAATGTGGTCTGCGTGTTGGCGATGATTTTTTGTTTCAGCATGGTCTGCTGCGGCGAAATCGTGCGCCGCAAGCCATCGCCGCGTTTCCTTCCGTCCTTCTACCTAGCCATCGCCTTTGGTGGCGTGCTGGGAGGACTGGCAGTGAACATTGTCGCCCCGATGGTGCTCGATTTTTACGCCGAGAAGTTCGTTGTTATTTTCGTCATGTTGGGGCTGTGTATTTACGCCCTCGTGGCTGATGACGTAAGGCTTTTGACGAACAAAGTGCTGAACATGACCTATCTCTGCGTCATGGTCTACGCCATCGTCCTTCTTGACGGTTACCTGGTCTACTCCCTGAGTAACAACGTAATCGCCAGGCTGCGCAATTTCTACGGCTGCATCTCTGTCGTCAAAGTTGAGGATGGCACTGTTCTGGCCAACGGCACGATTGTGCACGGCAGCCAATACGCCGACCCCAAAAGACGGCGAGAGCCAACTCAATATTTTTCCAAAGATACTGCCATCAGCTATGTCGACCAGATGCTTAGACGTGATTCCCAGGGGCGTCCGATGCGCTATGCAGTGGTCGGGCTCGGCGCTGGAACGATTGCCGCTTATGGTCAGGCTGGCGACTTGATGCGCTTCTTTGAGATCGATCCCAAAGTTGAACTGGTGGCGCGCAAATACTTTAGTTTTCTCAGCGACTCGCAGGCGAACGTCGAGGTAGTAATAGCGGATGGACGTAAGGCATTAGAGGCCGAGAAAACGCCAGCCTATGACTTGTTGGTCATTGATGCCTTCAACGGCGATGCTGTGCCAATCCACCTGCTGACCCGAGAAGCGATGAACTTGTACATGCGCAGAGTCAAGCCGGACGGAGTTTGCCTGCTGCATATATCCAATCGATACTTGAATTTAGCGCCAGCGATCGCCAACGTTGCTCATTCGTTGGGGCTTGTTGCTACTTCGTTGAACACTGATCACAGTCGTTACGTCGCTGTCAGTCGAACACCATTGAAATTGCTCACGGACACGGGCTCGCAATTCGTCAGACTGACCATAAACCCAACTGCTGAGCAGAAGGAGATTGGAGTCTGGACCGACGATTACAGCAATTTGTTTGCTTCGTTAGTGAGCAATCTGCGCCACAATTCTGGGTCATGATGGACTAATCCGACAACCGCTGTTTGGCGTTTGTGTGGATGTGACCGCAGTGGCTACGACAGTTAAAAGACTTTTGGTGCTTCTTTAAGTAGAGAGTGAATGAATATACTCAGAGTACTTAAAGAGAAGAAGAGCCTCAAGTTTCATCTTGTGAAGATCTCTGCTTAGCAAATCTACATCGTTGGGTGAGCTTGCGATATGACGTTACATTCGGTCGTATTACAGATGGTGGCGCTGAAAGAAACTCCAAATCTCTTCGTTAGCGTTGATAGAGCGGCTGGTTTTTCCAATGAATAGTTCTCCTAAGTACTGCCAGCCTGACGGCCACGTGTGTCCGCCGTTGTGGATGGTGTAAAGAACGACCTCATTGCGATCGCTAGCGCCCGTGAAGGACTGTTTTGTCACATGAGTGCCGTCACTGGGTTGAACTGGTGGAATTTCGACGCGGGCGTTTGTGATCGTGCAGTTGTTGGCTTGGATCCAAAACTTGATCGAGTCTTCTGCCGAGACGACACTGCCACGGCGCACTAAACCCAGTTTAATGTCGCCACCTTGGTACGGCACTATCGGATCATTTTCGCCGAGAATAAAAAGAATTGGCACCGGTTGTGGTGGCTTGACTTTCTTGTAAACCGGAACGCTAACGGAGGCTGCTACTGAGGCGACAGCGGCGATCCGCTCAGGCAAAGCAATCGCCAGATCTTGAGAGAAGAAGCCACCATTGGATATACCAGTTGAATAAACCCTCTTCGCATCAATCTTGTAGTCTCTTTCCAGTTCATCCAAAAGGGCGCTCACATAGCCCAAATCCCCGGCTCGATCGAAGCCTCTCATCGCTCTCTGGTCGCTCCAATGTTTCTCCACACCGTCAGGATAAACGACGATAAATGAGTGCTTGTCCGACGTTGTCGTCAGCTTACTGACTCGATGCATCATCGTTGCTTTGCCCCCACCCCCGTGAAAGGCAAGCACAAGCGGCAAGGCTTTGCTGCCGTCATAATCAGGCGGAACGTGGATGTAATAAGTTCTTAAGACGCCTTCGACGCTCAAAGAACAACGCTTCAAGATTGTTCTGGCATTGGCATTCATTGCGGCTTGACTGGATCCCGCGGCTTGACTGGATCGGAATTTATCGCGCCACGATTTGCCACTGCACTTAGTGCCGCGAAGGAGCTGGGCGCTGAGGAGTGGTTTGGTTCGAAGAAGTGAACCCGCTGCCTTGGGTTGAAGCGGCCGGAGCAGTTGAGTTTTGAGGCGCAGCACCGCGTGGAGGCACCGCCTGATCACCGGGGGTGACGTGGATCGGTGGATTGGTTTGTTTGGCCTTGAAAATGGCGTAAATTTGGTCGCCATACTGAACAATAACTGCAGTGACAATCAGGGTTCCCAGTGCCCATAAAAACAGTTTGAAAAAGAACCACCCGCCCTCGTCGAATGAGCGCGCCCTGCTTTTAACGTCAGTGACCGTCGGCTTTTCACCACCATCTGCTTTGCCGGCGCGTAAATCCATGGCGGCAATACGCGGTTTTAATTCAGCGGTGTAATGATCCGCATTCATGTCCATCAAAACTTCAGGCGTCTGGGGCAGGTTTGGCAGCATCTGGAGAACTTTGTTCGCTTCAATCCAGAGGGTCTGATTCACATCTGTGATGTGTTGGCGACCTGGATCGAGAATGGCATAGTTTCCATCGGTAATCGAAAGCAGTTTTCGAATCGCCGGATAGCCGGTTTCATCAGTGTTATTGATCCGCCCACCGAGGATATGTCCGCTGGAAAAAGAAACTCGCCCTTGCAGATCGCTATCCGATGAAGATATTCGCAAGATCGGGTTTTGCAAATTTTTCAAGTCGATCACTGTCTGAATGACTTCGTTCATCCCTTCTTCAGGAGTAATCTTGCCTTCTATGATGATGTCCACTTATACCTCTTCCATGGAGCTTACGAGAGGGCTCGATTGCGGATTCCAGTTCTCGAATGTCACGGGGCTGACGGTCTGTTAACCGCTATCAACCCGGCTTTTAGTCTACCAGATTGGTCAAAGCAGGTTCGGACTGTGTGGTTAGGCTGCGGAAACGAGCGATGCTGTGATCTACCACAGGCTCAGATTTTGTGAGAAATACCACCGTTTTTCTAACAACCGGCGATCGGGAATCAGTTGTTGCTAAGGGGGGGTGGTTGGAAGTTCACTGTTGTAGAATCTTTTGATGATTAAAAAGCGCGTGATGTGCGTGTTTGGGACCCGCCCGGAGCTTGTCAAGCTTGCTCCGGTAGTTCACGCCGTGGCAAAATCAGAGCTTCTTGAGCCTGTTGTAGTTTTGACCGCTCAGCATCGAGAGATGGTGGATCAAATGCTGGTCTGGTTTGACATAAAACCAGACCATGACTTGGATTTGATGCGGCATGGTCAGACCCTTTCTGAGCTCACATCTCGCGTCCTCACCTCCATGGATCAACTGTTGACGAAGGCTCGACCTGACCTTGTGTTAGTGCAAGGTGATACGGTGACGGTGATGGCAACGGCACTGGCGGCGTTTTATCACAAGGTGCCGGTCGGTCACGTGGAAGCTGGATTACGCACCAACGACAGGTACAACCCATTCCCGGAAGAAATGTCGCGTCGCCAAACCGGCAAACTTGCATCAATGCACTTTGCACCCACTTCTCTAGCCGTCGAGAATTTAGGCAAGGAAGGCATCGTTGAGCACGTTTATCTGACGGGCAATACTGTGATCGACGCGCTGATGGACACAGCGACACGTCTTGACGAGTCCATGGTTGACAAGTCGCTTTTTGGCGGCGCCGATTTTGAGAAGTACAAAGTTCTTCTCGTCACAGCGCACAGACGCGAGAATTGGGGTGACAACATGGGGTCGATTGCCTTGGCGCTGAGGCAAATTGCCGACGAGTATCCTGACACTCAGATCCTCTATCCAATACATAAAAATCCAGTAGTACGTGAGTCAATTGAGCCGGTGTTCCAAGGACACCCACGTCTAATTCGAGTTGAGCCTCTGGATTATGTTCCTTTCGTATATGCCATGCAGCGTTGTCATTTTGTTCTCACTGACTCGGGTGGTATTCAAGAAGAAGCACCTTCATTAGGAAAACCAGTTTTGGTCCTGCGTACCAACACCGAACGGCCGGAAGCTGTCGCCGCCGGTGCAGCAAAACTGATTGGCACCGAGAAGCAAGGGATAGTGGAAGCGGCGCGCAGTCTGCTCGATTCTCAAGAAGCCTACGACAAAATGGCATTTGCCGTGAACCCATTTGGTGACGGCCAGGCAGCGAAAAAAATTGTCGCTGCCATCGAAGCTTTTTTTTGCCTTAAGAAATAGGCGGCGCCCCTGTAACAGCGTAATTTAGGGCGCGTTTGGCGCTATTATCTTTTGTATCAACTTTTTACGTTGTCACCACAAGGCAGGAGATAGCATCTTGACGAGCACTGTTACCCATGATGTACAGCCGTATGGCGAGTTTCTAGATGAGGAACATCAAAAGATTCGCGAAGCCGTGCGAGATTTTGCGACAAAGGAAATTGCTCCTAAGTCTGCTGAAGTGGATCGCAACGCCAGATTTCCAGAAGAGACCTTCAAGAAGCTCGGTGAAATGGACTTGTTAGGTTTGCCTATCCCGGAAGAATATGGCGGTGCGGGCGGTGACTACAGAAGCTACGCAATCACTGTCGAAGAAATTGGCAGAGCTTGTGGTTCGACAGGTTTGAGCTACGCAGCTCACGTTTCTTTGGGCAGCAACCCCATTTACATGTTTGGCACCGAAGAGCAGAAGCAGCATTACTTGCCAAAACTAACCAAAGGCGAATGGCTTGGCTGCTGGGCTTTGACAGAACCGGGCACCGGATCGGACGCTGCCGCTCAGAAGACAACTGCCCGCCTGGAAGGCGATCATTGGGTTTTAAATGGTACCAAGCAATTCATCACCAACGCTACCCATGCCGATGTTGCCATCATTATGGCGATGACAGATCAGAGCAAGGGACGCAAAGGCATTTCTTCTTTCATCGTTGATAAGGGCACCAAAGGTCTTTCAGTCAGCAAAGTGGAAAAGAAGATGGGCATGCGCGGATCGCCGACAGCCAGTCTGACTTTCGAAGATTGCCACATTCCCAAAGAGAATATCATCGGTGAAGTTGGAGAAGGCTACAAACAAGCTTTGATGACTCTTGAAGGTGGCAGAATTTCAATTGGCGCTCTCGCTCTTGGAATTGCTCAAGCTGCCTTTGATGCGGCTCTCAATTACGCTAAGCAACGCGAAGCATTCGGGCAACCAATTGGAAAGTTTCAGTTCATTCAAGGTTATTTGGCTGACATGTCCACGCAAATCAGCGCTGCTCGCTTGTTGCTCTACCATGCTGCCTGGATGAAAGACCACCACAAGCGTGTCACCCTGGAAGGATCGCAGGCTAAATTGTTCGCCTCTGAAATCGCATCTAGAGTTTGCAACTTGTGCATCCAAATTCATGGAGGCTACGGTTACATTGAAGATTTCCCAGCCGAACGTTTCTTGCGCGACGCTAAATTATGCGAAATTGGCGAAGGCACATCTGAAATTCAACGACTGTTGATCGCTCGTCAACTGGGGCTCTAGAGAGCTTTAAAGACGATTGTCGATCGCTCGTCAACTTGGGCTGCAGAAAGCCTCAAAGACGATCGTGAACCGCAAGGTGTTTCCGGACACCTGAATTGACGCGTCCATCATCTTCAGTAAATTCTGAGCAATGCGCAAGCGGAGCCATGTGGAATCGAAGCGTTGCACTGGTAAGTCTTCGGTTGCCATTTGTGTGAAGATCGCTTCGCTATTTCTGTTCACTGTATTTGGTGGCAAGGCGACTGTAAAACAAACTGTTTCGCTGTTTTCTGGACTGTCTTCAGTCTTGACGTCAATGCTGATTGTGCCTGATTCTATGAACTTCGAAGCTCCTAAAATTATGCTGGTTAGAATTTGTTGTAAACTTGCGGCATCGCCTGTGACAAGTTCAGACATTTTTGCATCAACGGAAATTTTCAAGTCGATGCTGTGGATCTTAAGAAACTTGCGCAGGGCAAAAGCGCACTCTTCAATAGTATTTTCCAGATTGAATGAGGCGTTCTTAAGAACGACTTTTCCGGCATCAAGCCTGGCTAGCTCGACAACGTCGGTGAGCAATTGGAGCATTATCTTAGCGGAATCGTTGATCGTCTCGGAAAATAATTTTTGGTCAGGATCAAGCTGAGATGACAAAAGCAGTTCGTTAATTCCCAGAATTCCGCCGAGTGGTGTTCTTAATTCGTGGGCGATTTCCGTAGCCATCTTGTACCTGAGTTCCTGCTCTGCGTTGTTTCCTGAATTCTGAGACATTGAACGCTCCCGTTTTCGGCTGCTTTGTCATGTTTGCACACTGCAATACCTACGAGAGAATGGTAGCGCACCGACCGAGTATCCGAGAGAGCGATTGTCACTTTGGCTCGGTAGCACGTCGATCAGGCGGCGTTTATTGTTGGGCTTGCCTCATATTTACTTGGCTCATATTTGTCGATGAGGATCTCGCTCAATCTTTGATCTGTTGCCAGGATCAGTTCGTGGACTGTCTGATAGTCCATTGCCGATTGTGCTGCATAGGTTAGTTCTAACTGCGTGTTAATTCCTTTGGATTTTACATGCACATCTAAAGAGAGCCGACGTCTGTAAAGCTGGGAAATTTTGGTTCCTAGAGTGGTGTGGTCGTACTCCAAGACGAAGGTCATTTTGTCACCACCGTTTTCACTCTGACGCCAAACGGCTGGTCTGGTCGATCCCGTCTTTACCACGGCGCCATCCAGACCGTCGACAAGGCGAGCCTTGGCTGTGACGTAGAGGATTGGATAGTTTCGCTTGATAGGAGAATTTAGCTCTACCAAGAACTTTAAATTGGCATCGCGCAACTTGCCTCGGCGGCTTTGCTTGTAGGGAAGTTTGTAGAGAGCGAAAAACGACCAAATTAGAAACATGACTATGCATGTTTTTACGCAGATCAATAGTCGTGGATGGAGGTGGAAAACGGAGGTGCATGTGCTCGTGATCTCATTGTGGTTCCAATTAGTGCTTCTTGCTTATGTTGGACTTCTTTGTGCAGATTGGACCCCGGCATCTAAGCAAAAACCGCCGGTACCTTGAAATTTGCGCAACCTAGAAAGTTTTTTTTGCATACGATCATCACCGAAGGGCAGTGATTCCATCATTGCTGTCGCTATTGCGTCAGTGAGAAAACTCGTCGAATTATTTAAGACTTGTGTGCCCTGGTTCAACGACCGTTCAATTCAGCTGCGCTTGGGACGTTATTCCTTTTTGAAACTTCGACTCTCCGCGCGACCGCGTCTTCGACCGACGACCGCAGATCTCGAACTCTCGACCGCGAAATTTGGGACAAGATCCGACCGCGGGAAATGTCCTGGGCGTCGTTGAACTGCTTAACCAGCCCCTCCGATGGGAAATGTCTTGTATACGATGGCGTATAATAGCAGCCGGGTTTTGAAAAGAGTCGGATGGGGCTTGCCCACCCGCTCTTCTCAACAAAAAATCAATGCCCGATCATTTTGAAGGGATCGAGCAAAACTTCAAGTTCGGCTTGCGACAGTTTGGTCATGCGCAGTGCTACTTTCAGCACCGATTCTCCGGTTCGCGACGCCTCGTGAGCGATGCTCGCCGCGGTATCGTAGCCGATGGCAGGAACGAGCGCAGTGACCAGGGCAAGACCTGCTGAAACCATCTCTGGTCCTCTGTTTGTAGCGACGATATCTTCAAGGCAACGCTCCCTGAAGTTATCGCATGCCGAACCGAGAATTGAAATTGATTGCAACAAATTGAATGCCGCTACAGGCTGCATGACGTTAAGCTCGAATGAGCCGGACTGTCCTGCATACGTAATGGTGGCGTCGTTGCCTATTACTTGGGCTGCAACCTGCAGAAGTGATTCAGCAATGACCGGGTTGACCTTACCGGGCATGATTGAACTTCCAGGCTGCACCTCAGGCAAAGCGATTTCGCCGAGACCTGCTCGTGGACCACTGGCCAGCCAGCGGATGTCGTTGGCGATCTTGATTAGACTGACGGCGACAGTCTTCAAGATGCCGCTCACTTCAACGACTTCGTCCATCGCGCTTTGCGCCTGGAAGTGGTTGTCCGTTTCGTGAATCTTGAAGCCGAGAATCTTGGATAGTTTCAGGCACACCTGCGGCGAGAATTCCCGACGCGTGTTAATCCCGGTACCAACTGCGGTGCCACCGAGGGCTACTGCAGACAGCTGTTCACAAGCATGTTCGACCCGTGCTATGGCGCGTTCGATCTGCCCGGCGTAACCCATGAACTCCTGTCCGAGCGTAATCGGGGTGGCGTCTTGCAGATGGGTTCTGCCTGTTTTGATAACGGGCATCAACTCACCAGATTTGCGCACCAGGCAGTCATGAAGGAGACGCAAGGCCGGCAGAAGCATGCCGTGAATTTCGATCAATGCGGCGACATGGGTGGCGGTAGGGATGACGTCGTTGGACGACTGACCAAGGTTGACGTGATCGTTGGGATGAACAAGCTGGCGATTGCCTTTAGTACCTCCAAGAATCTCTCGGGCACGTGTGGCAATCACTTCGTTGGCGTTCATGTTGGTGGATGTGCCGGAGCCTGTCTGAAAGATGTCCACGACAAAGTGCTCGTCGAATCTGCCCGAGGCAACTTCGCGCGCAGCTTTGACAATAGCAGCAGCTTGAATCGGGTCGAGGTCGCCGAATCGCTTGTTCACGTCAGCCGCGCACATCTTGATCAGGGCAAGGGCGCGAATGAACGAACGAGGAAACCTCAAATCGCTGACAGGAAAATTGAGAACCGCGCGTTGCGTGCTGGCGCCGTAGTAAGCACTAGCAGGTACGCGCATCGGTCCCATAGAATCTCGTTCGAGACGAGTTTTAATTCTTTTAGACATGGGGATACCTCGCGTAGATTTGGCCACATTTCAACAATCGATCAGAAATCGATTTGTTGATTGCTTGGATAGCGGCGTGGGCGTAGAAGCGAAAAGTTAGGGGATTGGTTAGGGAAAATGTAAAGACGCGTTGAACCTAACTGGTATGGACCTGTTTCTTCAATCTCAAGAGTAGAAGTAAACATAAAGATTTCGCCAGTGCGTGGATAATAGATAGGCTAGCCTCGCAAGCTCGCGCACAGACTAAGGCAGTTGATACTCCTATATGACGAATACATATCGGCTGAAGGCAATGGTTTTCGTCCGCATGCTGTCGGAAGTAACACTTTTCCTCGTGTTCATGGCATCGCCTGTAGTGCTCTATCTGCTTGGCAAGTTCGTGCTGTTGTCAGTACCGGGGCGTGCAGTCTTTATCACCCTAGCTGTGCTCGGCGCCTGCCTGCTTCCCTTTTATGGTTTTATTACTTGGCAAGTGACAACCGATGCAAGTGGTATCACTTGTGTTTCTCTGTTCAAGAAGCAGTTTTGTGAGTGGTCAATAATCCGCGGATTGTCTCGGCGTTCCAGCTTCAACTGGTTGCGCTATGTGATCGAAACTAGGGATGGAGAAGTTTCATTTCCGGTTCTTTTGAAAAATTGCGATCAACTTGTCGATCAGATCAGGGAACGCTTACCAGCCGGTGGACCTGCCTCTAAGGGGGCTAATAAACGTTTTGAGCACGACAGCGTCGCCGCAATATGGCAATTCGCGCAAGCACTTTTTGGTTTTATCTTCATTGCCATCATCTGGACATTTTCCAGCTCCCTTCATTTGAAATCAAGCGGTGATTGGTGGCTGTTGCTGGGCTTTTGCATAGCCGTAACGATAGTGCTGCTCTGGCGCACTTTTGTTGTCGCCTTGATGCCTCGCTGGGTGCAGATCACAGACGATAATTTAGTTATGCATAATCTTTTCTTTGAAAGAAGTTTTCCCTGGTCTGAGCTGCGCGGTATTAAAGCAGCTTCGCCTTTTTTGCCCGAGGGTTTTATGATCAACACCCCGAAAATGTCATATCTTGTGGGCGCCAACATGAATGCCGCAGATGAGTTGCAAGAAATTCTCTTGAGCAAAATTCCCGTTGTTGCAAAAATCGAAAAACGGCCGCACTAAATTTGGTGCTACAGCGAAGAATGCATTTTGCCGTTCATTTCGAAAAATTTCGCGATCATGCGCCGGTGCAGTTCGAAAGCTATGTTCGGCGGCAGCTCATCTTGCTTAAAGGCGCCGACATCACTGGCATCGTCTCCAGGCACCATTGTGCCGCTTGCGGATTCGGCTGCGTAAAACAAGATAATTACGTTGATGCCACGACCTGGTGCATTTGCAGCCAACAGGCGCTGACCATGGATGTTTAGCCCCGTCTCTTCGAGTACTTCCCTAGCCGCCGATTCATCAGGGTTCTCGAAACCTTCGATGAATCCGCCCGGTAGACACCAGTCACCGACATAAGGCTCGAACTTTCGTTTCACCAAAACAATGCCGCCATTCATCGGCACTAACGTCGCCGTTACCGGCTTCGGATTATCCCAATGAACGAACTCGCAAGATATGCACACGACCCTGTCCCGACCGCCGATCTCGGTTATCTTCACAGTGCTCGAGCACAGCGGGCAGCAAATCAATGGGTCAGTTCCAATTCTTGGTGATATCACGGATTGTAACAACCATTAGGGTGCAATTAGGCAGGCAAAAACGGCCTACTCATATTGAATCAGATGTCGGCAAAAAGTTCTGCCCCTTCGAAGCCGCATATGAAGCGAGTCTTCACTATTTTTCCTTGTGGGGCTTAGCTTTAGCAAAATATTTCGAATTGAAATTTGCAAATAAATCTCTGATAACTGCTCGATATTGGGTTTACTTATTTATTGGCGCTGTTAAGATGTCCGCAAACACCCTGTTATTGATAGTGCCACTATGACAACGTAAGTGGTGCGACTAGAAAGAAGAAAACGACTTACCAGTACACTTCGCTCTACCCAGCCAGCCGTTATCCTCACATATGAGGCTAGTAGGAGTCTGTAATGAATTCGGCATCCCTTGGTAATCGCCAATCGCGGCAGCCAAAACAATCTTCCAACGCAAACCAGAAATTAATTTCCACAAGAACAAGAACTAAAGGCGGACCTCAAAACGAGTCCAACGGCCTGAATCAATGTGACAATGGCGTTTGCCAACTCTCTTGGAAACCGGTTCAAATCGATTCGAAAGTCTCCGAAAATCTCGGAAGCTAGATCGATTTCGAAATTTCTGAGCACCGCGAGTGATACTTAACAGGATCACCGCATCGGCATAGGAGCGAACACCCAACCCCGTCTGTATACCTCGCCGTATGGACCGTTGGGCGTTGCCCAGGGTCTGGATTGGGGCCCATTTGTGACCCAAAGTATTGAGGTCGAGCCAGGCTCTGCCCGTCAAACCATGATCGATACGACCTGTTGGTCGCTTGCGCGTACAGAGCTGTTATGGTGTTGCGATCTCGTTGTTTTAAGTATGGTGTTTGATTAGCGTTGAGCACCGGATACTTGATATCGCCAGCGGTGCTGGAGTGCCCCTGCAAACCGAGAGCGTGACCTCAGCCAGATCTAAGTTCCAGGTATTTGCCGGTGCTCTTAGATGATGACCTATGGCACTAAGGACGGTGCATACTATTCAGTGTAGGACGTGTGCGAAAAAAGGAACAGCAGTAGGCCCGTAAGGGCTTTCTGCTGTTCCTAAACGTCACCAAATCTGAAACGATGTTCTCGCTATCTGCTAAACAAGGTCGCCTTGGGGGCGCTCAGAATCAGTAGATATGACGCTTTTTACGTCTTTGAGAACGTTGAGGATGACTACTTCCGACCGCCGAACATGCTGCTCCAGGCATCCATGAGCATCTTCCAGGCGCCTGCGAACAGACCGGCGATCGCGACCCAGACGGGTTTGAGCCAGCCGAACAAAGCGGAGAAGATGGGCGCCAGGAAATCACGCACCGCCTTGAAAACGGTGAAGAACGTGTTCCAGGTCCATGTGTGCACACCATCGAGGATCGGCAACAGCCAGCCCGTCAGCAACGGATCAGCAATGTACCGCACGCCGATGAAGAACAACGGGTAGAACAGCACGTAGGTCAGGGTCGCCACGACGATGCCGAAGGGCACCGCAAAGACAAGACCCAGAGGTTGCGCACCGACGACGATGCTGCTCAGAGCAACAGCGACGACCAGGGCTGTGACAGCTCCGACCAGTTCCAGTCCCGTTTTGACGATGTACTGACCACCAGCGATGTAGGTGATCGCGGTGCCGATTGCCGTGGCAGCAAGAGCGAGCCAGGCATGGTGCAGGGCAAAGCCTTGCAGCAACCAGTGCAGACCGAAGCCGACAGCGACCGTGACAAGGATGTTGGTGATGTGCAGCACGAGCTTGTCGTATGGACGCTGATCGCGGTAAGCGAAGCGATAGACCTTCTCGCAACGGCCGACCAGCTTGTCGAACTTCTGCCAGACCTTGTCGTGACCGGCAGAGAGACCGTCACCAGCGGCTGTGATAGCACCGTTGATGATGGCAATGTTGCTCACCCAGCGGTAGCTAACGTAGAACAGCGGGAAGAGCAGGAAGAACACGGGCAAGGCCGCGAGCACTCCGGCGATCACCGCTCCGTAGTTGCCATAGACGAACCCGGCGCTTGCCCAGCCAAAGCCAGCCAAGATACCGGCTGCGGCCGACAGCGCTCCGCCGATGACGAAGTTGCCACCGTCCCAGTCGAGCGTTTTGCCCGCCAGGGTATAGGTGAGAGCGACGACGAGGATCACCGAGCCGATTGTGACGGCGAAGGGCAGAGCGATCGCACTGCACAGCCATGCAGCACCCCAGCCCGCCAAGCCGGTAGCGATCAAGTTCGCGCCCTGTTGGAAAAGCTGGCGAGAACCCGATTTCTTTTCATCGTAAGCCGATTCGAGTAGCGGCTTGAGTGTGGTCAACACCCAGTTGAGGAATTTGTCGCTGAGCATGAGGACGCCAAACGGAAAGACATAGGCGGCAACCAAAACTGAGGCGACGAAGCCGGCGATGATTGTGGTGACAAGAGTGAGACCAAGGAAGGAAGCGGCGAACGGAGCGATGCCCGCAACCAAAGCGACACTGAGCAACAACGCCAGAGCTGGCGTTTTGCCATAGTGCAGCCACTTGCAGCCAACGTCGGCCAGAAGCGAGAACACCAGCACACCAGCCACCGCACCAGCACCGGAAGCTACTCCGACCAGTATTGGAACGCCAGCGAACAGTGCCGTCGCCCAGTGGAAGATCAGGTAACCCAGATAACCGCTGCCTGCGACAAGGCTGGGGTAAGCGACGACCTTGAGGGCATTGATCAGGAAAGACTTGCGTTCGGGAGCGAGGAGTTTGGTCCAAGCACCGTCAGAGCCAGGCAGAACGCGACAGGCGCCCAGAAGTCCGGCAGCGATGCCCTCGAAGTTTTTGCGAGCGGCGTTGTTTACGGCGCGCCAGAGCTTGTCGAAGCCTTTCACCACCCAACGCAGGATCAGCATCCAGAGAATGGGGGTGACATACGCCGCGGCAATCAGGAAGCTGACGAATCCGGCCACGCCGGATGCCAACACACCGTAGCCGAAGCCTTGAACCAAGCCATATCCGGAGCTGGCGGCGTAAATGGAACCGACCACACCGAACAGCGAAAAGCCGACGTAGTCGACCGAGTCGTTGTAAACCCGCTTGTAGAGCCACTTGGCGCCCTCGTAAGGACCGATGACCACAATGGCAAGGACGATCATGACAATCTTGCTGAGCAGCCAGCCGATGCCTCGTCCAAGTTTTAAGATGAGATTCATACTGTATGTTCCTCTCTCAGATTCCAAATTTGGCGCATGCAAAGACCACCCCACGACAGGCAGAGTTGGCAGCGTTTATTCGAAAACTGAATGGTTGAAGATAAGTCGGAGCAGCTTGCGGAGTCGGGCAGCTTCGCTGCATAGACCCCACTAGTGTGCACAGACGATCCTAGGACAACCTGATTCTTCAATTCAGGTCGGTTGTGTGCTTACGATGGCGAGATGCCGTCGTTCGCGAATCCTTCAGGCATACGCCAGTTTCAAACTCTGGTCCGAAGACCTAATGACTTAACGTGATAGTCATGATTTATTTTGAGGTTGAGAGTTTGGAGAAGCTGAAGGAGTAGAAGAAAGTAACGCTTAAACTTAGAACTACGTACGGGCCCGATTCAACCGATGTAAAGCAGAAAGCTTGCTCATCTGCGCCAGGCGACCATTAATACTTCCCAACCCTAGCGGAGGGTTGCAAAAGCTTGCCTTGGTAATTTGGATGATCTAGCGCTAGGTTTCGCCAGAAGAAACTTCATCATCGTTATGTCAATGCCGGAGGCAAAGGTGGAGGAAGCGGAAGCAGTATAAAGTCGTCGTGTTGAGGGTCAGCTGTAAGCCATCAAGTTGTCGCTCGCCTGTTTCCTTGCTGAAATGGCTGCATCTGGCTGTATTAATCAACCACGAATCTAACGCGCACCTGCAGCAGGCGGCAAGTCGTTGGAAGCGAACTGAGCGATCGATTTGTCTCTATGGGTTTTCAGGTCGCCGTAAGCAAATGCTCTGCTCGCGCCGAAGCTTTGATTTCTCCAATCAGTGATCGACATCGCCCCAATTGCCGTCCAGCTTGCGCCTTGCATTTGTGGTGTGACATCGGCGATGCGACCATCCAACTTGCCGAGGTTGACGGGATGAACAATCGGTGCGCCATCTGCGCCGGTGGCAATTTGATGAGGCACCATGCCCGATTCTAACTTAGTTGCACCACTCAAATAATCAACCATCAAACGCGGCTGGCTAAGACCAAGTCCTCTGCGCACTTGCCCAGATTCATCCACAAATTTTGGCGTATTCACTCCGGCCTCAGTGCCGAACATCGAGTGCAAACCGTTCACGCGCGCTTTCTTAAGCGCGTCGCCACTCAGATCTGGACTGAGGTTGAGCATGTCGTCATAGATTCCGGCCTTGGCCCATTTGTCGATGGGGTGGAACAGGGTGCCAATTTGATAAGGCTGATCTGGATTGAGTTTGCTCCAAGAGCCAGCAGTGGTGCCCTGCCCAGGGTTCCAGATTTCGATGTTGCGGATTCTTCCGCCTGCTTCGGCTAATTGACCAACTTCCGCCCTGATCGCTGGCTTAGTCAAGTCGATTTGGTAGCGCACGCCGCTAGTTTGAATGAAGTTGCCCGAATAATCTGGACGTTCTTCAGCCGCTGCTTTGAAAAGGTTGCCGGCAAACGACTTGATTTTGCCCATGGCGCCAGAGGTAGCTGCTTGTGGTGCCGGCATGTCCTGAACGCCGAACTCAAGCGCGCGGCGAATTTGTTCACCATTCATAGTGGCAACAGTTAACTCGGAGGCGTTCTCGCCGTTGCAGAAGAGGTTGGCGAAATGCCACCCGGAAAGATCCGTGTTGCCTGGAATAGTTTTGCGGATATCTCCTGAGTGTTTGAGGAAGGCGTTCAGTTGAACGTCAGATCCTCGTTCGGCGAGATTGCCGTTGATCCCGGCGTACAAACCATCCGAGACTGTCGTGCCCAGGGCTGTTTGTTGGGCTCTGACACTTTCGACGGAAAATTCGCCCGTCGTAGCGACGCTGCCATAACCGTCAGCACCACGCAGATCTGTGACGCGTGAATAAAATGGTTGTGATTTTAAGTAGTTGACGATTTTAGGATCTTCGACCACGTCTGGCGTGAGCGGAATCAAACGACCGCTGCTTAAATATTTGTCGACTTCACCGGAGTTGTTTTTGAACGAGAGCTCGAGCTGACCAAGCCACTTCATGTCGTTTCCAGCTTGCACTACGGGCACGTTCCAGCCGTTGTTGCCCTTCACCCAGTGCGGAATCGGTTGAGCGTCGTGCGAGTGAGCGCCGATAATTGCACTCAGCCCTTCCACTTCTTTGGCCAGCTGAACGTCTTGTCCGCGACCAAGATGCGAAACCAAAATGATTTTGTCGACATTTGCGTTGGCAGGATCGGCCTTCAGTCGCTCGATTGCAGATCTTGCCGAGGCTACGTAACGCTCGGTCATGGTTGTGGTGTCTCTCGACATGCCGGCGTTAACCTGAACTCCCATTGGGTCGATTTCTTCTGTCACCAGGCCAATATAGCCCACTCTCTCCGGGCCGTTTGCGCCATTGATCGTGCGCACTAGATACGGTTTGACAATTGAATCTTTGCCTGTTCCAACGATCTCGCCCTCCAAGAGCTTCGGACTCAGACCGGCTTCGGTAAATACACTGGCATGTTTGGCTAATTCTTTGGTGTCGAACGTGACGTTTGAAACTACAGTGTTGATATCGCCTGATTCGTTGTGCAGCAACCTGGCATTGCGCAGCCATTCAGTAATGCTTGCTGCTTTGTCTACGGCGTGGTTACCCATGGTTCGAGCCGTAGGATTCATCGCCATTTGCAAGGTTTTGTTTTCGACCAGGCCATTGTGTGTGGAGGCATCGATTTCGGTGCCACCAAACTCATCGCCGGCGTTGATCATGTGCGTGGTGATGCCTTTCTTCTCGGCTTCAGCGGTAATGCGTTGTGCTTCCGTCGAGGCCCGGGCGAATGGATGCCCACCATTGTCATTGACCAGTGAGCTGTGGACATCGTTGACGTGGCCAATGTTGAGGCGTGTATTCTCAGCTTCGTTGGCGAACAAGCGGGCCCGTGTGTAGCCGATCACATCGGCACGGTTGAGCACAGTCGTGAAGGCGCCGCTCAGGACGCCGCCTGTCAGTCCACCGATCGTCGTGTCAAAGGCGACATCTTTCAAAATTCCCGTTACTGCACTTGGATTTCCTGACTGAATTTCGGACCAATGGTTGGACATGCTGTGCGGCAGGCTGTAAGCGAATGTGCCGGCACTGCCGCCGACAAACCCACGCATGATGTTCGCTTTGTACTTGTAGCTCAGTGAACTTTCGAACATTCTGAAACCGGCTTCGCGCAATTTGGCCGCGTCTTCTACTTGTCCTAAAGCTTGTAGACCGACCCTTTCGGCGTACACTTTGCTCGCGCCTGTCTCAGCAATTGCGCCTACGCTTCCGGAAAGTCCGTTCGCCGCGCCCCATGCCAAATCTTTCCAGGATGTGTCGCGTTCGTTTTGATTGCAAAGAAGCTCTTGCAGACCAGCCTTAACGCCTGCGTTGGTCAGGCTGCCGGCTGCTGCGGAACCGAGCAATGCCACCACCCTGCCGTACGACGTATGACTTAGTAAAGAATAAGTGATTGCGCCTGCGACACCGCTCGTCAAAGTACCGGCGACTTCACTGACTATGTGACCAACTGAATTGTGTGGCTGTTCTGCTTGTGTGGCAGAAGATGGACTGCCGAGAAACTTGTGAGTGGCGTCAAAAAGTTTGGCTGAAGCGTCTTGCCCCTGTAGTTGAGGGGTGGCACTGGTTGAATCGCCAATTGGTGGAGGAGGAGCCATGTAGAGCCTATTTTAAAATCCAACCACTGTTGTTTGCTTTCGCACCCAGGTTCGACCTGAGCAGTGGGGTTGAGTCTCTTTAATTTAAACCGCCAGAGGCTGAAATATTTGGGAGACACCTAACTAAAGCTTTTTGCCGACCATATGACAATGCGGTTTCCCGCAAAGATGGATGAATTGTTTAGCGCGCCCTCGGGGGCACGCTCACTGATCAGACGCCTGCAGTCTTTCTAATCTTCTTCGAGAAGGCTGATTGTGTCGGCGATTACAACTTTGGCATCGGCAATTAGTTGAGGCGAGACGTGCGGACGGGCCAGAAAATCTAACCATGCCGATAAATCTGCCAGACGAATTAATCTTCGCCAGTTAGGTGGAAGCTCTCCGCCATTTTCGCAATAGGCGGCGACGACTGTTTCTGCAAATCCCTCAACCGACCCCAGCGGTTTGCGAAGCAGATTGCCGAAATCGAAAAACGGTGTACCGCTGAAGGCAAATTCCCAATCGAGCACGGCTGCTACTTCCCAGCCACTGCCGACGTCATGAACGAGGATGTTCGAGCCGCCAAAATCGGAGTGTGTCAAACATGGCTCCCCTTTCCACGTGTCCAAAAGGGAACCATGGGCGCGGATTAAGTCAAAAACTTGTTCAGTTAGCTCTTGGCCAAGAAGTGCATCGCCGTTTTTTTCGGTCAGGCACTCTTCGGCAAAGGCCAGCATGCCTGCACTTCCTGTGTCGATCGGAGTTGACACCTTGAGCTTGTGATCGAGCATTCCGGTTGTGGGGAATTTGTAGTGATGAATGTTCGCTAAAACTTTGCCAATTGAAGTGCCTACTTGCATCAATTCGGTGTGGGATAATTTTGGATAAACTGTTTCCAATCGTGGTGCATCAAGCCACTGCATGATTGCGTAAGGGTGCCCGGAGACCGGGTTTTCCATGGAAAAGTGGAAAAACTCGGGAGTCGGAACCGCACCATCTATGGCACTATTGATGCGAAATTCTTTCTGTGCCTGACTTGGATCTCTTGTGAAAATGCGCACCATAACTGGTGTCTTTCTGTCATAAAGCATGACGCGAATATTTGTGTTGGCTAGACCACCTGCGGCTAACTGACTGTGCAAAACTCTGGTGCGCGGGAAAGCCGGCTGCACCAAAATTTCAAGTTCATTGTTAGTTAAAGATAGGGCTTCCTCAGCCCTCGTCCAGTTCTCACGCATTTAACTATACCGAAATTTAGATCCTAGAATTAGAGTTATTGGATTCAAATACACCTAATCAAATAAACCGCAATCAAACACCGAACCCAATCCACCGAAGCATCCACTGCACCATCCACCGAACCAATCCAGCGAACCCAATCCAGCGAACCTGAGACTCTGCGCAGAGTACCATAAATTACAATTCACGGTACGTCGCCTTGCCTTTTGAGAATAAGAGCTGTCGGGCAAAATCTAAGTCTAGGACCGCTCCGCCAACCAATCGATCGGCCTCGACAAGATTGCAATCGCGCAACGCTTCCACCGATCCAGCATAGAATCTTAAGACCGCGTCAAGTCTCTTGTTGGCAAGATCTGCCTGGTCGGAGCGATGCAATACTAAGCGTTGTAACTTCAAGATCCGCGTTTTAAATTCGCTCACGCGTTGGTCGAGATTGTCATGTTCTTCCTCTTCGGCACCATCAGCGGTGACGTCTTTGGAGGTGCTGCTGCGGAACAGTCTTTCTGACAGATCGACTTGCATTCGGATCGTTACAGTAAGCTTGTCCACCATCGAAATTTCGTCGTCGACGAAGGCTTGCACCGAAGCGTAAAAGTTGTCGATTGCGCCGTCGAGATGTTTGGTGATTCGGGATGAAACAGGACGTGGCGATTCCATGCAAACTTCTTTCATGTTGCAGATGCAGTCGACTGCATCTTTGATTTTTTTCGATTCTTTGCTTGTAAATTTTGGAATATTTTTCAAATCAACAATTGATTGGCGATTGTCTAATTCAATCTGACGCTCCAGCAAATAGAGCATTAGAAGTCCACCTTCTGATGTTCTTTGAGACATTTCGGGCTGATTGGTTCTGAGCATGTCCACCGCTTCGTTGAACATGGTCACCACGCCCACCAAATTGGTGCGGATTGGTTCACTGACGACGCAGTTGCTATATTCGACGGCCATCTTGGTGCGAGTGATCGCTCCAGATAACATCAAGGCACTATGCGCGGGAGTGTTTTCCTCGAAGTTCGGCTCGAACTTTTTTTCTTGGGCCACAGACAACTGTTGTTTGGCCAAATCCAACCTGAACAGTCCGAACTCTGTTCGACGCTTGCACTCATCAATATCATCTTTGAACTCAACAAGAGCGGAGTGGTACTCTTCCTCCGCTTTCAGCAAATGTTTTTGCAAAAGTGTGCGAACGGCTTCATCTTTACCCTGAGAGATGTTACTCAGTTCACTGATCGTCGACATCAATTGCTCGATCTTGGCTTTTGCGCTGCGTCTTTCCAACCAATTGGATATTTGTTCAGGAAACTGGAATGGCATAGTTACGTAGACCCGCGACTGGCGTTTATTTCTGCCCTTAACTTTTGTAATTCTTGATCGAGAAACGCTAGATGCTGTTTGGCTCTGTTTTCCCAGGGAATGCCGATGTCGCTTAGTTCAAGATAGTCGCTTTCGCCCAGGATGTGTTCGATGGCCTCAGCGTCGATTAGCTGGCGACCGAAATCGATGTGCAACCATGCGATACCGGCTAGCTCAAATGCGTTTTGCAAGTTGTCGTCGAACAGTTTCTCAAACGCTGCCTCGAGCTCTTCCCTGGCGTTTTTGATGCAATCCGCCACGAGAACGTTCTTTCTGTAAGTTGTTTGTTCATAATCAGTGTCAAGTTTAGATAACGCCAACTCGACGGTGGCTAACCTGTTTTTGACTAGATTTTTGGTAAGACTTTGCTTGGCCAAGGCTCTGGATTTTTCGCTTGGAGTACTGATATCAGCTTACCAGCTGGGTTTGCACTAAGGAAGTTTGCCGACTACAAAATCTAATATTGCTAATCAAAACGGCAAATGCTTCCTGCTACTTGCCTTAGTTGTTAGCCCCGCTGGACCACTGCGATTGTTTCAAATTACCATAGGGTCCATACCAGAATTCTCTCTAAATCCCTGGAACCCAGTATCTGGCTGACTGTAAGCTCCGCCAAACCTGTTTGCGAAAGAGTCATTAATATTTGTCAGAAAGTGCAGCATTATTGGGTACAACTAAAAGTGTGAGACGCAAATTTACTACGGGTATTCCAATGAGCTTCCTTGCCAACCTCTTCAATCAGCTTATGCAAAGGTTTTTCCCTGTGAAGAAATTAGTGCCTGTGCCAATAAAAGTGCGCAGCAATCAAACCAATCGATAATCACAGGCGATGGTACATTCACGACCTTTTATTGAGCTCAGTGAGACCAATGAGATTTATGCGCTCTCCTGCCCAGCCACTCTTGGTTCTGATCAGAAGAGCGACATTCTTTTAAGGCATCAATACCCCGAAGCAATTCAGATACTAATTACTGAAATTGACGGAAAATTCTTCGCTAAAGTTGAGAGCGGCTCTTATAAAGCAAAGTCAAAATTCGGCATTTTTCCAATTTCAGTTTGGACCACAATCAACGGCAAGCCGCTGAAAACCGTCATGCCGATTGAGGATGGCGATTGCCTCAAGGTCGGTGAAAACATGTATTGGTTCACTGTCAAGCCTGCCGAAGTGGCAGCAATTTGATTGCGGGCAAGAGTTACTTGATTGCCTGCCAGGCGTTGATGTACATTTTTTCGAAAAACGACTCTGGTTCTGCATTTTGCTGACGCAATAAAATCGCCCGAGCCTGGTAGTAAACCTTCTCGGACTCGAGGTGCCGATCTCGTTCTTTCCGCTCCGCCAAATTTCTTTTGGGCAACTAGAACTTCGGTCAAGGATTTCAAATCGCAGACTAGACTGAGATCAGATTGTCCGCCCAGACGCTCTCTGATTGACAGAATGCGCTCGTACAACCATTCGGCTTCATGATAGTCGCCGTAGTGTATATGTCGGATGGCCAGCCGTGCATAGGCTCTCAGTAGTGCACCGTAGGCGATACCAAGTTGGGGGAACTCCCGGCTCTGCAGCCGATCGCAATGAGCGAATCAGTCGGCGAGTTCGGGAGTCCATCGCCGTCAACGAGGTGCGATCCGCTTCGCCGAAAGTAGAATCCGGATTGCCTCGATCTGTACTGTCAGCCGCGCCAAACGTTGAGTGCCCATTGCCCTGAGAACTGGCCCTCGGTAATGTGAGCAGCTCCAACTGCTTCTTCACGTGTCAAAAGACCGTCTCTGACACGCAGCTGTAGTTCGAGCAAAGCAACGAGCGTGTCCTCTGACAACAAATTGTTCTAAGACCTGTTCTGCAGGCCGTTTCAAGAGCTTTGCCGGCGGCGACGCGGTCGACTGTTCTGTCTCGAATTGCTGATTGCGCTGCAATTCCTGCTGACAAGTCGCTCGATTTAAGACATCCCGACTTGACTAACATCTGCCCGAAGTGCAGGTTTCTGTTCCCCGCGGGGCGCACCGCTTCGGACATCTGTTTCACGGAAACAATGCCAGTTTTGGCCAGGAGTTCTCCTAGGCGCAGGTCGGTCAAATATTTGTTCATGGCAAGCTCAGTGAGTTTCGACTAAATCCGCAGGGTTACCAGAAGCAAGAATATAGCGCGGCGGATCAGTGAGCGACCTGAAATGTGCGTCTTTTTATTATGTATGCCTTTCGGCCCCTTGATAACGATGTTTCGCGAGAGGGTCATGCCGGAGGGAGGCTAAGGATATAGATGTGATAAGCTGACGCGCATCCCGCCATTGATTCGGTTGACCGGCTGAGTCCGGAAAGGAAAGTGCGATGAAACTGAAATTACTATTACTGCCTGCTCTTTTGTCTTTGTCGACAGCACTTGGTGCTTTTGCCATTGAGAAGACGTCGCTCTTTTTCTACGGTCAAAATGAAGTGCATGGTGGCACAGCTATCGTACGCGAAACTGGACACGTAGATGCCTATGGCGGCGCTAGTGTAGAGGCTCACGATCAAGCCGCGATCAAGGCTTATGACACATGCACGGTTATGGCATATGGACACACCCAAGTGTATGCAAACGCCGATGTGAAAGTAAAAGCATTTGATAACTGCCGCGTCTTTGCCCATAACAAATCAGATATTGACGCCGCTGGAAATGCCTATGTGCAAGCCGATGGCTATTCTGTGGTGATGGGACACGGTAACTGCAACATCACCGGAGCCGGGAATGCCACCATCAAGGTTTACGACGATTGCACTGTGTTTGCCGCTGGAAAGTGCAAAGTAGAGTGTTTTGGCAACGCCAGCGTTCTTGCTTTAGGTGACGTGACTGTGGTCGCCAAAGACAGCTCTAATGTAAAAGCATACGGAAATACGGTTGTTACTGCCAGCGACAGCGCCACTGTGGACGCGTTTGACAGCGCGAAAGTGACAGCAACCAAGACAGCCCATGTTGAAGTTCATGACGCTGCTAAAGTGAGTATCGGCGGTTAATTTCCAATCTAACGATCACGAAAAGGCGTGGCCAAAGGTCGCGCCTCTTCTTTGGCAACACATTGCTTCTTCTGCAATTGAATTTCTTCCAACTGCACTATTTCCGTCCACACTTCAGAGCGGTTGAGTGGCGCCGCCTGTGCCCGTATGCGAACTTCGCGTTCTAGACGCCAACTGCAACCGGGTCGTGTGGTGCTAGAACGCGAAGCGTAGTTATGAGCAGCGGTTTTAGGCGACTGTTACGTCTTTGCAGAGATAGACATCCTGAATTGCATTGAGCAACTGAATGCCTTCATTCATCGGTCTCTGGAATGCCTTACGTCCGCAGATCAAGCCCATTCCTCCAGCACGCTTATTGATCACGGCTGTGGTCACGGCTGCTTCGAAATCGTGTGTACCGGAAGCTCCACCTGAGTTGATTAGGCCCTGACGTCCCATGTAGCAGTTGATTACCTGGTAGCGGGTCAAGTCGATTGGGTGGTCGCTAGTTAGTTGCGAATAAACCAGTGGATCGGTTTTGCCAAACTTGATCGCGTTGTAGCCGCCATTATTCTCAGGCAACTTTTGCTTGATGATGTCAGCTTCAATGGTGACGCCAAGATGATTGGCTTGCCCAGTCAAGTCTGCTGACACATGGAAATCTGTTTCGGCCGTCTTGAAAGCAGGATTTCTCAAATAGCACCAGAGAATTGTCGCCATTCCGAGTTGATGCGCTTCATGGAAGGCATGAGCAACTTCTTGAATCTGGCGCGTTGACTCTTCTGAGCCGAAATAGATGGTCGCTCCGACTGCTGTGGCACCCATTTCCCAAGCTTGTTCAACCGACCCAAACATGATTTGGTCGTATTTGTTTGGATAGCTCAAGAACTCATTGTGGTTCAGTTTGACGATGAAAGGTATTTTGTGGGCGTACTTTCTGGCCACTGAGCCAAGTACTCCGAAGGTGGAGGCCACTGCGTTGCAGCCGCCTTCAATCGCCAGTTTGACGATATTTTCAGAATCGAAATAAATTGGATTCTTGGCGAATGAAGCACCAGCTGAGTGCTCGATGCCCTGGTCGACTGGAAGAATGGAAACGTAACCTGTGTTGGCCAATCTGCCGGTGCTGTAAATGTCTTGCAAAGCCCGCATGACACGAGGACTGCGATCGCTTTGAACGAATATTTCGTCGACGAAATTTGGTCCGGGAAGGTGCAATAGATCTTTGGAGACAGTCTTGCACTCGTGTTGTAAATAATAGGAAGCCTTGCTTCCCAGTGCTTGTTCGATCTTTGATAATTCCTGCATGACTGGCATAGTGCCGCTGCCTCCTTACTTAGGTGTAGGCGAATACTTTCTCACTGAATGGCAAAGTATGACCTAAAACGACCATATATATCAATGTTTCACTTAACGTCAGCCAACATTTCAGCTTGGCTTGGGGCGAACGCTTCTCGCAGGCTCGGTAATTTGCGCCGCTGTGGTGGCGCCCTGTATCGATTTTGCCTACCAAGCGGCCAGGATGCCGATTGGATGATAAAAAACCCTTGATACAGTCCCAAGTCAGACCCATACCTTGTTAGAAAAACGCGTTTTTTTCAACAAATCCTAACTGGTAGTGCCATACAGGCTCATCACCAACAAATTTATGAAGAGCCCAGTGCCCGTGCCACACTGCTCTTACTAACGCTCAGCCTAATGCTTCTACTGATGCCCAGCGGCACCATTGTCAGCCGGTTGGGAGAGCTCAAGAAGCACTCCGCCGGTGCTCTTTGGATGCACGAAAGCGATGCGTGCCCCACTGGCGCCCAGTTTTGGCTGCTCATCGATCAACTTGGTGCCAGCGCTTTTCAGGCAATCAAGCTTCGCGAGAATGTCGTCCACGCCCACACAAATGTGATGAAGCCCGGGTCCGCGGCTTTGAAGAAATTTACCCACCGGCGTGTCGGGCGACAGTGGCTCGAGCAATTCTAAATGCGTGTTGCCAAGGTCAAGTTTGGCTACTCGCACCCCTTGCTCAGCCACTTCTTCAATTTCAATACATTCCAAACCAAATTGATCTTTGTAAAACTGCAATGCTTCATCCAAGCTGCGCACGGCTATGGCAATATGATCCAGCCGAGTGCCACTCATGGTCCGAACCCTGAGTACTTCTCAAAAAATTTATTGACGGGCGTGAAGACGCGGTAAATGTTCGCTTCGTCGTACTCTTTCCAGGTTCCCATTAATCTCTGGGCCCGTTCGATGTTGTCTACTTGATCGAACGGTGTCCACTCTTCCCCACGCCATTTTGGGTTGTAGTAAAGCCTGTTCAGGGCCTCGGTCAGGTTCACTGTTCTATCGATGTTGAGAATGTATGGTTGACCGTCTGCGCGCACCGGGAAGTACGATTCTTCCCCAGGCGGTGTGATCATTTTAGCGCGATCCGGGCTGGGCGCAGCCGGCATGGGAAGCTTGTTTGGCACATTTTTGCCGATAAACAAGTAATCTGGAATTTGGTCACTCTTTTTTGCCAGGGCACCATCGGCAAAGGCAAGAAGAGTCAGCACCGCAAGCGACAGGGCAAAGAAGCGCTCCTTGACATGCTCTCCGGTTGTGGATTTGCTGCCCGCTTGGCATCTTGCAGGTTTCATATTCTCAATGTATCCCTAAATGTTCGCTAACAGCAACAAGCTTTTTTGATCGGTTAATGGGCTGGAAACCTAGTCATTATAATCAATAGAGCCCGAGTGGGCGGCAATTTATTTTTCAAATCTGTGAATTATTTAGTAGTCACAAGCCGCTAGCTTAAATTGATTGGCTGTCGTAGGTCGGCTTACGTGAAGTAGACTGTTGCAGTAGAAAGCCTGGCCAGCCTAGTTCTGACCGAAAGCTAATGTTAGCGGGAAAAGCAGCGAAATCGAGTTTACTAACGGAGTGTGGAAAAATGACTGGTACGAAACGAACTGGCAACAAGGGCTCGATCAAAATTGGCTCGATTTCACTGGCTCTATCTGGTATCGCCTTAGCCACCACAGTTGCACCTTCTGTATTTGCCGCGGGTACTAAACCGCTGCCAATTGAGAAAATTGGCTTGGATAATTCTCGACAGCTGGTGATTCAATTTGCATCTCAACCAGGTGCATTTCCATCGGTCCCAAACGTGCTGGATCTGCCTGGTCCGAACCACCGGGTTGTTGTCGATTTTGTTGATGCTACAATCGACAAAGCTAAAATTCCGTCCGTTGATGACATGAAAGCGGCGATGTCTAAAGTGCTACCTGTCATTAACGGCATCCGCTATTCAATATTGCCGAACGCCGCCAAGCCAACAGCAAGAATAGTTCTAGATTTGCCTGAGGACTTGAAGATCACTGCTCGTGTCGTTAAGTTAGAGGAATCGTCAGTTACGATCAATCTCGGCGAGGCCGTTCAAAATCTTGTCGTTCCGAAGAAGGGTGCCAAAGCCAATGTCGCCAGTGCGGCGAACGCATCCGTGGGCAGTTCGAGCACGCCTAATCCTGAAGTCAACACCGCTAGTCAGCTGAGCGCCCCGGCACCAACAGCGGTGGCAGCCGAATCTGCAGTTTCAGCTCTAAAAGAAGTTGCTCCTGTGGCCCAACCTGCTAGTGCCAGTACCGTGAACACTACTCGGTTCGAGACAGTTGAAACCGTTCCTGTTGTGCCTCCGACGCTCAGCCAGACAACAGTCAACGCTGACGGTGAGTCCGTGGCGTTGAAGCCTGAGCAAAAACTAGAAGATCCAAAGGCCCCGATTGCCGGAACTAAAAACAGTGCCAGTTCTAGTTCTGGCGGCTGGGATTGGAACACGTCAAGCGACAATGCCCTGGTCACGAAAATCGCCGAGACGAAATCAATAGAGCAAGATGTTGTCAAAGCACCGAAAGAATTGGCAAACCCGGCGGCGGCGGTGAACGGAGCCCCTGTTAAGACGGTTGTAGAAACCGAAACGGTGGCAGTAAACACCGCACCAGTTAAGCAGGTTGCGGTAACAGAGCCAATCGCCACTGTCGCGCCAGCCGAGGTTTCACCTGCAGCGGTGACAAATGTAGTTAACGAATCTAAAACTGAGAACACCGTTGTTCAAGCACCAGCGGAAAGCCCTGCCGAAGCGCCAACTCCGAAGGCGGAAATGACAGAAGTGCAACCTACGTCTTCGCAGGTTGATGCAGCCGTAAACGGTAAAAACGCCAGCGCTCCAGTGCCGGAAGCTGAGACTACCACCGAAGCTCCGAAAAGCGCTCCCAGTGCCACCGGTGCGGCATTGGCAGTGAAGCTGTACAATGCCGCGGTGCGAAATCATCTCTCCGGTAAATTGGCTGAGGCTATCAACGACTATAAGGGTGCACTTGCAGCTAATCCATCACTGGCCGAGGCGCACAGCAACTTAGGTTTAATTTACAACCAGCAGCACAATTACGCCGGTGCTCTGGGCGAATTCCACAAAGCATTAGCTATTAATCCCAAAGACGCGATCACTTATAACGGCATCGGAGCGGCCTTGCGAGCTGAGAAAGATTTGCTGGGTGCAATTCGCAACTGGCAAACGGCAGTCGACTTGGATCCAAAGTTAGCGACAGCCCACTACAATCTGGGCACCGCTTTTGAAATTCAAAAGGACTACGATCGGGCGCTGGAAGCCTACAAGGACGCAGTTGAGAACGATTATCGGCTGGGAGAAGCCTATTATAGAATGGGTCTGATCAACCAACGCAAAAATCGCTTGGAAGATGCGGCGACTCAGTTCAAAGAAGCTCTCAAGGTTTCGCCTAATTCAGAATATACCGAAGACGCCAAGAAACAACTAGCGGACATGAAAATCCCAAAGAAATAGAGCTGGTGCGCGGCATCCTTGCCGGTCCGAGTCTTTGCCGCACCTTGCCGTCAGCTGGCCTGGGAGCATGCCGCGGCGTGTGAACTTCTGCTCGTATTGCTACAATTGCCCAGAACTCTAGCGCGGACAATCCGTCCGCCTCAACCAAGATGAGGTAGCCATGGGGCTTGTCCTGACACGTGACGAATTACGAGAAGTAATTCGTGCCCAAAAGGATTTCCATAAAACCATTGTCACCACCAATGGTTGCTTCGATATTCTCCACGTTGGCCACGTGCGGTACCTCAAACAAGCTCGGCAGTTGGGAGATGTTCTGATTGTTGGAGTGAACACCGACGCCTCAGTAAAAAGGCTTAAAGGCGAAAAGCGCCCACTCAACAGCGAACAGGATCGAGCCGAAATTTTGGCCAGTCTCGAGTGTGTTGACTTCGTCACCCTTTTTTCCGAAGATACCCCGGTGGAATTTTTGAAAGTCGTGCAACCGAATTTTCACGTCAAAGGTGGTGACTACGATGCCAAAGACCTGGCTGAAACGCCGATTGTGCAGTCATTCGGCGGGCAGGTCAAAATAATTAGCCTGGTGCCTGAGAAAAGCACCACCGGGCTAATAGCCAAGATGGATCAGTCCAATTACTGAACAGCTGATTTTTTCAGAAGAGACGATTCCGGCCACTTTTCTGTGACCATGCAGCCACTTTTCTGCCGCTCGCCACGTCAGACTTGAGACGACCAATCTCGGAGCAGTGGATGCAACGCCTAGCGGTTAGAAAACAGAAGAATGACGTGCTGTTGCGGTGGCTGGCGCCCTTCGGGCAGGGAGTAAAGCTTGCCGGGCATGTGTTCAGTCCGGGTAATTTGAAGGAATTTGAGTTCGAGGAATTTCGCTCCAATCTGCGCTGGATGGGAATCGAATCCCTTCCCCTTGTCGGACTCTCGGCGATGTTTGTTTCTTTGGCTCTGACTATTCAGACTGTCATCGAAATGCAGAAATTCAGCGCGCAGGATATGTCTGGTGCTGTAATTTCGATCGGACTGTTGCGCGAACTAGGACCGCTGACCGTCAGTGTAGCCTGGTGTGCCAGGGTAACAGCCAGACTCAGCAATGAAGCCCGCGATTTTACTGGTGGTTCGGCCGAGTTCGCCCACCTGTTCGTCCTGCCAAAATACTTAGCGGCGCTCTGCATGGCAATGCCGTTGGGCGCTTATGGACTGGTGATTGGCTTTCTCACATCGGCACTGTTTGCCCCTTATCTGGGAGTCAGTTCGACAGTGGATTATTTGGAAGCTGCGCGACATTCCATCCGTGAAAAAGATCTGTTTGTGTATTTCACTAAGTTGATTTTAGTCAACCCGACCATAGGCGTATTCGCCGGATGTGTCTTCGGTCGATACGCAAAAGGGGGGCGCGCGGCCGTTTGTTCGAATGCCGTGACGGCGATGTTTATTACAGCCATGTTCGCTAATCTACTTTTCACTTACGCGGTATACATGCCATGACCCAAAAACTAAGCGATGAACGAGCCAGCGAATTCGAAACCGTAGTCGACACGAATTCGGACGGATACGCCGGCATTTTCGTGCTAGTTGCAGTGATTCTGCTTCTCTGCGGTTGGATGTGGCTGAAGAGCTATTCATTGACGCATCAACCGCAACGTTTCTCGGTTTTGTTTCACAATGTCGCCGGGCTCCTTTCTAACGCCGCGGCAAATGTAAATGGCGTCAGGGTAGGCAGCGTTGAAAAACTAACGCTACAAGGCAAAGATAAGGTCTTAGTGGATGTGAAAATCAATGGTGTGAATACCTTCATTCCAGTCGGTTCTCGTTTTGACATTCTTTCTAGTGGTGTGGTCGGGGCTAAATATATTGAAATTACTTTGCCAGAGCAAACGCCGGATCAGAAGTTGCCGCCGCTTGATGAGAAAGCAGTCGTAGTCGGCAATGATCCAGTGCGCATCGAACTTGTGGTTAACAAAATCGCCAAGCAATTCGATGATTTCGATTTTAAAGATGCACATCGCCGTCTTAATGACCATATGGAGACTTTTGCACGAGCCGCCAATAGTGTCACCGTACTTACTGATAAGCTCTCTCCTGCAGCCAATCGTGCGGATGAAGTCGAGCGCAAGATAGGCGATTTGGCCACGGAAATGAGGGGGACAAGCAAACGCTTAAACAGATTCTTGGACAATCCGGCCTTGTCTTCCGATCTAAAGGAGACGGCTCAGAAAGCTAAAGAGACGGCCGAAAGCATTGGTAAGACTATGCACGAGCTGAATGAAACGCTTGCCGACAAGCCTTTGCGCGCCGATCTACTGACGGCCATGGACCGACTGAATCAATCGACAATCCATGTTCAGCAATCTGTAGAGTCAGTACAAAAAATGAGCGGTGACGAATCATTGCGTGCCGACGTAAAACGCATCATCAGTAGTGTCAACCAGACAATGGACAAAGCCGACCACATGCTGAACAAGCCCGGTTTTGGAACGGACATGAAAGGTGCACTTGGTGATGTGCGAGACACGGTTAAGCATCTGGATCTAGCAGCTAGACAAATGAACCAAATACTGGACCAGAAACATCCGCTCGTACACTTGATCTTCGGTAGACCAGGTTCGATCAAGAATGCGGACAAACTGAAGAACGAGAGAAAGTCTAAGCAATCAATTGGGGCTGAAATACGGCCCGGCACTGAGCCACCGGCTGTTATCGAGACGCCTGACGTACCTGAGACACCTTCTGTAACTAAAACTCCGGCCGTAAGCGAAACACCTTCAATGACAAAAACGGTTACTGAAGGCGCCCATTCCGAGCCATCTAAAGCGAATGCAGCTGAATAAAAAATCGGACCCGTTGCCACAAAAAGGCGTCTTTCGAAAAAGTTCAAGCATCACTTCTTTGATCAACTTGTGGTGCTTCGAGTTGCTTATGACTTAGATCAATTTGTGGTGCCTGGAGCGGCTGAGGAGCTAGTAGTCTCGCCGCTTCTGTCTGACCTTGGAAGTTATATAAGGACACCAGATTTTTAATTTCAGAGGCACTGGCCGTTGATTTGTCCACTTTGGTGCATAGTCGATTTGTGGCTAGTCGAGTTAAGATACCGTTTTTGCCAAATAGCAGAACTGAAACGATAATCGAAACAATGCAAATTACTAGCGGTAGATAAGTATTTATCCTGCCGGTATCAGCTTCTTTGTCCAGCACTGTATTCGCTTGGGAAGCCATGTCGGCAGCCTGGGTTGAATATCCTTGTTTCGCCAATAGAGAAGTTGCCGCAGAATGCTGATGTAAAGGATGCGAAATCATAGGAGATGATCACCGCTGCGATCATCCATAACGTGAAAGTGGACCGTTCGTATACCTTCTTAGCAAGTTTGGATTTGCCGCCTGAGGTAAGCTCGGAAAGCACGACGCTCTTTGCTTTTCCGCTTTGGGACTTAGCGCGAAATAAGCGCCAAGCGGCAACTCCAATAAACAGTGAAACCTCAATCCCAATTGCCATAAAGAGTTCCCTTTTGGGAAACGCGCTGGCAAAGATGATCAAATAGAGAAGAAACACGAGTGCTATGTAGCCAGAGGCTAGCGCAGTCAGGACTGGCATTGAGAAAATCCGATTCACAGAAATACTTCAACTTTAAATATACTGTGTTGACTATGCCGCGACTTGAGGATCCAGTCAATGTAGCAATGGGGGCAAATACGAGTGCCTGTGCACCTTGCGAGACCGGCCGCTTTTGCTAGAGATTGCCCATACCACAGGTGGTGCTTGTCTGAAATCATTGTATTTGCGGAGTTTTGACGTGTTGTTAACATGATAGTGTGCACATGCCGCGTAAGCCTTTGTGGGCATGGCTTTTGGCTTGCGTCCGGCGCGTGTTTTGTGTAAGAGAATTGCAAACAAAATGCAAATATTTTCCGTCACAATTTTGTTGCGCGCGCTGAAAATTCCTATTTTTGACATCCGTAATCTATTGGTGAGCCGGTCTTTCGGGGTTCGACCATTTTTGTTTGAATTCTTCACGAAACGTAGCGCACAACATTTTGTTTAGCATTACAAAAAGCAATTTCCTGAACGGATTAACTGGACCCAAAAAATGAGGATGTTAAGATGCAGTCCGTTGTTAGCAAGTCATCATAGGTGGTGTCATGATAGTTCTGTTATTTGCAGTTGTTGTTTTCGGATTCATTACGGTGTTAATTCTTCGAGAGCCACCAGGCGTGGATGTCGGAGATCGGTACAGCACTGGAAGCGGTGTTGGTCATCAATAGAATGGGATCACTTAGGGAAGGACGGCAGCTTTGTTTTTATTGTCGATAAGAGCTTTTATTTTCGGGACAGCGGCGTTGGCTGCCTCTTCTCCAGACTTTTCGGCTGCTTCGATTTGGGCTGTATTTTTGGTCATATAAGGAATTTCTTGGATTCTAGGAATAATGACTATGTCGGAATCTTTGATTTTATTTTTGTCCGCGTCGGCAAGCATGATGTCACTGACTCTGCCCAGTACGGCTTTCATTGTGGTGTACTTTTCATTCGGCTGTTTTGAAATGGTCTCATTCGACATGACCGATATAATTAGATCCGCTCCTGTTGCTTTTGCGCAATTGGCGGGCATATTTGCCTTTACGCCTCCATCGACATAAAGTTTGCCGTTTATGTTGACTGGGCGAAATAGACCGGGGAAGGCGTTGCTTGCAAGCACCGCTTGAGATACATCGCCTTCATTGAGCATGTATGTCTGCCCGTCAGTTAGGTTTGTCGCAACTGCGGCAAATGGAATTTTCATTCCTGAGAATTTGCTTGGCAGTCTCTTGGCCAGAAAATCTCGGAACTTGGCGCCGTCGGTGACCCCGGCGGGCTTTGCCTCGGCCAGTGGGGAGGTCAATTTTTCAAGCGGTTTGAGCAATAATTTAGGCACCATATTTGGAACCATAGCGCTCTGGATCGTTCCGTCGTGATACATTTTTTCGATTTCATTGATCGGAACGCCTGCGCAGTACAGTGCTCCTATCGTTGCCCCTGAGCTGGTTCCGACGATATAGTCTATCGGGATATGATTCTTCTCTAGAACTTTTATAACGCCGATGTGTGTGATGCATTTGCAGCCGCCACCTCCAAGAGCGAGAGTGATTCGAGGTCTAGAGAGCGAGACATTCTTGTTTTCAGGGTTCACATTGTTTGCTGCTTTGGCATTAGTGTTGGTGATGTCTGTTGTTGGATCCTTAGTGGCCTCCGCTTGTTCTGTTTTGGAGGCAGCTGTCGCTTGGTTGTCAGGATCGGCTGCCTTTGTTTTGTTCTCAATCACGGTCCCCGTTTGGGTTGAGCCGGTTGTGACAGTAGATTTGCCCTCTACAACCTTGTTGCTGCCAGACGCAGGCGTGGCATCCGCCCCGCTCGCTTCTCTGTTTTCTTCGGCCCACGCCGGACTGACCGCGAGTAACAGGATTGTTAAGGAGGACAGATAGGACTTGGTCATGGCATTCACCTTCAAAATATAGTGGTTTGGACCCATCCCTTGAACTGGAAGTTCCCCGTAGCAGGCGTGTTAGCAACCTGAATAAGCGCCCGCAAAGATGATCAAATAATGATTATCGTAAACTCGTTCAGCTTTATCGGTCTTCTGTGGTGTCCCTTCGGCGATTAGGAGGGCATAATATATATAAGCCGGGTAGCTTGCGGAGTCGGGCAGTTTTGCGGAGTCGGGCAGCTTGCTGCATAGACCCCCCACGGGTGCATAAACCCACTAGTGTGCATAGGCTATCCTCGGATCAGACCGTAAGGTCAATTCACAACAGGAAAAATCAGTGACATATGGTTAATCAAGATTATCGAGCTGGCGAATACTTAAATTGCACTGTCGAAGCCGAAGAGCCCGGCGGTTACAGTGTCACTGTATCTGGTGACGATCGACGTGGATTCCTGCCGACGAGTGTTTCCTGCAGATTAGGCGAAACAATCAAAGCTCAATTCATTTGTATGAAAGGCGAACGCATACTTGTTTCTGCCAAATTCAATGATCAAATGAAACGCAGTGAACGCAGAGCAAAATCGTCCGCCGAATTCGCGAAACGTGCCGGTCGCATCGAGCAGGAAGCAAAAGCGGGCGACAGCGTTCAGAAGTCCGACTAATTGTTAAGTCCACGCGCAGCCTCGTTCAGTCGATCGGCTGCTTACTTGCACAGCCGAGCATTATCGCGGATGCCAAGGTTGGCTTTGTACTTTGCTCCTGTCACTACTTTACTTGCGGTCAGCGACCGCCGCCGCTATCGTCTGATCTTATTTGCTCTGTTGCCAGTAAGTAATCATCGTTGTCTTGGTATCCACTGCGTTTAACCCAGTTGAAGTCAGCTCGGGCCTCATCTCTAAGACCATTGAGCACATGGTCGTAAGCCGACCATATCCGAACGTCAGTTCTTTCTCGGTCGTTGTGGGCGATTGAATTTAACTGAGCAAGCGTGAGTTCGCGTTTCAAGAATTTGATCACCGCATAGGGCCATTGAGATGCCTTGAGGTGCGTTTCAGCTTGGCTAAGAACAGCGTTTGCCCCATCTAAGTCTTGGAGCTGCCTCTTAGCGAGCCAAGACAATAGAACTGTTGGTCCGGAAAGAGAGTTGTTCCAACCATTTATATCGAGGAACTGCTGTGCATCGGTTGCTGCCAGAGCACCTTCATTTGCAAGCAAATGAGCCAGTGCGCGCTCTCGCAAAGCAAAGAGGCTCGTGTTGTCGTTCTCGGCAACGCAGGCGTCGTAGTCTTTGATCGCTTTCTCATAGCGACCCAGATGCAAGTAAGCTCGCGCACGCGTCAATAGTGCGTCTTTGTCGTCTGTCTTGAGTTTTAAAATGTTGTCAGCGTCGGTAAGAGCATAATCAAAACGCCTTTGTTTTAATTCGATCGCGGCTCTAATATTCATCGCTGGTCGATACTGAGAATTAAGTAGCAATGCCCTATTCGCAGCAGCCAATGCTCCAGAGTAATTTTCTAGGTTGACATAAGCGTATGCGAGATCGCCCAATTCTTCCGGCGTCTTTGCTGTTCTTCCGACTGCAGTGATGATCCGATCACAGGCTGTGGTTCGGTTATGACGAGCGATCTCGTAATTAGGATTTAACTCGAGAGCCGTGGAAAGATCCGCGATGGCCTCTTTGAACTTAGAATTTTCGTATTGTGTAAAACCGCGGTCATTGTAAAATTCATAACGACCCGGAGCCACGTCAATGGCCGAGGAGAAGTCGTTCAGGGCTTCAGCCGTTCTGCCTAAGCGCTTATATGTAGTAGCTCGCATGTAGTAAGCGTTAGCATCGCGCGGATTGTTTTTGATTGATCGACTGTAGGCCTCGACCGCTTCGTTGAACATATTTTGCGCCAGATAGGCGTTTGCGATATCCTCAAAAGCCCCCGGGTGCTTCGGATTAATTTCCACAACTTTTTTCAAATCCATCAGCGCCGGCTCAAACTTGTGTAGTTTGGAGTAGCTCAATCCGCGACCGAAATACGCGTCGATATTGTTGGGATCGTTCTTCAACAGCTCATCGTAATCGGCGATGGACTTCATATAGTCGCCTAGATAATAATAGGCCGCTGCCCGATCTAACCTGGCGCTGGCAAAATTCTTGTCTAGATTCAATGCCGACGTGTAATCGGCAACGGCATTTGCATATTCCTGCAAGCGTAAATTGGCTCTGGCTCTATCGTGATACAGCGCAGGTTTTTTTTGTTCAGCTTTGATCGCTTCGTTGAAATAATTTACGGCTCGATCATAGTTCCCGTCATTGTAGGCTTCTTCACCTGCCTTTTGAGATGGACTCATCATCGGGCCAAATAGTGATTTACCAAACATAACGATTAGGGCGGATACACATAAAACCAGTAGTATCACCAGTGCTGCCACTATGACCAGCCGCCATCTTGACCTGAGCCATTCTAAAAGTCCAGGAAGCGCTCCGCCACTCTGACTGGCCCTCAACGACTTGGAGGCACCGGTGCCGGTACCAGGCGAATCATGGAGCAAATTGGCGAACCTGGCCGCGCGTCCAGGATCGGTTTGTTTCTTGGTTTTTGGGGCTTGCTCTTTCGGCGGATTGAAATCTCTTGGCTTTGCTTCTCGTTCTTGAGTGCGTTCAGTTTCTTCAGGTTTGGGGACAACTTTGGCTGGAAGCTGTATTTTATTCAAAGCTTCGACCGCCTTTTCCTTTGCTTCTCTGCGTTCTCTTCCTACCGCTGTTTCAAACGGTTTTGATACTGGCGTCACGCCGGGCACCGACTTGCCGAATTCTTTACTGATTCTTTGATTTGGCTCTGGTGCGGGGGCGGAATGAGGTAAGACCATGCCGGTCTCTTCACGTAGATCACTGTAAGTAGAGCGCGAGCTAGTTGCCTTAATTGGAACCGACTGAGGGCTTGGTGGCGTATTTGGTGGCATCGTATTTAGTGGAATCTGCGGTCCAGTAATTTCTGCTGTTGGCAAAGGCTTCGCATTTGGCGGTGTGGTTGCTGGTTGGTGTGGACCAGCGGGCGCCTTGGTGGAGGGCGCTCCGACGTGACCGTTTGATGGGGTAGACCCCAAGTTATTTGCGACCAGCGGATTCGCTGACGGAAACGGTCTTGAACTTGCAGGTCCGAGCGGATTGGATGATGGGAGCGGTGCCGAATTTATCGGTCCGAGCGGATTCGCTGCAGGCTGCGTTGACCAATTTGTTGGTCCAAGAGGGTTGGATGATGGGAGCGCTGCCGAATTTATCGGTCCGAGCGGATTCGCTGCAGGCTGTGGTGCCCAATTGGTTGGTGGTCCAAGTGGATTTGCTGAAGGCTGCGGTGCCCAATTGGTTGGTCCAAGTGGATTGGATGATAGGGTTGGTGCCGAATTTATTGGTCCAAGTGGATTCGCCGAAGGCTGCGGTGCAGAATTTATTGGTGGACCGAGTGGATTGGATGGTGGGAGCGGTGCAGAATTTGTTGGTGGTCCAATCGGATTTGCCGAAGGCTGCGGTGCAGAATTTACTGGTGGACCGAGTGGATTCGCTGCAGGCTGCGGTGCCGAATTTATTGGTGGTCCAATCGGATTTGCCGAAGGCTGCGGTGCAGAATTTATTGCTGGACCGAGTGGATTGGATGATGGGAGCGGTGCAGAATTTGCTGGTGGTCCAATCGGATTTGCCGAAGGCTGCAGTGCAGAATTTATTGGTGGTCCAGGCCTACTTTCCGAAGGCGCTCCGAGCGGATTGACTGCGGGTACAGGGCCAGAATTCGGAACTCCAGTCGGATGGCTTGATGGAATTGGACCTGAATTTGATGGACCGATCGGATTGGGCGAAAGGGCACCTGAGACTGCCGGTCCAGGGGGATTAGCTAATTGGCCAACCGTCGAACTTTTCACCGGTGTTTCGCGAAGACCGGGCGGAATCACGTGCTGTCCGGTCGGCGGATTCGACGGTAAAGATGACGCCAAAGCCGCTGATAATGGCGAAACGGGCTGACCTGGTGCTGTGGCAGATGAAACGGAGGACGGGGGTGGTGCAGGCATCGCCGTCAGCGCAGACATCGATGATCTAGGGTCGGCTTGTCGGGGCTGAAAGTTGTGTCCAGTCAGAAGTGGTTGTGACGAGGGCCGCGAAGGTGCTGACTTCTCGTCGAATTCTCTGGTGTCTGTGTCTTGCGATTGATCGCCAACAGGTCTTGAAGGTGGTATCGAGGATGGTATTGAATGAGCGCCTGTTGGTTGTCGCAAATCGCTAGCCCGCTTGGGCACCATCGGAACCGCCTGCAGTCCAGTGTGCGCTTTTTGTTGATCCTCATCGGTGGCCGGCTCCAGATCCTTGGGCTGGCTAGTGGCACGCCCACCGAACATCGGCGGAAGTGATACTTGGCTAGAGCTCGGGTTGGTGCGCACTGATTTTTGCGGTTCTGCTCCTGGCAAGTTTTGCGGCGCAATTGGATTCCGGTTGGAATGTTCGAGCTCTGGCGAGCTTGGTTTTCGAAATGTTCTCTCGGTATATATTTCAGTCTGTTCTTCATTGGCGTGAGCTGCTGGCGGCTGTGCTGCGCTCATTCCTTGTTGCGTTGCAATGAGTCGTCGTATCTGCAAACCATCGCGAGGCGCAACCGGAATTTGTGATGTCACTTCAAATTGAGTTTTTCGTTCAAGTGGTTCTATTGATTGCTGATCGGAATTTGAAGGAGCCGATAACGACTGTTTGACGTCGTTTGCTGAAATTGGCGAAGATTCATGCTGCACCGCTGGTGGTGGCGTTGGCGCCGAGGGTGAGGCTGGTGGTGCTAACCCTTCTAGGACAAAGTAGTGCTGAGCGGGAGGCGTTGGACGTTGTGACTGGGCATGGGCAATGTGATCGCCAGTGACAGTTGTTGCTGACGCGTCTGACGGAGCGCTCGGAATTTGCGCCACTTCAGGAGGTGGACCCCAGTTAGAGGAAGTAGGCGCCTGACCTTGGTGAGGTTGTCCTTGTTGCTGATGTGGTATGCCCGTGGCTGTCGGCTGATTTGTGGTCGCTGGCGCCGGTTCGGACTGCCGCTGCGATTGGTCAGAGTGCGGCACGGTTGAAGAAACGCCAGGCGTCTGCGCGATTACAGAACCGGGTGGCAGCGAGGACCTGATTTGCTGTGATGGACCCGGTTGTTGGTGAAGGTGAGCGCCTTGCCCCTGGGCTTGCGGCCAAAATGTCTGACCTCCATGTGACGGAGAAACCGGCAATGGTGGCAGATCGGGCAATTTTGGTGAATTTTCCTGGACTTGACTGTAATCCGAAGCCATCTCTGCTAAAGCTTCGCTGAGATGTTCAATGAGCTCATCTTTGGTTTTAGGCGCGGGAATTGCAGTCGTGTAAGAATTGTGCCAGGCCGCATCTGTTACACCGGCATGGCCTTCGCGTCTTAGACCTGTTTCGGCAACTGTTTCCGCTTTTAAAACAGGATGATCGGTCGCACCAGCATGATTGCCACTTTGTACTGGCAATTCCTGCTTTCTGACATCGGACTCAGCCCCCTGTGCTTGTTCTTGCTGATCCGATGTCGCGGAGTCGTCCACCGACATACCTTCACCCTACGACATCAATATCTTGCCTTATACCCACTAATAGCTACCATTCTCGGGCATTTTGACCACACCGCAACAAGTTTCTTTTCCAATCGAAACCTGCAATATATTCGTTCCTGGATCTGCATCTTATTATCGCCCAATGTTAAGTCAGCTGCGCTATCGACTACCTTCGCCCCAAGGGCTGCTTGTCATCCCCGTTCTCAAGTGATAGCGTGGCTTGTCAATTTGTGCCGATTTGGTCAGGGTGGGGCTATCCCATCGATCAACAGACGATGCTCGTTGTTTTCTTGCGATCACTCTTCCGCGGCCGCCCTAACTATTCAAGATTTCTTTATGGATTTTGAGAGTGTAAGAGCAGTAGGTTCTGGATGCTCTTTCTCCCTATATTTTTCTTCGGAACCCATAACCTCTCCACCTCAAGCTCAAACGCTTCAGTCAATCTCGCTCAACTTTCGAGTTTTATCTTGAGAGCCGAATTTCGACTGCGCACTGCATTTGGTGGCTTGGTTTTGCTTCCGTCCCTCACAAATCCAACTCAAAACGCATTTGAGTTACTCCTGGAGTTCAATTATGAGACACACAGTTCTCAATATCGACGATCAGAAACCTGCCGCTATCCGTCGGCGCATGATCGAAGCTTGGCTGAAGACGTTGATTGGTTACCTCGGAATGGGCGCGCTCATTCTCGGTGCCTTCAAACTCTTCGGCTCCACCTATCACTTCCAGCTCGGCTTCGGCTTGCTCTGGATTTTCCTGCCCGTGGTCATGTGGTGGTTCAGCGCCAAGGTGGCGTTGATGATGACCAAGTCTGTTCCCGCCGACCCCACCAATCCCGAGCACAAGCGCTTGATCGACATCGTTCATCGCGTGTGGCTGAAGAGCGGCTTGAAGTTCGAGCCCCCTGTCTTCATCTCGGACAACCCGCTGCCCAACGCCTTCGCCACCGGCCCCATCCACCGCAAGGCTGTTGTCGCTGCCACCAAAGGACTTTTCCTTATCGGTCTCAACGATGATGAAATCGAAGCCGTCTTCGCTCACGAGCTTGGCCACGTCAAAAACTACGACGTTGGTATCAACTCGATGTTGGCGATGATGTCGTCGATCTTCTTCCTGATCACCGACGCCGGCGTGCGCCTGGTGCTTGGTTCGCTGCGCATTTTCCGCCGCACGTTCGGCATCAAGGAGAACACGAACAAGGACCGTGGCTTCTTCATCACGCTGTCCGGTATCCTCATGAACGTGGCGATGTACGTCGTGTTCTGGTTCACCGGTCAGCTGACGAAGATCATCCAGATGTTCGTCGTTCGTTCGCGCGAATCTGGTGCTGACGCAACCGGCGCTTGGATGACCCAGAACCCCTGCGCACTGGCAACCGCTCTCGAGAAGCTCGTCGCTTACGTCGAGAAGAACCGTCCGCAAGGTCAGGACAAGGAGCTGCTCCGCGCCCTCCGTCCGATCATGACCATCGACCCGTTGTACGACGCAGTCAACCCGGATCCGAAGCCCACTTCGCTCTGGCAGAGACTGCAGCACTTCTGGAAGTGGCTGATGCTCTCGCACCCCACGGTTCCCGATCGCGTTCATCAGCTCGAGCGCATGAACGGCGGCGTCTGCCCTCGTCCCTGATCCTGTTTTTCTCAAAGGAGGAAACATGACTCTACCCAGAGCATTGCACGGGCCAAAGGCTCGTAAAGACCTCATCGATGCGCTCAAGCGTATCGCCGAGGAAAAGCTGGCCGAATATAGGCATTTGCCTCATTTTTGCCAGTCATGGCAATCGATCCTCGTGGAAGTCGCACCTCTGGCTCAGTTTGCTGGAATAGCGGCTGAAGCTAAACCTACGACCAACGAAGAAATTATTTCCGCTTTGTTCGAACCGCAAGCAATCGAGCTGATCCGCTCCAAGTGCAAGAGTGCATATTGGTTCTGGTATCTGCTATCGAAGTTGGAGACAAACACGATTCGCATCAACGTTTCCGCGATCGCTCGAGCACATGCTCGCGCCAAGGACTCGATGCGCGAGAATCGTTACGGATTCAACTTTGTCGAGGCGTCGCCGCTTCCCTGGCAACTGAAGGGCTATCCACCTGGGTTCGTTCTCGAGATGTGGCATAAGGGCAGAATTCTTTGTGTCACAAACGGTTCAGCTGAATTCACCGTCATCCTCAACCCCTTGTTGGTTGACGACTAGAAGGTTCGGCTTTGTCGGTTTTGTTTGTCACCACATTTGGTGGCAAGCTTAGGTGGGCGGTCAGCGTTGCGGGGTTGAACCCGTGATTCTGACCGCCTTTCCTTTCTTTTTTTGCCTTTTTTATTTCGATATCCTATGGCATATCGTAGGTTTATTTTCGTTTGACGATCAATGATTTGTTTGATAGATACTGCAAAGAGACGCCACGGCTTTCGAAGCCATCCTGGCAGATCGAGACCTGAAGGTTTTGGCTGGCAATTAAGTGCTGTGATGTTGTAGCGGGCGCGCTCCAGAATGAAGTTTAAACTTGAACAAAGGGGCTTGAGCCCTCCGAAAAGTCTGGGAACACTTTTGCAATTGTCGTCTTTGCCACCCCCAATTGATTGTTCATAAGCGCGGCAAGAACGGCGCGGAAATCTGTGCTCGTGGGCAAATCGCGTGCTTCGTGCAGCGCTTCGGTATTGAGGCCGCCCCATCTTGCGTATACTTTGCCACCAGGAATCTCGCCACCCAAAATCCACATCACATTGCCGTGGCCATGGTCTGTACCAGTGTTGCCATTTTCTTTGGCCGTGCGACCAAACTCGGACATGACCACGATTGTAGTGTCTTTGTACATCGGTCCAAGTCCCTGAATGAGGTCGGCTATACCTTGACCAAGAGGCGCCAGGTGATTGGCAAGTTGCCCTTTTCCTGTTCCTTCGTTGACGTGGGTATCAAAGCCACCGAAATCCAAAAATGCAACTTGAATTGATGGCGACTTGCGAAACAATTGAGCCAGTTGTTTTCCATAGGCTTTATTGTTGCCAGGAAGAGGAGCGCCACGATTGGCCATGACTTGTTCCCGATCCATCATCGCCCCTTGCTCATCAGGTTGGCTCAGGCTGTCATTAATTTCGTGATGGGCGGCCATTCCTTCATTAAACGCTTTGCCCAAGTCATCTGTGCGACCGGAATACAAATCCTGAAACACGCTTGCCACAACTGGTCGATCGAGAAGTGACTTATTGACCTGAACACCTTTGGAAATTGTGGCGATCGAAGCGGGTCCTGACATGATTCGCGGCAGAACAGGGCCGATGCTGATTGCATGCAATGATGTTTTGCCCTTTATCGGTAACTCGCTTACGAGTCTATTGAGCCATCCCGTGCTCACTGAGTGCAGACCAGGGGTACCACTTTCCATGTTGTCTTGAGCATCGAAATGCGAGCGTGATGGATTGGGAGAGCCGCTCGAGTGCACGAAGGCAAGCGTTTTGTTCTGCCAATAGGGCATCAAAGTATTGAGAGCTGGGTGCAAACCAAAATGACTATCTAGATCAAGCAAACCGTTTTCCGTTCCTGGTCGTGAGATCGCAATTCGTGGTCTCAAGTTGTAATAGAGAGAGTCTCCATATGGTGCGACGATGTTCAGCCCATCTGCGCCGCCACGAAGCATAATCACGATCAGCTTTTTATTAGAGCCATCTTCAATGCCATTGCTGAATGCCCAACCCGCTAACCCTGGTGCGAAGAGGGAAAGAGAGGACAGTGATGCTAGTTTGATAAATTCTCTGCGATTCATGATGATCAACTCCTAATAGTGCATGAATTCGGGACTACCAAGCACAACGGCGGACTTCAAGGGCTCCGGTGCTTTGGCGACAACGGCTACAGTCTTCGGTGAAAACTTGCTACCGCTTATGGTGGCGCCAAGCTGACGATATTCTGGCGCCGTCGAAAGTAGAGAATGAACGTTGCCTGAACCGACAACGGTGGCGAAGTTGAGGCGATTGAGGAATCCATCAGGGTTTAGCCATGCCTCTTTGGTGTTTTTGTAGCCGTCTGGTGTCAAGCAGCCGTAGAGCGGTTCTCCTTGCAGGCGCATAAATTGAGCAAGCACGTCAAATTTTTGCGGATGGGCATCAGTCGCGCGCATTATCGAAACTGCGTATCTCAACGGAGTCTTATATTTCGCGCTCTGATATTTCGGATCCCAGAATTCATTGCTGTTGAATAACTCACGCAGAACAGCTTTGATATCTCCATCGCTAGCTTTAAACCGAGCCGCCATTTTGTCGACTAAAGTTGCAGGCGGCGTATCGCAGACAAAATATTGAGCTAACTGATAGCCAATGTGGTGAGCCGTTGAGGGGTGTCGAGCCAGGACATCTAGTGCATCTTCAATCTCTTGTTCACCCTTACCCGCGACCCTGCGACCTAAAAAGTCTTTTTCTCCGAAATCGTGTCGATTGGAGGCAAAATAAGCACCATAGGGACCTACCGGTTCAAGCCCTGGCCGTTGGGCTCGACCTGCTATCCCTAAACCCGTCAGAATTTTTGCCAGCTCGATTACATCTTTCTGCGCATAACCACCATCCACGCCAAGCGTGTGCAGTTCCATCAACTCACGAGCATAATTTTCGTTCAGTCCTTTGAAGCGACCGTTCGAGCCCCCGCTTTGTGGCGCCGTGTTCTGCCAGTTGTCTAGATAAAACAACATTGCTGGGTGATGACAGGTAGCGCCCAGCAGATCTCTGAATTTGCCCATGGCGAATGGACGAATTGCTTGATCTTCATACGGTCCAACCAGCACGTGATCAAGACCTTTGGTGATACAAACGTTGAAGTGGTTAAACCAGAACTCGGTCATCACCTGTTCGAGTTGACGAGGACTTTCTACGTCTCTCGTCAACCTTTTATTTGTGTATTCGTCGTTCATTCTCTTGTAGAACTTACCTAAAACATTGATCTTCTTGGCCGCATCTGCCGCTGCCTCGGCACCCTGCGCATCTGTCGTTGCCGCAATTGCCGACTTGCGAACCTCTTTGTTTTCTTTCTTTATTGCCTGCAATTCTCGGACCTGATTCATCAGTTCTGCAGTTGATTGTTGCGCTGATGTGCTGTTTGCCACTACCGATAAAACAGCAGGCGACTCAGGGATTGACGACGGATTGAGTTGTTGTTCGATGAAGGCTTTGACGCCCATCGCTTTCACCCGTTCGATATCACCGGGCGCAGGTCCGAAGGTCAGTCGATTTATTGCATGGAGAACTTTGTCATCTCCAGTGGCGCTGGTTTGCGCATACCCAGCAGCGGCTACGCCGAGGGTGGTTGCGAGTGCAACTAGGGAGTAGAAGCGTTTCATTTAGTCGTCTCCACAAAAGCGGTTATATATTTACCTACGGCAGTTGTGCCAAATAAGTTCAATGTTTTGGCAATAAATTTTCTAAATTCTTGAAATTTGTCTAGAATTCCAGCCAGGCTTGAAATTTTTGAAGAATGAAATTAGTTGGCTCTGTTTTCGGGATCCAAATCCAACTGAAAGAGCATATTCTGATCTTGTCTTCCATTGCCGTTTGGTGCTGCCGTAAAACTGTGGTACTAGACAACTCCCGTGCGTTCAAGCGCTCAAAGCTAGAACCAGGGATGGCGACCGCGCACGTACGTATCGTTGAAGCGTTGCTTGTCCATACTGAAGTAAATGAAAGTTTCAGCAAATCCAACTATTGCTACTAAGGCTGCGATGAATGGCAGGTGACAAATAATGGCGGCAAGACTAATCAGCGCCATGATGATGCCTTCGGTTTTATAGCCGAGAACAAACTTATGCGCCCCAACGAAGCCGAAAAACAGACCCGCTATGCAGGCCACCTTCTTCTTATCGGAAAAATCAAAGTTTGTCAGTTCGTCCATCAGGTTCACCATACTAGGTAGACAGGGTTATTGTACCCGCTCGGAGCAGTCCTTCGCCTGCAACTGCTTGAGAATTTGCTCGTCGATCTCGACTTCCCCCTTTTGTAAACGCCTTTCAATTTCCAATTCCATGTCATAACCTGGAATGCGGATCGCCAGTCCGGGTAGTGCTTTCCCTGATTTCACTTTGGTTATGAGGTCTGACGAGCGGCGCTTGAATTCTGCTAAGTCCAGCAAAAGAGTGGGGCTGACAGCCATGAAAGTTGAGCCCCAGTCACCTTCGTCGAAGATATAAGAGGCACCAGACATGACACCAGCTAGCAGTTCCACGACCATGGCCATGCCTGAACCCTTGTAAGACCTGTCGAAGGGGAGGATGGCTCCCTTCATCGCGGCCTCGGGATCAGTAGTTGGCTGTCCGTTTGAGTCTATGGCCACATCTCCCGGAATTGGCTTCTTAAGCTCTTTTGCCTGAACCAAACCGAACCATGTTATAGCCGAGGCAGCCATATCAAAAACAATCGGGTGATCTTCCGTTGGAAAGCCAAAGGCGATCGGATTGGTGCCGTATGTCGCGTCGATGCCGGGGAAATGTGATACCGCACGCGGTGAATTAGTAGCGATAATGCCGATCAGATCGTTTCGGGCAATCTTGCGGGCGAAGAAGCCGAACGCCCCTGTGCTTGACGAGTAGTTTCGCATCGAGACGATGCCAAAACCATTTTTCGCTGCAATCTCAATCAGTTTGTCCGTGGCTAGTTGAGCCGCTAGTATGCCGATGTTGCCGCCGGCATCTACAACCGCAGACAGCGGGGTCTCTTTGATCACCTTTGCTGCGTACTGAGGCTTGGTGTCTTGGAGAGGCGCAGAACCAATCAACTTCAGGACGCCTTGAGTATTCTTATCAGAAAGCTCCGCGTACAAGAGCACTTCAGCTATTCTGCTAGCCTCAACGGCAGTGTAAAAGCCATTTGAGATCAGCTTTTCCACGAGTTTGCGAAGTTCCTCGATTTTGACTTTCATGATCTATTTGCATTGCCTGGCTAGGTATTGTGAGGGAGGATCATATCAGTCGACTGCCTGCCAATTGCTCTTTGCTTGAGTCCGAACACAGCCTGCAAACGACACCGAATCATCTAAAATATTCCCAGCGATGCAGTCAACGATGATCTAGTCATGATCACTTCCTGCCATAAATGGCGAGTGTTTTCTAAGCACAGGGGTTCATCGCTAATTTCAACCACCGATAGGACTAGCTCCCAATCCGAATCTGTTGTCTGTTGTCTGTTGTCCACATAAATACTAATGCATATAATAGAAAAATAGCCGGAAAAAGGGAAAGGATAGAGGTCGAAGCTGAGCGGCCTGGCCGAAGCCAGACCGCCCAAACTTACGACTACTAAATCAGCGCCGGGCGCCGATTACTTGCCGTCGATTCCCGGGATGGGAACCGCGTTCTGACCACCACCATTGTTCGAGCCGTTCGGCTGCGAAATGGTGTTCAGATATTCGAGAGCCGCCGCGCCGGTCAGCCGCTTGCCGTCGTTGTCCGAAACCACGAGCCAGTGGTCGGGCAGGTCGCCGGTGAAGATGCTGTTCGGGAAGCTGCCGCGCCAGACGTCGAACGTTTCCAGCAGCCCTTGCATCTGCTTCTGGAGAAGAGCGTACTGCTCGCGCTTGGTCTTGGTGAAGTCCAGGATCTTGTCGTAGAGCGAGACGTCGACGTTCGGGTAGGCCTCGTGGATGGCGCTGTAGAACGAACCCTTGGCGTTCGGGTCAGCCAGCTGACCGGGTGAGTAGCGCGCCGAGACCGCGTCCTTGAGCACCTTGTCGAGGGCGTTGGACTTGACGTTGGCGATGCCGACCTGCTCCTTGAGGCTGGCCACGTATTGGTTGAGCTCGATCGTGTTGCTGTTGTTCAGCGAGACGATCTGCTTCTCCTGACGCAGCCCTTCGTTCATGACGCCGGCTTTGTACAGGAAGAAGCCGCCGACGGCGGCGACGAGGATGACTGCAGCGGCGATGCCGATGCCGAGTTTTCCGAATTTCATAAAGATTTCTCCTTGTTGACTTTGAATGTCGTCAGCGCAGGCTAAGCGGAAGTGCGTGATTGCACTTCCGCCTTCGAACTTTCGTTCAGGCACTACCTGCGGTGCCTTGCAGTAAACGAAACGAACCGAACTACTTGCCGTTGAGGCCGGGGATGCTGACGCCGTTCTGACCGCCACCGTTGTTCGAGCCGTTCGGCTGCGAGATGGTGTTCAGATAGTCGAGCGCCGCCGAGCCGACGAGCTTGTTGCCGTTGTCATCCTGGACGACCAGCCAGTGGTCGGGCAGACCGCCGGTGAAGATCGAGTTCGGGAAGCTGCCGCGCCAGGTGTCGAAGTCAGCCAGCATCGACTGCAGCTGCTTCTGGAGCAGAGCGTAGTCCTGACGCTGACCCTGCGCGAAGGTGAGGATCTTGTCGTACAGGTTCACGTCGACGTTCGGGTAGGCCTCGTGGATGGCGCTGTAGAACGAGCCCTTCGAGTTCGGGTCAGTCAACTGCCCCGGGGTGTAGCGCGCCGAGACGGCGTCCTTGAGCACCTTGTCGAGGGCGTTGGACTTGACGTTGGCGATACCGACCTGCTCCTTCAGGCTGGCCACGTACTGGTTCAGCTGAATGGTGTTGTCGTTGTTGAGCTGGACGATCGCCTTCTCCTTCTGGAGACCGACGTTGCCGACGTGCGCCTTGACGCCGAAGAAGCCGATGATGAGCGCGAGCACGAGGACGCCAGCGCCCACGCCTGCGATAACACGGTTGTTGGACTTCATGATTGATATGCTCCTTTTCGAGAGAATCGAACATTGAGGCGCCTCAAGCGAGACGGATTCGCATCCGCTAACTTGAGGCGCCCAAGACGGGTAGATGGGCTAGGAGTCTCGCCGATTGCGGAAGCGAGTCAACGGATTTTGCGGGTTGCTGCCGAACGGTTCGTGACCGATCAGGTCACGCAGGCTCGGCACGGCGAAGAACACCATGGCGCCCCAGATCAGCAGGGCGAAGAAGAAGACAACGGCGTAGATGCCGAGCAGTTGACCGCCGGTCGGCTGGATCTGGGTCTTCAGGTAGTCGAAGCCGACCCCCTTATCGCCAGCGGATTTGCACGACATGCAGACGCGTTCGAAGCCGTTCGTTCCCCACATGATGCTCTCAAGAGCACCGGGCTGCGGGGTGTGGATGATCGCCGCCTTGTACTTGTCGCCGACCTGGGTCACCGTGGCCAGCGGCTTGCCGAGGATGGCCGCCGTGGTCAGAGGCTTGCCCGCCACTTCGTTTTGCACCGAGAAGATCATCGTGCTGTTGCCAGTCGGCATGCCTGTCGACGCACGGGCCCACTTGACGGTTTTGCCGTCCGCGGTTCCGAGCACGACCACGATTGCGTTCTTGGAGATGGCATACTTGTCGAACTTGGCCGACTGCCAGTAAGCAGTCAGCGTCTGCATGTAGACGTCCGGATCGCTCACCTTGTTCGCGTCAGCGATGACAAAGTAGAGGTCGCCCTGCAGTGACGAACCGAGCGCGGCGTTGTAGCGCTCGACTGCAGCAGTCCACTCGGCCGTGTTGACGCCGGTGTTGCCGACGAAGTAGGCACGGTCCATGTAGTAGAAATTCTTGATCGAGTGGTTCAGGTTCGGCAGAATTCCCAGCTGCGTGTACTGGTCGATATACGGCGAGTAACGCTTCAGAGCCGCGTCTTGCGAGGCGAGAATGTAGTTCTCGTACCCGTGTTCGGCGGTCACAGGACCTGGGTCGCCGGCAGCGATGCGGTTCTGGGCGGCGGTCCATTGGGTTGGGGTGCCTGAGGGCACGTTGGGCAGGCTGTCCATCGATCCATCTTCAGCGCGAATGCGGTGCTGGGACGGATTGTCCGGGAACCAATGAGAGCCTATCGTGTAATCACCGAGCGTTGTGTGCACGATGAACGTGGCCTCGGTCGAGGTGAAGGGCACCTGGCGATAGCGGGTTTCAGGCCTCCATCGTGTCTCCGTGTGAGAGACCTCGGAGTGGTAGTTGCCCTTGCTGTCCGTATACGCCGACTGGTCGACGATGGTCACCGTGTAGGACACCATGACGGTGTATGAGTCGGCGTCGAACGTGTGTTCGCATCCTCCAGTCGAGCCACCTTGCTCAGAAGACTCGTGACAGTTGAAGACCTGCTTCTCAACAGTGGCCTCGTAACCGCCCCAGAACTCTTGATAGGTGACTTTGTTGTCGAAGGCGAGCTTGGTGCCGAAGTGGTCCGTAAGCGGAACGACGACGAGCATCAAGAAGATGGAAGCGAGGGTCGCCTCGGTGAACGTGATCCGGTAGTCCGACTTGACGATGTGCAGAATGCCCCAGGCAGCAGCGCCGACGCCAAGGGCAATCAGTGCGCTCCAAATGGACAGACTGCCCAGACCCGGATAAAGCACTGCCGCAAGAATGACCGCAACGATGAGAGCACCGCCGCAAATCAAGTTTTCTTGTGACAGGACCGTCGTAGAATCCTGTTTTTCAGGCATACGATTTCTCCTTTTAAGTTGAGAGCGGTGGACGATCTGGGTTACCCCAGTTCTTCCAAAACGTAGTAAACGAGCTCTTCGCGTTTGCACCGCAGACGCAAATAAGCCGTTGAATCAACCTCCTTATCCACTCAAGATGAAGACGGCAAGAACAGTTCCGCAGAGGTGCGAAAAATGTGCTTGGAGAGTGGCGGCTTTGTGATGTAGGGGGGGAGCCGTTTGGGGATTGAAGAGGAAATGATTTACTTCTAGAGCTTATTCTTTGCAACCTGGTTTACTCCAGGATTAGCACAGTTCACGTGACCACAAGCACGAACTTGTCCGGGCGGGGCCAGTTCACCGTTCTGGCGAAATTGGTGACTGGTTCGGTCTTTAGGTGTGTCAGGATTAACCCTAGCGCTGCTTACGTGAACCGTCCGAATCGGAACGGCAAAAACTGTTCGATGAAATCGACACAAGCAACTTGTTTTTGATCGCCGTTTTAATTGAAAATTAGCGCAAGCTCATGCGAATCTGCCTTGCATAGAAGGCTCGCACAAGCCGAGATAGCTCTTCCTTTTATTAATTCTCTTGGCAACCTGGAAGTGACAAACGTCTGCTACCTAGCGCAGAGAGCCTTGCAGCCCCCACCAGTCTGGCTCTACGGACGTTGTAGCCAACAACCGTATACACACAGACATAGTTGAGTGGTTTCTTGCCAACTGGTACGTTTGGGTATCTTCTTCTCCACCAAATCAAAGCCAGCAAACCCGACCAAACCTATCTGCTTCAGCTATCTCCACTCTCCACTACCAGCTTTACGCTAGGAGGTTAAGAGCTCGTCTGTGCAAATGGTTCAACTGTTGTGGTTCAAATGGCTTGGTTTTGTTTTTTTGTTGAAGAAGCGCCACCGGATTGCATGTTGCTCACGCGACCACTGTAGTCCACTCTCGGATGCATTGTTTACTTCGGTAGCAGTGACATCCACATCGAGACTTATTCACGATAATCCTGTCGTGGATGAGCTTCACCATGTGTCCCGCTGATCACGGGCCATCAAATTCAGCTGAAAGGGTATACACAATGAAGACCATCAATGCGTTTATCGCAGCCATCGCTGCCTTGTTCATGTCGCCGGAAACCGCCGCCGCCAAGCGCGCCACCCGCCGACTCGCCGACAACAACGACAACATCTCGCTCGCCGAGCAGCTCCTCGCCAGCATGAAGACGCAACGCGTCGAAGATGCCCGCACGGACGCCGCCGCTCTCACGCTCGCCATCGCCAACGCCGAGACCGAGTCCGAGAAGGCCGAAATCCGCCGCCAGGCCGAGATCGACCGCCAGACCGACAAGACCGACACCCGCATCAAGGCCCTGGAAGACGCCATCAAGGCCGCCAAGGCTGTCGGCGCCGAGAAGCTCGGTCGCATCGCTGAGAAGCAGGCCGCCGTGCGCAACGCCGAGCAGGCTCGCATCGAGACCGCCGAGGAAGCCCTCGACGAAGTCAGCGCCATCGCCGGCGACGACTCCGCGAAGTAACACCTTCGTCGTCTGACTGATGATGGGTGGTGACAGTTCACTCGCAAGAGGTTCTGTTGCCGCCCATTGTCTTTCGATTCTTTTCTAACCGCAGAAGCCTAGTCGCTCTGACATCAAATTCGCAATTCGAAAGGACCAAACAAATGAAGACCATCAACGCGTTCATCGCCGCCATCGCCGCTCTTTTCCTGTCGCCCGAAGTCGCCGCCGCCAAGCGTGCCACTCGCCGACTCGATGACAACAACGACAACATCTCGCTCGCCGAGCAGCTCCTCGCCGACATGCAGACGCAGCGCGTCAATGACGCCCGCGCCGACGCCGCCGCTCTCGAGTTGGCCATCGCCAACGCCGAGACCGAGTCCGAGAAGGCCGAAATCCGCCGCCAGGCCGAGATCGACCGCCAGACCGACAAGACCGACGCCCGCATCAAGGCCCTGGAAGACGCCATCAAGGCCGCCAAGGCTGTCGGCGCCGAGAAGCTCGGTCGCATCGCTGAGAAGCAGGCTGCCGTGCGCAACGCCGAGCAGGCCCGCATCGAGACCGCCGAGGAAGCCCTCGACGAAGTCAGCGCCATCACCGGCGACGACTCCTCGAAGTAACCGCAGTCCGGCAAGGCGGTAGTTCAGTCTCTGGCTGAGCTGCTGTCTTCGCTCGGGCGGCAAGAACAAGAACATCGGAAGAAGCAGGTATATCCTGCCCTTCCGGTGTCTCTTGTTTTTGGACTGTTTTACTATATTGGCTAGTGTTATGGACTCGATCAGGCTATGCCTTGGTCTAGCATGGGCTCCGCGCTGACGTGAATGGAAGCGGGAAAATGTACTGATAAAAATGCTTGGGCTCGAGTCAGAGCGTCATAGTTGGTCGGCTCGCTAAATCCGTGTCCTTCATTCTCGTAAATATGCAACTGGTAACGGTGCCCTCGACTTTTAAGAGCTCCCTCCAGCTTGTGAGCATCAGACACGGGAACAAGCCAATCTTTGCTACCATGCAATATCAAGAGTGGTGGCATATTTTGCATTGATGATACTAGCCAGTCAGGTACCGCGCCGAACACTTCAACCGCCGCTTCAATGCGCTTATCTTGGGCCGCTTGCGCTAAAACGAGGGACGCACCCAGAGAAAAGCCGACCAACGCTACTCCTTTCCCTGCGCTTCGTCCTTGATCGAGAACGAAGCTGACACAGTCTTTGATGGTCTCAGTCCAGGTGGGAAAATTTTTCACCATGTCCGGTTGGTTAGTCACGATCGTTGATGTGCGATGAAAATAATGCGGCAGATAGACGTTGTAGCCGCTGTTGGCCAGGTACCGGGCCACCTTCCGATAACGATCGGCGAGGATCTTAAAGCGCATCCCGTCAGCACCATGCAGCAAGATTACCGCTGGATGAGGATCTCCGCCTGGTGCATCGTATTGTTCGACAGCGATCGATTTGTTTCCGCTTTCAAATTTTGTCTTGAGTGGTGCGTTCACGGCAGACCTCTCTAATTGAATAAATTCCGTGATGGCAGTTTGAGGACAATCTATAGGCACTCAAACTCGTAGTAAGGAAGGATTCCTTATGTACGATATAACAGACGACGGTGGCGTCGATTTGCTCCTCCATTCAAGCGTCTGCCGGAAAGATTTTAACTTCAGCCCTGCGAGTCGAGCACTATCAGCCGCTCGCGACCATCAATCAGCGCTCACCCAAATAGCTACGTCGCCATCGTTAGACACTTTGACGTGCTTAGGTCCTTTATGGAAATCCAGATTGGAAGCTTTGAAGTCAATGGAATTGCAGTTGCCGTCAGCATCGAGGTTGATAACTGGCTTCGGTAGCCCATCCCAGTTGTGATTGCTGTAGTCATGCATAAGCGCTTGCCCAGTGATGTTTCGCTCCGACTGACTAAGGTTTGCCCATTCTTTAGCGAGAGCCATATTTGCATTGAGACCATCAGTAGTGTCTATGCGGTTTTTAGCAAGATCTTCGAATGTACGTGCTTCTTTGCGAGCATCAAAAGTCATCTTAAATGTCCTGCAAAAATCAGATAGTAAGGGTGGAAAGGCTCTGTATGATCACATTGTGCCAAGCGAATCTAACAGTCAGATAACAGGTTACTCGTTTCTCTAACAAATCATGACTGGTAGCGCCATTCAAGGCAACGCCTTGGGGCAATGTTAGAAAAAAACGCGTTTTTCTAACAAAGGCGACAAGCACTTCTTGCAGGGAGCGGCCCGTTTAATATTTACCCTCTGGACAGAGCGTCAGCGTCGATTTTGCCAGCTCAAAAAACGCATCACTTCAGCTACTGACCAGGCTTGAGCGATACTGCCGCGAGGTAAATGAGGGCGCGAACCATCAAAAATTTCGGAAATAGATCCCAGTCCAGCCTCTTCCACGAGGTGGCTAAGGAGCGGCTGCATCACTAAATTGATGCGCGCTGTTGTCTCAGGCAGAAGACCAAATACGTTTATCAATGCATCACAGTAGGCACCTAAGAACCATGGCCATGCCATGCCTTGGTGATATGAGAGATCTCTATGGTATTGGTCTGCGTGCACAAAACCGCAGCCGTACACACCCTGATAGGCAGGATCCACCGCCGTCAGGGTGCGCACACCCATCGGGGTAAGTAGTTCTGATTCGATCGCGATCAAAACTGATTTTTCTTGGGCGGTCGTCAAGGCTCTGTACGGAAGCGATACCGCCAACAATTGATTGGGCCTGATGCTTTGCTCCGGTAATGTTGATGAACCATATCCTAGATCTATCACATCAAAAAGGCACTGGCGATCAGGATTCCAGAACTTTTGCATCGACTGGCGAGCCAGAGTGGCAAGATTCTCCAGCTCGGCAATGGTACCATCCGTGCTGCTCACGGAGCGTGCAAAGAAAATCACCGTCTCTAAATAGTTGTACCAAAGAGCGCTCAACTCCACTGCTTTGCCGGCCCGCGGCGTAATTGGAAAGTCAGCTACCTTTGTGTCCATCCACGTAAATTCCTGATGAACTCCCGAACATTTCAGTAGTCCATCAGCTGGATCGATTTTGATGTTTTTGTTAGTGCCATTTATGTAGTGGCCCGCCGCCTCGATCAGATGGGGCAGCTGCTCTTTGACAAACTCTAAATCCTTGGTGGTTTTGTGATACTGATAGAGTGCCCATGCCCACCAAAGAGTGACGTCGGCAGCTCCGTATTCAAACCCGCCTGGGCTCTTAGAGTCCTCTATATAGCGGTTTGGAAGCAGTCCACCTTTGATCTTTGAGACGTAATTTCGCAGAATGCGTTTGCCGTCATCGAATCTCCTTGTGGCCATCGTCAAGCCAGGCATTGATATCATCGCCGCTCGGCCAGATTCGCTGAACCACGGATAGCCTTCCATGACGCCCAGTTCGGACTCTTCGCTGGCTGTCTTGCCGACAAGAAATTGATCGCAAGCAAAGACTAATAAATTAGTCGCCTGGGTGCGGGGTAGATTTGCTTGCTTAAGCAGCCCACGTTGCCGTTTAAGAGCGGTCTCAACAGCGCCGTGACAATCTGGTGTCTCAACCGGTCGGTCAAGACTGGCACCGATAGAAAACTGTTGATTGGCATCAAGCGTGGTTGAAACGCTGCCGACGAAAAACAGATCTTCGCAGTCAGGAAGTCCTCTGGCTGTTTCTTCAGGCCAATGATAATCCCACCACCATTGTTTCTGCGATTCATATTCGCCCTTGTTCCAAGTCAAGCACAAGCGTTTGGCTGATTCGTTAAGGATGATCACTGAATGATTTGGCGAGACAAACTGAGGATAGCGATCGTCTGATGAGCCCGATACCTTTTCGTGGAACTTTCTGAAGCCGGTCAAGAATCTCACTGAGAGCTTCACGTCATCTGGCGGATTATCCATGTCAGGCAGCCACGTATAACCAATGTGAACCTCGTTCGTTCCCCATGTCAGGGAACATTCTTTGATCAAATAATTGCCGTTGATCTGGTAAACCCAAGTTGGCGTGGGCAGCATCGTAAACGATTCAATCTGCTTGTAACCCGTTGGTGATACCACCCCTGATGCCCAATGATTGGTAGCCAGTTGATGGACGGTACCGTTCAATGTAAGCAGCTCATCAACCTGCGAGAGAATGACGTGGCGGTCGTGCGGGGGGTCTAGAGCTGATACGAGAAGCCCATGATAACGGCGCGTGTGGGCACCAGAAACGGTGCCACAGCTGTAGCCGCCGAGCCCATTGGTCAAAAGCCACTCGCGATGGTCTGGCTGTTCTCTAGATGGGTACCAGAGCGGAACCTCATAATTGAGGTCGGCGTATTTCGATTTTAACCAGCTGATTAACCCGAAGGTCATGAGTGCCTCCGCCATAATCGTACCCTCTTCACTTGTGTCCTAGGGCTCGTTTCAAAAAAGCATTTGTTATACGATATTCTCTAGTATGAATTTTGAAATTGAAAACACCGAGGTTCGACATAAAGTCGAACGCCCAGTGCTGTCAATCCAGCTCCTACTCGTTCTCAGGCATCGTGGCGTGGATCGTTTCGATACGCTTCCAGTCCTGAGTCGGTTTGTCGTAGTAGTAGCGTTCGCCGTTGAACTCCAGTCGGAAGACGAAACCCAGGTACTGAGCCGCCTTACCGCATGCGTGGAAACGCCGGCCGTAGAGCTTGTAGACTTGGTTCGGTGTGGCGATTTCTTCATCCATACGAAGCTTGAGCACCATGACCCCAGGGTCCGTTGCGCCCTTGCCGCGTCCATCAATAACCAAGTCTGCGCTTTTGATGGCGTAGTTAACCTGGTCGTGCTCGCTGCCTGTCCATTCGTGAATCTTGTGTGCGTCGCGAAGACGAGCAAGTTCAGCGGCCGGACCGGGGCGCACACGTTCTTCGTCACCAACAGCCTTGTCGGCAATGACAACGATTGCCCAGGCGGCGTCGGCGAAGTTGCGTCGGCTGAAAGACCGAGCTTTGAGAACAACTTCGGAACGGTGGCAGGCGACGATACGGGAAATCTCGGTGATGTCTGCTTTGGAGAAGCCGAGTTTCTTCAAGTACATGCGAGTCCATTTGGCGCCAGCGGTTGCGTGGTTGTCGGGGTCGATTCCGCCGCCGATGTCATGCAAGAAGCCAGCTACCGGAATGATCACGTCGCGCGTGTGCGCAGAGAGCATGCCGGGAATGAGACGTTCGATCGAAGTTGCCAGGCTGATGGCGACGTCGCGAACGAGTGTGAAGTGAGTCAAATCGTGATACGTCTGACTTGCCCTCTTACGGTCGCCTTCTTCACAAAGTGCGAGTACCTCCGCGTCGTTGTAAATTTGCGGCACGAGGGTCTTGTAATCGGGTTGTGGCTGTTCCATGTATCCTCCGGATAGTTACACCTCCATTCGCACCTGTTCGATGAACAGCTGCTGTTTGAGAGATTTGGTTGAAGAAAAATTGACTACATCGATCCAAAACGCAGGTCGCACCCTAATCCAGCAAACTTGAAATTTTCGGTTGGAAAAGGCTGAGGTGTGGGGCTCCGGGGTTTTTAAATGGAAAAGATGTGTGGCCTCACCCTAACAATTTGAGGTTAGCCAGCTCAATAGCTGTGCCTGCTTATAATTCGCAGCTTTCGCATGACCAATTGGCAGTTTTTGTTTTCGCTAAGTGCATTCGCCGATCTGCGCGAGCCGACAAAAAGCTCCAAACGCAGATGGAACACGGTTATCAAGCAGTAATCTTAAGGGGCACTTCTGGACAAACGCGCGGCTCAGCAGCAGTCGCTAGCTGAGCCGCGCCATTGCATTTGATTAAGCACAAGCTAAAAGCAGCCTGATTACTCTGGTTCTATGCCGACGGGTGTGGCCATCACCGTGATCAGATGTTCGATCAGTCGTTCTGCCTGGCTGCGCCCAAGCTCGTCCCAGTGCGCCACATTGTACGATTTGACTGAGTAAGAGTCCGCCTGCTCGTCTGTCCAACCCACGAGGTCGAGGGCTCTGCCCAATACGGTCAAGTAATTTTGGTCAGTGACCTCACCCAACCCAAGCATATCGCTGTCGCTGGGACCGGGATCTTCGGCAGCCACATTCAGGTTCACAGCTGGGCCCAAGTTTATCTCTTCGGCCGGGTAGGTCTTCACTTCGGGCACGAACTCTTGCGGCATGGGCTGCCACGGTGAGGTGATTTCGCCCTGAAGCTCTTGCTTGAGAGTGACTGAAATGAGCAGCTGCCTAAGTTCGTCAATTTGACGCGATATTTCTATAAACCGTCGTTCGGTGAAGCTTCTGAATCCAATCAACGCTTCCATAAGCACTTCAGGATTGCCTGGAGGTGTGGGCAGTCCAATCAATTTTGGCGATACTAAGCCTTCTGCTTCCAGCTGTGGACGAATTTGCGAAGTCGGCCAGCCCTGGTCGACTAACTCTTTGATCCGTTCGAGAACTGACAGATCTTCGGCTCGATATTGCCTTTGTTGCCCGCGTCCGCGTTTGATTTCCAACCCGAACATGAGTTCCCATCGCCTCAGCTGGTGCACGGATAAGGTCAGGCGGGCAGCTACTGCGTTAATCGACATCAGTTCGGTCATGAATTCCTCGACGACTTGTATCCCTAATTTATACACCATACTAGCGCAGCTAGGACAGCACCGCTATTACTATAACAATTAGTATAAAAAATCAAAAAGAAGTGGGTCGGGTCGCGCCCGAGTCCACTTCCGCACAACCACAAAGGAGTCTGAGGATTTTTCTACAGCGAACTTAAAGGCAGCTTCAATCAAAGACTGAAGACGCGTTTAGTAATCGCTGAGATTTGTCCTTCAAACTCCTTCTGTTGTGCTTAAGCAGGTGCTTAGTTCACCCGAAGCTGACCGTTGCTGTCGTACCAGACGTAGCCGCGGTAGTAGTTGTCCCAACTGGCGACGTGGCTGATGGTGTAAGAGCGACCGTAGCCGTCGTAGACCTGTTCGTAGACGATGCGGGTTGACGGATAGTAGCCACCGTTGTTCCAGCCGCCGTTGTTCCATCCACCATTCGGATAGCGATAACCGCCGCCGCCGATGATGATGTCGATGCCACCGCGACCGCGACCGTAGTCGTATCCGTTGTAGCCCCGGTCACCGTTGTTGCCGCGATAGTCGCCGTGGATGTTGCCGTTGCGATAGTCGCCACGATCGCCGCCGCGGTAATCACCACGATGGTCGCCGCCTTGGAAGTTGCCGCCACGGAAGTTGCCGCCTTGGAAGTTGCCACCCTGGTGAGAGTTGCCGCCTTGCTGGCGAACGTTGTGATGTTGCGCTTGTGCCGTGCCTGCGGTGCAAAGAATAATGACCGCGAGGGCTGCGAACAATGTGCTTGTCTTTTTCATACGTTTGTCCTCTTGGGTGGTTAGCACGATTTCTCGATGCACTCACCCTTTTTAGATTGTGAAATGCGCGTGTCTTCCACCGTGGAAAACAGCTACGCTAAAAGTCGATGCGCCAAAAAACCCCAGTCACACGTGAATCCGTTAATCACCACACTTCTTGAAAGAAGCGCAGAGAGCATCGGAAAAGCTGAAGGGACTAGTGTTTAAAGGGAAGTTTGGGGCGGTCGACAGGGAAAGAATTGGAAATAACGGTTTGACGCTATCAAATAAGCGAAAACCAACACAATAGCTAGCTCTGCGGAGATGGGGGAGATTACGCTCATCTGGAATTAGTTTCCTCTTTACAATTCCCTCGTCTGCCCTAGTGAAGGAGCTTCCCGAGCCGCAGGACCTGTTCGCAAGCTAGCGCACTCGCGCTATCAGATTGATTTCTCAAGCAGTGGGAAAATTGGTCCACTGAAACTACAATATCCAAATCAGGGAAGTTAGCGATGCAATGCCTACCACGGTTGGAGGTGATTCATCGCTGTGAGGGGGTAATGTGGCTAGCCAAACTGGAAACACGAGTGAACAAGGGCTTCGACGAGCATTTGTGGTTGTCGTCGATGGTTGCGGAATCGGTGCCGCTCCGGATGCTCTGGAGTTTGGTGATCAAAACACCTGCAATACCCTCGCCAATACTGCCCGAGAGACCGGTGGTCTCAAGCTCCCCAATATGGCACGACTCGGTCTAGGCAATATTTCTCCAATAGCTGGGATTCAAACGGTGGACAAAAGCATCGGCTTGTTTGGCAAACTGCAGGAAGTCAGCAACGGCAAAGACACACAAACCGGTCACTGGGAAATGATGGGCGTAGTCAATCAGATCGCCTTTCCCTATTACCCGGATGGGTTCCCGCCAGACGTGATTCAGAGATTCATCGATGAAACTGGCTGCAAGGGCGTGCTTTGCAATAAGCCGGCCTCAGGCACCAAGGTGTTAGACGAGCTAGCGGAGGAGCATCAACGCACTGGGTATCCGATTGTTTACACAAGCGGTGACAGCGTTTTTCAGATCGCCACGCATGAGAAAACAACGCCGCTGGAAACGCTCTACAAATGGTGTCAGATCGCCCGAAAGCAACTGCAAGGGAAGCATCGAGTTGGTCGCGTAATCGCCCGACCATTTACCGGCAGCCCTGGAAATTGGAAGAGAATGAGTGGTGATCGTCACGACTACGCCGTGCCACCGCCCTCGCCAACTTTGCTGGATGCTTTGATTGAACAAGGCATTGGCGTTTTCGGAGTCGGCAAAATTGAGGACATTTTTACAGGACAGGGTCTCACACATGCCAAACATACTGGCTCAAATCGAGAAGGTCTCGAGCTGACGCTGCAATCGATCACGAGCGATATCGACTACGACAAGCTCCGCATCGTCAAGGAAAAACCAGAACATGTGCAATTCATATTCACCAACCTAGTCGACACCGACTCTCTTTATGGGCACCGTCGAGACGCTAAAGGCTATGCCACGGCCTTGACTGAAATTGACCAGTGGCTGGGCAAGATTCTTTCTTCCATGACCAATGATGATCTGCTGATTATTTCGTCCGATCATGGAAACGACCCGACCGCGCCAGGAACTGACCATACTCGCGAGTTTGTGCCCCTGCTTGCGTATTCGCCAAGTTTGTCGGCCAGCTCTGATTTCAATGTCGGCATTCGCGATGGTTTCACCGATGTCGCTGCCAGTGTTGCCGATTGGCTCGGCACGAAGTGGGAAGGTCCCGGCGTTTCGTTTGTGTCCAATGTCCCGGCTGCAGCCGTTTGAGGAGAATGTTGTGGAATTAAAAGGGGCGAAGATAATTGACTTCACGGGCAAAGTTGCCGGTGCTCAGCACTTCGACAATTTTTCCGATCAAGTGACCAAGGCTATCCGCAGTCATGAGGGCACCAAAATTGCTGTTGTTATTGATGCTGGATTTGGGTTTGAAACCGAGGCACCACATTTGGTATCGGATCATATAAACTTGACCGGCACGAATCCGCTCTTGGGTCCGAACGACACCTGCGGCGAACGGTTCCCCGTGGTCAACGACATCTATGTCACTCATTTCGTTCCGGGCAAAATACTGCCGGCCATTCAGCAAGGTGTTTTGGGCGGTCTAAAGCAAGGCTTCGCCCCAAGCGCAGATGAGATCAAGAGATTGAAAACGCTTGGCGCTGAATTCTTTTCTTACAATCTCGCCCAAACAATGATTGTCGCTGCTCATTCAGGCTGGAAAGTATTAGGAATCGTTCTGCCGTCGCGCTTGCCAGTCGACGGTGCTCTGATGAATGAAGTTAAATCGCTTGTCAATTAGGAGACGGTATGAAGACTGAATCTTGGAATATCGAAGGAAAGTCGGCTGCCAGCGCTGTCGGCGTTTTGAAGGCAGTGTGCAAGCGAGTTCCTGACGCAGCTGTTGTTCTTGGGTCGGGTGTCAATGTTTTGATGGATTTACACGATCCAGTTGCATTGCCCTTTGAGGAAGTATTCGGCATCGCGCCGACGATTGCAGGGCACGCCGGTTCAATGGTCATCGGTCGATTGAAGGAGGATCAGGATAGTCCGCTCGTCGCTGTTTTACGCGGACGTTTCCATTTGTACGAAGGTCACAACTGGCCGGTTGTCACATTGCCTGCTCGCGTCCTGGTTGAGTGGGGCGTGCCAAAGTTGTTTCTGACTAACGCCGCTGGCGGGTTGAACAAGAGCTTTCATGTCGGCGATTTGATGGTTTTGACAGGATATCGCGATTTCCTCAATCCAAAACTGAAGGAAACTGGGCTTGTGCCCGCCCTCATGTCAGAAGCTGAGAACTGTGCCAACGACCTAACGGCGCATCTTTTAGAGATCGGCAAGAAATTGACTGCTGCCGACAAATCATTCGTGCCGATGCAACAAGGCACTTATGCTGCCTGTTTGGGACCGTCTTACGAGACCATGGCGGAGATAGAAATGCTGCGACGTCTGCAAGCAGATGCGGTTGGGATGTCTACTGTGCCTGAATTGCAGACTACAGCTGGCACTCAAACCCAATCTGCTGCGATTTCCGTAGTCACGAACGTATGGAAAGACGATGAGCCAATGGGTGGGCATGAAGAAGTGCTAGAAGCGTCTAAACAAGCTTCGCTTCGCTTGGACAAACTATTCCACGCGATACTCACCGCCCTCTAACTTGATCGGGATTGCTGGGAGCGCCGGCATGCCTGCCGAAAGCGAACTCTAAAAGCACGCAATTTAGTCCGTGATCACCTGGACACGCTCAAGCAATCCGAAGAGCGCTTGTCAAAGTATGTCTTGTCTTGCCGTCTGTCCTTGTGCCACCGTATATGGTGCCTCGAAGATCAAATTTTTTTTAGTAACCAGCCGAGGGAGGACGGTCTTGCGACCGGACTCCCTCAATTGATCATTACTAAACCAACAATCACGACCAGCTTAACGTGGGGCGTGTGCCTCCGTTCAAGCTGTCGTTAAGCGGCTTGCTTCGCTGCTCTTTCCGCATCCTTCTCGTCGAGATAGATCTGGGCGAGCAGTTCTGAGCATTTGGCCACGCCGCGCAGTTCACTCCAATTGGCCGTGTTCAGCTTCGGAGCGTGACGAAGCGCACGCTTGAGAATCGTGCGTGCCGTTTTCGGCTCCTTCATGTCGTAATAAGCTTGGGCGATGCCGTAATCCAGGCTGTACAACTTGAAGTCGAGGATGTTCCGCGGCAGCTTCTTCTTGCCGGCGAGCCGGTTCAAAAGAGCTGCAGCTTTCAGCATCCACTGCAAACCTTCCAGCGATCGCTTCTCAGTGCAAATCAGGTCGATTGCCAGGTTGTAGGTCGCGAAAACAGTGCCGATGTCGGGCTTGTCGGCGTTCAGGCGGATCAGGACCGAAGCGGCGCCCTGTGCGTAGGCTGCGTCACGCAGTGACTTGCTGACGAGCGGGCGTTTGCTCGTTCTCGAAAGCGAGAGCAGTGTGTATTCGTGGTAGGCGAGAGCATCGGCGTGATCGGCCGTGTTCGGCGCTGATGCTGCTATTTGAGCAACAAGAGCGGCGACTTGCCTTTCGAATTTGCGCGCCGAGGTGATGTCGTGAGTGGTTTCGCAGTCGCGACAACTACCGAAAAGCTCTTTGATCGTGGTCAGGGCCGGCAATTCTGTTTGCGGGGCACCTGGTTGAGTGTTCGTTTTTGACATTGTAAAGTCTCCATATAAAGCAAGGCGTTGATGATGAGATGAGATGAACGAAGACGAGCTCCACATGATCGCCATGTGGAGCTATCCTGATCCAAAAACTAAACTCGATTGGCCGCTGCTACATTCAGCAACAGTCAAGTTCGGCAGGTTTGATCACGGTCTGATCGAAACAGTGGGCGATGATTTTGCGGTGCTGATCGAAAGCGATGTCCGCTGGCAACTCAGCTTGGTTGAATACTCCAACTTCGCTTTCCTCATCGCCGGGGACGATTGATCCGCCGGTGACAACGGCTTTGTAGACGAGGATGATTTCGTTGACGTCATGACAGGGAGCGTAAGCACCAATCAGTCCGACAATTTCGACAATCAAGCCAGTCTCTTCGAAGCACTCGCGTGCGGCGGCGTGTTCAGCTGTTTCACCAGCCTCGATAAAACCGCCGGGGATGCACCATTCGCCGATGGCAGGCTCAATTGCTCGACGAACAAGGACAATTCGACCAGCGATTTCCACAACGCAGAGGACGACCGGTTTTGGGCTGTCCCAGTGGACGTAACGACAACCTCGTCTTGTGCAGGCAAGCCTTGGTCGTCCGCACAGGTGAGCAATTCGAAGTTTGCCTCGACAGACCGGACACCATTTGGCGTTGCGAAAGTGAGCCGGCGGCGGCGTTTCCCATTGACCACGCTTTTGCCTAAAAATTTGCCATCCCAGGTGACGTGCGAACAGCGCCAGAAGGACAACAGCCAGTAACAGCGCACCACAGACGGTGTGCATATTGAGCATCTCCATGATGTGACCTCGTTTCGGAAGAGACGCAGGCGCAGTCTGAGTTGCAGGCTGTTAAAGCGAATCCATGATCAGTGGAACCGTTCTAACTTCCAGCAGCACGCATCGCACACTTCTGAGAGTGTCGTATGTGTGTTGAAGCAGGCTGTGTATCTACGTGATAGTTTGTTTGCTTTAAGAAAAAGAAAAAAGAGAAAGGATACTTTTACCTAGCAAAAGAACTCTCTGTAAAACAAGTAGAGCTAGATTCTTTGATTTTAGATCTTGTAAAGATACTTAAGTCTTCCGAATTTCTTAATCAAACCTAGCGCCAGTGTGCAAGTTGCGCTATGTCAATAAATGGCTCAACCATGCCTCTTTGCAACCGTGCGGTCTTGGCCGATCCCACCCCAAAACTCGCCCTAAATTGCTCTGCTATCAAGAGTTCGAAGAGTTCGCGGGCCTTGGTCAGATCGGTGTATACGGCTGTCTGGATTAGGCGGAAGTTAGAAACTTTGCTTGTATAGATAAGAGAGTTTCAAATAGTCTTGATCAGTCTTCTCCTCTCTCACTTTTCACCAGTTTCTTCTCAACAGCCCACCCCATCAGCCCCCACCGTTAGCGCCTTTTGCCTGCATCGTGATTTCTACGATGAGCGTTGTTGGTCGATGAGAATTCTGGAATTGAGTGTGTGTCAGGAGATAGACTACTTCGCCTTTCACTGTGAGCCTCTTCATTGCTGCCTTTGATTCTTGGACTGAGTCAAATTCGGCATTGGAGAGATAGCGCAGTGAAATTCATAACCGACCTACGTACGGTATCACCCGTGATGCCTAATGCCGCTTTGCGAGGGAGCAGCATGCGTAGTTATCCCGGCGTGTAGCCGGATTTTTGGAAGAGGTGTCGTATGAAAGTAAAATTCTCTGTATCGCCAACCCTGAAATCAGACGGTGGAGTCGAAACCGTTCGCACTCCGATGCTCATGCTCACGAAGATTCAGGGAATGGGTCTGGGAGCCGGTCCGAAGGCGATTGACCAATGTTGCGATGGGCTGCTTTCGCAGTGCATCGAGGAGCAAGGTTTCAAGGGAGGTCTGGCACAAGCAGTCACCGTCGAGCTCGGTGAATCCAGCCTTCAGCAGAATCTTGTCATGATGGGACTTGGAACAGTCTCCAAGTTCAACCCCTGTGGTCTTGCCGAGGTGATCGAAGTCGCCATCGACAAGACGCTCGAAAAGAGGTGCAACAAGCTGACCATTCCTGTGGTGGCCAACCGGCTTACCGCACTCAACTTGAACCTGCGCGGAACCGCCCACATCGTCCGCCAGGCAGCCGAGCGCAAGCTCGCTGCAATCGAGTCCGACCAGACGCTGGAAATCGAATTTGTTTGCACAGCGCAAGCGAAACGACACATCCAGCAGGGACTCGACGTTGCTTGCCGCCACCGTCAGCAGAAGTGCTGCAAAGGCGACAACGAGTAACAGCCAAGGGCTAACAACGAGTAACAGCCAAAGCCGACAGCTAGCTCTCTAAGCTAGTGGGTACGCAGTTCTTGCGAGTTGACACCATTATTGGTGCCAGCACGCAAGACTGCCACCCGCGTCAGTCTCTTTTCTTCTTTTCTCTTCTTTTTCGTTGGTTCGATCTATTAATTCATATAGTATTAATACGGTTTTTGGTTTTTCTTTGAAATGGAGTATTCATGGGATTCAACAGCGCTTCTTTAGGATAAATTCCCGACGGTTGGAGCCTCAAAATCGCTAAAGCGGGATGGTCGCTAGACCATCCCGCTTCGAAGAACATATAAAGCAGTTTGCAGTCAGCGCGAATAATCGCGATCATGCTTCTACTGAATCAGTGTGAGGCACAGTGACGCTTAGTCCTTAGACCTGCGCTTGCGATCCGGTGGGCCGAACTTGTAGGAGATGTATGCGAAGACCTCATTCCTCTGTTCTGCAGCTCCAAATATCTCAGTGATCGCCAGTTTCCTACACTTGAGCATTATGTTCTGACCGAGCTGATAGAAAGTGGAAAGTTGGAACAACATCGTCGAAACTTATGGAAAGTCTTTCGGAAACGGCGGCAGGCAATGATTTTTGAATTGAAGAGTGCTCTGATTGATGACGTCGAGTTTCTCTCGCCTGGTGCAGATATGCATGCAATCGTGCGCTTCAATCCGAATTGGCTGTCCGAAAAGATCATGCATGCCGCAACAGAAGCGTCTCTGCCTCTGGCTCCGACCGACTCTTACTATTGTGAGAATGCGGTGCCAAACGAATTTATGATGCATTTCGCCAGCGTGCCTCCTGAAGGAGCGAAAAATACGGTGGAGAAATTTGTTGCCAGTTTAAGGTGCAGTCAGACAAACTAACGCACCCTTTGATATTTCGAAAATTATACTTTTGAAAAAGCGGATGATCTTGTCTTGGCTGTGCCTAACCCTTAAGCATCCGGGCATATTAAGTCAGTGACGTCTAACAGGTGGCTCTTGGTCGAATTCATCAGGTGGAAGTTTTACTTTCGCTAATCGAGCAACTTCTATGTCTCAACTATTTTCTTTGGATTGGATATCTAACAGAATCAAACAAGAAGAAGCGACTTTTCGGCAGCGGTTGAAAGTCAGAGACGCCAAATATCGCGAACTCTTTGACAGCATCACCGATGCTATCGTTATGCACGACAGCACAGATTTGCGCCCGACTGATGTCAACAGTTCACTGGTTCGAATCCTTGGTTACAGTCGTTCTGAGTTGCTTAAGCCCGAGACTGTAAAACTTCTTGCGTACGGAAAGGCCCCCTACACAGCCGAGCAGATCCACAATAACTTGCAGCGGGCAATCTGTGACCGTAGCTTCGTGGCCGAATTTTTACTTCGAGATTGCCTTGGAAACTTGGTTTGGGTAGAAGGTCACTCTAAATTGTTGCAGCATCATGGACAGAGTAAAATTTTAACAACTGTCAAAGACATCAGTGATCGCAAGGAACGTGAAGTCAGACAAGCAGACCTTCTTGAAGAGAGACTGCGATTGGAGAAAATTGCGCTATCTAATTATCAATTTGGTTTGCTGATTAGCGCCATTCCGCACCTGATGTGGGTTGCGAATCCCCAGGGGCGAATTGTGTTTTACAACGACAGATTCACGGAAGTGACTGGCCTTAGTCTTCAACAGGAAGATGATCAAGCCTGGCAGTTACTGATTCATCCAGATGATCTTGGCGCCTATTTGAGCGAATGGAATATGTGTGTGCAAACCGGCAACAGTTTTGAGCGTGAATTTCGCTTGACCAGGGTGCTTGGATTGAGAGTAAAGCGCACCCACCCATGGCGTCGCTACCTGGCGAAAGCCGTCGCAATGCGCCAGGAAGATGGTCACATAACGCAATGGGTGGGCACCTGGACAGACACATGATTAGAGACTGTTGCTCGCTGGATTACTTCAACAGACTGGATGAATGAGTTTGACTACATATGGTATCTAACAAATTCGGAAATCAAATTCGCCCGAGTTGGCACCGCCCGTGGTGGCGCTTCTGGCAAATTTTTTTATCAAGTAGTCAAAATGACCTGCCGCATATTTGAAACAGTAAAACAAAAAACAGAAAGCAGCCTAAATGCAATTCGAGAATTGACCAGATCCAAACCCTGTCTGAATTGCCGAAGCAGTCCAGACAGAGTTTGTCACGGCAAAAGCTAGCGTAAAGGTTTCACCGAGATCTCTGTGCAACCACCAGTTTTGGTGGTTGGGGGCAAATCAGCGAACGCTCTTTGAGTTATCGCGAATCAGGCAGACGACGATGCCTATAACCAGCACCGCGACCGCCGGATAGATGCCGACCATGCCGACGATCATCATCGTCGTGGCGAAAGATCCCAGGGCCGCAAGCCAAAGCATGCTTGCGGGGGTGAAGCCGCCATCGGACATGAACGCCACCGCAGCGAACGCCGAGAACACTGACGGAACGATGAGACAGCCGAGAACGATGCCGACCCAATATTTAAGGAACTTTTTCATTGAGATATCCTTTGCAAAATATTGAAGAACCGAAGCGTGATTGCTTCGAGTTCAGAGCCAAGCCTGTAGTAAAGCTTGGCTCAAAAGTGCTACTAGATGATTAGCAGAGTAGCCAGGAAAGAGGTTTGCGGATCAACGTCTGGCGTGGAGCACCACGCTAGGATCACCAGCACCGCCGCTGGTGGCTGAACGCCTCGAGGTTGCCCGCAGCCTCAACGCAGAAGCATTTGCCATCAGCTGCTCGATTTCCTCGACCGACTTGGGGATGCCAGCGGTGAGAACCTCACAACCGACTTCATTGATGACGACGTCATCTTCGATGCGAACACCGATGCCGCGATATTTGGCCGGAACGCGCTCGTCGTTCTTGTCGAAGTAGAGACCAGGCTCGACGGTAAAAACCATGCCGGCTGCCAACTTGCGCGTTTTATCGATCGGCTCGAAAAACTCTTTGCCACCATTCTTGACGATGCGTCCACTGCCGAGCACACGCTTTTTGCTCATGTCGATGCAGTAACCAGCCTCAACGAGGATCCCAGCCCCTGGAGCCAGTTCAATCTGATGGCTGTCGTTGAAACCACTGCGACCAACATCGTGAACATCAAGCCCCAGCCAATGACTGACGCCATGCATGAAGAAAGTGCCAAGTGAGACGAGCTTGCCGGCTGCCTCAATATTCTCAGCCGCCAAGAAAGCCTGCACAGCACTCTTACGCGAGCTCATTTGGGCAGGCAAGATACCGAGCTTGATCAATCCTTTGCGAAGCACTTTGTGAGCGGCAAGCCTGACATTGTGCAACGTTGAACCGGGGCGCGCAGCACGAATAGCGGCACGTTGAGAATCGAGGACAAGCTGGTAGATTTCTCGTTGATCCTCGCTGAATTTGCCGTTGGCCGGCAAGGTGCGTGTGATGTCGGCGGCATAACCGTCGAGCTCGCAGGCCGCGTCAATTAGAACCAGATCACCATCTTTGATGGTTTCATCGTTCGCCGTGTAGTGGAGTATGACGGCGTTGTTGCCAGAGGCGATGATCGATTCGTAGGCCGGTCCATTGGCACCGCTCTCGATGAAGATGCCCTCCATCGTCGCCTTGATCTGATATTCCATCAGTCCTGGTTGAAGACGAGCCGCTGCTGCGCAATGAGCTTGAGCAGAAATTTGAGCGGCGCGCTGAAGAATCTCGATTTCGGCCTGGCTCTTGAACAGTCTCATCTCATGGAGAATCAATTCCGGGTCGAGAGGCTTTCGACCTGGCAGTGAGACGTCGCTGAACACCTCGTCAAAGTGATCGTTGATACCGAACTTGTAATAGACCTGCTCAGCGCTATGCAGTAGCGGACCGATGACCGAGCCGAATTTGTCGACAGAGTAGGCCTCGTCAGCTAGATATCGCTCCCTCGCGCCGTCAAGACCGACACGTGTACCTGTCCAGATCTCGAGGTCGCGGTCCTTCGGACGCACGAACAGAATCTGCTTGCACTTGCCACCGAATTTGGTGACGACAAGAGCGCTACTGGCCTCGGGGAAGCCATTCAGATAGAGCAGATCCGATGACTGACGATAGCCGTACACCAAATCATTGCTGCGAATGCGTTCAGGGTTGCTGACAATGATGGCGACGCTGTTCGGGGCAAGCTTGGCGACGAACTCGACGACGCGCGCCGCGTGTAGATCCGCCTGAATTTGCGTCACCCGCGAATCCAATTGAGTTATGTGAGTACACATGAGTTATACCTTTCTTTTCTTTTTGCTTCTCTCTTGATCAGAGATCACGCAAAGAAGTCCGGCCACCTGGCACTATTTGCGCTAAGGCTGGACCAGCTTCATGAGATCTGCCAGAGTGCCAGGGAAGCGATCCAAATCGCAATTACCTCTGACACCGCTAATGGTGCCAACCCCAGTGTGTTGCCAAAACGTCCAATCTTTCCACGGCGGTGGCAAGACCGCTTGACTGGCAGTTGAGTAATAGGCGATCCAGAGAAGATACTTAGCAAATGAGGGGTCGTTTTTGAGCAACCCCTGCGCATCCGAATTGTTCACATACACAATCGGTCGCACACCGAGCTGGACTTCTACCGCAGCGAGCCAGTCGCTGACAAGTTTGATGCGCGCAGCCACGGGGATGTTTTTCCAATCTTCAGGCACTTCCACATCGAGCACCGGCGGCAGTTCGCCGGATTCTATTTTTCCAACGGCAGAAACGAAATTGTTGATTTCCGCCGCCCCTGCAGTTTTCGGGCGAAAGAGGTGATACGCTCCGACAATAAGACCTGCGGCCTTGGCGGCTTTGCGATTAGCCGCAAAGAAACTGTCTGTGATCGTTACGCCTTCAGAGGCCTTGATGTAGGCAAATTTGGCTCCCGTCGCAGCGACTTTCTGCCAGTCTACTGTTCTCTGAAATGACGACACGTCAATTCCAGTCAAAAACTGCCCGAGCATCTTCTTCTTTTTCGATCTCTTCGCTGTCTTCGAATTCTTAACTGATGTCCTTTTCATTGTTCATTCTTTCTCAACGTTTGCAGCTGTTTCCAACTGCGTCCGCGGGGCTAGTTAGAAAGTCACCGCTGAGTTGGAAACGCTTCTAGGGCGCGAATTTCAAGCTTTGTTCAAACGACGACAATTCAGCTTCCGCCTCAGAAGTGCGCGGCACCACAATGCCTTCCGGCGTTCTTAATGACTGACTGTGCCCGCTTCCATCGACGCCATAATAGCGAGCGATTTCCTCTTCATCATATTTCTGCGCAGTCTCGTAGAGTTGCGGACTCTCATGGAACAGCCGCCGGCGACTTTCTTTGCCTGTGCGGTAAGTGGTCAGTCCCTCCGAAAGCATTTCGACGGGGTTGGGAAAGTAATACGTAACAGGCTTGACCACGGCGTCGGCACTGACTTGATCGTTTGCATAAGCCGCATTTTGGCGACGTCAGACTGACCAGCAACGGTTTGCTCTGGATCAGCGCCTGAACATTGCCATGAACAAGTCAACGGCTTTTTCTTCACCTTCGATTTCGAAGGTGATCTGTCCGGACCGACCGCCGTTGCCGTCGAAATCCGTCAGCATCACCTTTGCGGATTTGAGGTAGACCAGGAGCTGGATCAGCGCGCTCTCCCTGGCGGACCCGCCTTGATAGGTGTAGCTCCCCTTCGCTTTCTTCTTGGGGGGAGCTTTGTTATCGTACTCACAGAATGTTTTGGCCATAACAATGTCCTTTCGATGATAAGAGTGGATGATTTCTGCTACGGAGCTACGCAACCTCGACGGCGGGCTCGACGTGAGAAGCCTTGATTTTGCTGAACTTGGAAAAGCCAGCCATGTTTAGAAGTGGGTTGGTCTGTTTCATCGGTTTCTCTTTTTGTTAAAGAAGGACTCGCCTCTAGGCAGGACCGAAAGCTCCCGCTTTTGAAACGCGAGTTTGAGCCGCAGTCTAGGAGCACCGCCATTGGTGACAATGGCGACGCTCTTGCATTCATGGAGATGAGACAGATACCAAGACTCTTCAGCCCTGGAGCTATGATTTTTTCTGTTGGTGCAGCCAAGACGCGCGCGCCAGCATCGAGTTTTCGAAGTGCTCCTTGACGCCCTGGCAGAACAACGCGACGGTCAGCGTGCTTACGATCGAGGCGACCGAAGCACCGACGCGCCAGGTCAGCCCCGCATCCAAAATTGGGATCGGGTTACAGCTGCCCAGAATGATGGCGCAAGTAATGAGAAGCAGTGAGCCCAATGAGAGCAATCCCGTCACCGATTGATGCCGAACTGGGTTCTCCACCCGGTTCCATACCCGATCGAGATAAGCGGTTTGTTGGTTGCGCCAAATTGGCAGCGCCGCACATGCGAGCGCAATCGAGGCGATCACCAGCACGAGCTGTAGACAAGGCACGTATGGAAGAAATGATGACATTTTGAACTCCTGCATTACGGAGACTGACGATTCTCTTCAAGCTCGCGGAGTGGCTATTGCTCCTTGTTAAGCAAGACCTGTTCGAACATCGCTTTTCTGTCAGCTATCTCATGGCGGATTGCCGCGGCGTGCTCCTCCTTGATTCGCATGCGAGTCAAAGTATCGCTGGCGTCGGCGATCGGCTTCAGGGCGGCGTCGAGAGTTTGAGTAAGAGCGCGAATATCGCTCTCAGCTTCCAGCGAATGTTCAGACGGCTCAGGTGTGCTCCAGTAGCCATCGAAGGTGAGATGCGGGATATATGGGTATGCGTCATGGTAGTCAGCGTCAAGAGGCACGTAGAGATCGATGATCTTCTGGACGGTCTGAGTGTAGGCGTAGCCATCCTCTCCGTTGGACGCTTTATTGCCTGCGGTGTTCGCTTCGCTGATGGCGCTTTCAAGAGTGGGCAGCTTGGCTAACTCAGTCGACAACTGCGTCAGGCGCCTGATCACGTCGTCATTGTGAGTGAGATCGTTCTTAAACGTCGTCAATCTGCTAACGACATCCGTGTGAACTTCGCTGTATTCCTTCTCATATTTTGCCCGGGCGCTCGCCTCAGAGCGAACGAATCCTTGGATGAGACCGAGAGAGATCACAGCGGTCGCAGCAGCGATAACCATTGTCATGCGTTTCATGATCATGTTCCTTTTGATAATTTCGAGTAATAGCCGGTCTAGGTCTTTCTGAGTTGTTTGAAGCAGCGTTATGCTGCAGGTTTGGCGGTTGTGGGGTGCTTAGCCAAGATGGCTGGAGCCTGACTAAACCCACTCACCGCTTCGCATCACAGCTTCGACGGAGCCATCGGCGTAAATGCCGTCAACATCAACAGCGCCAGAGCCAATCATCCAGTCGACATGAATGTCGCTCTGGTTGGAGCCTTTCGCGCTGAGCTCTTCCTTGGTCATGTTGCGACCGTTGGCTATGCATTTCGAAAACGACTGCCCGAAGGCGATGTGGCAGGCCGCGTTCTCGTCGAAGAGTGTCTCGTAAAAGAGCACATTGCTTTGAGAAATGGGAGATGAGTGCGGCACCAGCGCCACTTCACCCAGCTGGCAGGCGCCTGCGTCGGTCTTGATTAGACTGAGTAGGGCATCTTGTCCCCGCTGCGCAGTTGCTTCGACTACGCGCCCGCCCTCAAAGCGAACTCGGATTCCTTCCACGAGAACGCCTTGAAGGGAAAGCGGCTTCGTGCTTAAGACATAGCCGTCGACTCGCTGGCAATGCGGCGTTGTGAAGACTTCCTCGGTTGGCAGGTTGGCGTTGCAGACGACGCCGTTTTTGGCTGTGGTGGCACCGCCGCACCATTCATGCCCATCGGCCAGGCCAACCGTGAGGTCTGTGCCCGGTCCGCGAAACCGCAGAGCGGAGAACGATTTCGCATTGAGAATGTTGACCCGAGACTTGAGGGCCTGATTGTGGGCTGCCCATGCCGCGATAGGGTCATCGACATCTGAGCGTGATGCCGCGAAGATGGCATCCCACAATAAGCGCATGGCGACTTTCTCAGACACGCCTGGGAACACAGTTTTCGCCCACGCTGGCGTAGCGCAGGAGATCATCGACCAATTGATCGAAAACGAACTGATGCGATTTGAGGCCGGTTTGTAAGCCTTTGCCCTTGCTGCGGCGGCTCTGCCCGTCAGTTCGAGGTTCACGCCAGCGAGTAGCCCAGGGTTGGCCCCCAATATAGCGAGGCGGGCGGCGTTATTGTCAAATGCCGAAGCCATGCCGTCGAACAGCCAATTGGTCGACACATCGAAAGAACCGTCAGCCGCGAAGCGGTAACGAGCCAACGTGCAGGCATCGTCGTCGAAGAGGGTAGTGACTTGCGACACCCCAGCCTTGTAGAGTTGCTCAGTCACCTTGCGCACCAAGGGCAGTGCTGCGATCGGCGCTGTCACGATCACCTGTTGACCAGGTGTCGGTCTCAGTCCAACCTTGACTGCCACTTGAGCAAATTTTTCGAGGCGTTCCTCGTGAGAAGTGCGTTTCAGTTTTGTCTTTCTCATTGAAATGACTCTTTCTGGTTAATGTCGTTTGGTTGCTTGAGACCAACGCCGTGCCAAGTCGGTACACTGGAATCATCACTCCTGGTGCCGCCGCTCAGCTTACAAACGTTAGTCTGCCAAATTTTTGAGGCGGAGATTTCGGCATTGTTGTTGGCAGTCAGTGTTGATTTGGCGATCACGCAGTCGCAGCTCATTCAACCTTGTTTCGAACGCTGCATAATCGCTTGCCTGCTTTCCATTTTTACTATCGAGCCAAGCACGGTCAAGCACCAAGCCCCCAGCTTCTCTGTGGATATCGCTAAGCTGTTTGGCTGCTTTTGCGCGTGCGAGTTCGATTCGGAATTCGGTGACCAATTGTCGGAACTTAAAAAACATTTGCAGGTTCCTTCCTGCTTGGAGTGATTGGCTGATTGGAGCGAGTCCATCGAAGCAAGTGCAATGGCACCATGATCAGAACAGCAATGGCCAGAGGCCAGCCGAAGCAGACGATGAAGTCGGTTGTCTCAGCGGCTCCTTTGAGAGCCGCGCAGTCGTTCATCTGCGCTGCTGCGTATGCTCGTGTTAGATCCGGCGGCATGTTGCCCGCGCTTTTGGTCCTCAAAACTAAACTAGGTGTGGTGGAGTGGTTACTTCTTCTGAGCTCTAAAGGAAATGATATTGATAACTAAAATCTATGATCTGGCGCGTAGAAATAGCGAAACAACATTTGTAAACGTAAGCCTGAGCAGCACCTTCCTGAGAATGAAGCTTGTCGTGAGGCGTAAGTTAGCGCTAGTTATGCCACTATATGCAGTGCAATGCAAAAGTAGATGAATCGAACATTTTCGATGCATCTACTGGCGAAGTTTTGCTGTCAGGTGCTGTAAAAAATCAAGCACTATGCGTTGTCTTAAGCATCACACTAAAGAGTCCACACTACCAAGTTGTTACCACCACACCCCACACCCGCTTGTGTGCGCTGTCTGTCGGACTTTTAGAATGAGGTGATTGAGACTCCTTTCGGTATGTTGTCCCGGGAGGCGCAGCTCTTGCTAGCTGGCGCCGCCGGCATTGGCTTGCTTGCTTTGGAGCCACTTGGTATGGCTGGCAGTTCAGGTGGTTTGCAAAGGCTTGGTCTGCAAGTAACTTGCGCTCTTGTCACTGGTATGCTTGACGGTAAGCAAGTTGGTATGCATCAAGTCATGGTCACCGTTGACCTGAACTATACTATTCATCCAAAGGATTGGTAAATTGATCGACAGAAATAGCTCTCTCTGGTAGTCGGTGCAGGTTGAATATTGTTTTTAATGCCAAAGAAAATCCAGAAAAACCGCTCTATAAGCGAATAGTGGAATGTCTAATTGACGCCATCGAGACTGGGCGTCTGCCTTATGGCGCGGTCCTACCTTCCAGTCGCGATTTGGCGGACTCTTTTAGTGTGTCTAGAGATACGATCGTTAAATGCTACAGAGAACTACAGCGTCTGTCGTATGTTGCCACCAATGCCACCAAAGGCACTTATGTGATCGCGAGAACAACCACATCTGCCAATCTCGGCAGTGCGATTCAACCAGGCTTCTTCGATCAAAAAAGATTATCCACCTATGGTCAGAACCTGGCACGTATATGTGAAAGCGAGACCTATACTGCCGATTTTGCAGATTTTGCCGCTTTCAATTATGGAGCTGTTCCCAAAAGTGCTTTACCAATGAAGCGATGGCGCGAAATTATGCAGCAACAATGTGTGCCGGAAACGCTTCGCAATCTTCAGTATGAGCCAGATATTCTCGGTCGGGTGGAGTTGCGCCAAGCGCTGACTGGCTATCTTGATCGCCGCAAAGGGCTGAAATGCACGGTCGGTGAGTTGGCAATTTTTTCAATATCGTTGGCTGCCACAAATCTTGTATGCAGGCTGTTATTAGACCCTGGTGATACTGTCGCAATTGAAGAACCTGGCTATGCTGGCATTAAGAAATTGGCCGCCACGCAAGGCTTGAAACTCTATCCTGTTGAAGTCGATTCGGAAGGACTGGTGGTCGAAGCTCTCAAGCAATCAAAGCAACGCATAAAGCTGGTTTATGTCACGCCTAATCATCATGAGCCTCTGGGCGTAACAATGTCATTGAGTCGGCGTAAAGAACTATTGGCTTGGGCACAAGCTGAAGGAGCATGGATCATTGAAGACGATTACGATGGCAATTTTCATTACGCAGGCATGCAGCCAACCTCGCTTCGAGGACTAGAAAGCAGCGAAAATGTGATTTATCTCTATACATTTTGGCAAATTTTGTATCCGCTCACTTCTATCAGCTTCTGTGTTATTCCGGAAAAATTGGCTCCCCTGTTTGCTGCGGCCAAAGTGCAGACCGAAGGACTTTCAGAAGCAATTGTGCAATTGACGCTGGCTCAGATTATTGATGAAGGATATTTAGAAAGGCATTGTCGGAAAATCCAGAAAGCCTTCAATGTTCGCCGCATAGCCCTGACTCAGTTTCTCAAACGCAGTCTGGGCCAGGATATTATCATTCGCGATCAATGTGCCGGCAATCATCTGATTGCTTATTTGCACAAATGGCCCGAGCGAGAAGTATTAGCTGCTGCTGCGGCAGCTAAATTGCCCTTGATTTCGACCCGATCGTTCTATCTTCAATCAGCTAGCCAAGGCGAGTTCGTGATCAATTTTGCCTGCCTGCATGACGACCAGATAAAAGCGATTGTTTCTTCTTTCGTCGATCGATTAAGAGGCTAGCGCTGATCTGATTGGATTAATAGCTACGAAATCAGTCGCAGTAAGTTTAGGATGCCGGCCTTGGCTTTGCTGTGGTGGGCCGATACATTTGTGGCGTTGTTAATCGAGTCGAGGTTGTCGACGTAGTACTGATAAGCGCTGCACAGGATCTCAGTGTTTGTCTTGGTCGGTCGCCACTCAATGTCAGATTTGATTTTCGCTGTGTCAAAGACGAAGTTCGCTGCCAGCATTCGATAGTGATACGGACCCAGGGGCGACAACCCTAGTGAATTCAAAATTTTCAATGCCATCACAGTCGGTGCTTCGGGAATGGAGAGGATGCGCGGCTTTTTGCCTGCGTATTCCATTAGCGATCCGTACAACTGCCGCATCGAAGGTACGTTTTCGGAGCCGATGTGATAAAGTCCAGACTTGCTCGATTGCGCTGCCAGCAGGCATGCATCGGCTAAATCTTCGGCGGCTATGAAGGCATAACGGTTGCTGCCGTCGCCGACAACGTAAAGCCTGCGACCTTCTCTGACAAAATCGAAAAGGATGGTTAAAAGCCCCAACCGTCCTGCGGCAATGATCGTGGGACAGCGGATAATGACCGAGCTTATGTCGGCGTACGATTGGATGATTTCTTCGCTTGCCAGCTTCGATTTGCCATAAATTTCGATCGGTTCAGTCGGAGTTTGTTCATCGACTGGTTGCGAAAAGCCTGTGCTGAACACGCAATTAGTGGAAGTGAAAACAACTTTCGGGATCGAAAGCTGTCGAGCGCACTCCATCACGTTCCTTGTTCCATCAACGTTTGCTGCCCACAGGTGGTCTGGATTTGCTGTCACATGCGCAAGCAACGCAGCAATGTGAAAAATCGCATCCACCTTGCCAAACGCGCTGATTGATTTTTTCAATGCCTCAAAGTTGGTCAAGTCGAGTTGGTCGTTTTTGTAGCGTTTCGCTGAATCTGTGTCCCCAAGCAAATCAACGCTGAGCACGTCGTGACCTCTGTCCACAAGGTGGTCGCACATGATGGAACCGAAGAAGCCCATCCCGCCTGTCACTACGAATCGCATTATTTGTCCTGCTTTTGACTTTTACGCGCCACGATTGCGCTGTTCGAATCCTGATAAAGTACCATCCAGCCTGGGTCTTTAGATAACGCTTTGATTAAAGGCAATTGCGGATTTAGAAAAACCCAGTCAATCGAATACTTTTCCAAGAGCGCACGCGATCCTTGCTGATTCTCGGCCATTATCCAGTAGTCTTGCAAAAGAGCGTTCCCGTAGAGATTGTATCGAGAATCAATGAAAACTGGCGGTGCCTTTTCAAGTTGCCACATGAGAACGTTGCCAAAATGTGGATCGTTCAGCATGCGCCCAGGTGGTCGATTTTTGCCGATGAATTCAATTGCTTGAAGGGGCGGATGAAAAGCTGCGCTGCCCTGCGGAATCTCCGGGGTGATCATAGTGGTCATCATGTAAGCCCCTAATCCCGCACTAGCTAATGAAGTGGCAATCCAGCCGAGATGCATGGGTTGAATGAGTTGATCGATTTTTTCGTCAATACTAGTCGGCGCTGACTTTGACAGACCGAGTATGCGAGCCATTCCGGCGCAGGCGAACAAATCTGAAATGGGAATTGTTCTAATCGTCTTGATACCGCCAATAATACCAATGGGCAATAGTAGTTTAAAAAAGAGCTCGCCTGACCTAGTTGGTTTGCTTAGTGCTTTGCGGATAATTACGACAGTTGAGACGAGAATCAACACAAAGAACGGATACATGTCGACTGACGTCAAGCTCGACATATTTATCGGCTGCATCTCGTTATTTGTGTTGTTAAACGGCCCGAATATGTTCGGAAGATATTGCCACAACGTGAAACCATAAGGCGTGATTAGGGTTGCCGGAATGCAGAGCGCGAGCGCAACCGGAACCGTCCAATCCGTTTTTTTGTCGGTTAGTCGGAAAATCTTTTCTAAGAATAAACAGCCTGCATAGAACGCCAGAATCAAGAGACCGACGATAAATAAAGTGTGCAAATTTGCCCATAACACCATCATTGCGACCAGGAAGATAACGCTTGGCCAATGCAAGGTTCGGTTCGCGTCACTCAGCCGCATCAAAATTTCCAAGTATATAGCGGCAAATAAATAGGAAAAAATTTCCGGGCGCACAGCCAGATGACAGAACGATGTTAACGTTGCCAATGTCGTCAGCAGCAGGGCCCTGAGCCCGCCTACACCACTTAAGCGATAGAGGCGGTAAGGCATAATGGCAAACGTTAGAGTCAGTACGATTGCATCGAACACGAGCAATCCTGTTGCGGAAGTCCACTTCCACAGCAAGAAAAAAATCACCTCAGTCAACCACTTTTCAATTACGTATGGCTGGTCGTGATAAATGGTCGAATATGAGAAGGGGTCAGTGCTGGGCAGGTGACCGTTTTCGACGATCCATCTGCCGCTGGCAAGCAGAAAGCAAATGTCAGGCTCCCTTAGAACGATCCCGCTGATGCAGGCGCCATAAAAAAGGAGAAAGAGCACAAAAGACGCGACTGCTAAGGCTGGGATTAACTTGGACATCTTCAATTCGATGCGAACGCAGCACCAGTATGGCATATGCCGCAGCATGCACACGACCGCTTAATCGACGATAAATAGGCCGGTTGGTTGGATCGATTTGGACTGCAGATAATCTATGATCGATTGCTTTTGACCTTCTTCAAGAATTTCGATTGACATACCGCAAACCGAGGTAGAAAGTCCTGGGGGGGTTGGTGTGGGACGAATCTTGAAAACAGCTGACTCGGCTGTTCTCAGTGCTTTCTCAGCAGTCAAGACTTGGTGCAGTGTGGAGAACGTGACAATTATTCGCGGTTGCATTTTTATCAGTAATCCCTCCTAAAAATAAGTGCCCACACGTTGCAAAGTAAGAAACAGGTAAAAAAGTGGAGAAATCATGGCACTCCACCCTGAAACGGTCTTCCCAGCCTAATTTCCCGTGTTATACTGCGATCAGAAAGTGAGGGGCTTATGCAGTACTATCTTTGTCCACGTTGTCAATTTAGAATAGCCGCAAATAAGCATGTGTGTACCACGTGTGGTTTTAATATGTCCTCGCTCAAGAATACGTCAGCAGCTGTCGAAGAGCCGACTTCACCCGTCAAAATGCCGAAAACTGCGTTTTGGTCGAAGTATCTAGGCATTCAACCAGCTAATAAAGAGCCAGCCCAAGAGAAGCCTGCTTTAGGTTAATTGGCATCTGGTTTTCGACTCTTGAGTGTAATGCAGTTTGACGAGTTAACGGCAATTATTTTGGCTGTCGGCACGAGCGCAGCACTGAATGTAGTACCGCTGTCTACAACTCATTGTTCGCAAGCGCAACCAGGGCACGCTTTCTAGTCGATCTGTCTCTTCAAAATTGCTTTTTGCAACTGATCAAATTTCTCCAGACTGCGCGCGACTTTGGCTAGCTTCTTAAATATTTTTGCCGCCGTATATCTGTTCGTAGGTCCAATAAGATCCAAATACTTTGCGCACGTAATCACGCGTTTCGCGGAACGGAATATTTTCCACAAAAATATCAAAGTCGGAATTTCCGGCCAGCTTATGTTGCTGGAACCATGACTGCACGGCGTTTGGGCCACCATTGTAACTGGCAACCGCGAGCAAGGCGTTTCCGTCAAATCTTCTAAGTGTGTAGGCCAAATAGTTCGTGCCTAGCTTGATGTTGATCTCTGGTTTAAGCACTTCTTGTGTACCAGATAACGGGACGGATAGCCGTTTGGCAACACCGTATGCGGTGCCAGGCATTAGCTGCATTAGTCCCAGCGCTTTCGAGCGACTCAACGCGTCCGGGTTATATCGCGATTCTTCTCTGATTAGGGCGTGCACCAGGAGCGGATCAACGCCGTTCGTTTTCGCGTCTGAAGATATCTGATCGGCATACTCGAGTGGATATGCCATTTCCCAGCGTTCGCTGAGCTTTGGATTACCTGTGAGATCATGGTTGGCTGCATTGATTGCTTGCAGAGGCTTATTCATGCCGGCAAGCAGACTCGCTTTAAATTCCGGACCCGGATTATCAGGCAGCAACTCCTGCGCTTCATCATACTGATGCAACTTGATCAGCTCGGTGACGGTGGCGCCATATCGCTTTTCCATATGCTCGTAAGCGACAATCTCATGGGGCGCAGGCCAGTGCCACTTCAAGTTCGGCGGCACTCTCGAGGGTTTGGTTGACCAGCCAGGGTCGTTGGCGGCGTTAGCCACTGCATTTGGTGCGGTGGCTGTCAGCTTTCGTAACCTGGCTCTGGCACGATGTCCATAATAGTAAGAAGGAAAGTGGGTGGCTGAAAATTGGTAGGCAAGTTTCGCTTCTTCTGGATGTTTGAGCTGCTCTTGCAGCTTGCCGCTCCAGAAGCCAAGGCGAGCTGCAGCTTTACTGGTAGGATATTTCGCCAACCCTTCCTTGGCCCACGCTAAAGCGGCTGTGGCTTTCGCCGCATCAGTCTTCGACTGTTTAGCTTGATCCCAAAATATCCACCAGATACACTCCGGTGAATACTCGGATGTTGGATATTTTGCAAGGATTTTTCTATATAAAGGAATGCCTTCCGCAGGAGTTGAGCGAATTGCTATATTCCACAGCGGATCATCATCTTTTGCCGGATGGGCGTTGAGAATGTCGTGCCAAAAAGCTTTTGCATCGTTGCGACTAAGTGGATTGCAAATCAAGGCGGCCGTGGCCTCGTACGACACCGCTGGCTGGGCACCTATCGCTTGAATCAGAGTATGCTGTGCGACCTCGTTTTTGCCTGTGCGCGCGTAACAAATAGCGCGTTTAATGGCATGACTGTTGGCTTTCACGTGCGACCATTCACTTAGCGCGTCGCTGTATCTTCCGTTGCTGAAATAAACTTGGCCAAACACGTCGTGATCTGCTTCGCTAAGTTGGAGTGAATCTGCTTTCGCAAACTCGTTTAATTTGGACATTGCGTCATTGGCAAAGCGTCCATCAGGTGCGCTTTTTAGGTATTGCCGAAAAAAGGCAATCGCTTTTGCCGTGGACTCAGGCGACGATGGCACCTGTGCCAACTCGATTTGGCCCAAGTAATACGCGGCTGCTTTTGCAAATTCAGTGTCGGGATAGCGTTTGCGCAATTCGAGGAAAAGCAGTTGTGCTTTGTCTGTCTCCTGAGTACGCATTTCCGATTGGGCGATTTGATATTGATAACGAGCTTTGTTTTCTGGAATTGTGCTCTTGCGCTGCAGATATTCGAGCGCCGTTCGCGCTCTTTCCTCATCGCCGATAATCGTCGCTAACTCGGCAATATGCACGGCCGATCGTTCCGCCAAGGCAGGCAGCTGTGAGGCTTCGTCGAACAATCGTATGGCATCGGTTAACCGCTCTGAGCCGTTTGTCTTTGGATCTGCAGATTTGTTGTCAAACGGTGTGCTCTGCTGCACAATCCTGGCAAGCACATATGAAGCACCCGCCTTCTGCTGATCGCTCAGACCTTCGCCGTGCAGATATTCTCGCAGCGAGGCTGCTAACTGAGGTCCGGTGCCACTTTCCTCGTCTAGCAGACTGGCTAGCGATTTGGTTCTACTCTGCGCGGAATTTTCCAGCGAGATTCCACCCGAGCAAGATTGCAAGAGAAGAGTGCTGAGCAGCATCGTGGTGGCAAACTGCGAAAAACGCAAAGACATTCAGCCTCTCTTGCAATGGCAGAGTTAGGTGCGTGCTTTGGAATGCTAGCACGCCTGGACTAACGACTGGGGTGGATGTCTGGATGTGCCTAATTCTGTTTTGTGATCTGGGAAATCTTTATACTTCTGAACGCGCCCGAAACCTTTACAATGCCACCGCTCCTGGTGCCATTGGTAATCGATTAGGATTTTGGCATTTCGAATTTGTAGCCAACGCCGTGCACGTTTTGAATTATCGAAGCACCGTCTCCGTCTATTTTCGCTCTCAGTTTCTTGACCAAGGTGCGCACGCTTTGCGGCGTTCGCTCGGAATCTACCGGCCAGACTCGCTCCAGCAAAACTTCGTTGCTAAAGATCTGTCCCTTGTTGCGGATCAGAAACTCCAGCACTGCAAATTCCAAACGCGCCAGCGGAATTTCAACGCCGTCGCGGCTGACTTTATGGTGCGCGAGATCGATGACGAGGCTACCAATTGTCAAATCGTTACAAGCTATTTGGCTTGGTCGTCTCAGCAATGCTCCTATGCGCGCAGACAGTTCTTTCAAGTGAAACGGTTTGGTTAAATAGTCATCTGCACCAGACTGAAAACCGCGCTCTTTGTCAACTATCAAGCTTTTGCCGGTCAGCATCAAAACGGGAGTGTGTAGGCCTTTGGAGCGAAGTTCTTGCAGGATCTCCAAGCCTGAGATCTTGGGTAAATCCCAGTCCAAAATGATCATGTCATACTGCGCTATCCTCAGGATATCGAGCCCCTGCTGACCATCATACGCAACATCGATTATGTGGTTTTCGAAACTGACGCCATCTTTGATCAATAGGGCCAGATTTTTGTCGTCTTCAACTAGTAATATCTTGGCCATTAGCAGACAATCCTAGCATGATCAATCAAAAGATTATTTACCTCGATAATGCAGCAACTAGTTTTCCCAAACCGGAAAGTGTTTACGCGGCGCACGATGCCTATTTCCGTTCGGCCGGAAATCCAGGGCGCGGGGCCCATACGTTGGCATTGCATTCGGCTCGGGCTGTGTTTGAAGCGCGCACGATGATCGCGGAATTTCTCGGCGCAGACCGCGACGAACGCTTGATCTTCACACCAAGTTGCACATATTCAATTAACATGGTGCTTAAAGGCGTCGGCCTTAAGCACGGGGACTGTGTGTTCACAAGCGCTCTTGAGCACAACTCGGTGATGAGAACTTTGAAAGCGATGGAGGGCGAGCTTGATCTGAAAATTGTGGTGCTGCCGTACGCGGATCGAGGAATAATCGATCCACAGCAACTGAGCGCTCGTCTTGATGCGGATAGACCGAAGCTGTGCGTCTTTGCAGAGTCCAGTAACGTAACGGGTGAACGCATTCCGATCCAGCAAATTGCCGAGATTTGCGCGGCGAAGAAAGTGCCTCTTTTGATTGACGCAGCTCAGACAGCCGGATCTGAAGCGAATTGTTTGCGACATAGTGGAATAACTTACTGGGCCGCGCCAGGGCACAAAGGACTAATGGGCGCACCAGGAGCTGGTTTGCTCTATGTGCGAGCGGATAGTGTGCTCGAACCATTGGTCTGCGGAGGAACCGGATCGTCGTCTGAGTCCTTCGAGATGCCCAACGTTTATCCAGATCGCTTGGAGCCGGGAACCATTGGAGGACCTGCTATTGCCGCTCTCGGTGCTGGTGTTGAATTCGTGCACAAGACTGGCGCCACTCTAATTGTCGAGCATGAACACTCGTTGGCGACTCAATTCAGGCAGTGGTGCTACGCCAATGATTGGATTAAATTGGCTGGTAAATCCTACTCCCATGGAACAGACGTCCCTTCATGCGCAGCCTCACCTGTAGTCTCGTTTTCAATCGATGGGCACTCGCCAGATCGGGTGGCAGATGCACTCAACCTCGATCATGGCATAGCGGTGCGACCGGGACTACATTGCGCCGCTCAGGCCCACCAAGCTCTTGGTACCACTTCGACCGGTCTTGTTCGAGTCAGCTTTGGATTTTTCAACACAACCGATGAACTCACCAGTCTCTGTGACGCGCTGCAACTGATCCATAAAAGTTAGCAGATTCATAATTATTAGCGGATCCGTCAGGGGAAGTGGGCTCTGCCGAAAGTTTTTGTGAGATGAGCCTGTATGACACTACCAGTTAGGATTTGTTGGAAAAAAACGCGTTTTTCTAACAAGGTATGGTCTCGATAAAACGACCCCTTGAGAAAGTCCAAGTCAGCTCCGATAGAGACCGGAGGATTTAGCGGATCCGTAAGCGTTAGAGAATCCATGAGTTAGCGGAGTAAAAGCGTAAGCGCACAAATTAGCTCAACCGCTGAATTCCTCATATTCGAGAACTTGTTCGACACCGCCATGTTCGGATGCTGCTAGATGAACGGCTTCGACGATGCGTCTGAAATATACGATCAGGATGGCCGCCAGAATGAGCGGATACGCATATTTCGGTTGGAAGATGATCAGTAAACCGAAAGCATTGATGGCTATCGCCGTCACTCTCACCGTCGTCTTCAGTCGCCAGTCACTGTGCTGGCGCCATTCGAGGGAGGCGATTACGAGCCCTGCCAGGAGCATTACAGTCAAGTCGCTGTAATTGACGCCTGGTACTACAAGTGGTATCAGGAACAAGCCTGTGACGAAGGCCAGCGGTGTGATTTCAAATTCTTCTTTGAGGCTACGTGCCATTTGTAGAATCTGATAGAGAGCCAAGACTAGCACCCCTCCCGCGAGCAGAAGCACAAGTGATAACAGCGACCCCTGTTTGTCTGCCGGCAGCATAAGCAGAATTGCTTGCGGTAAGTTGGCGATGTACTCTTGTACAGATTTTGCGCTCTCGACTGCAAAAGTTAATTGGAAGGCTGGTTTTACGCTGTTGCACCATGCCCCTAAACCAGCGCTAGAAACCATCGCGTTCGCGCCCAACACCATGCCCGAACCGATCAGCAAACCAGCCATGCATCGGGGACGCTTGTGAGCTAGGAGGGCAAATGCAGTGACAAAAGCTGGCAGCAAGAAAGCTGGCTTGAACAGACAGAAGGCAAAAATAACTCCCGCTAACAAAAATTTCTTGGCCATGGCAAAGTAATAGCCGACCGTTAAAGGAAGAATGCCAAAGATGATGTCGCCATTGCCGCTCCACAAACCTAATAGTGTTGGCAGAAAGGTCAGGGCGTACCAACCGGAATCGCTGGATTCCCCGCTGGCGGCATCGATTCGACTAGCAGCTCTGCCAATCAAGAAAACGCAATAAGCCATGGTCAGCAACGATAGCCCTTGCCAGGCGAGAAGTCCGATAGCTGGCTGCATTGCAGCAAATGGTGTTAGCACAAGTGCGCAAAGCGGCGGATAGCCAAATGTTCGCGGATGGGAGGCAAAGCTTCCTATTGTTTGCTGCGTCATGGCGCCGAGGTCGTACATCGCTGGATATTGATGCGCGCTAGCTAGTTTTGCCGCGGGCAATAAGCTGCAATAAAATTCGGTTTGATCGCGCAGCTGCGGCATTTTGAAATCCGCGAACAGCATCGCAAGAATGGCGGCAAAGCCCCAAAAGATCACTAACTGAGAGGGTCCACTTTTCAACAAATACGACCGGGGCGAGCAGGCTGCTTTTCGTCAAGCATACCTTACGGATTTCCGTTCAAGTGTCTATAGTGTAGATAGTTCTTCGGTTACACTCGAATCTTGGAAGCCTGTAAAAGCCCAATGGGAGGAGTTTCATGAGTACCACGATAAGCAAGAAGACCACTTGTGATGCAGTAACGACTTATTCGTTGGCTGCCATAGATCAGTTGCTCAAGATGGATCCAAGCTTAGATCCAGACTTTTTACGGGCCATAATCAAACCGAAAAGAGAAATCGTAGTTGAAGTTCCCTTGCGCAGGGATGACGGCAAATACGTCACTTACCAGGGGTATCGAGTTCAGCACAATGACGCGCGCGGACCTTTCAAAGGGGGGCTGCGCTATCACCCGTCTGTTGACGTCCACGAAGCGCGCACCCTGGCGCATCTAATGAGCTTGAAAACTGCGGTCGTGAACATTCCCTATGGCGGCAGCAAAGGCGGCATCGCTGTTGATCCCAAAACGCTGTCGATCGGCGAGCTCGAGCGCCTGACTCGCAATTTCACAAACCTGATTCAGGACAACATTGGACCACACACCGACATTCCTGCACCAGACGTGAACACAACAGCCCAAATCATGGCTTGGATTGTCGACGAGTATTCAAAACGGCATGGACATAGCCCTGGCGTCATCACAGGCAAACCAATTGAACTTGGTGGATCGCTTGGACGTGATGAAGCTACTGGTCGTGGTGTCATGTATTGCACTCGCGAAGCTGCGAAGGAAAAAGGTGTGCATCTGCCAAAAGCCAAAGTCATTTTTCAAGGTTTCGGTAATCTGGCCTCCTTTGGTGCACGGCTGATCGAGCAGGAACTGGGCGCTACTGTGACAGGACTTTCCAGTTCACAAGGCGCACTCTATAACAAAAATGGACTCGACATCGATGCCGCTGAAGTTTATTACAAGAAGAATCGCGGCTTAAAAGGGTTCAAAGGCGGCGACTTCATGACCAACGATGAACTGCTCGTGCAGGAATGCGACATCCTGATTCCATCGGCATTAGAGAAAGCGATCACACTTGCAAACGCGAGCAAGGTGAAGGCCAAAATTTTGGTTGAAGGCGCGAATGATTGCACCGAGGCAGACGCGGACAAGGTTTTGGAAGAGCGAGGCATCTTTGTGGTGCCGGACATTCTTGCCAACGCTGGTGGCGTCGTTGTTTCTTACTTTGAATGGGTGCAAAACTTAGACAACCACTATTGGGACCTAGCGCGGGTTCGCGCCGAGCTAGAGAAAATTATGGTGGCAGCTTACAGCAAAGTTTCCGGCGTGGCCACAGAACATCATTTGAGCATGCGCACCGCTGCTTATACAGTAGCGATCGAGCGCATTGCCCGGGCCATGATGCTGCGCGGGCTCTAGTGCAAGGAAGTTAATAGTCACTTTGAGTTAAAGACTATTGATAGTCTGGTCGAATAGCAGCGCAGTTACAGCTAAATCAGTCGACGAAACGGTATTTGACGAGCGCCCAGATTGCGGCAAATCCGTCTCGCCAGGTGATCTTTTTGCCCTCGGAGTAATCACGTCCGAAGTATGAAATTGGCAACTCGACCATTCGCACCTTTTGCTTGAGAATTTTCGCCGTGATCTCCGGTTCAAAATCAAAGCGGTTGGAACGTATCTGCACCTTCATAAAATATTCAGCCTTAAAGACCTTGTAGCACGTCTCCATATCGGTAAGCGTGCAGTCGTAAAGAACGTTGGTGACGAAGCTCAGAAATTTGTTTCCTAACAGATGGGTTATTTTGAAGGCGCGCGTAGGCTTGCCACCCGACAATCTCGAGCCGTATACGACGTCGGCACGCTTTTCCAAAATAGGCTTCAATAGCTCATCGTATTCGCGCGGGTCGTACTCCAAATCGGCATCCTGAATCAAAATCACATCGCCGCTGGCATTCTGCTGAGCAGTTCTCAGTGCAGCCCCCTTGCCCATGTTCTTCTCGTGAAAGAAAATCTTAGCGTTGTACATTTGGGCATCCAGGCTAGAGAGAATCTCCCGTGTGCCGTCTGTTGAACCGTCATCGACAATGATCAGTTCTTTTTCCAGTCCCTGCGTCTCTGCCTGCATTACAGCAGTAAGCACTTGAATCAGAGTTTGTTTCTCGTTGAATACAGGTATGAGAATCGACAGCTTCTTCATGTGAGGAATATTTTCTTAGCAGCTGAAAAAATCAGTGAATACGGGTGTCATTTTGGATGCCACCAGAACCATAGCTTAGCACCCCGAGACTTGCACAACCCTGCTGCCGTTGATTGAAGAACGCAATGTGCGCTAAGCTCTGACTGGCGATGTGCACTCCCACTGTTTTGGGAAGAGACTAATTGACAAGCGGAGATAACGTCAGCGACGAGGTCGAAAACATCGGCAGTGAGATCCGTAACACCAAGGTTGCGCTAGTTGGTAACTGCATAGGTACACTGTTCGCGCTTATTGGCGTCGGCTCGCTTGTGTTCTTGATCCTACTCTCAACTCGGGCCTTTGGACAAATCAGCGACCTGCCCGAGTACTATGCGCCAGCAAAGCTTGTTCTGGACGGACACGGTGCTTCAGCGTTCACTCTTGCCGGCCTAGGCGACGCTCAACACCGCCTATTCCCTTCCATGGGTAGCCGCATCGTGCCTCTTTTCGTTCCACCCCTTGGACTGACTTTGCTGTCGCCAATAGCATTGATTCCGGAAACAGCAATCGCTTACGTGTGGAAATTGGTTCTTGTCTTGTCGCTGGTCGCTTCCATTTGTCTGTTGCGCAAGTCTTTTGAATTAAACTATAAGCAGACCTGTTACTTAATTGCTGCAATTAGTCTGTCTGATGCGTGCTACGAGGCTCTGCGCATCGATCAACTGGCACCAATACTTCTACTTTCATACGCCGCAACAATTTATTGCCTGCAAAGAAATTATGATATTCCAGCAGGCTTGTGGCTTTGTCTGATCATTTTGAAACCGCAGCAATTCTTGCCGTTTCTCGCCTATCTGGCGGGCACCAAACGAGTGCGCCCGCTCATTGTATGTGGCATCGGTTTTCTCTTGCTCACTGTCGTCGCTTACTTTCAGATAGGCCAGAACGGCTTTGCCAATTACACAACTCTTGTTAGTTCACCTAGCAGCATTCAGTACATGCAGCCCGAGTTAACCCCTACTTTGCGTGGGCAATTGCTGAAGCTATTTCCGTCTGCAGCGAGCACCATTTTTAGTATCACGTCGGTCGCATACTTCGCGTCGATTGCATTTTCGTTTTGCTGGGGATTAAGGTATAGCAGGCACCCTAAGTCGCTGCTCATAGGCGTTCTCACCGTCATGCCCCTGGCTCTTGTTTCATCACTGCACTGTCACAATTATGATCTTTTACTTTTGATCCCTTCCATTCTAGTGATATTTTCAGATGTCGTAGTCCTGTTCGGATCGCCGATAAAGCTGGCCGTGATATTCGGCGGCATTACTTTCATGCTGCCTCTGGCAATAATCATCCACTATGACTATTTGCTCAAAGGGGGTCAATTCAACCCCTGGTTCTTCCAGTTGATGATTTTGGCAATCTCTCTCATTGTTCTCGTTTCCCGCAACAAAGCGCTCGGTGCTAGACAATCAGAGAGAAGTTAGTCGAACTTGTTTAGTTCTCAATTGCTTGCGGTTTATGCGCTTCTCTTCGAAGTTGTCGTACTTAGTGTTGGCGAATGTTAACCTGCTCGTTACTCGGACAGACATTGTTAACTTCATGGAATGCCGCCACAACGAGGGTGCAGGTTCGATTGCCAAACAATCATGGCTGGAAGGTCCGATCTGCTAGCACTTGCTAAAATTTTGTGTTCATAATAGGTCACTGTAGAAGGAGAACCGCCGTGACCTCGACAAAAGCTGACCCCTCAAAAAAAGCAACGGATTCGCTTGGTGATAACTCATTGGCCGATAGCATCGCAATTCTCGATTTCGGTTCGCAATATTCGCAGTTGATCGCCAGGCGGGTGCGAGAGTTTAACACTTATTCGGAGATGCTTTCGTGCAGCACCACAGCTGCTGAACTGAAACGATTGAATCCCAAAGGCATAATTCTCTCAGGTGGTCCAGCCAGTGTTTATGAGCCTAAAGCGCCGAAATGTGATCCCGACATTTACAAGTTAGGCATACCTGTGCTCGGTGTTTGTTACGGTATGCAATTGATGGCCCAAGATCTGGGCGGAACGGTCGAGCCCGCCACAGTCAAGGAATTCGGACGGGCGATGCTGACGATTGTGCATCATGGCGAGCTCTTCGCTAGCCTCGACCCGGCCATGGAAAGTTGGATGAGTCATGGCGACAGCGTCGCTGTATTGCCTGATGGTTTCTCAGTTGTCGCCAGAACGATGGCCACGCCGGTGGCGGCCATTGCCGATGACACACGTAAGTTTTACGGGGTGCAATTTCATCCGGAAGTGGTTCATACCCGGGGCGGGCAGCAGGTTTTGAAGAACTTCGTTGTCGATATTTGCAAGTGCACCCAGAGTTGGACTATGGCTCAGTTTATTGATCAAGCAATTGAGGAAGTTCGCCAACGCTCCCAGGGCAAGCGGGTTTTGCTAGCTTTATCAGGTGGAGTGGATAGCTCGACATTGGCATTCTTGTTGCATAAGGCGATCGGCGATAAATTGACTTGTATGTTTATCGACCAAGGTTTTATGCGCAAAAACGAGCCCGAATGGCTGGTTGAAACGTTCGAGCGGGACTTCAAGATCAATGTACACTTTGTCAAAGCACGCGATCGTTTCTTGGAAAAATTGAAGGGTGTCATCGATCCCGAAGAGAAACGCAAGGCGATTGGCACTGAATTCATCAGGGTTTTCGAAGAAGAATCGAAGCGACTGGGACCCTTCGACTATCTTGCTCAAGGTACTCTCTACCCCGATGTGATCGAATCCGCCGGCACCAGAATTGATCCCGTCACTGGTGATCGCGTAGCGGTTAAAATCAAGTCTCATCACAATGTAGGTGGTTTGCCACTCGACCTTCAGTTTAAATTGATCGAACCATTTTCCAAGTTATTTAAAGACGAAGTACGAAGAGTTGCAGCCGAACTGGAAGTGCCTAGGGGCATCCGCGAGCGGCACCCGTTTCCGGGTCCTGGATTGGCAATTCGCGTTCTCGGCGAAGTCACTAAAGAAAGACTGAAAACGTTGCGCGAAGCTGACTGGATTATTCGTGAAGAAATCAAGGCGCACGGTCTCTACAAGCAAGTTTGGCAAATTTTTGGAGTGTTGTTGCCGACACTATCTGTTGGCGTTATGGGCGACCAACGCACTTATCAGAATCAAATTGCGATCCGGGCTGTGACAAGCGAAGATGGCATGACGGCTGATTGGGCGCGGCTCCCTTATGATCTGCTGGAAACTGTATCCTCTCGAATCGTCAATGAAGTTCCCGGCATCAATCGTGTTGTTTATGACATCACATCCAAGCCGCCAGCCACAATTGAGTGGGAATAATCTCCTTCGGCTGACTAGCCCGCATCGATGTGCCACTGTCGGCAGTGCCTAAAGATTTGGTCTTTCATTCGAAAATGGAGCGCACGCGTCTCGCGTCCGAGGATAGCCTATCCTCGGAGCGCCTATGCAGCAAGCTGCTCGGCTGCTGCAACGAAGCTGCTCGGCATAATGCTTTGAACAACCTCAGGGCGCTTTGGGGTAAAATTGGACCCCTTAATCTAACCTTTGCAGTGTGTAGCCCCTTTGAACCGCGGGTACAACGCTGGCAGCACAATCCCTAGAGGCGAACTTCCGTGACAGAAGATTGGCGAGACCGCCTGAAACACCTGGAGACCCCTGTAGATCCTACAAAGCGAGTCGCAGGAGGCAAGTCGAATACCGACGAGGCTGCCGAGGAGACTCACTTTTATCGCGAGTCTGAAACTGACTTGGTGCCCCCGGCCCATACGCCTGGTCCGACCAGCAATATGTCCTTCAAAGCCAGTCGGGGTGGTAAACCTGAGGCAAAGCGTCCGACGAGAGAGCGGGAGTTTGAAGCACCTTCGACTGCTCCGGGCGCGTTTGATCTTGGCGTCCTCGATAATCGCGTTCAGCAAGAACCTATATCTACGGAAGAGCTGTTAAAACAACTGGAAAAGTTTTCTGCCGATCAACTTCTTGCTGCGCACAAAAAGCAAAAGATGATGGTGTTTATGTCGATCGGCGCAGTCGGACTGCTTCTAGTAGTCACTGTTGCTACGATGCCTCTGAACATGCCAGAAGTAACGAAATGGTGCACACGTGCATGCTGCTTGGCGGTGCCTTTGTCTTTGATCTTCGGCATTCGCGAAGGCATCAAAATCCTGATGAGAAAGCAGCCGCTTAAAGCTCAAAAGCTTCACAAGCTTACCTCTTGGGGCGAACCTCGCGATATCGCTTTTTCCTATATTGACACTGCCGATTATCTCAATGCTGAAAAAGTGCTCGAGAAAGCTTGCAAAACAATGAACGCCAAGCAAGCGAAACAATACATCTCCGCTTATGGACTCTTGGGTGTAATCCACGCTTACACCGGGCGAACTGATGCGGCTGAGAAGATAATTCGACAAGCCCAAGATCTTTCCGAAGCTAACTACAAAGCTCGACAAACTGACAGTAACTCGGTTTTGTTAGCCATGTCTCTAAGTTACACTGGCGAACTTTATCAGTTGAAGGGAATGTATGAGGACTCGCATCGCATGTATTTGCGCGCTTTGCAGCTCATTAGTACCCAATTAAATCCACAAGGTGACGCAATCGTTTCAGGACTCGCCAATGTTGGCTATCTGAAAAATCTGATGGGACATCACGCCGATGCCTTGCCTCTGCTGCTCAGAGCAAATGAGATCGCCGATAAGTTGCCTCAAGCGCGGCAGAGCGTTAAGGCATTTGTTTATTCAAATTTAGGCACGGCCAGTCGTGGCATTGGTAGCTTAGAAGAGAGTGAGGATTATTTTCACCAAGCCATATCCTGTGCCAGCGGTCCTTTAGGGCAACGTGAACTGGGCCGCATTTATTATGATTTGGCGCGACTGTATGTCACTGATGCCCAACACGATCGGGGCCTGGAGTTTTATCAAAAATCGGTGGCGGCATACGAGACTTGGCAGCCAGTTGCAAGCCCTGAGTTTCTGCGGGTCTTGCAAGATTATGCTTATTACTTGCGCAGTATCGAGCACAATGAAGAAGCTGATGCGGTTAAGAAACGTTCGTTGCAAATGCAACAAAACCTTCGCGATATAAATGGGTTGCATCAAGGTGAAGTTAAAAAAATTAATTCGAGTATCGTGCAAAGTGTGGCTGCAACTCAGAAGCCATCGAGATTTCCGATTTTTTGGACGATATTCTTCTTATGGCAATGCTACATGGTCTGGCAGAGTGGGCTGCGCGTTGCGCCCTATCGCGAGTGGATGCTTTTGATAACGGCTGCAGCAATTCTCGGGCTGAAGCTGAAGACAAAATACGGACCGCCCTCACGCAACGAGTTGTCTCAGGGCGCTGCCATGGCGGTGCTGTCAATGATTCCATTCGCTCGATCTGCACTGCCGGAAGTCAGTCAGTTATCGAAAAAAGGAATCGGCATTTTTATGGCCGTGGTTTTGGGGGCGTTCGCCCTGGCCAAGACGATCGGTGTGCCACCAAATACGGTTCCTAGCGGATTGTTGCCGATTGAGTACGAAAAACTGGGTGATAAGTTGGTCACCAGTGAGTCCTATGGATTGGCCAGAGAGGCTTTGGACAAGGCCTACCAGGCGGGCGGCGATGACACCATAAGGGAATCTGTCGAACGCACGAAGAATTGCAAATTGCCCAGGATTGTTCAACCTGCCGAAGCGATTCAAATGAACATGGATGCTCTTTCCCTGCAGAAAGAATCCAAGAATCCTGAAGAGGCGCTGAAGAAATGGAACGACTGTATGGCTCAATATCCCGACTTCGAGCAGCCAGCTGTGCATGTTGCCGAGGAGTATCTCAAGAAGGAGAAGAAGACTAAAGAGGCCGAGGAGCTTTTAAATAAGGTGCTAGCTGCGAATCCCAACTATTACAATGCTCTGTTAGCGATGGGCCAAGTAAAGTCGGCAGAACACGATTCTCACGCCAGTCTCGAGTACACGATGAAGGCGCTCAAGTTGGCTGTTGGTACCGACGATGCGGCTGCTAAGTTAAGCGAAGACATGCTCGACAAGATGAACACCAATCTTGAAAAAGTGGAGAAGGAAGCCGCTGCTCGCAAGGCTGCAAGGAAAGCTTCCAGCAAGAGCGGAGCAGGTCTGGACGAATCGTCTCAGGACAAATCACCCGCGGACCCATCAAAGGATGAAGCGAGCACAAAAGATCCAACAAGTACGAAAGATCAGACTAAAGATTCGACTAGCACTAAGGATTCGCCAAAACAGTAAGGATCGACTAACAGCTAATCCGACTAGCCGTTAAAACATTAGAAAGGGTACTCTCTCCTTTTTTGATCGATCCCATTTCAAGTAAAGCAATATTACATCAGCGTTTACAGACTTTTCGAGTCCCTAAAACCATTGCAGGTTATGGCTTCTGAGACTTCCGACAAACCGCGATTTTTGCTTAACATATTAAATCGACACTTCCTGGAAGGGATACCTCCACCTTCAGAAATATTTTCCTAGCACCAGCATGCCGTCATCTAACAACTATGGATCCGAGCAGCACCAAGGTTCCGACTAGCACTGAGGACCCGCCTACGACTGATTAAGATCCGGATAGTAGTAAGGTCCGGCTCACTAAGGATCAACTGTTATTTGGGTTCGTAAGCTGGATAGTGTTGTGCCACCACAGAAGCGATCAGGTCGCTGCAAGGATGTCCTTTTCTGTACGAGGCGACGAGCGGATTGGCTGCACGAGCGTTCTTCAACCATCCCAAAAGATGCACCGCTTGTGCAGATTCAGTTGGATCTGTCGATGACATCATCGAAACAAGATTGTTCAGTCCGATCGAAGCAGCGATTTGCTTCAACGCATCTTTCGCGCGGTGCACAGATAGATGTCCCGGACCCTTCTCTATGTTTTCCAGCAAAGCTCGAACAACGACCTGCCGCCACTTAGGTGCAGAGAGGGCGAGCGTGACCGAGTAATCAATCATCGGTAACTCAATTTGTCGTTGCTTAAGCGCGAACGGCATCCGACTTTCTGTGAATGAAGATAAATTTCGTTGCCGCATCTCTTGCATGGCGAGATGATATTTCTGTTCAAACGTTATGGCAGCGTTGTCATCCAAAGCTTCTGCCATAAAAGGAATTTGAATCAGACCGCTACTGTGTAGCATTCGTCTCCAATGCTTTCCATCAAAACTAGCGCGATGGAATTTGAGCTTGGATTAGTTCTACATGCTGTACATAACAACCAGATAACAGAACCGTGAAACCTAGCGCAGGCATCAATGCGAGCTGTCTTAGTTAACGATTCTCACCGCTTTGCTAGATAGATTCGCAGCGGTTGTTTTCTAACCGAATCCAAACAAAACGAATTTAGAATAGGAATTTTTGTTCGACGATCTTTTGTAATTTCGTGATCGTTTAGAGATGCCTAGAGCAGCCAAGCTCCGTCCACATTAGACGAAACGCTAGCTCTGCGAACGTAGAAGTAACTCACGTGCATGAATCCCCGATCATCTCTAAAACGTTCGTACTTCCCCCACGCTGAGCGCGTTTTGGCCCGATCCATTCTTTCTTTTGGTGTACCCCGATAATACTGAATCTGCAGCACATTGCCTTTCTTCAGCCTTTTCAATGACGCCTCGCAAGGCTAGCACTGCAATTAGGATCTGATGCGCCGCATTTGTTAGCAATAGGTATCAATACAAATCGCCTTTTGAACCCCGGAGCCAAAGCAAACACCAGTTACATTCCAGCGCACTAAACAAAATCGCCGCCAGATGAATCAGCTGTAGCTGTACGCCCCTGTTCAGATAGCAATTAATTGAACTGCCACCAAGTATGGTTGCAGTAGTTTTATTTATTCATTTAATAACTAAATTTTCAAAAGATGAAAAGTTCAAAATTCTTCGGAAGTGCAAACTTCGCAAGCGTAAACAACAACGCAACAATCACTGCTCACGACGACTTTGATTGGGACGACGTAGACGGTCAGAAAGCTTATGCAAACAATCCAATGCACGAGCTGCTCAGTAACAACTACATGCCAATCAAGTACCCAGACCTGCGTGATCTTCTTACCGGAACGATCGTAGGCAAAGGCAGAAAGGAATTCTTCGTTTCCATTCCAGGGGTTGGAACCGATGCCATGCTTCCTTTTAATGAAACTGACGGCGAGCTTTCCATCGGTGATTCAATCAACCTGTTCGTCAACGGACTGGTCCTTAAATCTGATGAGCCGCTCATCGTCTCTCAGAAAAAGGCCACCGTTTGGTTGGATTTGCAACATGCACAAGAAGACGGCAGCACAGTCCAGGTGCACGTCAAAGGTGTTGTTGAAAGAGGAGGACGCGTTCAGGGGCTAAAAGTAAGTTACAACAACGTCGATGGATTTATTCCTCGTTCACACTTCAGCCGCGAAACCGTTGCCTCTGAGATGACCGACCAGACTATGTCTGTAAAGATTCTGAAAGCCAACCCTAAGGGTAGTCACGGTGGAGCACTGGTGATGTCCGATCGCCTTGTTGCAAATGAAGTTGCCGACACAGTCTTAGACCATCTTGAAGTTGGCACCATCGTTGAGGGCATCGTCAAGAAGTTCGTCACTGATCGCGACAGCACACGCGAAATCGGAGCATTGATTTCTCTTGCTGAAGGCTCGTTTACGGCTTTCGTTCATTCAAGCGAAATCGCCGAAAATCGTCGCCCAAGTGCAACGCTCAGTTTGGATCAGGTGATTGAAGTGGAAATACTTTCAATTAATAAGCCCAAACGCGAAGTGAAAGTTAGCTACCGCACCGCCCAAATGCACAAGATGACGGCAGGACTGGTAGTTGGCGAAACTATTCCGGCTACAGTATTGCGGTTCAAAGAACACATCGGCTTCTTTGTTTCTATTGGTAATGGCTTTACTGCTTTATTGCCTTGCAGCCAGGTAACTGACGGTCGTGACGTTAACGTGCGTCCCTTCTTTCAGGCAGGCGATACGATTCAGGTGGTATTGTCCGAATTGACCAAAGGCAGCAACAGAGCAATTGTCAGCTACAAACAAGCGGCTCTTCGCTCACTTGTTGAAGGACAGAAATACAACGGTGTGGTGAACAAAATCTTGCCACAAGTTGGCTTGTACATTGTTTGCAATGGTGTTGGTGGTTTGCTGCACTTCTCTGAGTTGGCAAAAGGCGAGAGGATTAACTCCTTTAGTGAAGGCGATGCTATCGAAGTTTCGCTGAAAAGAGTTAGCGAATCTAACAACCGCACCTTGATAGCCTGGGCTCGCAGAGAACGCAACAAGTAATTCGCAACAAGTAATTCATCATCATCTAAACCAATTCAAATGCGTAAAAACAAAACAAAGGTATTCGTTGTCTGTGAAGATCACGAATACAGTGGTGTAAACAAAGTAATCGGTCTCTTCCCAAATCGGGAGGAGGCTGAAAAAGCGATTCGGGCGAAGGGTAAAGTGCTGTGCTGGAAAGCCGAGTACTTCATGCCTTTTGCGCTCGTCTGGGCCCAAGTGCAAACCACGCACAAGGACTACGGTCCTTTGCGCACGTGGTGCTGGATCGAAGTGCACGAGGCTGAGCTGCCTGAAAAGCGACCTCAGTTCTATAAGGAAGTGATCACGCTCATCTGCTGCGGCTTCTGCATCCTCGCAGTCTCTGCGACGCACCACCCGAACCCGGTCACCATCGCCCTTGTTCTCCTTAGCTGCCTGGGCGTCCTTATCGCATTCGGGAGCGCGTTTCTTAAAGCTTAGGGCTTGGTTGTCACGGCTCTGCATAAGCAATCGGAATGAGCTCGTCCTTCTCCCCATGCAAAATCAGCAAAGGAATATGGGGCTTCGCTAAAATTTCCGCGGTGCGCTGTCCGAATTCATTCGAAAGCTTGGATAGGAGGTTCATTATGAAGACGATTATCAAACTAGTTACCCGATTTGCTCGCGCAGATTGAGTGACTAGTTTTTTAGAATTTTTCTATTAAAGAATATAGTTGAAGCTGGAAAGGCTTAAAGGGAAAGGATCCGGCTGCTCATCCGATTGATGTTGGACTTGCAATGCGCACCGAAAAATGGAAACTGGAATCATCCACATCGCGGCGTTGAATATTCTTAGTTTGATTATTTTGTCTATTGATCCGACGCATGCGATGCCACCTCTTGCGGTGGCATTCAAGACAAAGGTAGGACGTGGGTGAGAACTAATTCTCTTACTGGCTAACGCTCACTTCTCGCACAATCGAACTGACGACGCTACCCGACTCATCCACATATTGGCCGGCTTGATCCCATTAGACTCATGACCACCCGCGCCGTGAGATAATGGGTCCCAGATGTTTCAGAGGATCAATTCGTGGCGACCCAGGATGATGATCCAACAATTCCGACAGCCAATCCAGCACCTACTCGTGCGTCGGCAGTCCGCGTGAAGGATAATGATTCCAAGAACTATTACCTTCCCAAGATCGTGTTGTGCCTGCTCAGTGACCTCGAATCCAAGCCTCGACTGGAACAGATGCTGTCAGGAGAAGGTATTGAACACGAATTCGGCGAACGCGACTCGAGAATGGATCAATCATTTGTGGCAGTGGCGTCAGGCACCAATCCTTCTTCTTTGACACAACATGACTTGGACCAAATTGCTGACCATTCGTTGGTGCTCTACATTGTGAGCGACGCATATCCGAAAGACAAAGCATTTCAAGCAGCCTCATGGTTCCTGCTTGTCGCTTGCAAGTTGTTGAATGCCGACGCAGTTGCGATGAAGTGCGAAAGTTCGGGCATCGCTCATTCTCGTCGCCGCTGGATTGAGCTGGGTGAAAACTGCAAGCACAACCGCCCGAGTGCCTCTGATAGCGAAGACTCCGAGCCCTCCGCGGGGTTCTATACATCCCTTTTTGAAGCATACGTTCAATACCCCATTGCTTCGAACGAGGATTACTATTCATGTGGAATGCATTTGCTCGGTAAGGCGGATGTGATCATAGCGAGTTCACTTCTGAAAAACGCTCTACCAGAGAGCGACTCACTCATTGCCGATCTTGCCTATCTTTTTAACGCTTTCTGTCTTTATATCCTTGCCGAGTCTTCTGAATGTCATTTCGTTTCAGGCAACATATTTCATCCAGATCTTGAGCTTCCAAGCTTTCGTGTGGTCTGGGAGGAATGTCAGGGCTATCCGGAAGATGACTTATACTTCAACCCTTATGGTCGATGGCGTTTTGTGATTTAGCTCGATGGAACTTGATACCACTACAATGGTGCTCAATGTTTTGAGTTGCGGAAACTCGATTTTTTCTAATCCGAAGCGAAGAAAAAGGAGATCGATTTCACTGCTGAAAGCCCAACGGAAAGACTTAAACGTTAACGATGAGGGGAATTGTCCTTGAATAGAAATTCGCTTAAAGGAGAAGTCTTAGCTGAATTTCTCGGCACCTTAGTGCTTCTGGCTCTGGGCGATGGAGTGGTTGCTGCAGTGGTGGCAGGCGGTAACGGTGATTTCTTGATGATTACTATCGCCTGGGGATTGGCAGTCACCATGGGGATTTACGTGGCTGGCGGTCTGACCGGTGCGCACCTCAATCCAGCGGTGACGCTCGCTCTAGCAGTTCGCCGCGACATACCTTGGTCCAAAGTGATTCCGTACATAATCGCGCAAATGCTGGGTGCATTTTGTGGTGCCGCTCTGGTGCTACTCGATTACAGCACGTTGATTGACAGACATGCAAACGAGCTGGTAGCAGCGGGCAAGTTCGCTAACTTTCAAGCGGCCAAACTGAGTCTTGATGGCATTTTCTTTACCCATCCCAAGGTCGATCTTTCCAGTGGTTTTATCGATCAAATTATCGGCACAGCCCTCCTACTATTCTTGATCCGCGCTGTAACCGACACCCGTAACAATGCGGCGATAGCAAACATGGGTCCCTTCATTGTGGGACTGGTTGTGGCAGTGATCGGTCAAAGTTTTGGCACCATGGCTGGTTACGCAATTAATCCGGCTCGCGATTTCGGACCGCGCGTTCTTGCTGCTATTGGTGGATGGGGCACAGTACCGTTTACAGAAGACGGGGGCTACTGGTGGGTACCAATCGTCGCTCCTATTATTGGAGCAATCATTGGCATTTTTCTTTATGATTACGGAATTCGCGCCTCATTAATCGAACGTGGACAGTTGCCATTAAAAGGCGAAGAGTCAGAAGGGCTTACGGTTCGCGAGCTTGACTAACGACGAGCATTCAAAATGGATGAACCCATGGACGTTCGAAGTTCGGCGCATCCTGGGTATAGAAAATTAGCAACCGGTGCGATTGCAGCTGGTTGAACCTGGTGTCATGGCAACTTGCGAGAAAAACAAATGGTAAAGCATATCAAACCCGAATCAACAGAATCCATTGTCGCTAATAGCGAGCCTCCCCACGTGGAAAGCATGTATGCCGACGCCGATCTTTCTAAGCCTCACCCAAAGCGAGGGGCACGGGCGGGACATCCGCAAATGGATTTGGGCACTGAAGATCACTTTTTGAAAAGTGAACCTGGTAAAACGAGAGCGGAACTTCATTTGCCTGGCAACGCAAGTTCTGAAGACGTATTCAGGAAGATGGCGAAGGATGGTTTCGCGGCTTTTGAGAAGAGCGGACCGGCAGCACAGCATCAGGTCTTGAAAGAATTAGGCTTGAAAGAGCTAACTGAAGAAACTCTCCTACAAGCACAGCTCAAGATGCGCAGAGACGAGACCGGGCTTCCGTCCACTGCAAGCTACGAGCAACTTGAGAAAGCTTGGTATAAGAGCACTTACCAGAAAAATCTGCATGGAAAGTTGCCGGTCGATTACGACTAGCTGGACCTTCTCGGCCGCACACAAAGCCTCCGCTATAATGTCCCCGGAGGGCGTTCCGCTTGGCAAAGCTATTACTAGTCGATGACGATGAAGACCTTGTATCTGTGATCGAAAAGGTGCTGACCGATGAGAAGCATGTTGTCGACAAGGTGCACACGGGGTCGGAAGCACGCGCGTATCTCGAAGGCGTGCCGTACGACTTAATCGTTTTGGATTGGAGCCTTCCTGACGCAACCGGTTTGGAACTTTGTCTTGAATATCGAGCTGCTGGTGGAAAAACACCAATCATCTTTCTGACCGGACATGATCAAATCACAGATAAGATGACAGGCTTGGATGCGGGCGCTGATGATTATTTGACTAAACCGTTCGCGGTCGGAGAGCTGGTCGCGAGAATTCGCGCTCTTTTACGGCGACCTGTGCAAGTGCGTAATAAGACTTTGTCAGCGCGAGATCTAAATCTCGATCCCATTACTCATGTTGTAAAACGAGGAAACATCGACCTCAAGCTCTACCCCAAAGAATTCTCGTTGCTAGAACATTTTTTGTTGCATCCCAATCAAGTTTTTTCAGTCGATGATTTGCTTGATCGTGTTTGGAAAACGGATGCGGATGCTTCGATCGAAACGGTGCGTATGACGATAATGCGTCTGCGTCAAAAAATTGAAACCGATGAAAAAAATCCACTCATACAGACGATTCGCGGGGTTGGTTATCGCTTACAGCCTTAGCGGCGGCGAATTAAACCCTAGCTTAATGATCTAAGATACGCAGGTTTTGCAAGGACTGGACTACACTGGCATAATTATTGGGTATTCGCCTTATTTTCAGTGAAAACAGAGAAATCATCAAAATATACGACACTATCTGCTTTGGACCAGAGACCGACTGCAGCGGAGTGTCCAGAAGACCAAATCACACCTTAGAGATTGTGAACCAGAATGTGCTTCCCTGCCCTTCTTGGCTATCAACTCCAATTGTCTGACCGTGCTGCGAGATAATCGATTTGCATATGGCCAGACCTAAGCCAAAGCCCTTTCCTTTGTCACGTGCTATATTTGCTTGCTTGAAGCGTTCAAAGATCTCAGTTTGTTTGCGGGCTGGTATGCCTGGACCATGATCTCGAACGCTTAATTCGATCGAACTTTCTTTCTCGCCCACGGTTATTTCGATCACCCCACTTGCAGGTGAGTAACGAATGGCATTGACGAGCAGGTTCGTGAGGACCTGGAGTAGAGAGTCTTTATCGCCAAATCCAATGATTGATGTAGGGTCTGCTTTCAGTGTGATTGATTTGCTTGACGCTGGTTCTGATACCAATTGCAGTGCCGAATCCAGCAATTCTTGGATTGGAAAATTGCGCAATGACAGTTCGACCAGCCCAGCCTCTAGCTTTTCAAGATCGAGCAGTTTGGTCACCATTTGCAGCAAGTTTTCCGCATTTGCATCGGCTACAGCAAGTTTGCGCTGCGCTTCATCTGAAACTGTTCCCAGGCTGCCTGACTTGACCAACTCCAAAATAGCTCTCATAGAGCTCAGTGGGGCGCGAATGTCGTGGCTAACCATCGCTACAAACTCACGTTTTAGGCGTTCAAGTTTGTACCGTTCGGTGACATCGAGGATGGTGGCAAGTATCCTGTTTCCTGCCGACGTATCGAAACTAGTTACCGAAACCTCAACAGGAATTATTTCATGCTCTCTCGAAACACCTTCCATTTGAGCGGGTCTAGTTGCCGTTTCCTGCTTTAGGCGCGGCAATAGTGTGCAAGGATCCGAATCTGCACCGGTGACATTAAGTAGATTGGTAATTGGTTGGTGAATGATTTGAGCGGATGAATATGAAAAGAGTGCTTCAGCTGTTGGGTTCAACGATTCGATCTCACCTGCTTCATCCGCCACAACCAATGCCACTGGCACGGTGTTGATCACAGACGTGAGGCGCTCTTCGCTGGCTTGAAGCGTTTCAATCATCTTGCGTTCTTTCTCCGCTGCATCTTGCAAGGCGCCTGCCATTTCGTGAAACATATGATCGACATCGCCGATTTCGTCAGCTGAGTCTATTCGCTTGCGCAATGGCTGTTCAGCTGCTAAGCGCCAGGCGTTATCCTTTAGAACGGATAAGTTGCTGACAGTTCCCCGCACGAAAAATACACCCAAGACCACTGCCATTAGGGCGTTCAGGGCGACGGCTATGTCAAGCAATTTTTCCAAGCTTTCCCGGAAAGACTTTTGTTGTTCATTTACGCCCAGCACGCGCTTCTCTTCTAATTCTGCAAGGTGCGAGAGCTCGTCGCTGAGCGCCGTTCCGGCCGCCCTGAATTTGATGCTGGCGGCAAACTCCTGCATCAAAGAGAAGGAGGTCCCTTCTTTTTTCGTCTCATCTCGTACTGTGCGAACTTCGAAAAAGAACTTGCGCGCCATAGTCCTGATCTTCTGCGCTTCGGCAGAATCATTTCCTTCGCTGCCGATCAGATTGGCTAAATTCTCAATTCTTTCGCGAGCGGCAGCTGTGACTTGATCGAGAGCCTGTAAGGACTGTTCATCTCGACTGTTGTAATACAAAACAAGTGCGCCAAACAATTGTCCCGTGTCGACCGTCGCTACGGTTATGCCTGCGACAATCTTTTTTGAGAGTTCTTGAATCTGCGCTTGTTGTTCCGTCATGCGCAGCTGTGACTTCAGTGTCAGGTAAATAACTGACTGAAATAGAAGCGGCAAGACTACGATCAAAATGCCTTTGTGCGCAAGTTTTAGGCGTGGCGTTTTCATGCGTAAAATGCAAAGTTCCGTCAGTTGGTTTGGATAAAGCGCCGGAGGTACGGCACAATTGTATCGCCTCACGTGGCCAGATGACACTGAGCAGGTACGTCACAATGAGTGCAGACGACTTACTTGCGCTTTGACCCAACTACGATGCTTTTATCTTCATAACGGCCCCAGTGATGAGGACCAGCCTCAATATCTGTCATGGCAACGTCATGATGGTGGAACTGACGGAAGAGAATGATTGCCACCCATCCGGATAACCAGAGGGCAAAAAAGAATAAGTCACCAGAAAATGCGTCCATATATTTACCTGCATGAGCCGATACCTGGCGTTAACATAGAAAGGCCGAGATACACAATTGCTGCGTTAGATCACGTTGACGGCGAATAGCGAGTCGTGGAGTGGCGTTTCAGCATTCGAGCGAGCAAAGGAAAGCAGCGTTTAATCGCAATTGTTATAATGTCAGCCTCGTTGGGTGCTCGCGCTGAGTTGACGTGAATCGTGACTGCCACTAAGGGCGAAACCAGCACGAAGTTGTGCAACATTTCGCGCGAATCGCGATAGGGGAGATCTGGTCCTTAGCGCAAATCCAATTTCCAGGCTTTTGACAGCTGTTCCTCCCGTCTTCCCAGCATTCAGCACTTGCAGAAATTGCCAATCGCTTCAGTGTGGAGGCTTTGACGCCTTTTCTCGCTCTTGGAGCTTCATTTGCGCAGACTACGCCGATCTTGTTACGGTCCTGACAACAAGATGTTCATCCTCCCCGGAGAGCAATTACCCAAAATCAATGCCAACACGCTACTTCGAACAGGCCAAGAACCGATCAATGATTCGGGGTCAATACGACTCGATTGATGCACCATGACTGGTGCTCTTTTTGGAAGGGCTCGCACTAAGGTGGTAGCGGCTGTTAGCTTCTAACAACGAATTTGTTACTCGGCAAATTGAATTGGAGATTACTATGGAAAGACTACCGAAGGTAGTTCTGTTCGATCTGTGGCGCACGCTGGGTTATTCACTCGACCGTGATCCTATACTTGATGTGCAAGAAATTCTTGGGCACAGCCTTGTGCTCGTTGATGGACAAGTAGAAGTCTGTGAAGATCCGGACTTCATGCGGAGCTGTCTCACCACAAATTTAAGTAGTCCAGTAGGCTTTCTCGACCACTTAGCCTCTATATTTGGACGCCCGCTATCTAGTGATGCGTCGCACCAGTCATTTGCGCGCGTGTTAGAGCGGGAAACAGCCGATTTTGTGTTTTATGAAGATACTCTGCCGGCGTTGCAAGCGCTCAAAGCACAGGGTTATCGGCTCGGATTGGTATCGAATTTATGGCCGTTCCCGGTCCGCGTCCTCTTCGATGAACTTGGTTTAGGTGCCTACTTTGAGCACATGATTTACTCATTTGAAGTCGGCCATGCAAAGCCTGAGCCCGAAATATTTGAGAAGGCCCTGGAGCTGTTCGGCGTGGCGCCAGAAGACGTTTTGATGGTGGGCGACAATCCCGTAAACGATGTGCAGGGAGCCCTGGCCGTTGGTATGCAGGCAGCGCTGATCGATCGCTCTGGCGATCAGAATGTTATTGTTCCGGGAGCAATGGTGCTCAGGTCTCTTTTGGATTTGTGCGCGGACCCGGCAAGCATCCAGGCTGCATAATAAGGAGAAAATGTGGTTTGATCTGAATATGTTTACCAGGCTAGGATTGTTGAATTTCCGAAGAATTGCGCGAGCGCAGCTGCTTATCCTCTGGCTCAGCGCAACTAATGCTGCTCACGCTTCTGCTCCTGAAAAAGGCTGGATCTTGAAGCAAAAAACGGGCATGATGGGCGAGCACACTTTGTATGTCTCTAGCAAAGGCATAAGGGTGGACAGTAAAGAAACCGATTATGTGATCTTGTTGAAACCACCTGCATGGAGGGTGATTCTCTTCAATCGCAAGACAAAAACCGTGTATGAAGTCGATGCCGATCTCTGGCAGGGTCGGCTTGCTTTTGGTGTTGCTGGTTTGGCAAGTGCAGGGCGTTTCGATGGACTTTCCAGAAGAGACGCTGGGGTCTGTCAGGATTCAGGTGTTAAAGCCAGACGTATTCTTATGATGAGCACCCACCCCACCGTTGTCATAAGATCGGATGGCACCAAGCAATTAGATGGACAACTGGTTCGAAGCTGCGAATACTTTGTTGCAGCTGACATGCCTATACCGGCTAAAGCAGCACACGTTGTGCAGAGATTCTATAAAATACCGCTTGCTGACGGCATACCGCTGCATTTGACATTTGTCAATGAATACGGTGGCCGAAAGCCAGAGCTCGAAACCAGAGAGTGTCGCACTGAGGTTCTACCCGCATCGATATTTGCCAATCCGGAAGGCTATCAAAGAGTCAAGCGCGACTCCGACGTTGCCCTCGACTCCGCGAATCAGGGGTTGCTTGAAGAAATGGCAAAGTGACAACACTTTGAGCACCGCAGGCGATGCCTACAACAAGAGCACCAAATCTTAGTGTGGCTTGTGATCCCACAGCAACACGCTTCATGACCCCTGGAAATAGCATCATGAGGCGTTGGCTGCTGGCAACAATCATCATGAGGAGAAAACTATGTCTGTTGACTTACTAGAGGTTGGACGGAAGCTGTGTCGTGTTTTTGTCAAAGCTCTTGCTGCTTGTACGCCTCCGTTCTATACGATTGTGCTTGATCTTTCGCGAATTCCAACAGCCGAAGAACAGCATGAAGGATGCGCTAAGCACGACAAATGCCCAAATGAGTGCAGTAACAGTTGTGGCTCTAGTTCCGGCAAATGTGCTTGCCAATCATCCAGCGGCAGGGGCAAGGAGGCTAAATAGCGGAGTATTTGCTAAGTAAACTGATTGTCTTTTGCACTGTTCAAAACTCCAAAACTCAGGGGAGCATTGACGGGCTTGTTCTAAGCCTTGCTTTTGCTCCTCCGTTTTTGCGTTTTTGTTGTCCTTGTATACTATCTCATGTCACAGTTTGTATTTAACCGGCGTCTTGGTTATGCAGCGCGCTCAAAAGGCAGCTTCATTCCCGATTAAGTCTTGCTTCTCGTAAATGAATGAGCTTCTAGCATGTAGATCTGTTGGCGCTTAAAAGATGCATTTTATTAACCAATGAGTTAAATTTTCGACTATTATATCAACCTATAGGTTAAAATCTAAAGTGTGTTTTTAAACTTATAGGTATCAAATATTGGATCCGAAATTCGTAAAATTGCGTCGCAGGCAGCTTGATCGCCGATTTCAACAAATAAATCGGCAGCAGTTTGAGGTGCCGATTTCTGGTTTCTTACGAGAGATAAGGACCGCTTTAGGCATGACCGCGACCCAGTTAGCTAAGCGCCTTGAAGTGACTCCGGCTGCAGTGAACAAAATTGAGCATGCCGAAGCGAACGGCACGATAACGCTGAACAGTTTACGAAAGGCGGCGGAAGCCTTAGATTGCGGTCTTGTCTATGCGCTGATACCGCGAACTTCCCTCGAAGAAATTCTTGCGCAACAAGCCAGGAGTATAGCGGAGAAAGAATTTCAGAAGGTAAGCAAAACCATGGCACTGGAGGATCAATCTGTTGATCCTCAAACGCATCATCGAATGGTTGACGAATTGGCACAAGAGTTAATTGAGGCCGCCAAAAAGGAGCTTTGGAACGACTGATGACGTTTGCTACCGCTCCAGGCGCTACGCCACTAAGTCTTGAAGATCTTGCCGGACTCATTCCCGCTCTCACTACTCAGGGCGAGTTGAATGAATTTGAACAGATGAACATCGCCAAAGGACTTCGTTGGGCAAAGAAAAGCAGACAGTTGAAATCGGACTTGTTAGCGGTACATTCCCTTCTACTTCTGCACACGAAAATGTTCGATCAGACGTGGAGATGGGCTGGCACATTGCGTACCGTGGAGCTAAATATCGGAGTACCAATAGCCCAAATCCACCCTCAGCTCTCGCAAGCGTGCGGTAATGCTGCAGCCCAAGTTGAATTTGCGACGTGTGGAGAGCGGGAAATTGCTGTTAGGCTTCACCACAAGCTTGTCTGGATTCATCCTTTTAGGAATGGCAATGGTCGGCACGCCCGCCTTATGGCAGATTTGTTTTTACACTACAGGAAGCAACTACCGCTTACGTGGGGCGGGAACGCCAGTCTCGAGAATGAAGGGGCAATCCGAACCGAATATATAGCAGCCCTTCAAGAAGCCGACAGAAATCAGTTCGCTAGGTTAGTAGCTTTCGCGACAAGCTAAAGCGAATTCATAAGCTCTACGCCAGCCGGTGCAGCTAAGGTAGTCGAGCTAGCGCGACGGGTTAAGAACGCACACAGGATGAGCGGCGACATGTGACATTAGGAATCAAAAGCTGTTGGTGATTGACTATTTTCAATGCGAACAGCCAGCTTGCAAGCTGGTTCTGCGGTGCTCCTGAAGAGGTGACAAATTAAAATAGGAAGGTATCTCTTCTTCCACACTCTGTGTATCAAATTTTCAGTCGTTGCAAAAGAGTTAGGACAAGCCTGGTTTTTAGCTGCAAATATGAAGTGAAACGCGGTGCTGCAGGCGTGCCTGCCGATCATTTGTGCTTCATGAAAACAGCATGGACAGGAGATCTATGGGAAAGAATTTCACTAAGTCGGCATAACACGAATCCTGCACAATATGCCTGCGCGGGTCACGTGAACTTGTTAGGAATGTTCCCTGTGGTGGTGGTGTATCTAGTGGCACACTTTGCGGATACGACAGCGCGCTTTGTTTGTTTCTATTGAAATAGAGGCGCGAACCTTGCGTAATGATTCGCGTTAACCGAGCGAAGAAAGAGGCACGGGCTGGCCTGAAGCGAAACGATCAATCTTCAAGCCCAAGCTGGTACATGAGAAGCCCACTCTGTGGGCAATGTGCCCCGCAGGTAGTACCACGCGATAGTTGTAGCAGGAGTTTGGCTTTGATACGGTCAAGTTCTAGAAATCTTTATCTTTTCCCCAAGGCCGTTTACCGAACTCCATTTGATTTAACAGGTTGATCTTCATTCAAAACATACAGCTCAAGCTGTGTGTGACTTTTGGCGATCGGATTTCTAGCGTGCATTTTACTTCGTGCATGTGCCGTCAATTTAAACGACCTGTGGTGTCCCTAAGTGACGCAGTCGTTTTTTCTCGCTTGCCTAAGGCAAGTGACCAAACTTCCTAACAGAAGGAGGTACAACAATGTCTGAAATTTCACAGCTTCGAGATCTTCTCAATCTGCAACCAGTTGAGGCTGATTCGATGTCCTTCGGCGAGTTCCTCGCCAGGTTGAAGGATCATCCGGAGATGGCCGACACTGCTGCAGCGCTGTTGATCCGCGCGATAGAAAAGCGCGGTGAAGTTGAGATCGAGAAGGTTCCACAGGAAAGGCGCCCCTATCTTCGTATGTTGAAGAAAATGCACATCTCTTCCTGGAAAGCCTTCGACAAGGTCAAGGGATCGCAACGCACTGTAGATCGTGTTATGAACGACCTCAGGCAAGCTGCCGCCGGTGGTCTACCACTGCGCTTAGCGATCATTTTTAAAGGTGGTCCTGGATCGGGCAAAAGCTTTCTAGCCGATGCCATCAAGAACACCCTGGAAGGCGAAGTTATCTACTCTGTGGCTGACTGTCCCGTCCATGAAAACCCCCTCAATCTGCTCAATCTGCTTCTTCCCAAAGAAGAGCCTGAGCACTCGCAGCACATTGAAGCACTGGCCAGGCAGCTAGGCTTGAGCGACAATGAGCGTAAGGAAAGTGGTACTGCTTCCCTGCGCGACCTGCTTAACACTGCCGGTGAACCCTGCCCAAAATGCTGGTCCAGGGTCATGGAAGGTGAGAACAAAGAGCGGCCGAATCTATTTGATGTTCAGGTGAAGGGGCTCCGGCTCTCAAGCCGCAAGTTCGGCATCTCCACATGGACCACACAAGAGTCCTTGCTGTCCAGCCTGGCACGAGGCAGCCGCGGCATAGTCGATATGCCCGAGTTGTTTAGTCCGGGACCAGCAATGATGAACGGGCTGCCGCTGCTTCTCGATGCTACCAATGATCGGCGCCTGCCAGCTGCTGCCAGCCGAATGCCTGCCGCTTCATCTGCTGATAGCGACTCGGGTTGGCTACCTTTGGATGCAGTTCTCATCGGTCAGACCAATGATGGTGCCTGGGAAAGCTTCATCGCTAATCAGGCAGATCCAAACAAGTTCACGCGGCGCATGCACATTATGAATGTGCCGTACATCACATCTGTGACTGAAGAGGAGCTCGCCTATCGCGACTTCCTGAGCGGACTGCGCGACCAGCCACACTTTGGCCCAATTGCTCTTAAGTTGGCAGCGCTGCTTTCAGTAATCAGTCGCATGAAGAAGGAGCACGAAGTTGACATCGTCACACGTGCACGCATGTATGACGGTGAACAGCTGCTGGTCGAAAAGAAATCTAAGACTGCCTCTGCCACTGGATACGGTGCTTATGATTTCACGCCGGTAAGCAAAAAGGAGGTCGAACACTGGTCGGTGGGCGAGTTCTGGGCCGCGGCCGGTGAAGACGAAGGTATGCATGGCTTGAACATGGCCGTCATGCTCGGAGTCGTAGGGCAGGTAACTGAAATTGCTCTTAAAGATAAGGACCGTTGTGTCAGTGAGCTGGACATGATCAACTTTCTGCGCGCCAAAATCGCGCAGTTGAAGAAGACGCCTGGTCTGACTAAGAAGGAAGAGGAAGTCCTGAAAAACTGCGAGGAGTTCCTTGAGGGTCCCAAAAGCTTCGACGATAAAAGCGTCGGATTGTTAGAGGGTGAATATCGTCGAGTGCTGCGCCGGCAGCTTTTCGAAGTTGCTGCTCCAGACTTCGAGCGGCGGGCAAGCGAGCTGTTCGAGCGCTATCGCTCGCATGCTAAGGCTTTCAGCACAGGCGCCAGAGAAGTGGAAGAAACCGTTAGTCAGGCGGGTATTCCGACTTTGCGCAAAGAGAAAGTCGACGAAACTTTCCTCGACGATCTCGACAAATGGATGGGCTTGAACGGCTCATCTGAACGACATGATTTCCGGCGTTCCATTGATGCGGAAATAGGTGTCATCCTCGAAAGCCGGCTCATGCAGAATGCTGAAGAAGGGCTGGATGGCGAGGTTGAGATTACCTGGCAGACGATACAGAGACTCGCCGATGGCATTCGCAAGAAGCTCAACGACGAGACAGCTAAACGGCTTGAGATTGTACTCAAGTCAGAAATTGAGCTGAACGACGAAGAAAGGTCACAACGTCGTGAAGCTCTCGAGCGTTTCAACCAACTGGGTTATTGCAGCCACTGTCGGGAGCAGGCTCTTACCTACTTCCGCGACTACAAGCTCTGGAACCAGAGCTAAGGAAAGAGAGACAACCATGGAAACTACTATGATCAAAGACAATAACGTATTGCCCAAAACTCCGTTTAAGGGTAGCTTCAAGGACTTTCTGGCTTTCGCCGTGCAGCATCCCGCATCGTGCGAGTCAGCGCATGCCAGGTTCTTCAGGCTCTGGGACAACAAAGGTTACAACGACGCCCGCACTGTGCAGCTGCAGAATCTGTACGGCGACTCGAACCTGCGTTCCTTCAACGCCACCCGCAACTTCTACGGTACCGAACGAGCCCTCCACGAGATGGCCGTGAAGTACCTTTACCCTGCTGCCATGGGCGGTGAGACGTCCAAGCAGGCCTGCGTGCAAATCGGACCGCCATCTTCAGGTAAGTCGGATCTCGACAACACCTTGAAGGCGCTCTTCCGCAATGCTGAACCCGTGCCGTTCTTGAAAGAGAGCCGAGTGCGCGATAATCCTCTCAACCTCCTCTATTTGATCCCCACTGTCGCTGCCGACCAAGCCGACAAAGAAGGTCCTGAAGACTTCGAAGCGCGCGTCAGCGAGATCAAGCTCGAAATTCTCGAGTCTCTGGGCCTGCGTGAGATGGTGACAATCAACGCGCGTGTGAAGAACATTTTGCAGGCAAACAATCTGCCTGAAACGTTTGAAGCCATTGCCAGTCTGTCCACCGAGGACCTGGTGTCTTGTGTTGTCTATGGACTCGGCATGCCGAAGAGCACCCGCTCAGTCGTGTTTGCTCCTGAGCCGATGGTGCAGGATCTGGTGCGTGGTCTGAAGGTGAAAGCCGGTAAGCCGATTGCCATCGCCGACTACCCGATAGACTCATTCCGCTTCTCCAGTGACTTTGAGGGCTCTGTTGGCATCGTTGACGTTTCTGAAGTCAACCCGATCAACTTCGATATCTCGGAGTGGATTGGAGCCGAAAACCTGGCCATGATGGGTCGTGTCGATACTGATGACCCCCGCTCGGTGCAGCTCAATGGTGCTTTCAACAAGGGTAACCGCGGCATCGTTATCCTTACCGAAGGACTGAAGAACCCTCCAGAGGCTCAGCG